>NZ_PPAW01000074.1 GCF_002913225.1 Campylobacter concisus | reverse complement strand
ATTAGAAGGTGGGCTGACGTAAGGTCATTCACATTATACAGGTTTTGCCTGTATCTGGTTTGCGCTGACGCAAGGCTACCTGAAACGATATCTTGTGCAGGGCAGATTCGTGGTGTGTGTTCGGGTGGGTTCGCAGTGTTTGTTTCGACTTCGCACAACCTGGAAATCCCGTTTTCAGGTAGCCTATGTGCTCACTTGGACAGGCTACCTGAAAAACCTAACCGCGTTTAATCAAACTGCTTCTGGCCGTTGCGCACGAAGGGCAGTTTCAATACGCGCACATCCACTTCTTTGCCGCGAATCAACACTTTGGCGGTATCGCCTTCAAAGTCTTTGGGCACGCGAGCGATGGCGATGGATTGCTTGAGGCTGGGCGAGAACACGCCACTGGTGGTTTCCCCTTTGCCTTGCGGAGTGATCACTTCCATGTGCTCGCGCAGTATGCCGCCTTTGGCCAAGAGCAAGCCAACCTGTTTCACGCTCACGCCTTTTTCTTTCAGGGCAACCAGCGGAGCTTTGCCGACGAAATCGCGGGCTTCGTCTTTCAAATCCACCGTCCAGGCC
>NZ_PPAW01000073.1 GCF_002913225.1 Campylobacter concisus | reverse complement strand
GGTTAAATGTTGAAACTAATATTGTGAACTTCTTACTAGACAAGCAAGAATTTACATGCTCAGATT
Source organism: Campylobacter concisus (assembly GCF_002913225.1). Taxonomy (GTDB): domain Bacteria; phylum Campylobacterota; class Campylobacteria; order Campylobacterales; family Campylobacteraceae; genus Campylobacter_A; species Campylobacter_A concisus_J. Next base: position 378 of record NZ_PPAW01000073.1, on the reverse strand, counting down.
CTATTTATTTTATAGGTCAGCCAAGTACGTACGGAACAGCAAGTGAGGTTGAAACATTCGTTCACAGTTTACCAGCTGACATGGTTGTCGGCAATCCAAAACACAGAGAGATCTCTGTATAACTTTGAAATCTACCTGCTGGCACACTAAATGCCGTATCAGAATCACTCTACGTAAAAAGGATGCGTGATCTTGAAGATGGCAAGGTGAAATTTATCTGGGTTCAAGTAAATAACCCAGGGCAAAACACTGCAAACGAAAACCTCTGGATCAAAGCAGCTCGCGAAATGGACAACCTCATCATCGTAAGCGATCTTTATCCACGAATTGCTGTAAAAGTAGCTGACCTTATCCTCCCAACTGCGATAATCTACGAAA
>NZ_PPAW01000072.1 GCF_002913225.1 Campylobacter concisus | reverse complement strand
TTCTGGGCAGTGTAGTAACTAGCGGCTGACATAGCCACAAACGAGATACATAGAGCAACTATTAGCATTAGTGCTATTTTATTGGTGATTGACTTCACACGAATTCCTTTACATAATGATTTGGATTGTCGCAATATCGGCTAGTTTAAAAAGAATTGTATAGCTGTTTAAGAAGTTTTTTAAAAAAATAAGAAATTTTGATCTACAAGATAAATTTAAGGTCTATCTTTTATTAAATTTAAGAGATTTTCTTTGATATTTTCACTAGTTAAATTTGAAATTTCGCTGTAAAAATTCCCCTCTTTATCTAGCAGATAGATAGCAGAGCTGTGAGCGACAGAGTAGCCCATAGCAGAGTTTTTAAGATGCACTTTTTGGTATTTTACGCCGTAGTTTTTGGCAACTTTTGGCAGATCGTTCATCTTTAGTCCGTCTGCATCTTTGTAGAAATTTTTTGCCATGAGGGTTAAATTTTCAGGCGTGTCACGCTCAGGATCAAGGGTGATGAAGAGTAGCTCAAAGTCGTCTCTTTTTAGTTTATTTAGCTCATCGCCCACAAGAGAGAGCGTGGTAGGGCAGACATCGGGGCAGTAAAGATAACCAAAATATATCGCTTTATATTTGCCGTTATAGTTTTTAAGGCTCACTTCGCCATGCTCTGAAAGCGCCTTAAAATCATACTTGTTTGGCTTTATAAAAAGCATCGCAAGACCAGCACATATTAAGATTATTATTAAGCCCCAAAGTGTCTTTTTCATCATTTGCCCTTACATTTTTAGATCAAGATCGACAAAAAATCCAGTATCTTTTTCGCCATCAAGCAGCTTAAATCTATACCTCATAAGATCGACCACGCAAGCACTTAGCACGACTTGGGCTATTAGGCTATCGCCCCTTTGATCAAGCCTTGCCTTTATAGAACCCATGTTCATATTTATGCCATCGATTACAAGATTTGGATCTTTTAGTCCTAAATTTTTGCCATTAATGATCTTAAAGCTGAATGGTCTCATCGCAAAGATCGGTCTTGGCGAGATGTCTATCTTTAGCTTAACGCCATTAAATTTCACCTCGCAAGCATCTTTGTTTAGATCGCATTTTAAAGGATCAAGCGATGTATTTACATCGGCAAATTCAGGCGGATCCTCTTTGCTGACCATAAATTTATGACCCATCCAAAAAGCGCCTGCTACTATAAAGATGAGTGAAAAAATGATTAGAATTTTTTTCATTATTTAAAGTTTTTGGTTACTCCGATATTATCAAGCTTGATGCTCTCGCCGTTGCTAAATTTTAGCTCCAGATCAACCTTATCGCCATCTTTTAGGTGCTTGTTTAGATCCATAAGCATGATGTGAAGACCGCCAGGTGCTAGCTTTGTCTCGCCATTTTTTGGGATAACAGCGTCCTCAACCTGAACCATAGCCATCATGCCATTTTCCATCTTGTGAGTGTGAATTTCAGTGCTTTTGCAAACACTTGAATGAACGCCAACTAGCTTTACATCGGCATTTGAAGCATTTTTGATATCCATGAAAATAGCGCTGTTGTTTGCGCCAGGCTTTGTGTCTCTTGCTCTGACATTTTCTAGGCTTATGTCAGCTGCCATTAGTGTAGAAGCCGCAAGTAATGCACCAAAAACAAGTTTTTTCATATTTTTTCCTTTGTGGTAAATTAATAATGGTTTTCAGATTATACATATAAAGAAACTAAAATTCCCTTTAAAATTTAAAAATTGAAATTTTTTAGGTTATAATTACGCACTAAATTTTACTTTTTGGGACACTTCATTTGAAAAAGATACTACTTTTCTTCATCGCGTTAGCGCCTTGTCTTTTTGCCCAAAATTATGAAGAAATTTACTTAAAAAATGGCCCATCTGCTGTCATAGAAGCCATTGAAAAGAACATTTTAAGTAAGGACTACTGGCTAGAAAAGCTCAAAGACAAGGACGTTAGATACGGATATTACGACAACGAGATACTTCTAAGCGTGGTTGATAAGACAGACAAAGAGCTTGAAGTCATCTCTTATAAATACGGCGTTACAAAAAAACTCTTTAGCTCAAGCGTCATTGTTGGCAAAAACGGCGACAAACTGCTTGAGGGCGATCTAAAAACGCCAGTTGGTGTCTATCAGCTCACGCGTAGATTTACGCCAAATGATAGATACTTGGGGCCTCTTGCCTTTTCTCTTTCATATCCAAATTTGCTTGATAAGCTTGCAAAACGCAATGGCAGCGGCATCTGGATACATGGCTATCCGCTTGATGGTCAAAGGACAGATGAGCTAAAGACAAAAGGCTGCGTGGCTATGCAAAATGACATCTTGATGAAATTTGACGAAGTTATAGACCACAAAAAAACGCTCGCATTTATCTACGAGGACAAGCGCCCAGAAGCAAGCGTGAACGACATAGCAGTGATCATCTCTGGAATTCTTAACTGGAAGAAGACTTGGAGCGAGAGTGATATTGATAGCTATTTGAAATTTTATGATAAAGATTTTGAGCGGTATGACGGCATGAGCTTAGAAAATTTTAAAAATATGAAACGAGCTATCTTTTCTAAAAAAGAGAAAAAACATATCGCTTTTTCAAATTTTCTCATCACACCTTATCCGAACCTTAAAAATGACAAGCTCTTTCGTGTGAGTTTTTATGAGGATTACGCTTCTGATACGCATAAATTTGCAGGTCAAAAGACCCTTTATGTCAAGCTTTATGGCGATGAGATGAAAATTTTTATAGAGGAGTAGAAGTGGAAAAATCTCAAGAAGTAAAAGAGAAGATAGAGAAAATTTTAGAGGCGAGGTCTGCATTTTTTGCTGAGTTAGACCGCCAAGTACCAAAGAAAAATGGCACTGACGTCTTTGACTTTAGCAAGGTCAAAGAGGCTGATCTAAAAGAAATTTACGCTAAATTTTATGCATTTGACTACAACGTAAGAAAGCTCTTGCCTGACGTTTATAAAGCTTATGATGTGAATTTCAATGTCTGAGATACGCCTAAACAAAGCAGCTTATATCCACAATCTAACTAAAATTTGTGACAAAGCTGGCGGAAAAGAAAAAGTGATCGTCGTGCTAAAAGATAACGCTTATGGGCACGGCGCAAGGCTAATAGCTGGCGAGGCTAAGAAATTTGGCATAAAAAACTGCGCCGTAAAGAGCGAATTTGAAGCAAATGAGATCGCTGATATCTTTGAAAGTATCTTGATCCTCTCACACATCCCAACAGGCGATGAGAGCGCTAAATTTACCTACGCCATAAACGACATAGACGCACTTTTAAAGATAAAAGAAAATACAAAAATCAACCTCGCCATCGACACTGGCATGCATAGAAATGGGCTTGATATAAACGAGCTTGATTATGCATTTGAAATTTTAGCTAGAAGAAATTTAGAGCTTCTTGGCGCTTATACGCACTTTCGAGCAAGTGATGAGCTAAATGCTGATTATTTCGTGCAAAGAGAAAATTTTAACGCCGCAAAAGCGAAAATTTTAGCTCTTTGTGATGAGTTTGGTATAAAAAAACCGATCTTTCACTCTCACAACTCAGCCGCCCTTGAAAGAGCGAGCGAGATAAAAGATGAGATGGTGCGCGTGGGCATCGCTCAGTATGGATATGCTCAGTTTAATGGCTCTTTAAATTTAAAGCCAGTGCTTTCACTTTGGGCAAAGTGCGTTAGTAGGCGGGTCTTAAAAAGTGGTCAAAGCGTGGGATATGGGGCTAAATTTATAGCAAAAGATGATATAAACATCGCTACTTATGATCTTGGATATGGCGACGGACTGCTAAGATACAATGGACTTGGTGAGCTAAGGCTTGCAAACGGCGAGCTGATACTTGGCAAAATTTCGATGGATAGCTTTAGCTGCAAAGATAGTGGAGAGTGGGTCTGTGTCATTGAGGACGCAAATGTCTGGGCGGAGTTTTTTGGCACGATAAACTACGACATCTTAGTCAAACTCTCGCCAAATATCACTAGAAAATTTATATAAAGGTAATATGTGAAAAAGATCGTTTTATTAGCTCTTGCAAGCCTTGCTTTTGGTGTGCAAGAGAGTGAGTTTAAAGTTTATGAGCAGATACTAAATCAGCTTGATACAAAGCAGATCCCAGCCTTTGTCGTCCAAACCGCAAAGCCAAATTTACCAAGCAGGGTCGATGAGATGATCACGCTAAAAGATGTAAGCAGCGACGGACTAAACATACATGGCGAGTTTGTCTTAAATGAGACCAAGACAAAGAAGCTAAAAGGCTATAACAAGGCTCAAATTTCGGCTTTAAAGGATGAGTTTTATCAAAACGGAAAAGAGGCACTTTGCAACTCAGGCATGGCAAGAGCTGCGCTAAATCGCGGAATCACGCTAAGTGGTAGCTACGGCTTTGAGGGTAGGCATCTTTTTGATTTGAAGCTGGATAAGAGTAGTTGCGAGTAGCCCTTTTTGCTTTGGTTTTTTGCTCGCTAGCTCTGGCTCTTACGCCAGATATGGCAGCGAAAAATCACGCAACATACTACAAAAAAAAGCTCCCATTTATCTGCACGCCGACGCTAACGCTTAACGATATCTTAAACATTGGTGACACGCTCATCTACAGATACGCCGTCAAACACGCAAGAAAACAAGAGATCAAAAGGCTTGAAGAAAAAGAGCTTTTGGAATTTATCGAGGCTATAAAAAAAGAGAATTTAAGAACCGCTTGCAAGGATAAAGAAATTTTAAATATGCTAAGCATCGGCGTTAGCCTGGATGAAATTTTCTACTCAGAAAACGGCGAACTAATCTTTGAATACACCATAAAAGATGAAGATTGCAAGAGACTTCAGTGAAATTTGGGGTTAAATTTCAGTTTTGGCTTGCAAATTTGATCTTTTTGCAAATTTTAAACTTTCATTCGCTCGCAAGGATTGACTACTAAAATTTGGCTTCGCTTATCGCTTAGCTCAAATTTTAGAGTCGAAATTACTCGTTCATGAAATTTTAAAATTTGCTGACGCTTATCTGACTTCACAAAGCAAATTTACAAATTTTAAAACTTTACTCACTCGCCTTGGCAGACTACTAAATTTAGGCTTCACCATGTTTAGCACTAAATTTAGAGCCGTGATATGCCAGCTTTAATTTTAAAATTTGTTAAAGTCTCACACGCTTGCATGAGCGACTGCTAAATTTTAACTTCGCTTACAGCTTAGCTCAAATTTTAGAGCGAAATACTCGCCCATGAAAATTTAAAATTTGACTACTATATTTAAAATTTAAACCAAAAAACGAGAATTTAGCCCAAATTTACTAAGAGCTAAATTCTACATGCCTCTTTTTATCTCTTGTTCTAGCCTTTGAAGCTCGGCGATCCTGTCGCTGGTGCTTGGGTGCGTTCTAAAAAGCACGCTAAGCTTGCTAGTTAGCGAGCCAAATGGATTTACGATAAACATATGCGCACTTTGCTCGCTTGCGTTTTGCATGACGTAAGAATTTGAGTAGTTTTCAAGCTTTGTTAGCGCGCTAGCTAGCCACTCTGGGTGTCCCGTTAGATAGGCTGCGCCTTTGTCCGCCTTGTATTCGCGCTCCCTTGATATCGCCATTTGGATGATCGTAGCAGCCAGAGGCATCACAACGGCGATGATTAGCATAATCACTGGGTTGGCGTTTCGCTGCGAGTTTTGATTTTGACCGGCGAGGGTGCCTATCTTGGCAAAATTTGCGACCATCGCGATAGCCCCAGCTAGGATGGCAGCGACTGAGCCAGTTAGGATGTCGTAGTGCCTTACGTGGCTTAGCTCGTGAGCTAGCACGCCCTCGATCTCGTTTTCATTTAAAATTTTTAAAAGCCCCTCGGTAACTGCGACGGCTGCGTGGCTTGGGTTGCGGCCTGTGGCAAATGCATTTGGCACCTCTTCTGGGATGATGTAAATTTTTGGCATCGGCAAATTCGCCTTTTGTGTGAGGCGAGAGACGATCTCGTAAAGGCCGTGAGCGTTGCTCTCATCAACTGGGATGGCGTTATATCTTTTTAGAACGAGCTTGTCGCTGAAAAAATAAGAAAAGATATTCATGCCAGCTGCCATCAAAAAGGCGATTATCATGCCTTGTTCGCCGCCCACGTAGCCGCCAACAGCGATGAAAACTAGCATTAAAGCAACCATTAAAAAAGCAGTTTTAAAAATTTCCATTTTTTTCCTTATTTTATAGCATTTGGTAAGATCGCTGCGTCGATCTCAAATTTCGCAAGCTCGAAAAGGCTTGCTTCACTTTCTATTAAAACAGCGATAAGTGCGTCAAATAGGTAGTTTTGCGCAACTTTTGCCAGATCTTTTGCTAGCGTAATATCGGCAATAATAAATTTTGCTCCAGCGGCATTTGCGATGATGGCTTCGTTTATGTCATTTGCGATGATGCTAAAGTTTGCTCCAGCTTCTAGCGCTTTTTTTATCAAATTTCTATCAAATTTAAAGAGATTTTGCCTGTCGCTTGAAATTTCATCTTCGCTTTTGCAAAGAAACAGCGGCTCAAATTTTATCAGCTCATCACCTAAAATTTTCATCTCTCACCCTTTATGCACTCTTTGCAGATGTATTTTCCGTCCCTTAGCACCATTTGATTGATGTCGCTAAAGACACCGCATTTGCTGCACTCTTCGAAGTTGCTGGTGCTTATCTTGTCGCTTTTTTTTCTATTTTTAAAAAATATGATGTAAATCGCAACCAAAATCGCTACAAAAAGCAAGTATTTCAATGTATCTCCCCTTGATTTTTGAGATTAAAAAATATGTAGTTTCTGTTTTTTTCATTATAAATTTGTGCGTTGATGCCTGAAATTTCATCCATGACGCTTGAGCCCTTGTAGATGAGAAATTTAGTGCTCTCATCATAAAATCCCTCGCAAATTTTTATAAGCTCTTTTGTCTTGCTAAGCGCCCTTGAAGTGATGAGATCAGCCGTAAATTTATCTGCAAGCTCGATCTTTTGGCTATGAACTTCTAAATTTTGCAAGCCAAGCTCGATCTTAGCGTAGCTTAGAAATGATGACTTTTTGGCTATCGGCTCAAAAAGGTGCCACTTCGTTTGAGGCATCGCAAGCGCTAAAAATATCGCTGGAAAGCCAGCGCCGCTACCAACATCGATCGCAGTTTTAGCACTTAGGTCAAAAATCTCAAGCGGTTTTATGCTATCAAGCACCTGCTCGCTTATATCTTTATAGTTGCTTAAGCTATGAACTCGGTTAAATTTAGCAAAAATTTGAGCGTAAGCCTTTACTTTTTCGTCAAATTCAGCTGGCAAGCAGAGCTCATTTTTCATCACAAGATGTGCCCCATTTGTTCTTTTTTGACCTTTAAGTAGCCTTCGTTAAATTTATTTGGCTTTATAACGATAGGCACGCGTTTTACGATCTTTACCGAGCTTAGTCCGTGAAGTTTTAAAGGGTTATTCGTGAGTAAATTTACCTCTTTTATGCCGTAGTGATTTAGGATAAAATCAACCACTTCATACGTCCTCTCATCAGCCTTAAAACCTAGCTGGTGATTAGCCTCAATGGTGTCAAAGCCCTTGTCTTGGAGGTTGTAGGCGTTTATCTTGTTTAAAAGCCCGATATTTCTGCCCTCTTGACGCAGGTAGATGACCATGCCGCCATTTTCTTCGATATATTTTAGGCTCGCTTCAAGCTGGTCGCGGCAGTCGCACTTTAGGCTACCGATCGCATCGCCAGTTAGGCACTCAGAGTGAATTCTAAGATTTACTACTTCGCTTAGAGGCTCTTTGTAGATCACAAGGTGCTCTTTTGCCCCTTCTTTGAAGGCTTGAACCTTATAAGTACCAAATCTTGAGGGTAGATTTGCGGCGTTTGAAATTTCTATTTTCATTTTAAATTTACTCCAACTGTGCTAAACTAGCTAAAAATCACGCATTTTAACAAAGAAAAGGCAAAAATATGTTTAAACGTTTTAGAAGATTGAGAATAAATCCAGCTTTAAGAGACATGGTAAGAGAGACTAGCCTTAGCGTAAATGACTTCATCTATCCGCTCTTTGTAGTCGAGTGCAAAGGCGTTAAAAACGAGATCGCTTCGATGCCAGGCGTCTATCAAATGAGTATCGATGAAATTTTAAAAGAGTGCGAAGAGATAGTAAATTTAGGCATAAAATCGATCATTTTATTTGGCATACCAAGCCTAAAAGATAGCGTTGGCAGCGACGCACTAAGCAATGACGGCATCATCGCAACTGCGCTTCGTGCCATAAAAGATAAATTTCCAAATTTATTTGTCATAACAGATCTTTGCTTTTGCGAATATACAGATCATGGCCACTGCGGCATAATCGATCATGTACATAATACCATCGACAACGATGCAACGCTTGAAATTTCAGCTAAGCAAGCCTTGATACACGCTCAAAATGGCGCCGACATGATCGCACCAAGTGGCATGATGGATGGCATCATCGCAACACTAAGAGATACGCTTGATAGCAATGGCTTTGAAAATTTACCAGTGATGGCATACTCGACTAAATTTGCTTCAGCCTACTACGGACCATTTCGTGACGTGGCACAAAGCGCACCAAGCTTTGGCGATAGAAAGAGCTACCAAATGGACAGCGCAAACCGCCTTGAAGCTATAAATGAGAGCTTGCAGGACGAAGCGCAAGGCGCTGATATCTTGATGGTAAAGCCAGCGCTTGCCTATCTTGACGTCGTTAGAGAGCTAAGAAATTTAACACTTCTGCCACTTTGTGTCTATAACGTAAGCGGCGAGTACGCACTGCTAAAAGCTGGCGCAAAAGCTGGCATCATCGACTATGAGCGCGTTATGATGGAGACCTTGATCGGCTTTAAAAGAGCAGGGGCAAATTTGATCATCACCTATCACGCAAAAGAAGCGGCTAAAATTTTAAGGGGCTAAGATGAGGCACTTTTTGACGCTAAATGACTTTAGCAAAGATGAAATCGAGCAGATGATAAATTTAGCCCGCAAGATCAAAAAAGAGGCGAAAGCTAGAGAATTTAAGCCATATCTTAAAGATCAAAAGCTTGCAATGATATTTGAAAAAAGCTCAACTAGAACTAGAGTGAGCTTTGATGTGGGCATGCATGAGCTTGGCGGATACGCACTATTTTTAAGCAAAAATGATATACAAATAGGACGCGGCGAGCCGATCCGTGACACCGCTAGAGTGATAAGCAGGATGTGCGACATGGCGATGCTAAGGGTCGATAAGCATGAAACGCTGGAAGAATTTGCTAAATTTTCAAGTGTGCCAGTGATAAACGGGCTAAGTGATAAATTTCACCCAGTGCAGCTTATGGCGGACTATCTAACCATGCTTGAATTTAGCGCAGGAGAGAAGGTCGCATACGTAGGCGATGGCAACAACATGACCCACTCGTGGCTCATGCTAGCAAGCAAACTTGGCCTTGAGCTAAGAGTGGCTACGCCAAAAGGCTATGAGGCGGACGCTGAAATTTTAAAAGTGGCTAATGAAAATGCAAAAATTTCAGGTGCGAAAATTTTTATCACAAACGATATAAAAGAAGCGGTAAATGGTGCCGATGTAGTGACTACGGACACTTGGGTATCGATGGGGCAAGAGGCTGAGAAAGAAAAGAGGCTAAAAGACTTTGCTGGATACTGCGTGGATGAAAATTTGATGAGCTTAGCTAAAAAAGATGCGATATTTTTGCACTGCTTGCCAGCTTATAGAGGCTATGAGGTGAGCGAAGCGGTCTTTGAGAGGCACGCGGATGAAATTTTTAGCGAGGCGGAAAATAGACTTCATGCCCAAAAAGGCGTGATGGTCTGGTTAGACGAGAGAAGAAAATGAGTGAAGAGAAAAATATATATGATGAGATAGATGAGATCGGCACTACACTTGGGCTAAGTAGCCCTGAAAAAACGGTCTTTGAGATAGTTTCAACGAAAAATCCAAACGAGCATATCTTAAATTTAAAAAGTGGCTCTTGGGACTCGAAAGAGCCGTGGTTTGGCATTGATGAAAATCAAAATTTACACACGGTTGTTTCAGTACAATCGCTCTCAGCTTTGATAGAGGCATTAAAAGAGACACAAAAAGAGAATTTTGACCTAAGACTTGAAAAGACGATCTGGCAAAATATCCCAGTTGATTTTAGTGATGTTTGGGTGGTTGCGATGGATGAGATCAAAAAGATCGCACATGGCAAAAAGAGCAGGCAGTTTAACATAGATCTTGAAAAATTAGTAAAAAATATAAAAAAAGAGCATCCAAATTTGTTTGTAGATATAAAAGAGATGATCCAAATGGCAAGGAGCAGGGCAGATGATTGATTTTAGTGCGTATGTGAAGTATTCAAGGCCAGGGCCAAGATATACGAGCTATCCGACAGCGCCGGAGTTTAGTGATAAATTTAGCTATGAGGCTTATATAAAAGAGCTTGAAAACCGCGATAAAAAAAGGCCACTTTCGCTTTATTTACACCTGCCTTTTTGCAGGAGTGCTTGCTATTTTTGTGGCTGTAACGTCATCTACACGAGCAAAGAGGACCGCAAAGAGAGATATATAAGATATATAGAAAAAGAGCTTGAAATTTTAGCTCGACACCTAGATACAAGCACCGAGGTCTTGCAGATGCACTTTGGCGGCGGCACACCGACATTTTACAATGCCGAGCAACTTGATGAGATCATCAAACTTATCAAGGCTAAATTTAAAAATTTCTCAAAAGAGGCTGAGATAAGCTGCGAGATAGACCCTAGATTTTTGACAAACGAGCAGCTTGATGTGCTCATATCTCACGGCTTTAACCGCATAAGCTACGGCGTGCAAGACTTCGACGAAAAGGTGCAAAAAGAAATTCATAGAATTCAGCCTTATGAGATCACTCAAAATGCCGTAAAAATGGCTAGAGAGAAGGGCATAAAATCAATCAATATGGACCTAATTTATGGCCTACCATATCAAAGTCTAGAGAGCTTTAAAAAGACGCTTGAGCTTGCTCTTACGCTTGATCCAGATAGGCTTGCAGTATTTAACTACGCTCACGTGCCATGGATAAAAAAGTCAATGCGTAAATTTGATGAGACAACCCTGCCAAATCCAGAAGTTAAGCTTGAAATTTTAAAATTTACAGCTGAGTTTTTAACTAAAAATGGCTATAAAATGATAGGAATGGATCACTTTGCAAAGCCAAATGATGAGCTTTTTGGCGCTTTGGCAAATGGTACTTTGCATAGAAATTTCCAAGGCTATACGACAAAGGGCGGCGCTGATCTCATTGGTATTGGCGTGACAAGCATCGGCGAGTGTAAAAGACACTACGCACAAAATCACAAAGATATGGATGAGTATGAAAAAGCGATCGATAGTGGAAAGTTGCCATACGCAAAGGGAATTTATCTAAGCGATGAAGATTTGCTTAGAAAAAGTGTTATTATGAGTTTGATGAGCAATTTTGGGCTTAATATCAAGGCAGTTGAGGATGAATTTCATATAAATTTCTTTGAACATTTCAAAAATGAGCTTGAAGAGCTAAAGAATTTAAGTGAATTTGTCGATATTACGACAGATAAAATCAGTGTAAATGAGACAGGAACGCTGATAATACGAAATATTGCAATGTGTTTTGATGAGTATCTTAAGAAAATTCCAGAGAATTTAAGGCGATTTTCTAAGACGATATAAAAATTATTTTTTTGTCATAGAGTGTTTAAAATACGTTTAATATTTCTTGGTGTATAATTCGCACTAAAAGTCTAGCCAAAGCTTGACAATAAAAAGGTAAAAGGATCTAGTTATGAAAAAGATGTTAGCAATTAGTGCTTTGGCCGCAGCAACATTGCTGTCTGCCCAAGATGTCCCTTATAGGATTTTTCTAGCTTCATTTGCTCAAGATGATAGCGCTGCTAGGATCGATAGTGCTGTTAGCAAAGTAAATAGCAAAATATCAGATAGCAGACTAACTACTGGCGTTTATGAAGTTGGTGGAAGAAAGTTTTTATATGTTGATACAACTCCAGTTTCTGAAAATGAAGCTAATGAGTTGTTAGCTAAAGTTCAAAATGAGTCAGGTTATAAAGATGCTTTAATGAGAGCTAAGTCACCTGTCACAAATGCTCAATCAACTAAAAAATCTAATATAGAGCAAACTATATCAATTGAGCCTAAAGCAGCAGCTACAGCACAAGCTGATGATAGCGTATTGACTTTGGATCAAGTTGTAAAAACTATTTTAAATGAAAACCCAAGTTTAAAAGCTACAGAATTTAACTACTTACAAGTTGGTAAAGATCTAAAAATAGCTAAAAATGCTTACTATCCAACACTTGATGCAGCTGCTAGAGTAGGATATGAGAGAAAACGTCTTGATGACGGTCTTGCAACAAGAAGAGGCGATGGCAGAGTATCTGGCGCATCTTTAACTTTAGTTGAAAACCTTTATAATGGTGGTGCTGATAAAAACAGAATCAACTCTCAAAGCGCAAGACTTGACTCAGCTGCTTACACGGTAGCTCAAGCTGCAGATAGACTAACATTAAGTGCTGCAAATGCTTATCTACAAGTTCTTCAAACAAAGAGAATTCTTGACATTGAAGAAGAAAATGTAAAAAGCCATGAAGAAATTTATAACCAAATCAAAGATAGAGCCGCATCAGGTTACGGCGTAGCTTCTGAAGAGAGACAAGCTGGATCACGCTATACTTTGGCTCAATCAAACTATGTAGCTGCTAAAAATAATTACGAGGATGCACTTTCTACATTTGAAAAACTATATGGAAGAAAAGTTGCTGCTAAAAATCTAGTAATGCCTGAGTTTAACCTGCCATTACCAAGCACTAAAGAGGCTGTTTATGACAAAGCTGTTCTTTGCAACCCAACACTTCTAGTTCAAAGATCAAACATCGCTATGGCAGAGTCTGTTGTAAAAGAGAAAAATGCACCATTTTTGCCAAAATTAGATCTTGTCGTATCAGGTGCTTATGATCACTCAAATGTTTTATATGATGATTATGAAGAGCAAACATTTGATGCTCTTTTAAGACTAAACTATAACCTTTACAACAAAGGTAATGATAAACTTGATAAAGAGAAGAGCCAACTTGCTGTTCAACAAGAGCAACAAACTATGGACAACCTTGTAAGAGAGCTTAAAGAGTCTTTAGAATTCTCATGGCAAAACTATGTTCTTAACCAAGAGAAAATGGGATATCTAAATCAACACGTTGAATATTCAAAAGCTACTCTTGATGCATACCAAGATGAGTTTAGAATTGGTCGCCGCGACCTTATCAACCTGCTTGATGCAGAAAACGAATACAACACAGCTTTAAAAGAGATCGCTACAACTGAGACTGCACTATCTTATGCAAAATATAGATTGCTAGATAACATGGGTATGGTTTCAGATAGTTTTGAGCCAGGCTTTGCGAAGAGATATATCCAAGGCGCTTGCAGTATTCAAAACGACCTAAGATAAAAATTTAAAATAAAGTGATGACCATGAGGGTCAAAACAAAATTCTGGACGCTTACTGTAAGCGTCCTTTTTTCGTTATTAGCAATAAATGCTGTTGGGGATTTTGTAAAACAAACAACGATAGCAAAGGTGGCTAAAATTTATGGAGAAGATGCAAGAAGAAGGGCATCGGCATTAAATTCTTTAATGACTTCATTGCAAGATGCAACCGAACAAGAGAAATTAATAAAAGTAAATGATTTTTTTAACTCTTTTAGGTGGGTTGATGATATGCAACTTTGGCATAAAAAAGATTACTGGGCTACCAGAATGGAATTTGTAGGAAAAGGCGCTGGTGACTGCGAAGACTACGTTATCGCAAAGTATTTCACCCTAAAGCAACTTGGAATTCCAACTCAAAAATTATACTTCACATACGTTAAAGCCTTAAGATACAACCAAGCACATATGGTTTTGGCATATTATGATACACCAAAGTCTATTCCATTAATTTTAGACAACATAAATGGTAAAATAAAAATCGCAACACAAAGAACAGACCTCGTGCCAGTCTATAGTTTCAACGGTGATTCGCTATACTTGGCAAAACAAGAAGGTCTTGGTCAGGCAATACCAGGTGGAAATAAAAAACAAAATCCTAAGTGGATGGAACTAATAGATAGGATAGGAAAAGAGGATTTATGACGCTATTTAAACAGATTATGATCGCTGTGATAGCTTTTGGCATCGTGATTTTTATGGCTGTTGGCTACTTAAATTTTAAGAGCCTAAATGGATACATCAACGACCAGCTCGGTGAAAATGCAAGACACACAGCAAACTCACTTGGACTTGCTTTAAAACCGATTGTTGATCCTGAGGATATGTCTTTGGCACAAACGATGATAAATTCTATGTTTGATAGCGGCAGATACAAGCTCATTAAACTTGAAGATGTCGATGGTAAGGTGCTTATAGAAAATTCTCAACAAACTATTGTTAAAGATATCCCAGAGTGGTTTTATAAGATCGCTAAATTTGAAGCTCCTGTTGCAACTAGCGAGATCATGACTGGCTGGGCAAAATTTGGCACACTCTATGTTCAAGGTAGCACGGCGCTTGCTTACAATGAGCTTTACTCAAACTCAAAAAATATTTTTAACTTTCTAGCTTTAATGATCATCATCGCTCTTGTCGTGGCATTTTTCGCCCTTAAGGCGATATTTAGACCACTTGTTAAGGTGCAGGATCAAGCTGAAGCGATACTTGATAATAAATTTATCATCCAAAAGAGAATTCCATTCACAACCGACCTTAAAAAGATGGTGCTCGCCATGAACTCGATGGTTAGCAAGGTTCAAGACATATTTGAAAGAGAGGCGGCTACGCTTAGCAAGTATCAAGAGCTTTTATATAAAGACTCTATGAGCGGCACTTACAATAGAAGATTTTTTCAAACTAAATTTAGTGAGTATCTAGCAAGTGAAGAGTATTCAAGCGGTGTTGCTTCGCTTGTTAGCTTTAAAGATCTAGCAGGGCTAAAAGGCGTTCTTGGCTTTGAAAAATGGCAAAGTGTCATCATAAAAATAGCTCAAATTTTACAAGAAAAATCTACCGAAAATGACCAAAATGCGATCGTCGCAAGGTTAAATGACAACGATTTTATCTTGCTTTCTTACGGTAAAAACTCATCAAATTTCTCAGCTTTAGACGATAAGATCATGGCTGAGTTTAAAAAACTCTATACAAATTTCTCTATAAACGATAGTGAGTGCCCAGTCAATGCTGCTATTGTCGAGTACTCGCCAAGCACTGACATGAGGACGCTACTTACATCAGCTGACGTTACTTTGGCTAGTGCAAGACTGGCTGGCTGCTTTACTTGCAAAGAATTTAATGCAAATCAAAACACCTTAGTCATCGGCAAAGAGAAATACAAAGAGCTTATCTTTGACTCTATAAAAGAGGATAAATTTAAATTTGCAGCTCAAAAAGTAGTTGGTTTTGACTCAAGCTTTGAGCAGTACGAACTTTATCTAAGGCTCGTTGATAGCGAGGGCAAATGGCGTATGGCATCATACTTTATGCCAATGGTAAATGAGCTAAATTTAGGTGCGATGCTCGATCTTCATATCCTAAATAGAATCGCTAGAATTTTGCCTGAAAATATCTTGCCTCAAGGAAGCTTGGCGATAAATTTGGGTAAAGAGATATTAAGCTCGGATGAAAATTTCTCAAAACTTGAAGCCACACTTAAAAAAATCGCTCAAATTTCAAAATATAAAAACTATATAGAAATTCCAAACAAAGACGATATTAGTATCGAAAGTATAGTTAGACTTACTAAAAAATTAAAAGAACTTGGCTTTGGTTTTGGATTTGACCACTTTGAACTCAGCGCAAAAGGCATTGAGAAGCTAAAAGAATTTAATCCAGACTACGTAAAGATCCAGTCAAGCGTCTTAATCGACTTTTTAAGTGATAAATCAGGGGCAAATACAAAACAATCACTAGATGTTGTTTTAAGCTCAAAAGATATCATTTTGATTGCGATCGGTGTTGAGAGCGAAGAGCAAAAGAGTAAGCTAATTGAGCTTGGCATTAAAAATATGCAAGGAATTTACATAGATGAAATCAAAAATATTGGATGATAGATGCATAGCGATAAGATAAAAGACGAACTGCTTCAATGTTTGGTGATCTTTACTAAACTTCATAACAACCCATATAGTGCCGATGCTTTGACTATCGGTCTGCCTGTAAAAGATGGCGAAGAGATCGAGCTTTTTTCACTAAAGAGCTCGAAGTCTTTATTTTCTCGTGCAGCTTCACGTGCTGGTTTTGCATCGACGCTTGTCAGAAAAGATCTTGATCAAATTTCGCCTTTAGTTTTGCCTTGCATTTTGATGCTTAGAGGCAAAAAAGCTTGCATCTTGCAATCTTTCAGCGAAGACAAAAAGATGGCAAACATCATCACGCCTGATCTTTCAACTGGCACTAGTACGATAGAAACAAGTAAGCTAAAAGATGAGTATTTAGGCTATGCTTATTATCTAAAACGTGAATTTGTCCCAGAAGATACAAGCTCGACAAAGCTTATCGACGCTGGCAATGACCACTGGTTTTGGGGCACTTTAAAGCGCTCTAAGAAAATTTACTTTGACGTCGTGATAGCAAGCTTTATCATAAACTTATTTGTCCTTGCAAGCCCACTCTTTACGATGAACGTCTATGACCGCGTTGTGCCAAATAACGCAGTTGAGACACTTTGGGTTCTAGCGCTTGGCGTGAGCGTCGTTTATGGCATCGATCTATTTTTAAAATTTGTTCGTTCATATTTTCTTGAGATCGCAGGCAAGAAGAGTGATATCATCATGAGCTCGATCCTCTTTGAGCGCGTCATGGATATGAAATTTAGCAATAAGCCAAAGTCGGTTGGTTCATTTGCTAGCAACTTGAAAGAATTTGACACAGTTAGAAATTTCTTCTCATCTGCGTCGCTTGCTGCCATTGTGGATCTGCCATTTGCGTTAATCTTCTTGATAGTTACCTACTTTATAGGAAGCTACCTTGTGCTTGTGCCTATTGTTATCATGATAGCTATTTTGTGCTACACATTTTTTATAAAAGATCCGCTTCAAAACGCGATTAAAAGCACATTTGAAGCTTCAGCTATGAAAAATGGAATTTTGATAGAGAGCCTTAGCAGCTTAGAGACCATTAAAACTCTTGGTGCTAGTGGCCATGTGCAGTGGAACTGGGAAGAGGCGACTGGCGAGATAGCAAATAGAAGTATCAAATCAAAAATAATCACCACTTCAATCACGACTGTCACGTCATTTTTGGTACAGCTAAACACTATCGCTATCATCGTTCTTGGCGTTTATATGATACAAGATACGCACCTTACTATGGGTGGTTTGATCGCTGCTGTTATGCTTAGTTCTCGTGCGATCGCCCCTATGGGTCAAGTAGCCTCACTAGCTGCAAATTTCGAGCAGACAAAGACAGCTTATCAAAGCCTTAGCAAGATCATGCAGATGCCAGTTGAAAGACCTGAGGGCAAGAAATTTGTTAGAAGAAATTCTTTTGATGGCAAGATAGAGTTTAAAAACGTTAGCTTTACTTATCCAGACACCACAAAAGGCTCACTTGATAGGATAAATTTTGTCATTCAACCGGGTGAGAAAGTAGGCATCATCGGTAGAAATGGCTCTGGTAAGACAACCTTACAAAAGATAATCCTAGGTCTTTACGCGCCTACTGAAGGCTCAGTGCTAATTGATGGTATAGATATCAACCAGATAGACCCAGCTGACCTTAGAAGAAATATCGGCTATGTGCCACAAGATGTTGTGCTGTTTAAAGGAACGGTTAGAGAAAATATCGTTCAAAAAGCTCCTTATGTCGATGATATGCAGATCATTAAGGCGGCTAAGGTAAGTGGCGTTGATGAATATGTCAATGCTCACCCACTTGGTTTTGATATGCCTGTCTTTGAAAGGGGCGATGGCATCAGTGGTGGTCAGCGTCAAAGTATAGCTGTGGCTAGGGCATTTTTGCTTGATAGTCCTATCATCTTGCTTGACGAGCCTACAAATTCGCTTGATAATACTGTTGAGAGCAAGCTAAAAGCAAATTTAAAGGTAAATACCGTAAATAAAACTATGATTTTAGTAACTCACAGAACATCGATGCTTGATCTTGTTGATAGGCTCATAGTGATGGATAACGGCAAAATTTTACTAGATGGTCCAAGAGACGAAGTTTTAGCTAGACTTAGTGGGAAGTGATTATGCAAGAAGATATAAAAAATCAACAAAATGAAAATTTAAAGCCAGACGAAAAGCCGGTTCAAAAAAGCGACATAAAAGAGCAAGAGAGCGCTGGAGATCAAATTTTAAATAGCGTAGATGGCATCAAGTCAAACATCCAAGCTAAAAACTACGACGCTTATGACTTGAAATTTATGTCAAGCCTCTCAGAAGCAGTTTTGGCAAAGGCTCCATCAACATCAAAAAAGATACTTTATGCAGTTAGCATAACTGTATTTTGGCTACTTTTGTGGGCTTCGTGGGCACAGATAGACGAGATAACAAGAGGTAGCGGCAAGATCATCCCATCAGGCAAAAACCAAGCGATACAAAACCTTGAGGGTGGTATCGTAGATCAAATTTTTGTAAAAGAGGGCGATGAAGTTAAAAAAGATCAAATTCTGATCAGGCTTGATAATAAAAACTTTACAAGTAGCTACGGCGAGTCAAAGCTAAGACTTGATGAGCTTCAGGCTAAATTTATGAGGCTTGATGCTGAAGCTAATGATAAAGAATTTGACTACAACGAAACAAGGGATGCGAACAATAGCAAGGCTGTAAGATACGAGATAAGTTTGCATAACTCAAACATCGATCACCTAAACGAGCAAATAGGAATTTTAACAGAGCAAATTCACCAGCGCCAAAGTGAGCTAACCGAGCTTAGAAACAAAATTTCTCAAACTCAAAATAGTTACAATCTTGTCTTAAAAGAGAAGGCGATCATGGAGCCTATCTTTAAAAAAGGTCTTGTTAGTGAGGTCGAGTATATCCAGCTTCAAAGACGTGTAAATGACCTAAAGGGCGAGCTTGACGCATCTGTGCTTGCTGTGCCAAGGGTTGAATCAACCATAAAAGAGGCAAAAAACAAGATAGAAGAGGCAAAACTGGCATTTAAAAACAATGCAAAGAAAGAGCTAAACGAAGTCTCTGCTGAGATCGCAAGGATAAACGAGTCGCAAATTAGCTTAAGTGATAGGGTTGAAAGAACTTATGTAAGATCTCCAGTAAATGGTATCGTTAGTAAGATGATGGTGCATACAGTCTCTGGCGTTATCAAGCCTGGTGAAAACATAGCTGAGATCGTCCCACTAGAAGATAAGCTCATCGCTGAGGTAAAGGTTAAGCCAGCCGATGTTGCGTTCTTAAGACCTGGACTTGATACGATGGTTAAATTTACGGCGTATGATTTTAGTATTTATGGCGGCTTAAAAGGCAAAGTAACGCAGATCAGTGCCGATACCGAGACAAATGAAAAAACAGGCGAGAGCTACTATCTAGTCAGGATAGAAACTGAGAAAAACTATCTTGGCAGCGAAGAGAAGCCACTTAGGATCAAGGTTGGTATGATAGTTTCAGCTGATATCATCACTGGTAAAAAGACGATACTTGACTATCTGCTAAAACCTATCTTAAAAGCAAAACAAAACGCTTTAACGGAGCGATAATGCAAAAATCAGCTAGCTTTGAGCGAAATTTTAGCGAATATCAAATTTCAAGAGCGAAGTTGGCTGATGAATTTGTCATTGTAAATGATGGCAAAATATGCGATCTAATCGGAAGAGAGGTAGTTAAATTTCTCTTTAAAGACTGTGAAAAAAGCTTTGACGAGATGATAAATTTAAAAAGAGAAAATTGTATAAATTTATCTGGCGTAGAGATTAAAGATGAGCTTATAAAGAGCATCAAGATATCTATTAGCGGCTACGATGAAAGTAGTGATAGCTTGGACTTTGATCTAAATTTACTATCTCTTAGTGTGCCATATAGATATGCCATATCAAATGGTTGTTTTGAGATGAGTATCTTTTTAAAAGAAGGCAAAGAAGTGGTTGAGAAATTCTTATCTACTTTTAGTTATAAATTTGAGGCAAATAGTGGCAAGGAGCGCCACGTGATAGTATTCGTAAATGAGTCAAAAATTTACGAGCAAACCTATATGTGATATAAGGAAATATGGTTATGAATGTGGTTTTTTTTACTCAAAATGGTTCGCTTAATAATCTTTGGCGAGGGTATTTTTCAGATGAAGATGTGAAATTTACTCACAATAAAAAAGATTTTTTTGCAAATTTAAACGACGAGGTTGATATCGTCGGTATCGATACAAACGCTTTTAAAGATAGCCTTGATGAAAATATTAAAACCATTCATGAAACTTTTCCAAATATAAAATGTCTAATCCTTGCAAACGAACCAAAATTTAGTGAAGGCAAACATCTGCTGGCTCTTGGTGTCAAAGGATATGCAAACTCACACATGAGAAAAACTCACTTTGAAGATGCCTTTGAGACGATTTTAAATGGCAAAGTTTGGCTTTATCCAGAATTTATCCAAGCGATGATCGGAGAGCTAACTGGCTCATATATAAATAATGAAAGTGAAACTTTGGAGAAAAAGTCTGATCTAAGCGAGCTTAGCTCACGTGAAAAAGAGATCGCAAACTTAATCTATCAAGGTCTAACAAACAATGAAATTTCAGAGCAAACAGGCATTACTTTAAGGACAGTAAAGGCACACACCACGTCGATTTATAGCAAACTAAATGTGAAAGATAGAATAGGTCTTGTACTTTTGATGAAGCAGCTACATGCGTAAAATTTTGCTTCTTTTTTTTGTCTCTTCACTTTTTGCAAATAATTTTGAAATTTCTCCAAAAAATATATCTCAATGCAAAAATCAAATTTGCAAAAATATCCTAAATCACTATGCAAATTTTATGAAAAAAATAGAACACGAAAGCTTTATAAGAAAGCTAGAACTCATAAATTCATACTTAAATTCCTTAATGCCAAGATATGATGATTTTTACAATACAAATGTCGATGTGTGGAGCACTAGAAGCGAGTTTTTAAGGCGAGGTGGCGGAGACTGCGAGGAGTACGCGATATCAAAGCGTGATAGCCTAAAAGATCTTGGTGTAGATAATCAAAAATGTCTTCTAGTCGTTCAGGAAAAAAATACGAAAAAATATCATATGGTGCTAGCTGTTTGGGAAAATTTACACAAAGAGCCTTTGATACTAGATAATTTAAGCTTTAGAGTTTTGCCACTTTCGAAGCGCTACGACCTGGTGCCAGAGTATTGCTTGATGGATGGAAAATATTTTAAGATAAAAAAAGATGGCATAAATTTAGAGCCAGTAAATATAAGAATGCAAACTTACGAAAATTTGATAAAAAAGGAAAAAGAAGAGAAATTTTGGAAGAATTAATCTTCCAAGTCGATGTCTATTTTTTCAACATTTGTTGTAATATCTTTGGTATTTTTCTCAATGCTGTGTTTATTTTTCTCGATTAACGATCTGTTTTGACCTATAAGGTCTCTATTTTCTTTGATGCCATCACTGTTTTGCTCGATCATTTTACTTAATGTTGCTATCTTTTTTTCATAGCGGATCATCAAGAAGTAGATCACATAAATTAGCAGTAAAATTACCGCCCAAGGTAAAAATTGCATATTAAATCCTTTGTAATTTTTCGTAATTATAGAAATTTTAGCTTTTAAAAAAAATAAAACTATGAAAATATGAAATTTTATATATGTAAAATTTATCTTTGATTTTTGGTAGAAGGGGCTCATACTAGTGGCTGTTTTTGAAATTTTTGTAAATTTCATCTAATTTTTGATTGCAAAAAAATTAGATAAAATATTTTTCAAAATCTCCTTGACTTTTATTTTGTTTTGGGCTATAATTGCCACTTCACAAAACAGGTGCTGGTGTAGCTCAGTTGGTAGAGCTACTGCCTTGTAAGCAGTGGGTCGGCGGTTCAAGTCCGTTCACCAGCTCCATTTTGTAACAGTGTTTGACCAGAAAATACCAAAATAACTTATTAATGTTTAAGGTGAGATACTCAAGCGGCCAACGAGGGCAGACTGTAAATCTGCTGACTATGTCTTCCGTGGTTCGAATCCACGTCTCACCACCATTGTTATGCGGGAGTAGCTCAGTTGGCTAGAGCATCAGCCTTCCAAGCTGAGGGTCGCGGGTTCGAGCCCCGTTTCCCGCTCCAAAATTTGGGAAAGTAAACTGGGAGCTGTATCTAGATTTTACTAAACACAGTTATTCCATCTTTATTTTCATGAATTTTTAGTTGTTTGTATGTTGATTAAAATCATCTCAGCCAAGCGTTTTTCGCTCATATGGCTCAGAGGTAGAGCACTTCCTTGGTAAGGAAGAGGTCGCGGGTTCAAGTCCCGCTATGAGCTCCACTGGTTTATATGATTTTATATTACTATACGAATTTGAATTAGATAAAGACACATATCATAACGGAGGAAAAGATGGCTAAAGAAAAATTTTCACGCAACAAGCCACACGTAAACATAGGCACTATCGGTCACGTTGACCATGGTAAAACTACTTTAACAGCTGCAATATCTGCTGTTCTTTCACGCAAAGGTCTTGCTGAGCTAAAAGATTATGATAATATTGATAATGCTCCAGAAGAGAAAGAGCGTGGTATTACAATTGCTACTTCACACATTGAGTATGAGACAGAGAAACGTCACTATGCTCACGTCGACTGCCCAGGTCACGCCGACTATGTAAAAAATATGATTACAGGTGCTGCTCAAATGGACGGCGCTATTCTTGTTGTTTCTGCAGCAGACGGCCCAATGCCACAAACTAGAGAGCACATCTTGCTATCTCGCCAAGTTGGTGTTCCTTACATTGTTGTTTTCATGAACAAAGCAGATATGGTTGATGACGCTGAGTTACTTGAACTAGTTGAAATGGAAATTCGCGAACTACTTAACGAGTATAACTTCCCAGGTGATGATACTCCGATAGTTTCTGGTTCAGCACTTAAAGCTCTTGAAGAGGCAAAAGCTGGACAAGATGGTGAATGGTCAGCAAAAATTATGGAACTAATGGATGCAGTTGATAGCTATATCCCAACTCCAGTTCGTGCTACAGATAAAGATCTTCTTATGCCAATCGAAGACGTTTTCTCAATCTCAGGTCGTGGTACAGTTGTAACAGGTAGAATTGAGAAAGGTGTTGTTAAAGTTGGTGACACTATAGAAATCGTTGGTATCAAACCTACACAAACAACAACAGTTACTGGTGTTGAGATGTTTAGAAAAGAGATGGATCAAGGTGAAGCTGGCGATAACGTTGGTGTTCTTCTTCGTGGTACTAAAAAAGAAGACGTTGAACGTGGTATGGTTCTTTGCAAACCTAAATCAATTACTCCTCACACAAAATTTGAGGGCGAGGTTTATATCCTAACTAAAGAAGAGGGTGGTCGTCATACTCCTTTCTTTAATAACTATAGACCACAATTCTACGTAAGAACAACTGACGTTACTGGTTCTATTACATTACCAGAAGGCACAGAGATGGTTATGCCAGGTGATAACGTAAGAATTTCTGTTGAGCTTATAGCTCCAGTTGCACTTGAAGAAGGAACTCGTTTTGCTATCCGTGAAGGTGGTAG
Source organism: Campylobacter concisus (assembly GCF_002913225.1). Lineage (GTDB taxonomy): Bacteria > Campylobacterota > Campylobacteria > Campylobacterales > Campylobacteraceae > Campylobacter_A > Campylobacter_A concisus_J. The sequence continues at coordinate 51,539 of NZ_PPAW01000072.1, read as the reverse complement.
AACTGTTGGTTCAGGTGTTGTTTCAAAAATACTTGGTTAATTTATAAAATTATGCCAAAGGGGAAACCCTTTGGCTTTCTATAAGGAATATATATGAGAATTAAAATCGGTTTAAAATGCTCTGAGTGTGGTGATATTAATTATACTACTACAAAAAACAGCAAAACCACTACAGATAAGGTTGAGCTCAAAAAATATTGCCCAAGATTAAAAAAACATACTGTTCATAAAGAAGTTAAGTTAAAAAGCTAATTAAGAATAAGTAGCTATTAGGGCAATAGCTCCAACGGTAGAGCGCTGGATTCCAAATCCAATGGTTGGGGGTTCGAATCCCTCTTGCCCTGCCACAATTAAGGTTAAGATTATGGAAAAATTTATAAATTATATAAAGCTATCTAAATTGGAAATAATGAAGGTTATCTTTCCTACTAAAGAACAAATTAGAAATGCTTTTATTGCAGTTTTTATCGTGGTCGCTGTTGTTTCACTTTTTTTAGCTCTTGTTGATGTTATTATGTCCTTTGTTCTTTCTAAAGTTATATAGAATGAGGAAAAGATAATGTCACATAAATGGTATGCTATACAAACTTACGCTGGTAGCGAAATGGCAGTAAAAAGAGGAATTGAAAATTTAGTTAGAGATCACGGTATTGAAGATCAACTAAAAGAAGTTATCGTTCCTACAGAAGACGTAATAGAGATAAAAAACGGTAAGCAAAAAATTAATGAAAGAACTCTTTATCCTGGATATGCTTTTGCATGTTTAGATCTTGATACGGCTCTTTGGCATAAGATTCAGTCTTTGCCAAAGGTTGGGCGTTTTATCGGTGAGGCTAAAAAGCCTACGCCACTGACTGAAAAAGATATAAATACTATCTTGGAGAAAGTTCAAAAAAGAGCGGCACCAAAACCTAAAATATTTTTTGAGGATGGTGAAAGCGTTCGCATAACAGAAGGTCCTTTTGCTAACTTTACAGGTATTGTTGAAGAATACGATATGATACATGGCAAGCTTAGACTCAATGTTTCTATTTTTGGTAGAAGTACCCCTGTTGATATTTTGTATTCACAAGTTGAGAAGATAATTTAAGGAGCAAGAAATGGCTAAAAAAGTTATAGGTGAAATAAAATTACAAATTGCCGCAACAAAAGCAAATCCTAGCCCGCCAGTTGGTCCAGCATTAGGACAAAAAGGCGTTAATATTATGGAATTTTGTAAAGCCTTTAATGAAAAAACAAAAGATATGGTTGGATTTAATATCCCAGTTGTTATTACTGTTTATGCTGATAAAAGTTTTACATTTATCACTAAACAACCACCTGCTACGGACCTTATCAAAAAGGCTGCAGGTATAACAAAAGGAACAGATAATCCTTTAAAAAATAAAGTAGGTAAATTAACAAAAGCTCAAGTTTTAGAAATAGTTGAGAAAAAACTTGTTGATTTAAATACAAATGATAAAGAGCAAGCAGCTAAGATTATTGCTGGTTCAGCTCGTTCAATGGGTGTCGAAGTAATAGACTAAAACCTTTACCGTCAGGTTGATTTTCAAAAGACGGAAGCAATTTATATGCGGAGAAATTTATGGGAAAAACTAGTAAGAGATTTCAAGAATTGCTCAAAAAAGTAGAGCAAGATAAAATTTATAACCTTAGTGAAGCTATCGATACAGTTAAAGCTCTAGCTTCTGCTAAATTTAATGAAACAGTTGAGATCGCGTTAAAATTAAACGTTGATCCAAGACATGCTGATCAAATGGTTCGTGGTTCAGTTGTTTTACCAGCTGGTACAGGTAAAACTGTAAGAGTTGCTGTAATTGCAAAAGATGCTAAAGCTGATGAGGCTAAAGCTGCTGGTGCTGATATCGTTGGCGCGGATGATTTGGTTGAAGATATTCAAAAAGGCATAATGAATTTTGACGTTCTTATAGCTACTCCAAATTTAATGGGTCTTGTAGGTAAAGTTGGTAGAATTTTAGGACCAAAAGGTTTAATGCCAAACCCAAAAACTGGAACAGTTACAATGGACGTTGCCCAAGCTGTAAACAATGCAAAGAGTGGTCAAGTAAATTTCCGTGTTGACAAACAAGGAAATATCCATGCTGGTCTTGGTAAGGTAAATTTTACAAAAGAGCAGCTTTGTGAAAACATTTCAACATTTATAAAAGCAATAAATAAACACAAACCAGCTGCTGCAAAAGGCAGATATGTTAAAAATGCTTCATTGTCTTTAACAATGAGCCCATCTATATCTCTTGATACTCAAGAAGTTATGGATTTAAAATAAGAATTTAGAGAAATTTTATATCTTAGATTGGAGATAGCCGAGGCCCTTGGGCTTAATTGATTCGACCCGCTCTGCTTGAAATTACCGGTCGGAAAGGAGAAAAAGTGACACGTAACGAAAAAACTGAAGTTGTTGCAAAATTAGAGAGTGAATTTAAAACTGCTGAAGCTATTGTAGTTTGTGACTATCGTGGTCTTTCAGTTAAAAAACTTGAAGTTTTAAGAAATTCTGCAAAAGAACAAAATGTAAAAGTTCAAGTTATTAAAAATACTCTTGCAAATATTGCTCTTAAAAATTCTGATAAAGTCGGAATGGAACTTAAAGATACAAACATCTATCTTTGGAGTGAAGATCAATTAGCAGTAACTAAAGTAGCCGCAAAATTTGAAGAGGCTAATGCTGACCTTTTCAAAATTAAAACAGCATATATTGATGGCGAAGTTGCAAGCGTTGATAAAGTTAAAGCTCTATCTAAAATGCCTAGCCGTGATGAGCTTATTGCGATGCTTTTGCAAGTTTGGAATGCGCCAATTCAAAATTTCACAATTGGTTTGAATGCGCTTAAAGAGAAAAAAGAACAATCAGCTTAATTAAATTAAAAATAATAAGGATTAAAAATGGCAATTACAAAAGAAGACGTATTAGAGTTTATATCTAATCTTTCTGTACTTGAACTTAGCGAACTTGTAAAAGAGTTCGAAGAGAAATTTGGTGTTAGTGCAGCTCCTGTAATGGTAGCTGGTGGTGCAGCTGCTGCTGGTGGTGCAGCTGCTGCTGAAGAAAAAACAGAATTTAACATCGTTCTTGTTGATTCTGGTGATAAGAAAATCAACGTTATTAAGGTTGTTAGAGCACTTACTGGTCTTGGCCTTAAAGAGGCTAAAGACGCAGTTGAGGGAACTCCATCTGTTCTTAAAGAAGGCGTTAGCAAAGACGAAGCTGAAGCAGCTAAAAAAGAGCTTGAAGAGGCTGGTGCTAAGGTTGAACTTAAATAATTTTTTATTATTTAGGCTTAATATTTCAAGAGAGGGCAGAGGCTCTCTCTTTTTTAAATTTTAGATGCCTTGTAAAAGGCTATACTTTTCTTTCAAAATTACCACGAGGTAGATGCAATGTTAAATAGCTTATACTCAGGAAATCGTCTTAGAGTTGACTTCTCTAATGTCGTTAAAGAGATAGACGTTCCGAACCTACTACAACTACAAAAAAAGAGCTTTGATAATTTTTTAAATCTAAATAACAATCAGACAGAAAGCGGTATCGAAAAAGTTTTTAAGTCGATTTTTCCTATACATGATCCGCAAAATCGTTTGACTTTAGAATATGTTAGCTCAGAGATTGGAAAACCAAAATATACAATCAGAGAGTGTATAGAAAGAGGTCTTACATACTCTGTAAATTTAAAAATGAAAATACGCCTTATCGTCCATGAGAAAGATGATAAGACCGGTGATAAAGTTGGTGTTAAAGATATAAAAGAGCAAGAAATTTTCATACGTGAAATTCCGTTGATGACAGATAGAATTTCATTTATTATAAATGGCGTTGAACGTGTTGTTGTAAATCAACTTCATAGAAGCCCTGGCGTTATCTTTAAACAAGAAGAGAGTGCGACAGTTGCAAATAAACTTATCTATACAGCTCAAATAATCCCAGATCGTGGCTCTTGGTTGCACTTTGAATATGACACAAAAGATATTTTATATGTTAGGATAAATAAGCGCAGAAAAGTGCCTGTAACTATCTTGTTTAGGGCATTAGGATATAAAAAACAAGACATTATTAAGCTATTTTATCCGATACAAAATTTAGTTATTAAAAATAATAAATTTTTAACTCTTTTCAATCCAGAGGATTATCTAGGAAGAGTTGAGTATGATATAAAAAATGAAGAGGGTGATGTTCTTCACCAAGCTGGCAAGCGTCTAACAAAGAAAAAAGCTGATAAATTAATAGAAGATGGCGTTAAATTTGTCGAGTATCCGATCGAAGCACTTATTGGTAGATATTTGGCAAACCCTGTGATAAACACAGAAAGCGGCGAAATTTTATATGATACACTATCTGCTCTTGATGAGAATAAACTTGCCAAAATTTTAGCTGAGTATGAAAGTATCGAGATCATAAACAACTCTGCAGCCGGTGTTGACGACGCTATTATAAATTCATTTATCGCTGACAATGATATGCTTAAAGTTCTAAAACAAACTGAGGGTGTTGATGATGAAAATGACCTTGCTGCGATTAGAATTTATAAGGTTATGAGACCTGGCGAGCCAGTAGTTAAAGAGGCCGCAAAAAGCTTTGTAAATGATATATTGTTTAACCCTGAAAGATATGACCTAACAAAAGTTGGTCGTATGAAGATGAACCACAAGCTTTCGCTTGATGTGCCAGAGTATGTTACTTTGCTAACTAGCGAAGATATCATCAAAACTGCAAAATATCTTATAAAAGTTAAAAACGGACAAGGCCACATTGATGACCGCGATCACCTTGGCAACCGCCGTATAAGATCTATCGGTGAGCTACTTGCTAGTGAGCTTCACCTTGGTTTTGTTAAGATGCAAAAGGCTATCCGTGATAAATTTACAAGTCTAAGCAACAATACTGATGAGATCATGCCTTATGATCTTATCAATCCAAAAATGATCACAGCGACAATTATGGAATTTTTCACAGGCGGTCAGCTAAGCCAGTTTATGGATCAGACAAACCCACTTAGTGAGGTTACTCACAAGCGCCGTCTATCTGCGCTTGGCGAGGGTGGCTTAGTAAAAGAGCGTGCTGGCTTTGAGGTGCGTGACGTTCACCCAACTCACTACGGCAGAATTTGTCCGGTTGAGACTCCAGAAGGTCAAAATATCGGTCTTATTAACACCCTTTCAACTTATGCAAAAGTAAATGACCTTGGCTTTGTTGAAGCGCCATATAAAAAGGTCGTTGATGGCAAGGTAACTGATGAGATAGTTTATCTAACTGCAACTCAAGAAGAGGGCAATGTTATCGCCCCAGCATCAACTAAACTTGATGAAAATGGACATATCGTTGAGGACTTGATCGAGGTTAGAAAAGAGGGCGAGATGATGCTTGCTCGTAGAGAAGATGTTACCCTGATCGACCTTTGCTCTGGTATGATAGCTGGTGTTGCAGCTTCGCTTATCCCATTTCTAGAGCACGATGACGCCAACCGTGCGCTTATGGGATCAAACATGCAACGTCAAGCAGTGCCGCTACTTCGTTCAACTGCCCCTATTGTTGGAACAGGCATGGAGAGCGTTATCGCAAGAGATGCTTGGGAGAGCGTAAAAGCAAAACGAGGCGGCGTGGTTGAAAAGGTTGATAATAAAAATATCTTTATCCTTGGTGAAGATGAAGCTGGTCCATATATCGATCACTACTCTTTAGAGAAAAATTTAAGAACAAACCAAAATACGACATTTTCACAACATCCGATCGTTAAAAAAGGCGATGAGATCGTTGCTAATCAAATCATAGCTGATGGTCCAAGTATGGAAAAAGGCGAGCTAGCTATCGGTAAAAACGCACTAATCGCGTTTATGCCTTGGAATGGCTACAACTACGAGGATGCGATCGTTATTAGTGAAAAAATGATACGTGAAGATGCCTTTACAAGCGTTCATATCTATGAAAAAGAGATCGAAGCTCGTGAGCTAAAAGACGGCGTTGAAGAGATAACAAAAGATATACCAAACGTCAAAGAAGAGGAGCTTATGCACCTTGATGAAAGCGGTATCGTTAAAATCGGCACAGAGATCAAGCCTGGTATGATTTTAGTTGGCAAAGTATCGCCAAAAGGCGAGGTTAAGCCAACTCCAGAAGAGAGGCTACTTCGTGCGATCTTTGGCGAAAAAGCTGGCCACGTGGTAAATAAATCACTCTATGCTTCAGCTTCAATGGAAGGCGTTGTTGTTGATGTTAAAATTTTTACCAAAAAAGGTTATGAAAAAGATAGCAGAACAAACAAGGCTTATGAAGAGGAGAAGACACTTTTAGAAAAAGAGCACCACGATAGACTACTTATGCTAGATCGCGAAGAGATGCTAAAAGTCACAGCGCTTCTATCTAAAAACCCACTAGCGAGCGATCAAGAGGTAAATAAAAAAGAGTATAAAAAGGGCTCAAAGATCAACAAGGCTGACTTTGAGAATATCAACAGATTTACCCTAAATGCTATAGTAAAGAGCTTTTCAAAAGATATCCAAAAGAAATATGATGAGCTAAAAAATTACTTCCAAAACGAGAAGAAAAAGCTCAAAGAAGAGCACGACGCTAAGATAGAAATTTTAGAGAAAGATGACATTTTACCAAGCGGTGTTGTAAAACTTGTAAAAGTTTATATAGCTACAAAACGCAAACTAAAAGTTGGCGATAAGATGGCTGGACGTCACGGTAACAAAGGTATCGTTTCAAACATAGTTAGAGAAGTCGATATGCCGTATCTTCCAAGCGGTCAGATCGTAGACATCGTGCTAAACCCACTAGGCGTTCCAAGCCGTATGAACATCGGTCAAATTTTAGAGAGCCACCTTGGTCTTGTTGGCTACCGCTTAGGCGAGCAGATCAATGAAATTTTTGAGACTAAAAAAGGTGAGTGGATAAAAGAGCTAAGAGCTAAGATGATAGAGATCGCAAGTGTTGCTAAGCTAATGGACGCTAAAAAAGCTCTTGGTAAGATGAATGATGAGAAGCTTCTTGAGTATGCAAAAGATTGGAGTAATGGCGTAAGATTTGCAACTCCGATTTTTGAAGGCGTTAAAGCTGACGAATTTGCAAAATTATTTGAGATGGCAAAGATAGATAGCGATGGTAAAACTGAGCTATATGACGGACGCACAGGCTCAAAGATAAGAGAACGCGTTAATGTTGGTTGTATGTATATGCTAAAACTTCACCACTTGGTTGATGAAAAAGTTCACGCAAGAAGTACTGGACCATACAGCCTTGTTACACAACAACCAGTCGGCGGTAAGGCGCTATTTGGTGGTCAAAGGTTTGGTGAGATGGAGGTTTGGGCACTTGAGGCTTATGGTGCTGCTCATACACTAAGAGAGATGCTAACTGTAAAATCAGATGATGTTGAGGGAAGACTTTCTGCTTACAAAGCTTTAACAAGAGGTGAAAACGTTCCTGAGACTGGTATCCCTGAGACGTTCTTTGTTCTAACAAACGAGCTAAAATCACTAGCTCTTGATGTGGAAGTATATGATGAGGATGAGACAAATGAAACTAACTAATTTAAAACCAGTTGAGATAAAAGAAGAGCATAGACCTCGTGATTTTGAAGCTTTCCAACTTCGTTTAGCAAGTCCTGAGAAGATAAAATCTTGGAGTTATGGCGAGGTTAAAAAACCAGAAACTATCAACTACCGCACGCTAAAACCTGAGCGTGACGGTCTGTTTTGTGCCAAAATTTTTGGACCGATCCGTGACTACGAGTGTCTTTGTGGCAAATATAAAAAGATGCGTTATAAGGGCATCAAGTGCGAAAAGTGCGGCGTTGAAGTAACAACATCTAAAGTTCGTCGTTCTCGCATGGGTCACATCGAGCTTGTAACTCCAGTGGCTCACATCTGGTATGTAAATTTCTTGCCAAGCCGTATAGGTGCGCTTCTTGGTATCAAGATGAAAGACCTCGAGCGCGTACTTTACTATGAGGCGTATATTGTTGATAATGCTGGCGAGGCTTATTATGACAATGAAAATTCTAAAAAAGTTGAAAAATATGACGTTTTAAACGAAGAGCAATATCAAAGCCTGGCTTCAAGATATGAAGAAACTGGCTTTAGCGCTAGAATGGGTGGCGAGGTCATCTATGATATGCTAGCTGAGCTTGACCTAACTCAAATTTTAAATCAGCTACAAGAAGAGATGGAGGCTACAAATTCTGAGGCCAAGAAAAAGACTATCGTAAAACGTCTAAAGGTTATCGAGAGCTTTTTAAATTCAGGCAACCGCCCAGAGTGGATGATGATAACAAATTTACCAGTTCTTCCGCCTGATCTTAGACCACTTGTTAATCTTGATGGTGGTAAATTTGCTGTTTCGGACGTAAATGATCTATATCGCCGTGTAATAAATAGAAATAGCCGTCTAAAACGCCTGCTTGAGCTTGACGCACCTGAGATCATTATAAGAAACGAAAAGAGAATGCTTCAAGAGGCTGTTGATGCGCTATTTGATAATGGCCGCAGAGCAAATGCAGTAAAAGGTGCAAATAAACGCCCACTAAAATCACTAAGCGAGATCATTAAAGGTAAGCAAGGCCGCTTCCGTCAGAATTTGCTAGGTAAGCGTGTTGATTTCTCTGGACGTTCTGTTATCGTCGTTGGTCCAAAGCTAAAGATGGATCAGTGCGGTCTTCCAAAGAAGATGGCTTTAGAGCTATTCAAGCCACATTTGCTTGCTCGCCTTGAAGAAAAAGGCTATGCGACAACCGTTAAGCAAGCTAAAAAGATGATAGAAGATAAGACAAATGAGGTTTGGGAGTGCTTAGAAGAGGTTGTTAAAGACTATCCAGTCATGCTAAACCGTGCTCCAACACTTCACAAGCTTTCTATCCAAGCGTTTCACCCAGTGCTTGTTGAGGGCAAGGCGATCCAGCTTCACCCACTAGTTTGTGCGGCGTTCAACGCTGACTTCGACGGTGACCAAATGGCTGTTCACGTACCACTATCTCAAGAGGCTATCGCTGAGTGTAAAATTTTGATGCTTAGCTCAATGAACATCTTGCTTCCTGCAAGTGGTAAGGCTATCACAGTCCCTTCACAAGATATGGTTTTGGGAATTTATTACCTAAGCCTAGAGAGAAATGACGAAAAAGGTGCAAATAAAATTTTCTCAAGCGTTGATGAAGTAATGATCGCTGAAGAGGCTAATACTCTTGGCCTTCACGCTAAAATTAAGACAATGGTTGATAACAAGATCATCTTTACAACGGCTGGTCGCTTGATCCTAAGAGCGATACTACCTGATTTTGTCCCTGAAAATATGTGGAATAAGATCATGAAGAAAAAAGACATTGCAAATTTGGTTGATTATGTTTATAGAAATGGCGGCCTTGAAGTAACGGCTGACTTCCTTGATAAGCTTAAAAATTTAGGCTTTAGATATGCTACAAAAGCGGGAATTTCTATCTCTATCGCAGACATCATCGTGCCAGATAGCAAGCAAAAATATATCGACGAAGCTAAGAAAAAAGTTCGTGAAATTCAAAAACAATACGGTGCCGGTCTTTTAACAGATAGTGAGAGATACAATAAGATCATCGATATCTGGACTGATACAAACAATAGTGTTGCAAGTGAGATGATGAAGCTTATCCAAAATGATAAGGGCGGATTTAACTCAATTTATATGATGGCAGACTCTGGTGCGAGAGGTAGTGCAGCGCAAATTCGTCAGCTAGCCGGTATGCGTGGTCTTATGGCAAAACCAGATGGCTCGATCATCGAAACACCGATCATTTCAAACTTCCGTGAAGGTCTAAACATAATGGAGTACTTCAACTCAACCCACGGAGCTAGAAAAGGTCTTGCAGATACCGCGCTAAAAACTGCCAATGCTGGTTACCTAACAAGAAAGCTGATTGACGTTGCTCAAAACGTTAAAGTCACAATGCACGACTGCGGTACTCACGAAGGTGTTGAGATCACAGATATCACAGAGAGTGGCGAGCTAATAGAGAGCCTTGAAGAGAGAGTATTAGGCCGTGTTTTGGCAGATGATGTGATCGATCCTATAACAAATGAAATTTTATTTAGTGAAGGCACTTTACTTGATGAAGAGAAAGCTAAGGCTATAACAGAAGCTGGCATAAAATCAGTAAGTATTAGAACACCTATCACGTGCAAGGCGCCAAAAGGCGTTTGCGCAAAATGCTACGGCTTAAATTTGGGTGAGGGCAAACTTGTAAAACCAGGCGAGGCTGTCGGTATCATCTCGGCTCAATCAATCGGTGAGCCAGGTACTCAGCTAACGCTAAGAACATTCCACATTGGTGGTACGGCTTCTACTGAGCAACAAGACCGCCAAGTCATCGCTCAAAAAGAGGGTTTTATTAGGTATTACAACCTTAGTACATACGAGAACAACGGCAAGAAAATCGTTGCAAACAGAAGAAGTGCAGCTGTGCTACTTGTTGAGCCAAAGATAAAATCAACAATTGATGGTAAAATCGAGATCGAATATGCTCACGAAGACGTAAATATCGTTATCAAAGGCAAAAAAGAAGAGATCAAATATACTATCAGAAGAAACGACCTTGCTAAACCAAACGAACTAGCTGGCGTTAGCGGTAAGATCGAAGGCAAGATGTATATCCCTTATGCAAATGGCGACAAGGTAAAAGAGAATGAGAGTATCGTCGAGATCATAAAAGAGGGCTGGAACGTTCCAAATCGTATCCCATACGCAAGTGAGCTTAAAATTTCAGACGGCGATCCAGTAACTAGAAAGATCACCGCAGATGCAAATGGTGTGGTTAAATTTTTCATACTAAAAGGTGACTTCCTTGATAGACTAAAAGATATCAAAAAAGGTCACAAAGTAACTGAAAAAGGCTTCTTTGTTGTCGTTTCTGACAAGGACGGACGTGAGGCAGTTCGCCACTACATCCCAAGAAATTCTATCATCCAAGTATCAGATAATGATGCGGTAGAAAGAGCGACAGTGGTCTCACTACCTGAAAAAGATGACAAGCTAATAATCGCTGAGTGGGATCCATACTCAACTCCAACTATCGCAGAAGAGGCTGGTGTGGTTATCTTTGAGGATATCGAGCCAGGATATAGCGCGACTGAGCAAGCTGACGAGGCAACTGGTCAAAGACGTCTTGTTATCAACGAGTATTTGCCAAGTGGCGTAAAACCAGCGATCATTATCACTACAAAGAGCGGACATTTGATCAAGTATCCGCTTGATCCAAAAACTGCGATCTTTGTTTCAAGTGGCGATGAAGTGGCACAAGCTGACATCTTGGCTAAGACTCCAAAAGCTGTTGCTAAATCAAAAGACATTACTGGTGGTCTTCCAAGAGTTAGTGAGCTATTTGAAGCAAGACGTCCTAAGAATACAGCTATCGTTGCAGAGATCGATGGCGTTGTTAGATTTGACAAGCCACTTCGCTCAAAAGAGCGCATCATCATCCAAGCAGAAGATGGCACGACGGCTGAGTATTTGATCGAGAAGAGCCGCCAGATCCAAGTAAGAGACGGCGAATTTGTCCATGCTGGCGAGAAACTAACAGACGGACTTATCTCAAGCCACGATATTTTAAGAATTCTTGGTGAAAAGGCGCTTCACTACTATTTGATCAGTGAAATTCAGCAAGTTTATCGCCGCCAGGGTGTTGCGATCGCTGATAAGCATATCGAGATCATCGTTTCTCAAATGCTTCGCCAAGTCAAAATCGTCGATAGTGGAAATACAAATTTCATCGTTGGCGACATGGTTTCAAGAAACAAATTTAAAGAAGAGAACGAGCGCATCATGAAAATGGGTGGCGAGCCAGCTATCGCTGAGCCGATCCTTCTTGGTGTCACAAGAGCGGCTATCGGAAGTGATAGTGTGATCTCTGCTGCGTCATTCCAAGAGACAACTAAGGTCTTAACAGAAGCGTCAATCGCTGCTAAATTTGACTATCTTGAAGATCTAAAAGAGAACGTCATCCTTGGACGTATGATCCCAGTTGGTACTGGTTTTTACAAGGACAAAAAGATAAAGATCAAAGAAAACTAATATATTAAGCCCCGCTTTTGGGGCTTAAACCTCTCATAAATTTACCCACTTAAATTTAGAAAATTTCAAAATTTACAAGCCATTAATCAATATTAAATAAAATCCATGACTAAAAATATGTAACGGAGATATTATGAAAAATGTCGATCTTGGACTCTTATTTCTACGCCTAGGTCTTGGAATTTGCCTTTTTATGCACGGCTTTGGGAAAATTTTACACGGAGTTGGCGGTGTAAAGAGCATTTTGGTTGATGCTGGGCTACCTAGTTTTCTGGCATATTTTGCCTATCTTAGCGAGGTCTTAGCCCCTATAATGATCGCTGTTGGCTTTTACTCAAGGCTTGGCGCGCTCCTAGTTTTTGGCTCTAGTCTTGTCATTTTGTATTCATATTTTGGTTTATCAAATTTACTTGAACTAACTAATGTAAATGGCTTTAAAGCAGAGCTTATATATCTTTATATCGCTATATCACTTTGCATCGTCTCGACTGGTAGTGGTAAATACGCTATCAAGCAAGACTGATCTAAATTTGGCACATATTAAATGTGCTAAATTTTCACACATTTTATTTAAATTTTAATTTTATTTTATTTTTTTATAACAATTTAAGTTTCTAGCCTTTAAATTCAAAAATAACTCAAATTTAAAGGACACATGATGAACTCTATAAAAAAAGAGCCTTCGTTTCTGCTGGCCCTTACGCCTATTTTGGTTATGATCGTAGGCCTTGCGCTTGGCGTTGGTTATATGAAACTAAAGGTTGAGCCGATCATTTTGATAGCAGCCCTCGTGGCTGGTGGCATCGCTTGGAGGCTAGGATATAGTTGGAGCGAGCTTCAAGAAGGGGTGATAGAGAAAATTTCTAGCTCATTGCCAGCGCTTATGATACTTTGGGCAGTCGGTCTGCTTATTGGCTCGTGGGTATTTTCAGGCACCATCCCTATGATCATCTACTACGGCGTAGATCTTATAAGTCCGCAGTATCTAGTCCTAACTGCTTTTGTCATCGCAGCTATCATCTCAACCGTAACTGGCACATCTTGGGGTTCTGCTGGCACAGTTGGCGTCGCTATCATGGGCATAGCTCAAGGTCTTGATGTAAATTTAGCAGCAACTGCTGGTGCGGTAGTCGCAGGAGCATACTTTGGCGATAAGCTCTCCCCACTCTCAGACACGACAAACCTAGCTCCGATAGCAGCTGGCTCAGAGCTTTATGAACACATCAAACACATGTTTTATACGACCATCCCAGCAACTATCGTTGCGGTAGCAGCTTATCTATTTTTTGGAAGCGAGGCTGCAAGTAGTGGCGCAAATGTTTCAGAGTCGGTTTTGGCGCTTCAAGGTCAGCTTGATAAAATTTTTCACTGGAACATCATCTTGCTTTTGCCTGTGTTTTTTGTCTTGGCTGGCTCGGTGCTAAAGTGGCCAACGATACCTGTAATGATCATCGCTTCTCTATTTTCAGTGCTTCTTGGAGTTATAGTTCAAGATTTTAGCTTTAAAAATGGCTTTATCTCAGTGATGACTGGCTTTAACGTCACTATGAGCGGCATTAATATGGAGTTTTCAAAAGATATCACTAAACTTCTAAATAGAGGCGGCGTGAGCTCTGTAAACTCAACAACTATCCTAGTCATCTGCGCTATGGGCTTTGCTGGCATCATCTCAAAAACCGGCATGCTTACAAAGGTGCTTCACACTATTATGGCGAAGGTCAAATCAGCAGCAGGCGTCATCATCTCGACTATTGGATCATGCTTAACTGTCGCATTTGTCACAGGTAGCTCATATCTTTCTATCCTTATCCCTGGCGAGATGTTTAAGGACTTTTATAAAGAGAAAAATTTAGCAGCCAAAAACCTATCAAGAACACTTGAAGATTCTGGCACCGTTATCGTCCCACTCATCCCTTGGTCAGCAGCAGGCGCATATATGACAGCTACACTTGGTGTGCCAACGGCAGATTATTTGCCATGGGCGATACTAAACTACATGGGCGTTGTCTTTGCTATCATTTTAGCAATCACTGGCATCGGCATAGCTAAGATAAACAAGGATGCCAAATGATACTTATAAAAAACGCCAAAATTTACTCGCCAAAATTTCTAGGTAAAAAAGATATATTTATATGTAATGGCAAGATCGTCTGCATAGCTGAAAATATAGAGCCAAATTTGCCAAATGTAAAGGTGATCGATGCTTTAAATTTAATAGCCATACCAGGTCTTGTTGATAAGCACGTGCATATCACTGGAGGCGGCGGAGAGGGCGGCTTTAAGACTAGGGTGCCTGAGATCATGCTTTCAAATTTAATAGAAGCTGGCATAACGACAGCAGTTGGCCTACTTGGAACTGACAGCACGACAAGAAGCGTTGAAAATTTGGTCGCAAAAGCACACGCACTAAACGACGAGGGTATCACATGTTATGCTCACACGGGCGCATATAGCTCTAAAACGCCAACTATAACTGGCGAGATCGAAAAAGATATTGTCTTTGTTGATCCGATAATTGGCACCAAGCTAGCCATAAGCGACCACCGCTCATCAAGTGTAAGCAAAGATGAGCTCGCTCACATCGTTTCAGCCGGCAGGGTGGCTGGTATGATCAGCTCAAAGTCAGGACATACCACGCTTCACATGGGTGATGGCAAGAAGGGTTTAAATTTGATCTACGAAGTGCTAAATGAGTACGACATGCCGATCACACTATTTCAGCCAACGCACGTAAATAGAAACGAGGAGCTTTTTAAACAAAGCTTTAAATTTATAAAAGACGGCGGTTATATCGACTTTACCTGCATGCCAGGACTTACGCCACTTGAGGCTGTAAAGCGCATCAAAAAAGAAAATTTACCGACAAATAAGATAACCATCAGCTCAGACGGCTTTGGTAGCTACTCTAGTTATGATAGCGACGGAAATTTACTAAAAATTGGCATCGCTAGCGTTAAGAGCCTATATGAAGAGTTTATAAATTTTGTAAAAGATGACTTTAGCATCGAGGAGGCGTTGCCATATTTTACGACAAACGTGGCAAAAAGCGTGGCCTTGCAAAACAAAAAAGGCGAGATAAAGGAAAATTACGATGCAGATATTTTGCTAATCGATGAGAAATTTGAGATTAAATTTGTCGTTGCAAAGGGTGAAATTTTAAAAGATGACAGTGGTTTTATAAAAAAAGGAACTTATGAATAAGTCTAACTTATTAACCGTTATTTAAGCTTTTTTTAAATAAAATTAGGTCTTTTTAATAAATTTAGTTGAAAGGAATTATTGTGCCAACCATAAATCAATTGGTCAGAAATGAACGCAAGAAAGTGACTGTTAAGTCAAAATCTCCAGCGTTAAAAGAGTGCCCTCAAAGAAGAGGAGTTTGCACTAGGGTTTATACTACAACTCCTAAAAAACCAAACTCAGCTTTGAGGAAAGTTGCCAAAGTTAGGCTTACAAGCGGTTTTGAAGTCATCAGCTATATCGGCGGTGAAGGTCACAACCTACAAGAACACAGTATAGTTTTAGTTCGCGGCGGTAGGGTTAAAGACTTGCCAGGTGTTAAATATCACATCGTTCGTGGCGCACTTGATACTGCTGGTGTTGCAAAAAGAACAGTTTCTCGTTCTAAATATGGTGCAAAACGCCCTAAAGCTGGCGCTGCTGCTCCAAAAAAGTAAAAAATTAGGTTCGCAGACGTTGCTTAAATTTGCAAATGTTTGAGTAAAATTTCATAAAAATTTGAAGGAAAAATCAAAATGAGAAGAAGAAAAGCTCCTGTAAGGGAAGTTTTACCTGATCCGATTTACGGAAATAAAATAATCACTAAATTTATTAATTCTCTTATGTATGATGGCAAAAAAAGCGTTGCTACAGAGATAATGTATGGTGCTATTAAAGCTATCGAAAAGAAAAATACTGAGGTTAAAGGCATCGACGTTTTTAACGACGCTATCGAAAATGTAAAACCTATTTTAGAAGTTAAATCACGCCGTGTTGGTGGTGCTACTTATCAAGTACCAGTTGAGGTTCGCCCAGCTCGCCAACAAGCTCTTGCTATCCGCTGGCTTATAACTTTTGCTAGAAAAAGAAGCGAAAGAACAATGGTTGATAAACTAGCAAATGAGCTTTTAGATGCGGCAAATTCAAAAGGTGCATCTTTCAAGAAGAAGGAAGATACTTACAAGATGGCAGAGGCTAATAAAGCATTTGCTCACTACCGCTGGTAAGAAAGAATTAGTATGGCAGAGAGAAAAACGCCTTTACATAAGGTAAGAAATATCGGTATTGCGGCTCACATTGATGCTGGAAAAACAACTACCAGTGAGAGAATTTTGTTCTTCACTGGTATGAGCCATAAAATAGGTGAGGTTCATGATGGCGCTGCTACTATGGACTGGATGGAGCAAGAAAAAGAGCGTGGTATTACTATTACATCGGCTGCAACTACAGCGTTTTGGAAGGGTTATCAAGTAAACCTAATCGACACTCCGGGACACGTTGACTTTACCATCGAAGTTGAGCGTTCTATGCGTGTTCTTGACGGTGCTGTTGCGGTATTTTGTTCTGTTGGTGGTGTTCAGCCACAGTCTGAAACTGTTTGGAGACAAGCAAATAAATATCACGTACCAAGAATCGTTTTTGTCAATAAAATGGATAGAATTGGTGCAAATTTCTTTAGAGTTGAAGAGCAGATCAGAGAAAGATTAAAAGCAAATCCAGTACCTATTCAAATTCCTATCGGTGCAGAGGATAACTTTAAAGGTGTGGTTGATCTTGTAAGAATGAAAGCTTATGTTTGGAATGACGAGAAAAAGCCAACTGACTATGTAGAAGAAGAAATTCCGGCTGAAGTTAAAGATAAAGCTGAAGAATACCGCGCAAAACTAATCGAAGCTGTTTCTGAGACAGACGATAGCTTGATGGAGAAATTCTTTGCAGGTGAAGAGCTAACTGAAGAAGAGATCAAAAAAGGTATAAAAGCAGGCTGCTTAAGAATGACTATCACACCTATGCTTTGCGGAACTGCGTTTAAGAACAAAGGCATCCAACCTCTACTTGATGCTGTTGTTGATTATTTACCAGCTCCAGATGAGATCGCAGCGATAAATGGTGTTTATGAAGATGGTACTGAAGTGACTGTTGAAAGTACAGATGATGGCGAATTTGCCGCTCTTGCGTTTAAGATTATGACTGACCCATTTGTTGGACAGCTAACATTTATCCGTGTTTATAGAGGAAGCCTTGAAAGTGGTAGCTACGCTTACAACACAGTTCAAGACAGCAAAGAGAGAATCGGCCGCTTACTAAAAATGCACTCAAATAAACGTGAAGAGATTACTGAGCTTTTTGCTGGTGAAATCGGTGCTGTTGTTGGTCTAAAAAATACTCTAACCGGCGATACTCTCGCAAGTGAAAAAGATAAAGTTATCCTTGAGAGAATGGACTTCCCAGAGCCAGTTATTAGCGTTGCAGTTGAGCCAAAAACAAAAGC
Organism: Campylobacter concisus; assembly: GCF_002913225.1. Classification (GTDB taxonomy): domain Bacteria; phylum Campylobacterota; class Campylobacteria; order Campylobacterales; family Campylobacteraceae; genus Campylobacter_A; species Campylobacter_A concisus_J. Next base: position 34,002 of record NZ_PPAW01000072.1, on the reverse strand, counting down.
AGATCAAGAGAAGATGGCGATAGCTCTTCAAAAACTAGCTCAAGAAGATCCAAGCTTTAGAGTTAGCACTGATGAAGAGAGCGGACAAACTATTATTAGCGGTATGGGTGAGCTTCACCTAGAGATCATTGTTGATCGTATGCTTCGCGAATTTAAAGTTGATGCTGAAGTTGGTCAGCCACAAGTTGCTTACCGCGAGACTATCCGTAAGGCAGTTGAACAAGAGTATAAGTATGCTAAACAATCAGGTGGTCGTGGTCAATACGGTCACGTATTCTTACGCATCGAGCCACTTCCAGCTGCTAGCGGATTTGAATTTGTTAACGATATCAAAGGTGGTGTTGTTCCAAAAGAGTACATCCCAGCTGTTGAAAAAGGTTGTAAAGAAGCGCTTCAAAGTGGTGTTCTTGCTGGATATCCAGTTGAAGATGTTAAAGTTACACTTTTCGATGGTAGTTACCACGAAGTTGACTCATCTGAAATGGCATTTAAACTTGCTGCTTCAATGGGCTTTAAAGAGGGCGCTAGAAAAGCAGGTGCGGTTATCCTTGAGCCTATGATGAAAGTTGAAGTCGAGACTCCAGAAGAGTATATGGGTGATGTTATTGGTGACCTCAATAAGCGCCGTGGCCAAGTAAATTCAATGGATGATAGAAATGGTGTAAAAATCATTGCAGCTTATTGTCCGCTAGCTCAAATGTTTGGCTACTCAACAGATCTTCGCTCAATGACTCAAGGTCGTGCGACTTACTCTATGGAATTTGATCACTACGAAGAAGTTCCTAAAAACGTAAGTGAAGAGATCATTAAAAAGAGAAATGGCTAATTAGCCAAAAATAGGGCAGAGCGATCTGCCCTTTAAAATTTAACTACTCGGATAAAAATTTAACTATCTTATAAATTTGTCCTCATAGCTCAGCTGGATAGAGCGCAGAATTCCTAATTCTGAGGTCGTGAGTTCGAACCTCGCTGGGGACACCACTCATGCTTTTAATACCATGCAATAACAATCTTTTATAGAGTGCTTTTAATCATTTATATTTAGAATTCTTATTTTTATAAGTAGTTATCTTTGGCATATAAATAAATTTATTTTTTTAATGAATTATTTGTATGACCTTATTATCAATAAAATTTATCAACAAAAATTTTATATATTTAATAATCCATGCTAACATTTCAAAAATTTATTTAAGGAGAGTAGATGAAAAAATTTTTACTTTTAGGAGCCGTTTGTTGTATGTTGTCAGCCGATGTTAAAACTGTTAATATAAGCCCAGATGAGATCAAAAAATATGATCAGATTGTCGATATTAGAACTCCATCTGAGTGGCAAGAGACTGGCATCATAGCTGGTGCGAAGACCATCACTTTTGATCCAAGTAACAAGAGTGCATTTTTAGATGAGCTTTCAAAGGCGGTTGATATCAAAAAGCCTATCGCACTTATTTGTAGAAGTGGCAGAAGAAGCACGGCAGCAGCTGCAGCGATAGATAATTCAGATCTTAAGATTATAAATTTAGATGGTGGCATGAGTAGTTTAATCGAGCAAGGCTACAAAACTACGCCATATAAAAAATAAGCAAATCTCCAAATTCTACATTTGACTACAAGATAAATTTATTTTGTAGTCAAAATTTATACTAAATAATAAATTTTATTATTTGATTAACCAGTGATTAACTCTAACTACATATAATTTCACCACATTTAAATAATAAAAAAGGAGACACAAATGTCAAAAGTTATTTTACAGTTAAACACAATTCAGGCTGATGCGAATGCACTTTACATTAAATTTCATGATCTTCACTGGAATGTAAAAGGTATTCAATTTTTTAGCGTCCACGAATATACTGAAAAAGCTTATGAGGATATGAGTGAGATTTTTGATGACGCAGCTGAGAGAGCTCTTATGCTTGGTGGCAGACCTATTGTCAAGGCTGAGGAGCTAGCAAAAGTCGCTCACATCAAGCATGAGCCAAAAGAGAGCTACACTCCGACTGAAGTTTTAGAGATCGTTTTGGCTGACTACAAGCATCTTTTAGGCGAATTTAAAAAGCTTGATGAGCTTGCAGAGGGCGACACAACAACTCAGATGTACGCGCAAGATCAAATAGCGAAATTTGAAAAAGCCATCTGGATGCTAAACGCAACACTTGGCAAATAATCACAGCGGGAGCTCTCCCGCTTTACCCTAAATAAATTCTACCTTTTGGCGATATAGTTTTTATAAACTTATAGGAGCCAAATATGCAAATCAGTCAAATCGTAAGCTCATACAACACTTCAAGTGTAAAAGAAAATGTAAAATCAGAAATTTCACTTCACAAAGATGAAAAAGAGGTTTCTAAAAAGCAGCCCGAGGTTTCAAATTTAAGCGCAAAAGAGATCTCAAATAGCTATTTTTTGCAGTATCAAAAAGAGATCACTCAAAGCGCTAGCTCAAATTTACTAGCACAAGGTGGTCTAAGCTTTAACGTACCTGAAAATTTATCTGAAATTTTATCCGGCCTTGATCTAGCAAGTATCGGCTACGATGGCAAAGCTATAGGAGAGCTAAGCAGCGATGAGGCGAGTGAGCTAGTTAGTGAAAATGGCTTTTTTGGCATTGCGAATACAGCCGAGAGGATAGCTGGCTTTGTGCTAAATGGCGCAGGAGATGATATCGAGAAGCTAAAAGCTGGTAGAGAGGGCGTGGCAAAGGGCTTTGAGGACGCAAAGAAAATTTGGGGCGGAGAGCTACCTGAAATTTCACAAAAGACTATCGAAAAGACGCTTGAGACGCTTGACAAAAAGATCGCCGAGCTTGGTGGTAACGTCTTAAATGTATCAGCTTAAATTTCTTGGGACTCTCCCAAGAAATTTAAATATATTAATGTAAGCACAAAACTCAAATTTTAAAAACTCTCAAATTTTATTTAATCTTAAAAGCTATACTTTGCTCTTTATATTAAGGAGAAAAGATGAAAGCTAAAATTTTACTTCCTCTAGCAGTAGCCACTATGTTTTTGGGATGTTCATTTTTTGATGATAATCCACCAGTCCGCAAGCAACCAAGGCAAGCTACTAAAACTACACCTGCAAAAAGCTCCATCAAAGGCTTCATAAAAGATGTCAGCTATAAAGATTCGAAATACTGCTACGAGATAGTAGCCAGCGATGTGAAAAATCACAAACTAAACAAAGCAAATTTTTGTGCAAACAGATATTATTACGATAAGGGCGATCTTGTCTATGCGACTTTTTACGCAGATAAGCTCATAGACATGCTTCTTATAAAAGAGGGCGGCTCTAGGGGTGCATATAATGGCATAAGAAAACCACAAAATGAAGTAGTTGTAAAAAGAAAAAATATAAAAACAAATATCGAAGTACCAAAAGAGGAGAAAATTTCTTTTTAGATTACCGTTGATTTACTGCCAGCATATATAATTTCATCAGCAATCAAAACTAGAACTCCTTTTAAGGGGCAAAGCAACGGCCCCTTTTTCTTTTTATCCTCCTTTTTAAAGTCTCATTTGCGAAAGATAAATTATCAAAATATACCTCTTTTTGGTCAAAATCGGTAAACGATCGGTAACAAAAATGCAAAATTTTATGATTTTTTAAGCTTCATCTTAAAATTTATTGATTATAATCGTCAACACAAAAACCTTAAAAGGAGAAAAAATGAAACTAACAAAAATTAGTTTAGCCGCTTTGGTTGCTTTAGGCGCATTTTCAAGTGTAGCAAGTGCTACTCCACTTGAAGAAGCTATAAAAAACGTAGATCTTTCAGGATTTGCAAGATATAGATATACAAATACTAGAGATAAGAGTGCTAATGCTTATGCGACACCAGCAGAAGACAGAAATGAAGCAGGTCATGGATTTAGAATGATCACTGACTTTAAAGCTGCGATCGATGATAATTTTTATGGCGTTATTGGCTTAAGATACAATAAAGCTGATGGTTCAGGCGATAATGCAGGCAAAGGTACAGATAAAACAGATACAACAACAGCCTTTAATGTTTATCAATTCTATCTTGGTTATAAGATTGGTGGCACTACTGTAACAGCTGGTAAACAAGTTATAGGTTCATACTTTACTGATGATGCTGTAGGAACAGGTATTAAGGTAGTAAACCAAGATATAGAAGGTCTTACTTTAGCAGCAGCAGCTTTTGATGCTATCGAAGACAACGAAGATGAGAGTGATGGCACTTTATACGAAATAACAAAAGGTGTAAGATCGCTTGAAGCTTATGATGTTGGCAATCTATATGCTGCAGCTGTTATTGGCTCATACGATCCTATTAACTTCCAACTATGGTATGGTAGTCTAACAAACCTAGCTGATCTTCTTGCTGCTGATGTTTCTGCAAATTTTGCCATCAGTGACGATGTTAGCTTAGGTGGTAGAATCAACTATGTAAATAGCAATGCAGATATAGATGCAAAATCATTTGCGCCTTTATCTAAAAGCATAGATGCATCTAATGGCGTTGCAAACTACAATGATGGTAACTTCTATGCTGGTGAACTTACAGCTTCACTATTTGGTCTTGACGCAAGATTAGGTTATATGGGCTGGAAAGTTCAAGATAAAGGTGTAACATCTTTTGTTTTTGAAGATAAAGGTGGCCTAATAGATGTAGGTGAGCTTACACTTGATCCAACTTGGGCTGACGGTAAAGCTAATTTGATATATGCTACAGCTGGATATACATTTGATAAATTTACAGTTGGTGCAGATTACATAAAAGGTCATATTAAACATGCTGCAGCTGTTGGCAAAAATGGTAAAGAAAAAGTTGAAGAGATCACTCCAAGATTTGCTTATCAATATAGCAAAAAGCTAGAATTTAGCTCATACTATGCATTCAAAACTTCAAAATTTGCTGATCAAGACAAAAAGAAAGAAGATCAGTTCAGATTTGAAGCTAAATACTCATTCTAATTCATAGCTCGTTAATCAACTTATGATATAATCCCAGGTCGGAGCAATCTGATCCGGGATTTTTAAATTTAGAGCAAAATTTCAAGGAAACTCATGAAAAATATTAAAATTTCTTTTTTGGCGTGTTTTTTGGTGGCAAATGCTTTTGCAGCTTCTCAGGTTTATTATATTGAGGCTCGTGGTGAGTTTGGTAAAGAGCTTGCCGAAATGGCAAAAAAGCAGGCTAATGACAGAAATGAAAAAGTAAATGTCTATGTCGATGAAGATCCAAGACGCTATAAAGACAATAGAATTTTAAAATTTGGTGTTGATAGAAAAGGTAGATATAGTGTCTCTTTAGGAAAAGAGCTTTATGAGAAACAATGTGCTAGCTGCCATGGCGAAAGCGCAGACAAAAGACCATTTGGCTCAACACCACTTAAAAACATGGATGCTAAAGATATAGAAGACAGCATCATCTCTTATAGAAGTGACTCAAGCTTTGGTGGTAGCGGTAAAAACGTAATGCAAAACCAAGCTAAGATCATCTCAAACAATGATCTAGGTGCAATACTAGCTTATCTAAAAGGCAAAGATGCACTTGCAGATCAAGATACAAATGAAAATAAACCAGTTTCAACCGAAACAAAGCAGGGCAGTTATTTAAGATAAATTTCACTTCGGTAGCTTTGCCACAATATAAATAAAAGGAAGCAGATGTTAAATCCAAAAACATTATTTTTAAGTATGGGCTCAGCTATCGTTTTGATGATAATCTTTGCCGTAGCTAGCGGAGCCGCCACAATAATAGAGAGCAAAACCAGCACCGAAGCAGCTTGGTACTATGTTTATGGGGCTGGCTGGTTTGCGCTCATTCAACTACTTCTTGGTATAAATTTAGCCTTTAACATCTTTAGATACAACCTAATCGATCCTAAAAAACTTCCATCACTCATCTTTCACTTAGGTTTTATCATCATCTTAATAGGTGCTGGCATCACAAGATATCTTGGCTTTGAAGCTGATATGCATATACGTGAAAACACTGCTTCAAACGTTGTTAGCACGAAGGTTTCGTATATAAATTTAACAGCGCTTAACGACAAAGGCGAAGAAATCAGCTCAGCTATGCCTTTAGGGCTTGCTGATGTAAAGAAGGGCTTTGATCTAAAGCTAAAAACAGCAGACGGTGAGGCCAGTTTAAAATTTAAAGAATTTGTGCCAAATGCAAGTTATAAATTTGTAAATGATGATAGCGGAAAGCCTGTCGTTGAGTTTGTAGTCTCAAACGAGAGCGAAAGTGAAGAGATATTTTTACTTGAAGAAGAAGAGGCGAGGGTTGGGGATATTAGTTTTATCTTTAATGCTAAACCAGATGAAAATAAAAAATACGTTCTTTTTAGACTAAATGATGGAAATTTCACAGTTACTTCAAGTGTCGATCTTTCAAAATTTACTATGGCAGATAGCTCAAAAACTGAGCTAAAAGCTGGCAGCGTGAATGAATTTGGCACAGGTAGCTTATATACTATCTCAAATATAAATTTCGCCCCAAGGCTAGTCTCAGCGCACGCCACGAGAAAGCTAGTTAGCTCGAAGGATAGCGAGTTTAATGCGTTGATAGCTGAGCTAAACTACAAAGGTGAGAGTAGAGAGATGCATGTATTTTACAACCTAATGGAGCCTTCACGTATCGCTGTGGCTGGACAGAAATTTAACGCTTCATGGGGAGCTCAGCAGATAAAACTCCCATTTAGCCTCTACCTAAAGGACTTTGAGCTAAAAAGATATCCTGGCTCAAATTCTCCTATGAGCTACTCAAGCGAGGTTGTGGTAAAAGATGGCACAAATGATCCGGGGTTTGATTATAGAATTTATATGAACCACGTGCTTGATTATGATGGATATAGATTTTTCCAAAGCTCATACGATACTGACGAGAAAGGCACGATCCTCTCTGTCAATAAAGACCCAGGCAAGATCCCGACATATATCGGCTACTTTTTGCTAGGTCTTGGCTTCTTGCTAAATGTCATAAACCCTAACAGCCGCTTTAGAAAGCTAGCTAAACTAATAGATAATGAATCAACAAAAAGCGGTAAAAAAGTGGCTGCGCTCATAGCGGTTTTACTTTTGGGCTTAAATTTTAGCCCGCTAAAGGCAGAGGACTTCTTGCCGCATATCAGCAAAGAGCATGCTGACAAGCTTGCTAGACTCATCGTGCAAAGTCCAGATGGCAGGATGAAGCCATTTGATACGCTTAGCAAAGAGGTTTTAAACAAAATTCACAGAGGCGAGAGCATAGGTAGCCTAAATTCAAACCAAGCGATGCTTTCTATAATGGTAACGCCTGATTTTTGGCGAAATGAGAAGATCATCGCACTTGGTCAAAGCAAGGAGCTAAAAAAAGAGCTAGACGTCGATGAAAATGCAAGATACGCAAGCTTTGATGAATTTTTTAAAGCGACAAAAGATGGCGGAAGCGAGTATAAACTAACAAAATTTGCCGAGATAGCAAACCGCAAACACCCAGGCTCACGCAATACTTTCGACAAAGATGTGATAAAGATCGACGAGAGACTAAATGTATTTTATATGATATTTATCGGTGAAATTTTCAAAATTTTCCCAAAACAAGATGATCCGTCAAATTCTTGGTATTCGCCAGCTAGTGCGATGATGTACTTCTCGCCAAAAGAGGCTGAGCTAGTAGTTGGCATGATGAGAGAGTATTTTTCAGCTGTTGATGCAGCCACAAAAGATAATGACTGGAGTAAGGCGGATGCGGCGCTTGAGAAAATTTCAGCCTATCAGCACAAATACGGCTCTGCCGTCATGCCAAGTGAGAAAAAAATAGATATAGAAATTTTATTTAATAAATTTCAAGTATTTGACCGCTTGACGCCGATATATCTTTTGGCTGGTCTTGCTCTTTTACTATTTGTTTTCGTCAAGATGTTAGCGCCAAAAGTGCAGATAAATGGCATAGTTAAAGCTGTATATATTATAAATTTACTAGCTTTTCTTGCGCACACAGCTGGACTTGGCCTTCGCTGGTATATCGCTGAGCACGCCCCTTGGAGTAACGCCTACGAGTCGATGGTCTATATCGCTTGGGCGCTTGGTCTATCTGGCATCATCTTTGCAAAACGCAGTCCGATCGCACTTGCGCTTACATCTATATTAGCTGGCGTTACGCTATTTGTTGCACACCTTAGCTGGATGGATCCGCAGATCACGACACTTGTGCCTGTACTTCAGAGCTACTGGCTAACTATCCACGTCTCTATCATAACTGCAAGTTATGGATTTTTAGGTCTTTGCTCACTGCTTGGTGGCTTTACTTTGCTACTTATCATCTTGCAAAATAAGAAAAAGTCAAATGCAGAGATCGCGCGTAATATCACTGAAGCAACGCGTATAAATGAGATGGCGATGATACTAGGTCTTAGCTTGCTCACACTTGGAAACTTTTTAGGTGGTGTCTGGGCGAATGAGAGCTGGGGTAGATACTGGGGCTGGGACAGCAAGGAGACTTGGGCGCTAGTTTCGATCCTTGTCTATGCAGCAGTGCTTCACATGAGATTTATACCAAAGCTTAATAATCAATACGCATTTGCTGTTGCATCATTTTTTGCCTATTGGTCGATCATAATGACCTATTTTGGGGTAAATTTCTATCTAGCTGGCATGCACTCATACGCAGCTGGAGATCCGCTTCCAGTGCCTGATTTTGTCTGGATAAGCATCGCCATTATGATAGCGATGAGCGTTCTTGCATTTACGAAACGCTCTCTTTGCATAAGGTTATAGATGCTTCTTAAAGGCTTGATAGTCTTTTTTATTTTTTTGCTTATAGTGGCCATTTGCGCGCTAGTCTATCTTTTGCTAAAAAACAAAGATCATCAAGTCTTGGCAAGAGGGCTAGAGCCTGAGAGCGAAGAAGAGATCACGATCGAAAAGCTTGAAGAACTTGCTGGTGATAAAACTCTAAGCAAAAACGAGCTTTTCGAGCTTATACAAATTTTTGGAGAGAAATTTATAATACCAGCGAAAAAAAATCAGGTTGCTCCAAAAGAAGCTAGCAACTACATAAATTTTATAATCCTAATCTGCTCTCATCAAAATGCCGATGCAAAGCTTATTAGCTTTTTAGACAAAGAGGCTAAAAAGAAAAATCCAAGCTATGTTGCAGAGATCGAAGATAGCGAGAGGATAGGTATAGAAAACCGCAAAAATCGCAGGTAAATTTAGCTTTTTTAAATTTAAGAACGCAAAACATCGTTAGCAAAACTCAAATTTACAAAGCAAAAATAGGAGCGCAACTTGGATATAAGTGATCTCTATGCTAGTTTGGTCTTTTTGCCGGTAGTTTTAGCTATTTTGTTGATGATCTTTGCTGGCAGGCGAAATATAAAAGTCTATGTGAGTAAATTTGATCTAGTTGGGCTGCATCTAGTTTTCCCATTTATAATATTTCCCATCTTTGTAGCTATCTTTTGTGCAGTATGTGAGTATTTAGGCGTTTCAAACGATGATGGGCTAGCTTATATTTTTTACACTATACTTTTTATAATAGCTATTTACGCCGTTTTTGGCTTTTACGTTTGCATTAAATATAATCATGGCTTTTTAAACTGCTTTTGGGTACTTCTTTTAAGATTTAACTTCATGACCCCGCTTGTTTATTTGCTGTTTTTGGGTGGTAAAGGACGTGACAAAAATGGCAATGAGATAACCCCTGAAAATGTGAAAAATTTAAGCATTTTTAAAGAGCTAAAATTTTCACTTTATAATATGATTGTCTTTAGAAAAATTCACGACAAAGAGAAATTTGCAGGCAGGGATGAGAAAAATTTTAGCGACAAAGTTCTCATCTCAAAAGAGGTTTAAAATAAAAAACAGAGAGGGCTAAATCTAAAAAGAGCCAGCAAGATAGCTAGCCCAGCTTACGGCAAAACTACGCCAAATTTCATAGCCACACCATATATCATCGCGCTAATAATGCCAGCGAAAAATCCAGCGACCATATCATCACCCATGACGCCAAGTCCGCCCTTTACGTTGCGGTCGATCCGGCCAATGATCGATGGTTTTTTGATGTCAAGCACTCTAAAAAGTACTAGAGAAAGAACTAGCTGTGAGATCGTCGCTCCGCTAATGGCGATAGCAAGCCAAACGCCAGCAACTTCATCGATCACGATAAAGCTTTCGTCGTGCGAATTTACCTTTTTTTCAAAATCATCAATAACACTAATGCTTACCAAAAACAGCAAAATGCTAGCCAGTAAAAGCGTGGTCGCTGAGAAAAAATATAACACAAAATAAGCTGCCACAGCACCAGCCACCGAGCCCCAAGTGCCAGGCGCCTTTGGTAAAAGTCCAAATCCAAAAAATGTCAAAAATAGCTTTTGCATAAATTTCCTTAAGTGAGTGATGATGTCTGATAAAGCTTCATTAGCTCCTCGTAAAAGTCGCGATCAGTCTTGTTTTCAAGTAGCCCAGAATTTACAAAGAGATCGTCACAGAGCTTTTGTATATCTTTAAAGCGATTTACAAAGAGCTTGCTTAAGATGAGCGCTGAAATTTCAGGTCTTACTAGTATGGCTGGCGGCATTATGCCATTAAATAGCAGCTCTTTGATCACGTCTGGGTGGTATTTGATCTGGTGGTGCTGACCGTGTGGGCAGCTTTTGGTGCTAACTAGCGTCTTGCACTTGTTGCAATAAACCAGCTCAGGCAGGACGATCACGTCTAAATTTAGGTCGTTTTTGTAGATATCAAGGATCGTGTGCGCCTCGTTGTGGTCAAAGAACATGCCAATGCCTGAGTGGTTTTGTCCGATGACTAGCTTGTTTGCGCCAAGCCTTGAGGCCGCGATGCACTCAAGCGTTGGGTTGGCGTGCGAGCTAAAAAGGGTCGTGTTTTTTAGTGCGAAAACAAAGACCTTTTTTGTTGGCAGATAGTTTTGGTTAAAAAAGTCAAGCACCTGCTTTCTGATCTCGTAATCAATATGCCTCTCTTCGCGCGTTCTTACTAGAAAAACAACCACGAGATCGGCCTTGTCGATGGTCATCCTAACTAGGCGTTCATGCGCGCGGTTAAATGGATCAGCTGTTAAAAAGACAGCCGTTATTTTCTTGGCGCCACTCTCTTTTATCAGCTCATTTAGCGCATCTTTGCTTATTTGGAGGCTCTCATCATATAGCTCAAACTCGCCACTTATGCCGTATTTGCCCAAATTTAGTGACATTTCGCTGTTTGACTCATTTGCTAAAAATATATTTTTAGCTCGCATACTCTCGTCAAATTTAAAGACCTTTGCCACGTCGATGTGCCCAACGATCTTGCCGTCCATATTTAAATTTACTCTTTGACCAGCATGCAGCTTGCTAGCGATATTTTGATTGACCTCGCCAAATGGCGCAAAGCCAAAAGAGTAGGGCATCGGCTCGCCGTTAAAGTAGCCCTTTTTTGCCACCTCTTTGATCTGCTCGTCATCCATCAGGGCGCTAAAATTTGAGAGAATTTTGTTTTTGATAAGCTCTAAGGCGCCATAAACTTCGGTGTTTATAGAAATTTCACTATTTTTTCTTGCTGACGTCATATTTCTTTCTCTTTTCCCAAAGTGATTTTCTAGAAATTCCAAGCTTTTTGCTTAGCTCGGTGTCGGGGAATTTATCTTGATAATTAACGATGATATATTTTATATATTCATCGATCGTGACGATCTCGCCGATGTCAAAGTTTTTATCTCTGATAGATAGTTCAACCTCGTCAAATGGCGCACTTTGCGCAAAATCGCTAGTTTGGATAGCTACTTTTTTCTTTTTGCAAAGCTCTAAAATTTTCTCTTTTTCATCATCTTTTAGCTCTTCAAGGTTTGTGATGTATATTAGCTCGTTGCCACTTTGAGAAAGTGCTTTTTCAAGCTCGCTAAAACAGGCTTTGCCCAAAAACAAAAATGGCGTTTTGTTTGCCTTTACATAGTTAAAGATAAATTTATCGCTGTAGCCATTTTTGCTTGATTTTAAAAGAAGTGGAAATTTGATTTTTTTAGCTTCAAAACAAGGTATCTCGTAGTCTTTTAGGGCGAAATTTATATAGTTTTCATAGTTTTTGATCTCATTTTTGAAATTTCTAAATTCCTCAAAATGCCTTATCTTTCTAACAAGCTCTTCTATCATAAATGGCTTTTGGATGTAATCCACCGCGCCCGCTTGTATCGGTTTTAGCACGGTGTCGCTGTTGATGTAGGCGATGAGTAAGATGATGATAGAACTTTTAAATTTCTCTATGACTGGGTAGAAGTCCTGCCCCGGGAGTGTGGTAGAAAGTAACACTACGTCAAAATTTTCAAATTTCAAAGCCTCTTTGACGCTCTTTGCGATTTCGCAGTCGTAGCCAAAGTCAGCTAGTTTGCTAGCCATCGAGCCAGCTAGGTAAATTTCGTTTTCTACTATTAAAATTTTCATATTTGTGTCCAGTTGTAAAATTTAAGGCTAGCGCTTGCCATGACAGCGATCCCTTCGCATCTGCCGACAAAGCCAAGCCCTTCAGTCGTCGTCGCCTTTACATTTATGCGGTTCTGGCTTAAGCTTAAAGCCTGTGCGATGGTTGCCTCCATTTTTGATTTTAGCCTTGAGATTTTTGGCTTTTGCGCCATTATCGTGATATCAGCGTTTGTTAGCACAAAGCCAACACTTTGTACTCTTTTGTAGGCCTCCTGCAGCAAGTAAATAGAGCTAATATCTTTAAATTTAGCGTCCGTATCAGGAAAGAGCTCGCCTATGTCGCCAAGCCCAGCAGCTCCTAGGATTGCGTCTGTTAGTGCATGAAGTGCCACGTCGCCGTCGCTGTGAGCCTTTAGCCCAAACTCATAGTCGATCTTTTCGCCACAAAGCACAAGCGGACGACCCTTTTCAAACTCGTGCACATCAAAGCCGTTGCCGACAAAGACCTCATTTTCTGGTGCTTTTAGGGCTGAAATTTTGGCAAGATCCTCTTTAAAAGTGATCTTTCTAGCCATCTCATCGCCCAAAATGTGCCAAACACTTGCGCCAATGGCTCTCATGGCCGAGCTATCATCTGTGTAAATTTCAGCGCCGCTAAGAGCTTTTTTAAGAAGTGCTGTGCGCGAGAGCTGCGGCGTTTGGATAAGTTTTACCTTTTCTCTATCGATTGCATTTTCGCCAAGATAGGCTGTGTCAGCGATCTTTAGCGCAGGGACTACGCAGTCAGCCTGAGCGGCTGCCTCGATGATCTTGTGAAAGAGCTCGCTTGATATGCAAGGGCGCGCGATGTCGCTAACTAGGACAAATTCGCTACTTACTAGCTCAAGAGCGTTTTTTAAGCTATCTTGTCTTGTCTCGCCGCCATCAACAAATTTATAGTTTGGAGCAAATTTAGACATATATTTACACTCTTTACTAACGACGATGATCTCTTTAAATGTGTAAAAGTTACTCAAATTTTTAGTGGCAAATAGCCAAAGTGGATCGCTGCCGATGCGAAGCCATTGCTTCTTTACAGGTAGCTCAAAACGGCTGGAATTTCCTGCTCCTAGCATTATAAGTGAGATATCAAGCAAGGTAGCTCCTTTGAAGATTGTTACGGAATTATACATTCTAAAACTTGAAAAAATCTTTTTAAAAAAGAGTAGAAATTTAGATTTATTTAGTTAGTTCAAATATAAAAAGGACTAAAATTAGCTTTTTTATAAATTTAAAAAGGCTACTCATGAGAGAAAAGACGCAGATGTATTATGCTAGGCGAGGTGAGCTCACAAAGGAGATGAGCTATGTGGCTATGCTCGAGGGGATAGGCGAAAATTTAGTGATGGACGAGGTGGCAAACGGCAGGATCATCATCCCAGCAAATGTAAATCATATAAATTTAAAGCCAATGGGCATAGGCAGAAAGCTAAAGACAAAGGTTAATGCAAATATCGGCAACTCAAGCCTAAGCAGTGACATTTGCGCGGAGCTAAGAAAGCTTGAAATTTGCTTAGAATTTGGCGCTGATACGGTTATGGATCTAAGCACAGACGGCGATTTGGATGCCATTAGAAGTGCGATCATAGAGCATTCAAGCGTGCCTGTGGGAACGGTGCCTATGTATGAAATTTTAAAAGAGGCAAAAGAGGTTACAAATATCACAAATGAGCTAATTTTAAGCGTGCTAGAGAAACAAGCAAAGCAAGGGGTTAGTTACTTTACGATACACGCTGGCTTTTTGCGTGAGTTTTTACCGCTTGTTAAAAAGCGCAAAATGGGCATAGTTAGCCGTGGTGGCAGCCTAAGTGCTAGCTACATGTCAAAGCTAAATAGGCAAAATCCTTTCTATGAAATTTTTGATCAAATTTTAGAAATTTGCGCTAAATACGACGTCTCGCTCTCGCTTGGTGACGGACTTCGCCCAGGATGTCTTTACGACGCGACAGACGAGGCGCAGCTTAGTGAGCTAAAAGTGCTTGGAGAGCTAACACTTCGTGCGTGGCAGAAAGATGTTCAGGTGATGATAGAGGGCCCTGGTCATGTGCCATTAAGTCAAATTGAGTATAATATGAAAATCGAACAAGAGCTCTGCCATGACGCCCCATTTTACGTGCTTGGACCGCTTGTTAGCGATATCGGTGCGGGGTATGATCATATTACCTCGGCGATAGGTGGTACGATGGCGGCATATCACGGCGCTAGCATGCTTTGCTATGTGACGCAAAAAGAGCACCTAGGACTACCAAATGAAAATGACGTAAGAGAGGGCATCGTAGCTCACAAGATAGCAGCTCATGCCGCAGACGTCGCACTTGGTAAGGCTGGAGCTATCGAAAAAGACCATGAGATGAGTGACGCTAGATATGCGTTTGACTGGAATAAGCAGTTTGAGCTTAGCTTTGATCCAAAAAAGGCTAGAGAGCTTCACGATGAGAGCTTGCCAGAAGATACGTTTAAGAGCGCTCATTTTTGTTCGATGTGCGGACCAAAATTTTGTGCATATAAAATTTCAAAAGATCTAGAAAAAGGAGAAAAATGTTAAATAAAGAAGAGGTCTTAAATAGACTAAAAGGCGTCATATATCCGGGATTTGAAAAGGATATAGTTAGTTTTGGCTTTGTAAAAAATATCGAATTTGGCGATAAAATTTTAATCGAAGTCGAGATCGTTAGCTCAAATCCTGATGTGGCAAACGAGCTAAAAACAGATATCAAACGTGTCATGGGATCAAATGAGTACGTGCTAAATTTGATCCAGCCAAAGATACCTGAGGAGAAAAGTAACACTCAAAGTGGCAAAAATATCGCGCCTCAAGTTAAAAATTTCGTAATGGTAAGCTCTGGAAAAGGCGGCGTTGGTAAATCAACCACAACGCTAAATTTAGCCATCTCAATGGCAAAACTAGGCAAAAAAGTGGGAATTTTAGACGCTGACATCTACGGACCAAATATCCCAAGGATGCTTGGTGAAGTAAATACTCAGCCACAAGTCGTTGGCAACAAACTAAAGCCGATACTTAGTCACGGCGTGGAGATGATGAGTATGGGCGTTTTGATGGAAGAGGGTATGAGCCTTATCTGGCGTGGCTCGATGATCATGAAAGCGATCGAGCAGCTGCTAAGAGATGTGCTTTGGAGCGAGCTTGATGTCTTGTTTCTCGATATGCCTCCAGGAACGGGCGACGCGCAGCTTACCCTTGCTCAAAGCGTGCCAGTAACGGCAGGCGTATGCGTCACAACGCCTCAAGTGGTCGCACTTGACGATAGCAAACGTGCGCTTGATATGTTTGAGAAGCTTCACATCCCAATCGCTGGTGTCATAGAGAACATGAGTGGCTTTATCTGCCCAGATAACGGCAAAGAGTATGATATCTTTGGCAAAGGCACGACCGAAGAGGTAGCAAAGGCTTATAACACTCAAATTTTAGCCGAAATTCCTATCGAGCCAGCGGTTAGAGTGGGCGGCGATAGTGGCAAGCCAGTGAGCTTTTACGAGCCAAACTCAGTCACTGCAAAACGCTACGAGAGCGCAGCTGCAAGGCTTTGGGAGATAATAGAAAATATAAATAACGGCGGCGGAGCTGATAACTCAGCGATCCAACCAGTAAATGACGGCAAGAGTGCTTGCTCGAAGTAAATTTGCAAAAGATAAATTTTAGAGCAAATTTTAATTAAATTTGGCTACCAAAATTTGGCTTGCTTGATGTAGGGCTTAAATTTTGGAGCCAAAATGCAATCATTAAAAAGAAAATTTAACAGGAGAAAAGATGAAAGCGATCGTAACCGTAGTCGGAAAAGATAGAGTTGGCATCGTTGCTGGCGTCTCAGCAAAGCTTAGCGAGCTAGGGCTAAACATAGACGATATAAGCCAGACTATTTTAAGCGACTTTTTCACGATGATGGCGGTGGTTTCAAGTGATGAAAATAAGGACTTTACGGCCTTAAGAGCGGAGCTAGATAAGCTTGGAGAGAGCCTAAAAGTAAAGATAAATATCCAAAGCTCAGCCATTTTTGATGCTATGCACAAAATTTAAGGACAAAAGATGGATATCAAAAACGTAACCGAAACGATCTCGATGATCGAAGAGCAAAATTTTGACATCAGAACGATCACGATGGGCATTAGTTTGCTTGACTGTATCGATCCTGACATGGGCAAAGCCTGCGACAAAATTTACGCAAAAATCACCACTAAAGCCAAAGACCTAGTTAGAGTGGGCAACGAAATTTCCGCTGAACTAGGCATACCAATCGTCAATAAAAGAGTGAGCGTGACGCCCATCTCGATAATCGGCGCCGCAACGGATGCAAAAGACTACGTAATGATCGCAAAGACTCTTGATAGGGCGGCTATTGAAGTTGGTATTGATTTTATAGGTGGTTTTTCGGCTCTAGTGCAAAAGGGCTATCAAAAGGGCGATGAAATTTTGATAAATTCTATCCCACAAGCTCTAGCACAAACCGCAAAAGTGTGCTCAAGTGTCAATGTCGGCTCAACAAAAAGTGGCATAAACATGAGCGCAGTGCGTGACATGGGACGCATCATAAAAGAGACAGCGGCAGCATCAGAGATGGGCTGTGCGAAGCTTGTTGTCTTTGCAAACGCAGTCGAGGACAATCCTTTCATGGCTGGTGCATTTCACGGTGTGGGCGAGGCTGATGTGGTGATAAATGTCGGTGTTTCAGGCCCAGGTGTCGTAAAAAGAGCGCTTGAAAAGGTGCGTGGCGAGAGCTTTGACGTAGTAGCTGAGACTGTGAAAAAGACGGCATTTAAGATCACTCGTATCGGTCAGCTCGTTGGTCAAATGGCGAGCGAGCGCCTTGGGGTTAAATTTGGTATCGTTGATCTCTCTCTTGCTCCAACGCCAGCTGTGGGCGACTCGGTAGCTCGCGTGCTTGAGGAGATGGGGCTTGAGGCTGTCGGTACGCACGGCACGACTGCGGCACTTGCTCTGCTAAATGACGCGGTCAAAAAAGGTGGCGTCATGGCGTGCAATCAAGTAGGCGGCTTAAGCGGTGCGTTTATCCCAGTCTCAGAAGATGAGGGCATGATAGCTGCGGTGCGCGCGGGATCGCTAAATTTAGAAAAGCTTGAAGCGATGACGGCGATATGCTCGGTGGGACTTGATATGATCGCTATACCTGCAGATACGCCAAGCCAAAGCATTGCTGCGATGATCGCTGATGAGGCGGCTATCGGCGTTATAAATCAAAAAACAACGGCCGTTCGTATCATACCTCTTGGACGTGAGGGCGATATGATCGAGTTTGGTGGCCTTTTAGGAAGAGCGCCTGTGATGAAGATAAATAAAGCCTCAAGTGCTGACTTCATCGCTCGTGGCGGACAAATTCCAGCGCCTATACATAGTTTTAAAAACTAAAAGTTTCTAAAAGGATGGTTATAAAATGAAAGCAGTTGGACTATTTTTTATGATTTTGCTTTTATCTGGTTGCTCGGCACTATATCCATTTTATAGCAAAGAGATGAAATTTGAAGCAGCAGGTATTGGTAAAGATGGTATCTATAGATCAAAATTTAATAATGATGAAGACATTCTTATTAAGATGACATCAGCAAAGACAAAAGAGGGCGAAAAATACAGAATAATATATACTTTGCACATACCAAGTAATTCTACGCAGATGGATTTTAACATTGGTGATAAGTTTGTAGCAAAGTATGATTGCTCAAAAATGTATTGCGAGCCAAATGATGATCTAGACAATATAGTCGTAGAGTGGGTTGAGCCTGAAAGAGGAGTATTTTTAGGCGGTATAAATTTAAAAAATTTACGACTAATAAAGGCGTATTAAATTCATAAGGATATGTAAAAATACGAGTTTTTTAATAAATTTGATAGTAAAAAAAGAAAAATTTAACAAGGAGCTAAAATGAAAATTTTATCACTGCTTTCGATGCTACTTTTTACAGCGATATGTGGCTTTGCAAACGACGGCAAAGTAAGAAGTATCGACATCTACGTCACGCCTTACTACTCAGCAAATGCTGGCAAGGTGGAATATGTCAAGGTCTATGACAAGATAGATGAGCTTTTAAAAAGTGGCAAAGTAGAGGAGTTTAAAAAGGCAGAAAAGATTGTGCAGGACGCTCCACAGTTAGTTAGTCCGATAACTCTTTTTGTTCTCTCAGCTCGCGCTTATGATCTTGGACTTCGCGATGATGCGGTATTTTGGTTTTACGTGGCAAAAAATCGCGCGATCTTGCTAAGAGGTGTTATAGATATGGAGGGCGAGAAATTTGCTGACGTGGTGGCTGCGATAGGGGCGTTTATGAAGCTTGTTGGCGACGTGGTTAATCCTTATGCATTTTGCGATATCAAAAAGCAACAAGAGATCGCTGATAAAGCACTTGAATGGACTAAGAAAAACGCCTATGAAGCGATGTTTTCGCCAGAATTTAGCTCGCCTCACGAAGATAGAAAAGCAGCCCTTGCAAAAGGCATAGAAAAGCTTGAAGCCAGCAATAAAAAAGAGAAAGATTACTTTTTAGACAAAGACAATCTTGCTAACTTTAAAGCTATGCGCAAGCAAAATGGCACTGATGAGAAATTTTGCTTTTAAGCGGCGAGCTAAATTTAGTTGCTGTTTTAGGTTTTGCGCCTAAGACAGCAAATTGAAAGGTAGTATTTAGCTCTAACTCGCAAGTGTTGGGCGCTTGAGCCCTTTTGCCTACGACAAACATACTTAAAATTTAGCCTTTTGCAATAAGAGGCTAGCAAGATCACAAAATACAAAATGAGAATAAAAAATGACTTTGAAATTTGGCGAGCTTGAAAAAGTCGCGGTAGATGATGGTTTTATTTGGTACGCGCAGCTGAAGCTAAAAAGCGAGAGCTTTGGAGAAGTGCCGTTTTGCCTTGTCTGTAAAGACGAGACTGGCGCAGACGATGAGACTATTTTGCTAGCAGAGCGAATTGCCAAGAATATCGACCAACACATAAAAGAGGCGCTTGTCTTTTTAAAAGATGAGCTTAGGCGAGAGCATTGTTTGAGTGATGATGAGCTTAGCTTGCTTGACGTGCCAGTTTGTGACCTGCCCTTTGGCTCGCCGCAATGTACTTTTTATGCGCGTGATAAGCAGTGGTTAATGAGCTTTGCCGAGGGTGCGCTTGATATCTGTGAGCCTTATGGTATAGGGGTGATCTTTGAGGGTGAAAAGCCGCTTTGTTTAGAAAATTTAGAGCTTAGTGAGGAGTGCTAAACGTTTAAATTTTTAAATTTATGCATTAAAAGCTAGTTAAGATTTTCAAGCCTTGCAAAAAATGATGAAAATTTTGCTTTTAGGTATTGGCTGCGATCAAGAGACGCTAGAGTTTTTAAATGATTAAATTTTGCTGTCTTAGGTTTTGCGCCCAAAACAGCAAAATTTACAAGCTATGCATTGCAGCAGTCGCTTGGATCTTTTTCTTTTGTGATCCTAGCTCTTAGGTCGTGGCGGATGATCTCTATGGACCAAAACCAGACCATGTGACCTACAAGCTCAGAGATATACTCATACCAAGGAAGCGTCCAAAGTGGCGGAGTGAGGCCAAGAAGCGGCAGTGAGATGCCATGAACTGCGATAGTTGCTAAGATACCAGCCATCACGCCTTGCCACATCGTG
Organism: Campylobacter concisus; assembly: GCF_002913225.1. Lineage (GTDB taxonomy): Bacteria > Campylobacterota > Campylobacteria > Campylobacterales > Campylobacteraceae > Campylobacter_A > Campylobacter_A concisus_J. Next base: position 13,960 of record NZ_PPAW01000072.1, on the reverse strand, counting down.
ATCTTTGGAAATTTCTCAGCCACGAGGCAGTAGCCAACAGCAAAAACGACTGAAAATATGATATGCGTTAGCATCACATAGTTAAAGGCATGCCCTGAAAACTCGTAGATAGCAGCATTTGGATCAGCGATACCGACATAATCTCTCAAAAACACATAAGGGGGATTTAGAAAATTTCTCGAGCAGTCGATCGCATCAGCCGCTCTGATGGCACTTTCTGGTCTGCAAGCAGCGTTAAACATATCCATGGGGCTTCTTGGTGGAAGTGGCACTTCTGCGCCCCATTTAACAAAAGCTGAAACTACGCCAGCGATTAAACCGATCAGCGCAGCTAAAGCAAATTTTGGTTTGGTAGCTAAATTTGACATTTTCTCTCCTTGTAAAATTTGTGCCATTTTGTTTCTATTTTCTTTATGATAATATTAATCATTATTATAATTTATAAATTTATCAAAGCTCAAATGCTTTAAAATCATAAAATTTTTAGCCATTTTTGGCTAGACTAAGAAAAAATTTAAAGGAGAATAGATGTCTAAAGAGTTCAAAGACGCAAACGAATTTAAAGAATTTTTTGAAGAATTTAGAAAAAAAGATGGTTACAAAGATCCAGTTGCTTTTGGCATCGCAAGAGTCGATCGCGGACAAAAAAATGCAGATAAAATTTTGCAAGCAAGTTATGCCGTTGTAAATTATAAAGAGAGCTTTTTAAGCGCAGCTGCCTTTATCTATGCCTTGCAAAAGTGCGATGTTGAGGTTGATTTTAGCGCTCATGAGTTCGTGGCTGAGCTTACGCCAAAGGTAGCAAAAAAGGCCAGTAAGCTCTTTAGCGTCTTTGAAAAAGATATAAAATCACACAAAAACGTGGAGAATTTGCACGCTGTAAAGATGGCGTTTGATGACGATCTTGAGCTAAATGAGAATAAATTTAAGCTTGTATTTTTGTTCGACGACGCAAAGCCACTTAGCGTGGAGGCTGTCTATCTCAAGCTCTACTTGATATCACTTGGCAAGGTCGCACCTAGGACGATCGTGCTTGATGGAGCCTTTGGGGTGTTACCAAATGTCGCATGGACTAGCCAAAACATCCCGATCGAGCTTGAGTGGCTAAGAGAAAATGAAATTTCTCTAAAAATGTTTGGCGAGTATCCAGCGATCGTGAGCGTGGATAAATTCCCAAGATTTTTAAGTCACATCATCCCAGCTGATAACACGAGAATTTTAGACGCTGCCAAAGTCCGCATGGGTGCTGCTGTGCATCCTGGCACAGTCGTCATGCCAGGGGCTGCTTACATCAACTTTAACGCAGGTACGACTGGTGGCGTCATGGTCGAGGGCAGGGTCAGCAGCTCTGTCGTAGTGGGCGAGGGCAGTGACGTTGGTGGCGGAGCTAGCATACTTGGCGTGCTAAGCGGCACAAACGGCAACCCTGTAAGCATCGGCAAACACTGCTTGCTCGGCGCAAACTCAGTCACTGGCGTGCCTCTTGGTGATAACTGCATCGTGGATGCTGGCATAGCGGTGCTTGAGGGCACAAAGGTCTATATCTCGGCAAGCGAGCGCGAAAAGCTAGTTAAGCTAAATCCAGAGTTTAAATTTGAGGCTGAAATTTACAAAGCGCTTGAGCTTGGCGGACTAAAAGGACTTCATTTTAGGCAAAATAGCCAAACAGGGCAGATCACCGCGAGTGCGATCAAAAGGGCGATCAAGCTAAATGAGGCACTTCATTAAAAGGAGCTAACATGAAAGTTGGCATTTTGATGTTTGACAAGATAAATTTGTTAAGCTTTGCCAAAATTTATGATTTTTTGCATAAATTTGAAGGTTTTAACATCAAAACCTACGCCCTAAAGCCTGAGATAGTCGATGAATTTGGCATTAGACTTCATCCTGAAATTTACGCTGAAAGCCTTTATGGCGTGGATATCTTGGTCGTGCCAGATGGCATTGGGGCGCTTGGGCTAAGATATGATGAGATATTTTTAAGCTGGATAAAAAGCTCGGCGAGCGCGAAATTTAAGATCGGCTTTGACCTTGGCGTGCTCATCCTTGGTGGGGCTGGGTTTTTAGAGGACAGAGAGGCCTGCATAAGGGGCGGATATAAAAATGCGCTAAGCGGCTACTGCGAGGTAAATGACGCTAAGATGTGCGAGAGCAGGGGCGTGATAAGTGTTAGCGAATTTGATGATGAGATCAAAGAACAGCTCGTAAAGATACTAAACAAAAACGAAATTTAAGGGCTTTTTGGCTCTTAAATTTGTTTTTGGATAATTTTACTCATTTACTAAATTTATAGCCTCTTTTATGGAGCTATTTGCTGTTTCTAAATACCACACTATCCACGTCGTAAAATCAAAATTTTGGTTATTGTTAAGCTTTGTTATCTGCTCTAAAATTTCATAATAACCTTTTTTATTTGCGTAAATAATGCTCGAGATAGAAAACGGCTCAATGCTTTCACTAGCCAAGCAGTAGTGTGCCAAAGCCCTTGCCATGCGTCCGTTGCCGTCAATCATAAGGATGGATGATCACAAACCAAAGGTGTGCTAAGGCACTTTTTACATAGGCGTTTTCGGAGCTTTTATTGATAAAATTTTAAAAATTTCATCCTCTACACGCTCTGCTAGCAAGGCTTCATAGTGGATTTGCACATTTTTTGAAGGAGTTGAGACGACGCTCATCTCATCATCTCTAAATTTAGCTCTTTTTATCTTGTAAGCTTTGCTTTGGCTATATTCAAACAAGGCATTGTGCCAGCCATGTAGCTGCTCGAAGTTCATAGGAGCTTTGTTTAAATTTGCATCAAACATTAGCGAGACTAGATTATTGCTATGTCTAGTCGCATAAGTGTCAGCTAACCAGTCAAATTTTTCATCTAGTCTCTTTTTTCCGATGAGCGAATGCTTGATCTATTAAGTCTCTCGCCCTCTATGAGAGATGAGCTTATTATTTCATCTTCAAGTGCGCTAATTTGCGCCTTTAAAAGATCGTTTCTACTGATCTTGCTTGTTATCTCTTTTAAAATTTCGTTATTTTGCTCTAGCTTTTTTATGATGATATCTATCTCTCTTTTATCGAAAGAGAAATTTGGGTAGTTAGGATGTTGCCATATCCAAAGGTTTTGTAATTTTTACTTAATGTATTGAACTTATTTATAGCAGTAAAATTTGATATATGCATTGCTTTTGATTTGTTATTTTGTAAAAATAATTTTTTGTTAGAAAATAGAGCTAAGGAAAGTTAAGGCTAGATAAGATTATCTACCTAGCCTATAATCTCTTCTGGCATCCTTATAACCACGTCTATAACCACGATCAAAACCATCATCATAGTCGTCATCATTATAGTAGCCTCCGCGGTAATCACGCTGGAATCTATCAAATCTTTCGTACTCATTTTGATAGTATGGGCGGTAGTTAGGCGAATATGGCGCATAGTTTGGATCAACAGGATAGTAGCCATTTGCACGACAACTATCCTCGTCAAATTTTTCTATTCCGTTGCGAAATTTATAGCTTTCTATTTTTTTATCAAAGCTATCAATACTTCTTATGTCGCCATAAATTTTAGCCATTTCTCTTTGATTTATAAGACCACAAAGCCTAGCTTCAACTTTTTTTTCGTAACTCATAGAAAACAAAAAAGTTAATGAACAAAATAAAATGGCTATAAATTTCATATTAATCTCCTACTTTTAGGCTTCCACCTTTGCCAAGACCACCTTTTACTGTTTGCGCTTTGTAGTCTTTTAGAGCGATAACTAATTGATTCATTGAATCAAGGAAAGCATTTACAAGTGTTTTTCCCTCAGGTGTTCTTGAATATGCGCCAAGTCCAGCACCAAGAGAAGCGCCAGCGCCGCCACCCATGCCAAAGAAGTCAGTGCTAGAAGCTGAGCCAATGGCCGCTGCTAATTGAACACCTGAACGATTTTCTATAAGAACCAATGTAGTCTGTGTCTCTTTTGTTGAAAAACCACCAGCTATAGCACCCGCTACACTACCAAAAAGTGCTCCAACAAGACCACCTGCACCACCTGTATCTTCATTACTAAAGAATATTTCAGGGCGAATAGTATAATCAGCTGCCACCATTTTGCCTTTGCCAAAGCCAGAACCGCTACGTAGTTCGCCTGATCTATCAAGCGCACGCTCTTGCATCATATTATCCATCATAGCACCACGCTCAACTATAACAAAGCAACCAGTTTGTTGTGCAAGAAGGCGCAGAACAGGAATAGTTGATGTTAGCTTGTAGTTGCGTGTTAAATATGAATACCAGTCTGAATTTTGGTCTTCATAAAACGCAAGTGTTCCAATAGTGCTACTACACTTTTCTATTTTTGTGTTAGCATTTTTGTTGTTGCTGCCAGCAGCACTGCCAGTTACGCTATTGTTGTTACCAGTTGCGCAACCACTTAGAAGCAAAACTCCAAGACCTACGCTTAGTAAAGATGAACTTAACTTCATTTTTATCCTTAATGTTTAAGTTAGTTTTAGAATTATATATGAGTAAATATTATAAAAATATTAATATAAAATTTATATTTAATAACATAATGCAAAATTATTTTTACAAAAATTTAAGCGGCCAGCAAGATACCAGCCACATAAATTATTCGACAGTTACGCTTTTTGCGAGGTTTCTTGGCATATCGACATTGTTGCCAAGTCTAACGGAAATTTCAAGTGCAAGTAGCTGAAGCACTAGCATCATCTCGAAAAATTCGCTCATATAGTGATCTTGAACGCTTGTTTTTACGTAGTCATCGCTTAGCTCAAACTCAAGTGGGCTGATCGCTAGGATATATGCATCTCTTGCAGCAAGCTCTTCGACGTTGCTCTTTGTCTTTTCATATAACAAATTTTGAGGCATTAAAGCGATCGTAAATAGCTTCTCATCTGCAAGCGCGATAGGTCCGTGCTTCATTTCGCCTGATGGATAGCCCTCGGCGTGAAGATATGAAATTTCTTTAAGTTTTAACGCACCTTCAAGTGCTAGCGGATAGAAGATGTCTCTACCGATAAAGAAGAAGCCATGACCGTGCAGATAGTGCTTGCTTAGGCGGTGAAGCTTCTCTTGCAAAGAGTTATCTATATTTAAAATTTGTGGTATGTGAAGAAGCGTTTTAATCTCGTGATCAAGCTCTTTTTTGCTGATAGATCCATTTGCTGATGCCATTTGAAGCACAAGCATCCAAAGCACGATGATTTGCGTAGCAAAGGCCTTTGTACTTGCCACACCTTTTTCGATGCCGGCGCGAGTTAGAAGCGTATTATCAGCTAGTCTAACGATAGATGAGTTATCGACATTGCAAATTGCAAGTGTCTTTAGCCCAGCCTCTTTTGCTATCCTAAGTGCCTCAAGAGTGTCAGCTGTCTCGCCACTTTGCGAGATGACGATGAAGAGCGAGTTTTTGTTTAGATAAGGCTTTCTGTATCTAAATTCGCTTGCCACTTCGACCTTTGTTCTAACTTTGGCAAGCCTCTCAAAAAGATAGCTTGCAACAAGCGCTGCATGGTAGCTCGTACCGCACGCACAAAGCACGACATCATCGATGCCTTTTAGGTATTCATCGTCTAAATTTTCAAGGGTGACTTTGTGGTTTTTAACTCTGCCCATGATGGTTTCAGACACGACTGCGCCTTGCTCGTAAATTTCTTTCTCCATGAAAAATGTATAACCCTCTTTTTGGGCATAGCTCTTATCTTTTGGCAGTGCGTTAAATGTTATGCTAGCTTTTTTGCTGTGTTTAAAAACAGCTATCTCATCTAAGCTCACATAGCCGTAGTTGTTATCATCAAGATATGCCACTTCTGTTGCGTTGCCGATTAACGGCGCATCTGATGAGGCAAAATATAGCTCTTTTTTGTCGCTTTTGCCTATCGCCATAGGAGCGGCATCTTTTGCAAAAAATATCTTATCAGGTGCAGTTTTAGTGATAAGTAGCGTCGCATAAGCGCCTCTTAGCTTCGCGATAGTCGCCTCATAAGCCTTAAATGGGTCTTTTTTCTCTTTTAAAATTTCCTCAAAAAGGTGCACGATCACTTCGGTGTCGGTTTGGCTGACAAATTTAACGCCCTTTGCCTCAAGCTCATCTTTAAGCTCTTTGTAGTTTTCGATGATGCCGTTATGAACGACAAATGAGTGCTCGCCAAGGTGCGGGTGAGCATTTATCTCAGTTGGCTTACCATGAGTCGCCCAGCGTGTATGGCCTATCGCCACACCAAAGCCCTCAGATGTAAAATCCTTTGTCTTTAGGACTAAATTTTCAAGCTTGCCGACCGCTTTGAAAAAGTCGATCTTGCCATCACTCATCACAGCCATGCCAGCGCTGTCGTATCCGCGATACTCAAGCTCTTTTAGTCCGCTTAAAATGACCTCTTTTTTCTCTTTATCTCCGATGTATCCTACGATTCCACACATGTTTTACTCGCTTATTAATAAATTTAATATCTCATCGCCTTTACTCTCAAGTCGCTCGTTTTTCTCGATCAAAAAGAGATTTCTCGTTCTATTTTTAACCGTCTGAATTCTCGCACTCGTGACTTGAAAATGAAGTCTGTCAAAAACACTCATCACATAAGCCATTAGCCCGCGCTGATCTTTTGCGTTGATGCTAAGTTTGGCGTAATCTTTTGAGTGTTTTAGCTCGAAGTTTATCTCATCTTTGTTAATATTTGGTTTCAAAGGCTCTCTTAAAACCTCGCTATTTAGGGATTTTAGGGCTAAAATTTTAGTATTTTCAAGCTCATGATTTTTTACATTTTGGTTAAAGTCAAGCCTGATATAAAATTTCTTCTCAAATAGCTCAAATATCTCCATATACGCAAGGTCAAATTTGGCAAATTCATAGAGCAGGGCACTTAAATTTAGGCTCTTGTTTGTATAAATTTGAATGCTTAAATTTTTACTATTGTTTATGAAAATTTCTGTTTCGTTTAAGCTATCAGCCACTTTGCTTAAATTTATGATCTCGCTCGCGCTATATTTTGTAAAGACCAAATTTGATGTGATCTTGAAAATTTTCTCTTGCAGTTTTGGCTCAAGCGCCAAAAACTCGCTATTTCGTTTTATAGATTGCTCTTTTTTTACTCGCCTTGTCGCTTCATCAAGTAAATTTTCATCGCTAAATGCGCTAAGAGAAATTTCATAAAGCTCCCTTAAAAGCTTTGCTGTGTAGGCGTTGTAAAGCCTCTCATTTGTGGCGTTTATCACGCAGTAGCTAAGGATGTAAAGTAGTTTTAAAACCTGCTTGTCGCCTAGCTTTGATATGAAGGCAAAGATGACGCGCTGCGAGTAGATGTCCTCTCTGTTTGAGACGTTGCTCATTAGGGTGTGGTATTTTATCAATATAACGCCGATGTTGATAGCTTTTTGACTTAAATTTAGCTTGTTCGCGTAGGCTCTAAAGATGTTTGCGCCGATGTTTGCGTGATCTTTTCCGCCAAGACCTTTGCCAACATCATGCATAAGCGTCACGATCTTTAGCATCGTTTTGCCCTCCAAGCAAAGCTCGGAGTAGAGATCTTTTATAAATTTATCTTTTATATTTTCAAGAAATTTGACACTTAAAACGCTATGCTCATCAACCGTAAATTCGTGATAGCCGTCATATTCTGCTAGCTGGGAGATATGCTCCATTGGTTTTATCAAAATTTGTATCATCTGCGCATCGAGCAAGGATTTTAAAATAGCGTAGGAATTTTCTCTTAAAAATATCTTCTTAAACTCGCTGATAGCGCGCTCTAAGCCATCTTTTGTGATGATGGCTCGCTTGATATAAAAGATCGCGCTTATATCAAATTTATAATCCACATCTTTTAGCTCCAAAAGCTCATTTATGAGATCCTCGATAAGGGCTGGCTTTTTGTGAAGTGGCACGTAGATGACGCCATTTATCTCGTAAAAGCCATTTTTTAGCCTAGCAAATTTTCTCTGCTCGAAGCTTAGCTCGCTTTTGAAAAATGGCCTACAAAGCGAAGCCGCGATAAATCTTGAATAAATGGCTACGTTATTCATCGAGCTTAGCATCTTTTGGCTGATGACGCTCTCGTTGTCTTGCAGCTTTTTGGACTTTGTCTGCATGAAATTTGTCGTGATCTCAACACTTGAGGCGCTGAAAGTATCGGTGTTTTGGGTTAAATTTAAAGCGCTTAGCAAGCTTAGTAAAAAATCCACATTTAGGTTAAAGCTAGCGATCTCTTTTTCATTCATCACTTTAAGCGCTTGCGATCTAACCGAAACGTCGCTATCAAGGCAGTTTAGTATGCAGTTTAAGTGGTAAATTTCATCGATCCCGCCAAAGCCACTTTTTAAATTTGGCTCTTGTGTCAAGTAGCTTATGCTAGAAAATGGTAAAAATGCCTTTAAATGGTAGTTTAAAAAGGCTTTTTTATCAAATTCTTTTATCTTTATGATCTCGCTTTTTACTAAGCGATATAAGCTTTTTGAGCCGCAGATATAGCGAAGTTGCGAGGTTTCACTTTTAAATTTAAGGTCATCTTTGAAATTTATAAAAATTTCATCCACTTCGGCGCTTTTTATCACAAATTTCATGCCAGAGCTATCTAAAATTTCAGAAAATTCTTTTAAGAAATTCTTTATATTATAGCCCTTTAAATTTTTATAAACTAGTAAAATTTCAAGCTCACTATTTGCACTAAGTAGCGTTTGGGCGTATTTGCCAGTGGCTAGAACGCTAAAAGCAAAGCTGTCGTTTTGTGGCACAAACTCATCAAAAAAATCTCGCATAGTTTCATTTAAATAAGATTTTATAAAATCATCATACTCTTTGGCTAAGGAATTTGTGAAATTTCTACCTTGATTTTTTTGAAAATGTTTTGGCAAATTTGCCTTAAAATCAAGAAATTTCTCTTTGATCTTTGAATAATTATCACTATTTTTGGCACTTTTATCAGCTAGCATTTAGTGTTTCCATTGTTAAAAATATCTTGGCAAATGTTACATAATTTTTGCAAAAACAAAGCTTTATTTGCTTATAATGAAGCCTTAAGTTCAGCTTTAGGACGATATAAATAATGAATCTATTACAAAAACTAGAAAGTGGCGAGAGATTAAGCAAGCAAGAGGCTTTTTCGCTTTATGAGCTTGATCTTTTTACCTTAGCTAAATTTGCCGATAAAAAGCGCAGAAAACTGCACGGCAACAAGGTCTTTTTTAATGTAAATCGCCATATCAATCCAACAAATATCTGTGCTGATATCTGTAAATTTTGCGCATTTTCAGCCCACAGAAAAAATCCAAATCCATACTTAATGAGCCACGAAGAAATTTTAAAGATCGTTGATGAGAGCGTGCGTCACGGCGCAAAAGAGATACACATCGTCTCCGCCCACAACGCAACTAGCGGCTGGCAGTGGTACTTAGAAATTTTTAAAAAGATAAAGGCAGCTCATCCAGAGCTTCATGTAAAGGCGATGACGGCGGCTGAGATCGACTTTTTGTCAAGGCATTACGGCTTAAGCTACGATGAGGTGATAGAAAAGATGCTCGAATATGGCGTCGATAGCATGCCAGGCGGTGGGGCTGAAATTTTTGACGAAGAGGTCAGGGCTAAAATTTGTAAAGGCAAAGTAAGTAGCGAGAACTGGCTGAAGATCCACAAAATGTGGCATGATAAAGGCAAACAAAGCAACGCAACAATGCTTTTTGGTCACATAGAAAGCCGCGAAAATAGGGTCGATCACATGCTAAGAATCAGAGACTTGCAGGACGAAACTGGCGGATTTAACGCATTTATCCCGCTAGTTTATCAAAGAGAAAATAACTACTTAAAAGATGTGAAATTTCTAGGATCGGCTGAAATTTTAAAGACTATGGCGATATCTCGCTTGGTGCTTGATAACGTCCCACATATAAAGGCATACTGGGCTACATCGACGCTAAATTTAGCGATGATCGCTCAGGAATTTGGCGCTGATGATCTTGATGGCACGATAGAAAAAGAGAGCATACAAAGTGCAGCTGGTGCAAATAGCGCAAATGGCGTCACACTAAAGACATTTTGCGATCTTATTAAAACATCTGGTTTTACGCCGGTTGAGCGTGATAGCTTATATAACGAACTTAAAATTTACTAAAGGAGCTTGGGGTGAAATTTTTTGACTTAGCACAAAACAAAACGAGTGTAAAGCAGGAATTTGGAGCGGGACTTACGACATTTTTAGCGATGATGTATATAGTGCCGGTAAATGCGATCATTATGAGCAAAACTGGCATGCCTTATGAGGCACTAATCACTGCAACAGCGCTAATTACCATATTTTCTACGATATTAAATGGTCTTTGGGCGAACACGCCAGTTGCGATGAGCGTTGGCATGGGGCTTAACGCCTACTTTACATTTGGTCTTTGCATCGGTATGAAAGTGCCTTGGCAAACGGCTCTTGGCGTTGTTTTCTTGAGTGGCGTGATATTTGTCGTCTTATCTTTTACAAATTTTAGAATGTGGATAATAAGATCCATCCCACTTGATCTAAGAAGAGCGATAAGCGCTGGCATAGGCACATTTATCAGCTTTGTTGCATTTCAGCAAATGGGCTTTATCGTAAATAACGATGCGGTTTTAGTTGGCATAGGAAATTTCAAAGATCCAAACGTGCTTCTTGGCGTTTTGGGGCTATTTTTGGTTATCTGCTTTTGGGCATGGAAGATAAAGGGCGCATTTATTCTAGCTGTGCTTGCTACTTCTGTGATAGCTTGGGTGCTTGGCATCGCTCCTCATCCAACAGAAATTTTCTCAACTCCAGCCTCTATCTCACCGATATTTTTAGAGCTTGATATAAAAGGTGCGTTTAGCCTAGCCTTACTACCAGTTGTTATTACATTTTTTGTGACTGATCTTTTTGACTCGATAGGCACGCTAGCTGGCGTTGGCACGAGGGCTGGGATATTTGACGAAAACAAAAAAGATGGCGTCGTAAAACTTGAAAAAACTCTTGAAGCTGACGCTGTTGCTACTGCAGCTGGCTCACTTGTAGGTGTAAGTACGACCACATCGTTTGTAGAAAGCGCTAGCGGCGTAGAAGAGGGCGGTAGGACTGGTCTAACGGCTGTATTTTGCGGACTTTTATTTATACTTACATTATTTATGTTGCCACTTTTTAAAGCGATCCCTGGTAACGCCATCTATCCGATCCTTGTAATGGTTGGCGTGCTTATGTTTGCTGAGCTTGCTAGCATCAATTTCAAAGATCCAGCCATCGCCGTTGCGACATTTTTCATAGTTGTGCTCATCCCGCTTACTTACTCGATCACAAACGGTCTTGCATTTGGCTTTATGTCATACGTCATAGTTAAGCTCATAAAGAGAGAATTTAGCGATATAAATTTAGGTGTAGTTGTGCTGGCGCTCATTAGTTTTATCGTATTTTTAGTGCATTGATAAGGATTAAAGATGATATTTTATAGTTACGATGAATTTGCCGTTGATGCCAAAAAGATGGCAAAACAGATAAAAGATGAGTTTGATCCAGAGGTGATACTAGCTGTGGCAAGAGGCGGTCTAACGCTTGGCCACTCACTAGCTGTTGCGCTTGAAAATAGAAATTTATTTACATTAAATTCTATCCACTACGAAGATACAAACAAGCTTGATACGATACAAATTTTTAATGTGCCAGATCTTAGCAGATACATTAAAATTTTGCTTGTTGATGATATCATCGATAGCGGCGAGAGCATGGTTGAGATAAAAAGGGAGCTGCTTAAACGCTATCCAAATTTAGATATAAAGATAGCTACTGTATTTTATAAAGAGAAGGCTCTGCTTTTGCCTGAATTTAAGGTAAAAGAGGCTCATGACTGGGTTGAGTTTTTCTGGGATATACATATTTAAGGGCAAAATTTGTTAGAAAGAGTTAGAGAATTTGCTAGCAGGCACATTGCTTTTAGCGTATTTTTGATATGTTTGATTGATTTTGTATTTCTACTTTATGCGACAAATTCTCTTAGCATAAGCTACAACGAGGCTGAAATTTTCTTTCAAAAGCACAGCCTTCTTGGCTATATCTTAAAACTAAGCGCCCATTTTTTTGGTCAAAATGACCTTGCTGTGCGAGGCGTGATGATCTTTTTTCACATCGCAAGCGTAGTTTTGATGTATAAGGTGAGTAAATTTTACATCAAGCTTGAGTTTGACAGGATCGTAGCGGTCCTACTTTTTGTGCTACTTCCTGGCACGCTAGCTTCAGCCCTTATTATAAACAATGCTGGAATTTGCATCACTTTAGCGCTTTTGTGCATATATCTTTTTCATATTAAAAAGAAAATTTTATTTAGTCTCTTTTTCTGCCTAGCCTTTTTCATAGATGGCGATTTTTTGATATTTTATGCAGGATTTTTTATATTTGCACTTTATAAACGAAAGCCGCCACTTGCTTGGCTCAGTGCCATTTTATTTTTGCTGACACTTTACTTTTTTGGCTTTGAAACAAATGGCAGACCAAGTGGGCACTTTATCGATACTTTTGGCATATTTGCCGCCGTCTTTTCGCCATTTGTCTTTATTTTTTTTGTATATACGATTTATAGAATTTGGGTTAAGGAGAAGAAGGATCTTTTGTGGTTTATCGCCATTTGCTCATTTTGCTTTTGTATGATAGTCTCTGTGCGCCAAAGGCTAGAGCTTGAGCAGTTCTTGCCATTTTGCGTGATCGCAACGCCACTTATGGTAAGAGTTTTTTTCAATTCATATCGCGTGAGACTGCCAAAATTTAGAAAAGGACACAAAATTTGCACTGGCTTAGTGATGCTTTTTTTGGTATTTAACTGGTCAGCGATCATCTTTAATCAAATTTTTTACCTCTTTTTAAACGATCCTACAAAACATCTCACTTATAAATTTGATGTAGCAAAAGAGCTGGCAGATAAGCTAAAAGAGGCTGGAGTGCAAGATATAGTGACCGAAGATACAAGGCTTGCACTAAGGCTTAAATTTTATGGCATAAAAACAAAAAGCTACTCTAAAAATTTATTAGCAAGTGCCGATTTAGATGAGAAGTCAAAATTTAGTATAGAAAAAATGGGAAAAGTAGTTGCAAATTTCAATATCAAGGAACGATAAAATATGAAAAAAAGAGCTTTTACGATGATAGAGCTTGTTTTTGTTATTGTTGTTGTTGGAATTTTAGCTGCCATTATGATCCCAAAACTAAATAGAAATGCCTCAAGAGAAGCCGCAAATCAGATCCTAACTCATATAAGATACACTCAACACCTCGCCATGCAGGATGATAAGTATTCTATCACCGAAAAAGGATGGGCAAAACAGCGCTGGACGATAGCTTTTGCGAAAGATAAAGTAGATGGCTGTTCGGTTGATAAAAATAATGAGCTAACTTGGAAATATAGTATTTATTATGATAAAAGTATGACTGGAAACCCGAATTCACAAGATGAGTTTGCAAGTGATATTTATAAGACTGGAAAGTTATTAACAGCTGGCTGGAGTGGTATGCCAGGTGGTGACTGCAAAAAGATAAACAAAGAGCTAAATATAGAAAAAAGATTTGGCATAATAGATGTAACTCTATCTGGTGGATGTGTAAAAGGTAAGGCAAATAAAAAAGTAGCCTTTGATGAGATGGGACGACCGATGTGGACAATAAGCACTGTTGGTGGTGGTATAAAGCGACCATACGATAGACTTGTTAAAAAAGATTGCAGTATAACAATAACAGATAAACGCGGTAATCAAACAACTATTATTATAGAAAAAGAAAGTGGCTTTGCATCTATAAAAGAAAATAGTTAAATTTAATTAAAATCTTATAGTTTTTATTTTTTAAAAAAGTTGCCATTTTTTAATCTGCATTTAAGCATCCCTCATATATAATTCCAGCTCACGAAATGAGAAACCACCTTTAACTTCAACGTTAATAAAGCCTTTTTCTTATCGTTGTTCTTTTAACTTACAATTGTTAAACTATTAGTCAATCTT
>NZ_PPAW01000071.1 GCF_002913225.1 Campylobacter concisus | reverse complement strand
GATGAGGTCGTGAAGAAATTTTCAAAGAATTTCGCCTGTGTGAGCTATGAGGCTGGCAAATTGGAGCAAATTTTACTCTTTGTGCTTAAAAACTGTGGCGAACATTTACCAGCAGCACTTCAGGCTAGACTTGAAAAATTTGATGAACACTTTGGCGTGGAGGCAGCCGCTCTTACCGAGGGCAAGGCTAAATTTACGCTCATTTTGGGTAGTGACTTTTACACTCATGAAAATGCAAATTTACTAGCTGCGCTTGTTGGAGTGATCGCACGAGCTACGCCTTTTGCTGTGATGCTGATACTGCCTCGCACAAACTCGCCTGGTGTGGCTAAAATTTGCACGCTTTCACGCGAGAAAAAGCCTGGCAAGACGCTAGGATATAACGAATTGGGCGAGTTCAAATTTAGCATTTTTGAGGGCGATCTGGACGCTGGTGCGCTAAATCAGCAAGAGTGCCCATTTACAAGAATTAATAACGAAGTAGT
>NZ_PPAW01000070.1 GCF_002913225.1 Campylobacter concisus | reverse complement strand
AAATTTAGCTCCAAATAAAATAAAAGCAGTCAAAAGATTTGCAAAGGGCACTTATTAAAGCTATATTTCTCTCGTAAAGTTCAGAAACCTATTAGATGAAATTTAGCTCACGGTACTCGCACACGCACCATAAATCTACAAACTAACAAGAAGTTCAAATTTACTCTAATAGCCTGCGTTTGCTTGGTCAAATTTCAATAAAGCACTCACGCAAACGATGTCAAAATGATAAAATTCTGCTAAGCAAAGATTAAAATTTGATAAATTTAAGCTACAAATAATCAAGTTTCTTACCAAATTTGCTTATCACATAAAACCAAAAGTAGTCAAAACATTTTGTAAAAAGCATCATTAAAACGATATTCTTTTTGCCAAATTTAGCCAGCTATTAAGCAAATTTGGACTAAAATACTCATGCAAGCATATAAAA
>NZ_PPAW01000069.1 GCF_002913225.1 Campylobacter concisus | reverse complement strand
GCTAGAAGGTTTGTTTGATCTGCTATATCTCTAATGATAGTTATGATGTTTTTAATTTCATCACTTTGTCTTATAACATCAGCTGTCTTTTGAGAGATGGCATTCATTGAGCTTGACATTTGCTCAACTGCAGCTGCACTTTCTTGTAAGCTATTTGCTTGAGTGTTTGCTGAGCTTGTTACTTGAGATACTGAGCTAGCTAGAAGTTTAGCTTTTTCTTCAAGTAGCTGTGCTTGGTTTAGATTGTCATTTAGCATTTTAGATATTTCAATGCCAAGAGAGTTTATACCACTTGCTATCTTACCATCATCATCAAGTCTTTTTGTAAAGTCTTGGTTTTTATAAGTGTTTAGTAGATCAAGTACATCTTTACCATTACTTGAGATTGCATTTTTAAGAGCAAGTTGTAGATCTTTAAATGTGCTTTTTAGTTGATTTAGAGCTGGGTTGTTTGTATCAGCTTCTAAGCTTGCTTCATAGTTGCCATCTTTTATCTCATTTACAAAGGTGTTGGCTTTTTGGATGAAG
>NZ_PPAW01000068.1 GCF_002913225.1 Campylobacter concisus | reverse complement strand
GCAAGCCTTGGGATTGAGAGCTGACCGAACGATGTCTTTGATTAACACGCGTTAAATTAAATTTTAGGTCTTGATGAGAGCGAGAAAAGGGGGGCTATCGTAGTGCCATTTGGCTACCGCCTAAATCCACAGCCTGAAAAATACCGCAGTCAAAGATCTGAAGTAGTTACTTGGAGCTACAAACTCACGGTGCAAAACGCCCTGTGTCTATATAAATGTAAACAATAAGGCATTTTATAAGCTAAAAAAAGTAAATTTGCGTTAAAATCATGGCTAGTTTTAAAAAGCGAGGCTTAAATTTACTGCAAAAAAATAGTGTTAAGTCGATTTTGCAGCTTATTAAGAGGTGCTATGTAAAGATAGCACTACTCCTTTTTGCCTTAATCTTTCTTGCACTCTTTGTCATATTTGCTGGCATAAACGACATAAAATATGAACTTTCAACGCTAAATTTAATCACTAAAA
>NZ_PPAW01000067.1 GCF_002913225.1 Campylobacter concisus | reverse complement strand
CTAGTGAAGCTATGAAGATCCTTGATGACTACTCAAACGAGTATAAGAAAAATGGCGATAAAACATTTACTTACAATCTTAGAGGCACAGAGAGACTTCTTGCTTGTGAGTCTTATGATAAAGCCAACTGGCTTATTTGCTCTGCAAACTCAATAAGTGATTATGATAATAGTCTAAATAGCACACTTGTTTCGCAGTTTGTGTCTTCTATCATCTTTATAATCGTCGTTATAGCACTTTTGATCTTTGTTGTTGGTAGATATTTAAAGCCTCTTTCAAATATATCAGAGTCTTTAACATCATTCTTTAAATTCCTAAACTATGAGATCAAAGAACCAGTTATCACAGAAGTAAAAACTAAAGATGAATTCGGTGTTATGGCACAGCTCATCAACGAAAACATCAAAAAGATACAAGACACTGCTAATCAAGATACCACTGCTGTTAATCAATCAGTATCAACAGCTAAAGAGATAGAAAAAGGAAATTTAAAAGCTAGGATCACAGAAAACCCAGCTAACCCAAAACTAGTAGAACTTAAAAATGTTCTAAATAAAATGCTTGATGTTCTTGAAGCAAAAGTGGGTAGTGATCTAAATGTTATTCAAAAGGTATTTGATAGCTATAGAAGATCAGACTTTACCTCTAGGATAGATAACGCAAATGGTGAAGTAGAAAAGGTAACAAATGCTCTTGGCACAGAAATATCTAGAATGCTAAACTATAACCTAGAAAAAGCTAAAACCCTAGAAGAAAAAGCCAAACTTCTAGCTAGCTCTGTATCTCAAGTAACAAGCTCAGCAAACACTCAAGCAAATAGCTTACAAGAAAGTGCAGCTGCAGTTGAACAAATGTCTAGCTCAATGAATGCTATCTCTCAAAAGACAGCTGATGTCATAAGACAAAGTGATGAAATTAAAAACATCATAACTATCATTAGAGATATAGCAGATCAAACAAACCTTCTAGCTCTTA
>NZ_PPAW01000066.1 GCF_002913225.1 Campylobacter concisus | reverse complement strand
TGCTAGCTCTAAAAACAAAGGCAAATATCGTAGCGACAGACATCAACGAAAAAGCTTTGATGCTTGCTAAAAAAAATGCAGATAAATTTGATGTAGGTGGGAGGATCAAATTTTTAAACTGCTCTTATGTGGATGAAATTTTAGAAGATATTGATATTTTAGTTTCAAATCCGCCATATATTGCAAGAGGCTATAAACTTAGTAAATTTGTACTAAATGAGCCAGAAAGTGCGATCTTTGGAGGTGAAGTAGGAGATGAAATCTTAAAAGACATTATTCTCATTGCCAAAGATCGTAATATCAAAAACGTTGCTTGTGAGATGGGGTACGATCAAAAAGCAAGTATGCAAAAATTCTTAGAGGCCAATGGTTTTGAATATAGCTGTTACAAGGATTTGGCTGGCTTTGATAGAGGCTTTTGCGCGAAGTTAAAACTATAAAGGAGAGAGT
>NZ_PPAW01000065.1 GCF_002913225.1 Campylobacter concisus | reverse complement strand
CCTCAGTTGCTCAAATAGATCACCTAACAAAAGAGAATGTTGTAATTGCAAACCAAGCAAATGAAGTAACATCAGAAGTAGATGAGATGGCTAAAGCTATAGTTGAAGATGTTAGGAAGAATAAATTCTAAACCAAACCATTACAATTAAATACAAAGCATAGCTCTCTAAAGCATTAGAGGGCTATGCGAATTTAGACTAGATGATTAAATTTAACACATAAAAAACTTCAAGCAAATTTTAAGATCGACACTCAAGAATTATCTATTAAATTTTAAAATTTTATGAATGAGCATATCACGCTTCTAAATTCAGTGGCAAGTGGCAACGAGGCCTGAATTTGGTAAGTTGCTAAGGCGAGTGAGTAAAGTTTTAAAATTTGCCAAAAAAACATATCTAAATTTGATTTATCCAAAAGGGAGACAAGGGGACTTGAATTACGGTTTGCTTGCAGTTACGAGCTTGTGAAGTAAAGCGTCCCCTTATCCCCTTTTAAATCCCCTAAACCCCTCGCACGTTTAAGGTGTATGCAAAATAGTACTTCGCACTGCATGCGTTTAAAAGCTCTGGTAAATTTGATATGTTTGCTCATAAATTTTTAAAATTTAATGGAAGCTTTTGAAGGTCAAATTTAAATTTCTAGCCCAAAATGAGCTAGAAATTTGTTTATTCTAAGGCTTGAGCCAGATCAGCTATCAGATCCTCGGCGTTTTCAAGACCTATGCTAACTCTTATCAGCTCTTTTGTGATGCCAGCTTTGATGAGCTCTTCGCTGCTTAGCTGCTGGTGAGTTGTCGAGGCCGGGTGTGTGATGAGCGACTTTGTATCGCCGATATTTACCACGATCTTAAAGAGTTTTACGCGCTCTAGCATCTTTTTTGCGCGATCAAAGCTATCAGTTTCAAAGCAAAATAGTCCATTTGCCATGCCATCTTTAAAGTATTTTTGCGCCTTTGCGTGATCTACGTTGTCGGCAAGCCCAGGATAAGCCACACTTTTTATATGTTTGTGAGAGTTTAGAAATTTTGCCACTTTTAGGGCGTTTTGCGAGTGTCTCTCAACTCTAACAGCAAGCGTTTCAAGCCCTTGTATGAGCTGCCAAGAGTTAAATGGAGAGATCACAGCGCCGATGTCGCGCACGATAGCAAGTCTCATTCTTAGCGTGTAGATATCAAAACGATCCGTCATATCAGCATATACGATGTCGTGATAACTCGCGTCTGGCACGTTAAAGTGTTCATATCTCTTGTTGCCTTTTAGCTTCTCGTTTAGGTGATTTGCACTTACGACGACACCTGCTAGGCTAAGACCCTGACCGCTCATATATTTGCTAGCGCTATGCACACAAACATCGACGCCGTGGCGAAGTGGCTGAAAGATGATAGGCGTTGGCACGGTGTTATCGGTGATGCTTATGATGCCATATTTATTTGCGATCTCTACGATTTTCTCGATATTTGGGATAGAAATTTGCGGGTTTGAGAGCGTTTCAAAAAATATAGCCCTAGTTTTATCATCTATCAAACTCTCCAGATCATTAGCAGTGTCGCTGTCAAAGACTCTGGCCTCTATGCCAAATCTTTTTAGTGTGTGCGTAAAAAGCACCGTCGTGCCACCATAAATTTTCTTAGCGATGATGATATTATCGCCTGCTTGGGCTAAATTTATGATGCTGTAAAACAAAGCTGATTGACCGCTTGCAGTCGCTATCGCAGCGGCTCCGCCCTCAAGTGCGGCGACCCTTTTTTCAAAGATATCTGTCGTTGGATTGCCAAGTCTTGTGTAGATGTGGCCACCATCTTTTAGATCGAACCTAGCAGCGGCTGTTTCGGCACTTCCAAAGTCGTAAGCCGTGCTTTGAAAAATAGGCACAGCCATCGTGCCAAAGCCCTCTTGAGTGTCGTAGCCTACGTGGATCGCAGCGGTTTCTTGCTTCATTTTTGCTCCTTATTTAAGTAATTTTGGCGTAAATTATACATTAGCAAAGCCAAAATTTAGGGGATAAAATCAAATTTTGATATAATTTGCCAAAAAAAGGAAAAATTTGAACCAAGTCACGGACAAATTTAAACGTGTAAAATATCTTCGCGCGCTAGAAAAATTTGCAAAATCAGCGATAAATGGGCTAAAAAGAGATGACTTTGACGAGACTGAATTTCGCCAAAGAGTTGAGAAAAACGCGAAAGTCATCGAAAAAATAGAGGCTGTTTATCTTGATCAACCATACTCAAAGGCGCTAGAAAATTTTATAAATTTGCTTATCAAAAATGCCCCAAAAGATGAGCTTTTAAAGGCGGCAAACCTCCTTGATAAGCTCAAAAATCAAAAGACATATAAAAAAGAAAAGCATAAAAATAAATTTAAGGATGAGGATTGAAAGTAGTTATTTTTGATATGGATGGCACAGTGATCGATAGCGGCGAGGCGATATATAAAACGGTAAATGAAGTGAGAGATGAGCTAAATTTGCCGCCACTTGAAAAAGAATTTATCATAAAAGCGATCAACGAGCCAGGTAGAAATTTGGCCCTTGAGTTTTACGGCATCGACACGCCAAGCAAGAGCTTAAAAGAGGGCTTTGAAGAGAAATTTAAGAAATTTTATGATGAGTGCGCGACTACCTATGATGGCGTAAAAGAGCTTTTGCAAAAGTGCAAAGAGGCTAAATTTAAGGTCGTTTTGGCAAGCAATGCACCGCATGATACGCTAGAGAAAATTTTAAAGAAAAATGAAATTTATGAGCTATTTGACGAGGTCATCGGCGCTAGCAAGGAGATACCGCAAAAGCCTGATCCTGCGATGCTTCACCTAGCTGTTAGTAGAACTAAAGCTAGCAAGGCGATCTTTGTAGGAGATAGCCTAAAAGACGAGCTGGCGACTAAAAATGCAAATATGCCTTATGTGCAAGTTTGCTGGGGATTTGGCGAGGAGAGTAAAACAGCGACTTATAATGCTAAAAATGTCAGCGAGGCTTGGGAGATAATATTAAATTTTTAACTTAGTTTTAATTGGCTATAATCTTAAGAAATTTTCAAAGAAACAGCGATGATAGATATATTTGAGGGCAGTGCGAGGGATAAATTTTATGACATTTTGTTTAACGCAAATGCCGTTTTGGTTAAAAACGAGATAGATAAAATTTTTGAGAAATTTGTGGCTATGAGCGAGCTTTGCGAGAAGCATGGCGTTAGTGAAGATGAGATCAGAAATTTTATTGTTTCAGAGCAAGACAAAATTTATAACGGAGTAAATGACCTATATATCGAGATTAGCGGAGAAATTTTAAGCCAAAATGAGTAGAATTTTTGCGCTCATAGCCTTGCTGGCCGCTCTTGTCTTTGCAAAAGAGCCAAATTTTGACCCAAATTCGGTCCATACGTTTGAGCTTAAAAAAGATGAGTGGGCGAGGGTTTTTATAACCGAGAAAAAAACTCAAAAAGTTGAAACATTTGACTTTCGTTGGACGCTATTTGATAGCACAAATATCACTGTGCAAAGTTTTTTTAGACGCTATCCAAGGCAGATGGTCTTTTCACTAAGACATGGGCAAGATACCTATATGCAGCGAGTTTTGCCTGATTTTATGATGCCACCAAATGAGAGCGTGAGCCTTTATATAACATTTGTTGATTTTAGGGACAAAAAGGCGCATTTTAGGGTGGCACTACTAGATGAGAGCAAGCGTGTGGATGTGGGTTTTAGAGATCCGCACGAGGATAAATAGAAGGATAAAAATGGATAAAATCGATGAAATAATGAGCAAATTTCTAAACGAGCTTGGCTATAAAGAGGCGTTTGAGATGTTTTTAAAGATAAGCTCAGGCAAAAAGCTTCGCTCAAAACTTCTTTTAAAGATCGCAGGAGAGAGTGAAATTTCTCTTAAGCTTTGCGCTATCATCGAGCTTATCCACCTTGCAAGCTTGCTACACGACGACGTCATAGACGAGGCAAATATAAGACGCGGCAAGCCAAGTATAAACGCGCTTTTTGGCAGTAAAAACTCAGTCATGCTAGGTGACATCCTCTACTCAAAGGCTTATTTTGAGCTTACAAAATTTGATCCAAGCATCGCGGCCGTCGTTTCAGATTCGGTCAGCAAACTAAGCGTCGGCGAGATGATGGATGTGAAAATGGCTGAAAATTTTAACGAAAACGAGCAAGAATATCTAAAGATGATTTATTATAAAACAGCTGTTTTGATAGAAGCTACGGCTATTTGCGGGGCAAAGCTAGCTGGTAAAGATAGCGAGAGATTTGGACTTTATGGCAAAAATTTAGGTCTTGCATTTCAGATAGTTGATGATATATTAGACATAACTCAAGATGAAAAAACGCTTGGCAAACCAGCGCTTAACGACTTTGTCGAGGGCAAAACAACGCTTCCTTACATATATCTTTATAAGAGCCTAGATGAGGCTGGCAAAACAAAGCTTAGATCGCTTTGGGCAAAGAAGTTAAATGCGGACGAAATTTTGTGGCTAAAAGAAAATTTTGATAAAACTAGCTCGGTTAATAAAGCCATAAACGAGGCAAAAAGACTTGGAAATGAAGCGATAGAAGCGATAAAAGAGTATAAAAACGCTGAGCTTGAAGGGATCATAAAAAGCATGATAGATAGGGAATTTTGATGCACTATTTAGACATAAGTTTTACATATAAAAATACTGATATTTCGGTCAGAGAAAAGCTTGCATTTGATAGTGACGAGAAAAAAGAGCAAATTTTAAAGCTGATAAACTCAAACAAAAACATAAAAGAGAGCATGGTGCTAAACACCTGCAACCGCGTCGAGATCATAGCAAGTGTAGAGGATGTAAAGGCTGCCACTGCTCATATCATCAGGTGTATGTCGATATTTTCAGGCGTTTTTGAAGATGAGCTTTATGAGAGAGCTGACATCTACGAGAACAGCGGTGCCGCCCACCACCTATTTGCTGTGGCAAGCTCTCTTGATAGCCTAGTCGTTGGCGAAACGCAGATAGTTGGCCAGCTAAAAAATGCCTTTAAATTTGCTTATGACAACAACTCATGTGGCGAAGATATCAGTAAGATCATTCACTACGCATGTAAGTGCGCTGCCAAGGTTAGAAACGAAACTCAAATTTCTAAAAACCCAATCTCAGTTTCAAGCGTCGCCGTAGCAAAAGCAAAAGAAATTTTTGGCACGCTTGAGGGCAAAACAGCTATCGTCGTGGGCGCTGGTGAGATGGGCGAGCTAGCAGCAAAGCACCTCATATCAAGCGGCGCAGAAGTGATCATTATAAACAGAAGCTCCGAGCGCGTTGAACAGTTAGTTGATAGCTTAGGAGATAGCGCGAGCTGGGATAGTATATTAAAACTAAAAGAATACGTAAATAGCTACGATCTCATCTTCTCAAGTACTGCAGCCCCACACGCCATCATCACAGGCGAGATCATCGAGCCAAGAGAATTTCACAGATACTTTTTTGATATCGCCGTGCCAAGGGACATCGATCTTTTAAACACGGAGCTTATCAGCGTCTATACGGTCGATAGCTTAGAGGAGATCGTGCGTAAAAATTTAGCCCTCAGAGAGGAGCAGGCGCAAAAGGCCTACTCAATCGTCGGTCAAGACACGAGCGAGTTTTTAAAGACTTTAAAAGAAGATATGAGCGTGCCTCTTATAAAATCAATCCGCAAGCAGGCTGAAATTTGCGCGAAAAATGAGCTAGAAAAGGCGATGAAAAAGGGCTATTTAAAACATAGCGATTATGACGAGGCGCAAAAGCTCATTCATCAAGTCTTTAAAGCCTTTTTGCACCAGCCAACGATGAAGCTAAAAGGGCTTGCAGACGAGGAGAGAGCGAGCGAGCTTTCAAACGGAGTTAAATTTTTATTTGACATAAAAGATGAACAAAATTTTCAAGCAGGAGATATAGATGAAATTTAGTAAATTTTACGCCCCAACGACCAAGGAAGCGCCAAAAGACGCATCTTTGCCAAGCCATCAGTTTTTGATAAGAGGCGGCTTTGTCGAGCAGATCGGCTCTGGGCTTTACAACTATCTGCCGCTTGGAAAGATCATGCACGATAAAATTTCACGCGTTGTAAAAGAGGAGATGGACGAGGCTGGCGCGCAGGAGGTGAGCTTTAGCGTGGTCACTTCAGGTGAGCTTTGGAAGCAAAGTGGCCGCTACAACGTCTTTGGCAAGGAACTTTTGCGCTTTAAAGATAGAAAAGAAAATGACTTTGTGCTAAGCCCTACAAACGAAGAGGCAGCCGTTGCTTTGGTGCGTGGCAAGGTGACTAGCTACAAGCAGCTGCCGCTAAATCTATACCAGATAAACACTAAATTTCGTGATGAGGCAAGACCACGCTTTGGCTTGCTAAGAGGGCGCGAATTTACGATGAAAGATGGTTATAGCTTTCACTCTAGCAAAGAGGATCTAAAACGTGAGTTTGACCTTATGGAGGCAACTTATAGTAAGATTTTTACCCGCTTGGGGCTAAATTTTAGAGCCGTAGAGGCTGATAGCGGAGCCATAGGAGGAAGTGGCAGTAAAGAATTTATGGTGCTTGCAAGTAACGGAGAGGACGACATACTTTGCTGTGAGTCTTGCAAATACGCTGCAAACGTCGAGGCGGCAAGACGCAAACCAAGAGTTAGTGAGGCTGAGGCACCAGAGGCGGACGCAGCTAAATTTCTAACGCCAAATGCAAAAACTATAAAAGATGTGGCGGAATTTTTCAAAGTTAGCGAGTTTTACTGCATAAAAGCTGTTATGAAAAAGGCGATCTATGAGGATAAAGAGGAGGTCGTGGTCTTTTTTATAAGGGGCGATGACGAGCTTCAAGAGACAAAGGCGCAAAACGCTTGCAAGGCGCTAGAGCTAGTAGATGCTAGCGAGGCTGACGTGGCTAAAGCTGGGCTTGTGGCTGGATTTTGCGGGCCAGTTGGGCTAAAGGATGTTAAATTTTTTATAGATAACGAGCTAAGGGGCGCAAATAACATGATATGCGGTGCTAACGAGAAGGACTATCACTTTGTTGGCGTTAGTGTTAGCGGATTTAACGAGGAGAGATTTAAAGACCTTGTAAAGGTAAAAGAGGGCGATAAATGCCCAGTTTGCGGCGGAAATTTAAAACTTAGCAAAGGCATAGAAGTCGGTCATATCTTTCAGCTAGGCGATAAATATTCAGCTGCGATGAATGCAACATATCTTGATGAAAACGGCAAGGCAAAGCCATTTTTGATGGGCTGCTACGGCATCGGAATAAGCAGGCTGATCGCTGTGATGATAGAGGCTAGCCATGACGAGAAAGGCTGCATCTGGAAAAAAGAGTGCGCGCCGTTTGATGTGGAGATCATCATCTCAAATTTAAAAGATGAAGCGGGCGTGAAATTTGCATTTGAGCTTTATGAGAGCCTTAAAAAAGCTGGCGTTAGTGTCATAATCGACGATAGAAACGAGAGATTTGGCGTTAAGATGAATGATTTTGAGCTTATCGGCTTTCCTTATGCGCTGCTTGTGGGTAAAGAATTTGCAAATGGCAAGGTCGAGTTTATCACAAGAGATGGGCTAAGCAAAGAGACCATAGGCGCAAACGACGCCTTTAGAAAGATAAAAGAAAGCTTATGAGATTTTTTGCATTTTTGTTTTTTTTGATAGAAGCGGTCTTTATCTATCTTTTTGTGGATAAATTTGGCTTTTTGAACTACTTTTTTGAGGTGCTGGTCTCTGGATTTGTGGGCATCGCACTTCTTTTTAATGCTGGATTTTCTAGCTTAAATTCGCCTCAAGCGGCATTTAAAAGCTTTCTTGGCGGAAATTTATTTAGCCAGTTAGGACTTAGCTTTGGCGGAGCTCTGCTCTTTTTGCCAGGAATTTTGACAGACATTTTTGGTATCGCCGTGGTCTTTTTTTCTTTGGTGTTTAAGAAAAATGCAGCGAAAAATGAGAGCTATCAGGAGTTTAAATTTCAAAATTTTAGCCAGCACGCCCCAAGAGAAAATGAGGGCGAGATCATCGACGTTGAGGTCATCGAAGAGCCAAAAAGAGTAAATTAGGAGAGATGATGAAAGAGATAAAAATAGCAACTAGAAAGAGTATCTTAGCGCTTTGGCAAAGCGAGCATATCAAGGCTAGGATCGAGGCGCAGCACAAGGGCATGAAGGTCGTGCTTGAGGGCATGAAGACAAAGGGCGACGTGATCCTTGACACGCCACTTGCAAAGATCGGCGGCAAAGGGCTTTTTACAAAAGAGCTTGAAGATAGCATGCTAAAAGGCGAGACTGACATCGCCGTGCATAGCCTAAAAGACGTGCCAGTAGTCTTTCCAGAAGGGCTTAAACTAGCTGCTATTTGCTCACGCGAGGACACAAGAGATGCGATGATAAGTGAGAAATTTGCTAAATTTAGCGACCTACCGCACGGCGCAAAGGTTGGCACAACGAGCCTACGCCGTAAGATGCAGCTACTTATCATGAGGCCTGATCTTGAGATCATCTCGCTTCGTGGAAACGTGCAAACACGCCTACGCAAGCTAAAAGAGGGCGAATTTGACGCGATCATTTTGGCGATGGCTGGCATAAACCGCCTAAATATCAAGGCTGAAGTGGCGCACATCTACACATTTGGCTTTGACGAGATGATACCTGCGATGGGTCAGGGCGCTCTTGGCGTCGAGGCTAGGGACGAGAAGCAAATTTTAGAGCAGATTGACTTTCTAAATGACGAAAATGCGGTCATCGAAACGACCATAGAGCGTGACTTCGTAAGCGTTTTGGAGGGCGGCTGCCAAGTGCCAATAGGCATAAGCGCAAGGCTAAAAAATGATGAAATTTCTATCGATGCGATCGTTGGCCTGCCTGATGGAAGCGAGTATATAAAAGATAGCTTAAAGACTAGCAAAGATAAATTTCAAAGCATCGGCAAGGAGCTAGCGCATAAATTTATAGAAAAAGGGGCTAGAGAGCTGCTAAAACGCGCCGAGGAGATGGCGTAGAGCGTGTTTGAGCTAAAATTTAAAGCAAAAGCCCTAAGTGCTACCAAAAATAGCAAAGACAACTACTATATGATCGGTCTTGCAGACGACAAATATAACTACAAAAACTACATAATCTTTCAAAGACCGATCAAACTAAAAAAGTGCGATGACGAAAACGCCGATATAAACGGCATATATGCAGAGTGTAATGGCGACATTTGCTACAACGCTTGCAAACGAGTGAAGATCACTGATAAGAACATCATTTTTGAGGTGCAAGATAGTCTTATTTGCGTAGATACCGAGGGCGTTAAGCTTAATGAGCGCTTTATGAAATATAGCAAAGAGATATTTGGCGAGTTGCTAGAGTAGCCGTAAATTTAATCATTCGCCTGCTTTTATGCCACTTTTTAACCGTTGCGAAAGAGCGTAAATTTATTATCTTTGCGATATAAATAGAAAATAAACCAAACGCCACACAAACTGCCTTTGCGTGCAATAACAAAATATTAGCATCGCCTTTTTTATCAAATTTTAGCTATCATCTTTAAAAATTTAAGGGAAAAATATGTACTACATCAAGCTTTTAAAAGATAACGGCCTACTTAGGGTGATTGAGGAGCCAGTGGATATCGACCTGGAGATCGCGCACGCTAGCTACATCGAGGTCAAGCGTGAAGACTCACAAGCGCTACTTTTTACAAACCCAGTCTGCAAAAAAACTGGGCGTAAATTTGCCCCAGTGCTTACAAATATCTACGGCTCAAAAAAGGCTCTTGAGCTGATATTTGGCGTGGGGCCTGATGAGATCGCAGCCGAGATAGAAAAACTTTTAAAGCCCAAAAAACCTGAAAATTTCAAAGAGAAGCTTGATTTTTTAGCCTATCTTTTTAGTATGAGAAAGATATTTACAAAAAGACTAAAAGGTGAGGGCGAGTGCCAGCAGGTCAAATTTATAGGCGAGCAGGCCGATCTTTTGAGCCTTCCTGCGCTAAAGACTTGGCCACATGACGGAGGTGCTTTTATCACAATGGGGCAGGTTTATACGCGAAGTCTTGATGGCGCGCTGCAAAATTTAGGAATGTATAGACTACAAATTTATGGTAAAAATCGCCTTGGCATGCACTGGCAGATCCACAAAGATGGCGCAAATTTCTTTTACGAGTATAAGCGCGCAGGTCGTAAGATGCCAGTTTCGGTGGCGATCGGCGGAGATCCGCTTTATATCTGGTGCAGCCAAGCGCCACTGCCAAAGGGCGTATTTGAGCTGCTTCTTTACGGCTTCATCCGCAAAGAGCCAGCCAAGCTTGTAAAGTCGCTCACTAATGAAATTTACGTCCCGCACGACGCCGACTACGTGATAGAGGGCTTTGTCAATACGACTAAGAGCGAGCTTGAGGGGCCATTTGGCGATCACACCGGCTTTTACACGCCAGTTGAGCCATTTCCAGTGATGGAGGTCACGGCGATAACGAGCAAGCAAGACCCAGTATTTCACGCGACCGTGGTTGGCAAGCCGCCGCTTGAGGATAAGTACATGGGCTGGGCGACGGAGCGCATTTTCTTGCCACTTTTGCGAACGACCGTGCCAGAGTTACTAGACTACAATATGCCTGAAAATGGCGTCTTTCACAACCTTATCTTAGCCAAGATCAACGCCCTTTATCCAGCGCACGCAAAGCAGGCTATGCACGCATTTTGGGGCGTTGGGCAGATGAGCTTTGTAAAGCATGCTATCTTTGTGGGCACCGAGGCGCCAGAGCTAGCGGAATACGACAAATTTGCGGACTTTGTGCTTGATCGCTTTGGTAGCGAGAGTGTGCTGATAAGCCAAGGTGTGTGCGACCAGCTCGATCATGCCAGCCCAAACTCGTGCTTTGGTGGCAAGCTAGGCATCGACGCGACGCAGGACTTTTGTAAATTTAGCCCTGTGGTTTTAAGCGACGATGAACTTTTGGCTAAATTTCAAAGCGTTTCGCCAAATGTTAAGGAGCTTAGGCAGTTTAAAAAGCAAAGTAAAACGCCTATTTGTGTAGTGAAATTTGAAAAAGATCGCCCCGTAAAAGAGCTATTTTCTAAGCTTTTAGTCTTTAAAGAATTTTTCAAGCTTCTCGTTGTTGTCGATATGCAAAACTACCTAGAAAACCCATATATGCTGCTTTGGCGTGTGACAAATAACATAGATGCCTTGCGTGATATCTACATTGATGGCGAGCATTTTTGCGTGGATGCGACGAGCAAGGACGAGCTAGAGGGCTATACGCGTGGCTGGCCTATGCAAACTGACTGTGAGCGCGAAGTGGTGGCTACTCTTGTGAAGCGTGGCGTAGTGAAAGATGAGCCAGAGTTATTTTATAAATTTGAGATATTTGGGTAGGATTGTAGCCTAGTGGATTTGGCACGCTCGTGCGTAAAAGCGGCAAGAAAATGCGCTCAGTTGCCCAACCATACACTTATATTCAGGTGACTACTTACTGGTCGCAGTCGTGTGAAATGCTGGCCCCTGTTTGCTAGCCGTCTAAATGGTTTGATCGGCGCATAAAAGCCGGTGTGATCGCTCAAGCTCGCTTATGGTCGTATTGATAGCCTTTGATTCCTAGGCTTTAAATTTGATTCAGCAGTTTTGGCTTGATAAATTTGCTTTTAAATTTAAAATGGATCAGCTTCTACACTTAAAAATGGCTTAGTTTAAGGCTATTTTTATATCACAGCATAAAATTTCTAGTTAAATTTATCTGTTTTTCTCGGTTTTCTGTTGGCTTGGTTGGCTTGGTTGGCTTGGTTGGCTTGGTTGGCTTGGTTGTCCTTCTTGACCTGGTGACCATGCCGGTCTTTCTGCCCTTGGTGGCCGCGGGCACCCCAGTCGCCACGCGTCACTTTGCAGACCATTTCGTCCCTGTCGGCGACGCCGTCCTAGCTTCTCTGCCATTTTCACTTCTTCTCCTTCGACCTCTGCTCACTGCCTCTCCTTGTTCTATCGCATCCT
>NZ_PPAW01000064.1 GCF_002913225.1 Campylobacter concisus | reverse complement strand
ATGCCCTGTGGAATCTGGAAGAGCGCGGCCGCATGTTCGTATCGCCCAACGACAAAATCTACGAAGGCATGATCATCGGCATCCACAGCCGCGACAACGACTTGGTGGTGAACCCGCTCAAAGGCAAAAAGCTCACCAACGTACGCGCCAGCGGCACCGACGAAGCCGTTCGACTCACCACGCCGATTAAGCTCACGCTGGAAAGTGCGGTGGAATTTATCGACGACGACGAACTGGTGGAAATCACCCCCAAACCCAACCGCCTGAGCAACCGCTACCGGAGCGAACTGGAGCGCCGCCGCCACTTTAAAAAATTGGACGAAGGCTACCTGAAGAGTCTCAGCCATATCAGCAAAGGCTACCTGTAACCCTTCTGCCGGTTTTCAGGTAGCCTTTTCATATCCGCCGAAGAATGCCGCAGAATCGGCTATAATGCCGCCGTTTCCAATTCTTGATTTCAGGGAAGGCATCATGAGCGATTTTCGGCAGGATTTTCTGCGCTTTGCGCTGGAGCAGGATGTGCTGCGCTTTGG
>NZ_PPAW01000063.1 GCF_002913225.1 Campylobacter concisus | reverse complement strand
CCCTAGAATTGCTCTTTAGATCGCTTTTATAAACTGCCGTATTTACCAGCTTTGACATAGCAAGCTCAAGCTCATCACGTTTATCACGAAGATCATTTGCATTTATTTTTATACCAGCGTCTGCGCCTGATTCTATTCTTTGGATTTGCTTATTAATATTTGCTATTTGTCTGCCCAGAGAATTTATCTCATTTATATTTATTTTTATCGTTTCATCAATCTTTTCATTCATATCATAAAGCATCTTTGATGAGCGGTTGATACTTGCAGTCAATACACTTGCTTTATTTATCAAATTTACTTTCTGAGCACCTGCATTAGGGTTTGAAGCAAAGTTATTCCACGCGGAAAAATACTCCTGAATATCCTTCACCATTCCATTATCTTTTAGATCAGGAAAATATTTTGTAGCTTCTTGCAAAATTCTTTGTTTATAGGCCGTGTTTTCTAAATTTGACGATGAGTATTTTAG
>NZ_PPAW01000062.1 GCF_002913225.1 Campylobacter concisus | reverse complement strand
TATCTGCCCTGCAGTTGCGAGCCTGCGAAGCAAAATTCAAGTCCCCTTGTCTCCCTTTTTAATAAAAATTTGAAAATTTTAAAAAAATAAAAATTACAACCCTAGGTTTTGTAAGTTACTAAGGCGAATGAATGGAATTTTAAAATTTGTAAATTAAAGCTTTTAGAAATTTAAAGTTTTATTTCTTTGTTAAGGGGGAAGAGGCTTGAATTACGCTCTGCTTGCAGTTGCGAGCCTGCGAAACAAAGAAGCTCCCTTATCCCTTAATAACAATCCCCTGTCTGCTTTGCAGTTACGAGACGAAGCCCGAGTAAAGCCCGACAACGTTAGAGGTGCATGCAAATGTGCCGAAGCACTGCATGCGGTTTATTTTTAAGAAATTTCTAGCAAATTTTAAAATTAGAGCTGGCATATCACGGCTCTAAATTTAGTGGCGAGTGGCTACGAGACCTAAATTTAGTAGTCTGCTAAGGCAAGTGAGTAAGATTTTAAAATTTGCAAATTTGTTTCATCATGCAAGTGCCATACAAATTTTAAAATTTCATGAACGAGTAATTTCGGCTCTAAAATTTGAGCTAAGCTATAAGCGAAGCCAAATTTTAGTAGTCAATTCTTGCGAGTGAATGGAATTTTAAAATTTGCAAAATAGTAAATTTCTATTTTTGAAATCCAAACTTTAAATTTATAAACTCTTTTATTCAAAAGGGAGACAAGGGGACTTAAATTACGAAGCCGTCCCCTTATCCCCCTTTTTAAATCCCTCGTCTGCTTGCAGTTACGAGACGAAGTCGAAGTAAAATCCCCTCGCACGTTAGAGGTGCATGCTTCAGTGCTAACGCACTGCATGCGTTTTGTTGAAAATCAATCAAATTTCACTCAAATTTACTCTCTTACAACGTGTAAAAATTGCATGTGTTTACGGTACTGCTCGATGACGTCGTTTATCAGCGTAGCTTCGCTCCAGCCAAGCACGTCGTAGTCCTGACCGCCCTCTTTTAGATAGACTTCAGCCCTGTAGTAAAGATCGTCGCCGTCAAGCTCTCTGGTGTAGTCTGGACTATGGCTCTTGGTGAGATAGACGCCATATCTAAAGTCCATCTCGTCGCCAAGTCCGACATTTAAATTTACAAAATTCTCGCCATTTGTGACCTTTGCTTCAAGGCCGTTTTTGGCAAATTCCTCTTTTAGCTCGTTAAAAGCTTTTAGTGCAACCTCGTTTAAAAATTTCTTGCCATCTTTCTTGCCTGGCAGCGTGATGATCGCACTTAGACGTTCTTGCCACGGCTTTGAAAGATCACTAATAGGCATGTTACTAAAGTTATTTGTCTCTTTTTTGGTTAGATCCACACGTAACGCCTTAAATAGCCCGTAAATGGCGCCAAGTAACACTATGGAAAATGGCAGTGCGGTTGTGATCGTAAGTGCCTGAAGTGAGCCAAGACCGCCTGCTAGCATCAAAAATGCCGCCACGACGCCCACTGTAACGCCCCAAAAGACCTTTTGCCAAACTGGCGTATCGTCCTTGCCGTTTGAGCAAAGCATGTTCATAACGATCGCCGCAGAGTCGGCAGAAGTGACGAAAAATATGACGATCATAAAGACTGCGATCACGCTTAGCACGCCTGAGAAGCTAAATTTCTCCAAAAACATAAAAAGTGCTGAGGCTGAGTCGGAATTTACCGTGGTCGCTAGCTCGCTAAAGCCGCCTTGCACAAGAGCGATCGCTGAGTTGCCAAAAAAGCTCATCCAAGCAAAAGTAAAGCCAGTTGGCACTAAAAGCACGCCTATAACGAATTCTCTTATCGTCCTGCCTTTTGAAATTTTAGCTATAAAAAGCCCCACAAACGGCGACCAAGATAGCCACCAAGCCCAGTATAGCAGCGTCCAACCGCCAAGCCAGCTCTCGTTTTGCCTCTCGTAGGCGTAGAGGTTAAAAGTGTTTGAGATGAGCGTAGAGATGTAGTCGCCGCTGTTTTGCACAAACGACTTTAAAAGCTGCGTCGTATCGCCTAAAAATAGTATCAAAAACATAAAACATATAGCTAGCGCGATGTTTGCGTTTGATAAGATCTTAATACCCTTATCCACGCCACTTGCCGCTGAGATGGTAGCTGCAAAACAAAGCACTATTAGAAGCGTGATATGCATAGTCGGCAGGCCAAAAACGTGCGTAAGGCCAGCATTTACCTGAAGCACGCCATATCCCAGCGACGTCGCCACGCCAAAAAGGGTAGCTACGACGGCAAATGTATCGATGGCACTACCTATCTTGCCATAAATTTTATCTCCGATGATCGGATAAAACGCCGATCTAAGTGTGAGCGGCAAGCCGTGCCTATACGAGAAAAAGGCGAGAATTAACGCTACGATAGCATAGACCGACCATGCGCCCATGCCCCAGTGAAAAAATGTGATATTCAACGCAAGCTTTTGCGCTGCGATAGTTTGCGCGTCGCCAACTGGCGGGTTTAGATAGTGCATGAGCGGCTCAGCCACACCAAAAAATACTAGACCTATGCCCATGCCAGCGGCAAAAAGCATAGAAAACCACGAGATATTTTTGTGCTCTGGCTTTACGTGATCAGCTCCTAGCTTGATCTCGCCAAGCTTACTAAAGCCAAGAATGATGACGCTTAGCAGTATGACGGCAACGACTAGGATATAAAACCAGCCAAATTTGGCCGCGATGTAGTTTTGCATACCCTTAAAAAACTCATTTGAGAAATTTGGAAATATCGCTGCAAATGCTGTTATTAAAACTATGATAACAAGCGATGGGATAAATACTGAATTGTTAAATTTTGACCTTTGAAATTTAAACATTTTTCTCCTTTTTATAAATTTCAGTCTCGCTTTAAAATAACAAAAAAGAGTAAATAGGCCAAATTTTCTCTTTAAATTTTTATGAAATTTTAAGCTTTAGCCACCAAAAATAGCCACTTTGAAATTTATCTCAAGTCTCTTTTATCTCTCTTTGGTTTTGCAAGAGTTGTTAGCACTATGACGACAAAAGCGATGCCAAATGTGATATACAAAATGATCTTTGGCGAGTCATACTCTATCCTCGATCTTGCAACCTCTTCGCCGCTTGCCTCCACTAGCTCGCCGCGTTTTATCATCTCGCTGATATCTTTTGCGCTAAGCTCTTTAGACGCTCTTGTTAAAATTTCTATGACGCCAAGGTCCGCCACCTCATAAACGCTATGCTTTATGCCATAAAATGGCTTTATCTTGCTAAAAAAATAGACCTTCTCGCCGTTTGCATAAACTGCGCCGTATTCGCCATCTTTTACTAGCCCTATCTCACGCCAAGAGGAGCTTGGGGCAAATTTATATAAAGAGACTGTTTGCGCCTCTAAGTGCCTGCCATGCTTTGAGCGCCGCCACTCTTCACCTTGCTGCAAGAAATACGCCAAGCTCTCATCTACAAAAACGTCAGCATAGAGCCTTTTTAGCTCGCCTTTTAGCTGGTAGTCTGAAATTTTAGCTTGTTCGTTTTTCGTGCTATCCCAAAAGTAAATTCCATCTTTGCTAGCAAAAAGAGGCCAAAACGAATGCACGTTATCCACGCTATAAATGGCGTTATAAGGCATATTTTGAGCGCTAAATTTACGCTCATTTGCAAACGCCGCCCCACTTTTTGGCTCAAAAAGATATTCTATATCGTGCTTTGGGTCATAACATATCCGGCGCGTCTCATCTGAGTAGCTTGTATCAAGCCTATAAAAGCCCATAAATAAGCTTTTGCCATCAGTGTAATATCCGCTAGCAGCGCCATTTTCTGTCGTGATGTATCTTAGCTTGCTAGGATCTGCGTCAAGCTTTTCGCCCTTATAGTAAAGCGTAGCTCCGTCTCTTGCAAAGCCAGCGTCAAAGATAGGCTCTAAATTTGTACTTTCGACCCTTTTTGTCCTGTAAAAATATGAACTATCATCGTAGCTTTTTATAAAAACGTGAGCAAGGTTTTTCATAATGGCACTAAATTCGCTAAATCCCGCCTCTTTCTCGCTTCTAGTAGCGCAATAATAGCTTATCTTGCCATCACTTAGATAGCCATTGCCAAGCACTTTGGTGCTGTTTGGATCAAGATCAGGCAAAATTTCTCTAGCACAATAGACATGATTTTTATCAGCCGCCACGTTTGAGTAATCATACGCGTGTTTTAGCTTTAAAACTCTAAAACTAGCCTCATCGACGCCTTTTAGCTCATACTTGCCACTGCCTGAAATTTGAACGTAAATTTTACCCTCAGGCGAGCGGTACAACTCACTATTATCAATGTTTGCAAAGCTTCTTTGATACTCGCCCTCATGCCATAGATAAAGCATCGCCAAAACAAAAAATAGCGTCAAAATGACAAAAAGATAAAGTATCTTAGTCGCAATTTTTCTCATTATCTATAATCATCCACTCTTTTTTTAAGCTCGCTTTTTTGCTTTTTGTTTTTAAAAATAGCGCCAACCACCGAGACTATAAATGCAATGGCTAAAAATATCCAGTAGGCATATTTTTGCGAGTAATCATCAAAGTCGCTTATCGCATCGATCACCACCTCGCCCTCAGCTGGCACCATAGCGCCTTGATCTACCATTTTTACTATCTCATCTAGTTTTAAATTCTCAACATTTGAGTCATAAGGACGAGTGAGGATTTCAACCACGCCAAGGTCGTTTATATCATAAACACTGCTGTTAAAATGCCAGCCGTAGCCGACGTTATCAAAATAATATGTCTTATCGCCGTTTGCATAGACCGCTCCGTAGCCATCGTTTCTTACAAGCCCTATCTTTCGCCACTGCTCTTTTGTATCAAGCCTTACGATACACGTGTGGCGTGAGCTTAGGCCGTGGCTAATTTTAGTGTTGTGCCAAATTTCATAGGTTTTTAAAAAATATGTCTTGCCATCACTTATCACCACGTCGCCATATAGCGGCGTTATCTCGCCTTTAAATGGATCATCGCCGTCTCTTACAAACTCGCCCTCATCTATACTGTTATACCACTGCCACTTTCGCTCCCAGTGATAGATCCCGCCTTTGCCGCGAAAAAGAGCGTGATAGGTATGCTTATCTTCTAGGTTAAAAAGTGGCTCGTATGGGGCAAATTTTGGGTCAAATTCGTGATCGTTTGCATAGACCATGCCAGAATTTGGCTCATAAAGATAGTGAATGCGCCATATCTCGCCGATATCACGCATTTGTGGGCTAAATTTGATCCCTAGTTTTGTGCTGTCATAATAGACATTTTCTCCGTCAGTCGTAAAATGCACGCTCTTTCTGCCAGATGCCTGCTCGATGTATCGCATTTTGCTGGCATTTGCGCCCTCTAGCTCTTTGCCCTCATGATAGACCTTTACTCCGTCGCTTGCATAGCCAAAGCCTAAGATAGCTGCTAAATTTACGTTATCAACCTGCCTAAATTTATAGATATGAGTTTGCGCTTTTGGGGTTTTAAACATTTTATGTGAGAAGATATCCCAAAACTCTTTAAGTGCGGATATTTCGAGGTTTGTCTCGCTTTCGCTATCACAAAAATATGTGATCTTGCCGTCACCAAAGTAGCCATTGCCAAGCGCCCTAACGCCATTTGGATCAAGCCCGCTCATCACGAGGTTGCCACAATATACCGCCTCATCACTAGCGCCAACGTTTCTGTTGTCGTATTTGCCGGTGTCA
Organism: Campylobacter concisus; assembly: GCF_002913225.1. Classification (GTDB taxonomy): domain Bacteria; phylum Campylobacterota; class Campylobacteria; order Campylobacterales; family Campylobacteraceae; genus Campylobacter_A; species Campylobacter_A concisus_J. Next base: position 28,351 of record NZ_PPAW01000062.1, on the reverse strand, counting down.
ATGTATCTAAATTTACTGGCCCTCACGCCTATTAGCTCAAATTTACCGCCGCTTGGCACCATGGCATAGACCTTGTCATCTTTGACGTAAAAATAGCTATTATTTAACTCTTTACTATCACCAATGTCGTCATCTAAAACAGAAACTAACCCAAAGACAAAAAAGTAGGTAGCAAAAAATATCACAACAATGGCGATTATTACTGAGATTAGCGGATGTTTTTTTAGCATTTTAGCTCCGTTTCAAACAAATTTAGCGACCTCATCATGGCACAAAAACCTTTCATAAATTTAAATTTCAAAGTTCTATCCAAATATAAAATATCTAAAAATCAAAAACTGATAATATACTACTCTAACTACTGTATTTAATAGCCAAACAGCACATAACGCTAAAATAGCTCCAATAATACTAAAATTCTTTAAAACCCCATAATAAATCACCATCAATAAAAAAAGAGAAAAATAAAAAAACATAATCAAATAAAATAAATTTTTCAACCTTTCATATAAGTCCGAATTTTCTCTATTTGTCGCGATTAGCCTAATAATATCTATCTTATTTAAAAATCCAACCTTTTTATATTTTATCTCGACTAGATCACCCACTTCATATTTTTCTATCTCTGGTGAAAACACCCCGCTAAATCTCTCTTTACCTATCAAAAGGCTCATGCTTGTGGCTAAATTTTGCCTAACAACTCTTCTATTTAGCGCGCTTATCCTACCGATCTTTTTCAAGCTACTCTAGCTCCTCGGCGATCTCAAGCACTTCAAAATAGTCATTTTCTAGGCTTTCAAGCTCAGCTTTTGCCTTTTCAAGCTCTTCATAAAGCTTAGCAAGACCCACTTCTTGATAAATTTTTGGATCACTAAGCCCCTCATTTAGCTCGGATACTCTTGCTTCAAGGGTTGAAATTTTATCTGGATATGTGTTTAAAATTTGCGTTTGTTTATAGCTTAGTTTTGCGCCAGATTTGCTCTTTTGTTTGGCTTCATTTTGGCTATTTGAGAGCTCTTTTTCAAATTTATCAAGCTCTTTCATCTCATCTTCAAGCTCCAAATAGACGCTATACTCTTCGTGCAAGACATTTATCTTTGTGCCCTCAAACGCCCAGAGTTTATTTGCCATCTTATCGACAAAATATCTATCGTGGCTAACGAGCAAGATAGCCCCCTCAAAGCTTTGCAAGTAGTCTTCTAAGATATTGATAGTTGCGATATCAAGGTCGTTTGTCGGCTCGTCAAGCACTAGCACATCGTATGTTTTAGTAAAAAGCATCGCAAGTGCGACACGGTTTTTCTCACCGCCACTTAAAACGCCTATCTTTTTATCAAGAAATTCCTTTGGAAAGAGGAAATTTTTAAGATAGCCATAAACGTGCATATTTCGCCCGCGAACTAGCACGTGGTCGCCGCCATTTGGGCAAAATGTCTCTATAAGGCTCTTATCATCATCAAGGACATTTCTAGCTTGATCAAAGTAGCCGATACTCACCTCGCCTCTTTTTATCTCGCCACTACTTTGCTTTTCAAGTCCTAGCAAAATTTTAAGTAGCGTGCTCTTGCCACTGCCGTTTCGCCCAACTATGGCGATCCTCTCGCCCTGCAAGATTCTTGCGTCAAATTTCTCAAAAAGCACCTTGCCGTCTATGCTTTTGCCTAAATTTTTAAACTCAAATAGCATTTTTTTGCGGTTTTGGCTCTGCGTTTGGTTGAAATTTTTACTCGCACGCTCAAGCTCAAGCCTCACTCGTCTTATCACGCCTGGGTTTTTCTTGGCCTCCTCGCGCATGGCGAGCACCCGCTCTTTTCTGCCCTCGTTTCGCTTTAGCCTAGCTTTTACGCCGCGCCTTAGCCACTCCTCTTCAGCCTTTAGCTGTTTTAGCAGTGTCTCATGCGACTTTGCAAGGCTTGCTAAAATCTCCTCTTTTTTGGTTAGATAGTTTGCATATCCGCCCTCGAAATTTTTTAAGCTTGCATCCTCGACCTCAACGCACCTAGTAGCGAGAGCATCTATAAAATACCTATCGTGGCTTATAAAAACTATGCTTTGATTTGAGCTTTTAAGCATATCTTCAAGAAATTTGACCATATAGACATCAAGGTGGTTTGTCGGCTCGTCAAGCAACAGCACATCTGGCTTTTTAAGGATGAGCGCACCCAGTGCCACGCGCCTGATCTCGCCACCGCTTAGCGAGCAAATGGGCCTGTTTTCATACTCTTTTAGCTTAAATTCTTGCAAAATTCGCTCGATCTTATGCTCGATATTCCAGCCATCTTTTGCCTCTATAAATTTTAAAAGCCTCTCTTGCTCTTTTAAAATTTCTTTGTTTTCAGGATCATTTGCTAGTAAGACGCCACTTTTTTCATACTCACTTATCGCGTCAAATATCTCTTTTAGCTCGTTATTTAGCGCATCTCTTACACTAAATGTGGCGTTAAAATTTGGATTTTGCGCTAGCATCTCGACGCTTATTAGGTTTTGCACTATCCGTCTGCCGCTATCTGCTGCCACCTCGCCAGAGATGATCTTCATAAGCGTGCTCTTGCCGCTGCCATTTTTACCGATGATCGCGATCTTTTCATTTTCATTTACACTAAGACTTACGCTGTTTAAAATTTCATTTGCACCAAATTTTTTACTTACGTCTATTAGGTCGATTAATGCCATTTTTCTCTCAAATTTTAAATTTTTTGGATTATATCAAAAGGGAGCTAAAACCTAATTTGGCTATAATCGCCCAAAATTTAAAAAGGGAGAAATTTATGAATCTTTCTATGAAAAAATTGGTCGTCCCTATATTTTTAGATATGTTTTTACACTTTATAACGCTCATCATAAACACCTACATGGTGACAAAAGTGAGTGTGCATCTAGTTGGTGCCATGGGTGCCGGCAATCAAGTGATGGATCTTTTTATGACCATTTTTAACTTTTTAAGCATGGGCTGCTCAGTCGTCGTCGCACAAGCTCTTGGAGCAAAGCAAAACGAGCTAGCCTCAAGCGTCATACACGCAAGCATCACGTCAAATACGGTCTTTGGCATATTTTCAGCCATCATCATCTACGTCTTTGGCTACAACATCTTAAATTTACTAAACGTGCCAAGTGATCTCATAAACGATAGCTTCTCATACCTTCACATACTTGGCTTTGCCTTGCTATTTGATGGCATCGGCATGGTGCTAGCTGCGGTGCTTCGCGTCTATAATCTAGCAACCGCTGTGATGCTAACTTCAGTTTTGATGAACATCATCACCATCTTTGGCAACGCCATCGCCCTTTTTGGCTGGTTTGATCTGCCAAATTTAGGCTTGCAAGGTGTTGCTATCTCGACATTTGTAGGTAGGCTTATTGGCGTTTTTGTCCTACTTTACATGCTCATACGCGTGGCAAAAGTTAAAATTTATCTTAGCAAACTACTTGTCGTGCCGTTTGGAATTTTAAAGAAAATACTCTCAGTTGGCTTGCCAAGTGCTGGCGAAAATTTACTCTGGATGGCGCAATACATGGTTGCATTTGGCTTTATCGCGAGCATGGGCGAGGCAACTCTTAGCGTGCAAACGATCTACTTTCAAATCACTCTTCTCATTTTGCTTTGTGGCGCAAGTATCAGCGTGGCAAACGAGGTCATCGTGGGACATTTGGTTGGAGCAAGCGAGTTTAACGAGGCTTATACCAGGACCTTTAAAGCCTTGTGGCTTGGAATTTCTATCACGCTCATCGTCGTTTTGATCGCCTACGCCTTAAAGTACAAGATCATGGACGCACTAAATTTAGATGAGAGCCTGCGCAAGATAATGCTACCGCTCTTTACGCTCTCGATCGTGCTAGAGGCTGGCAGAACCTTTAACATCGTCATCGTAAATGCCCTTCGCGCAAGTGGCGACGCGAAATTCCCACTTGCGACTGGGCTTATCTTTATGTGGGGACTTTCGCTGCCGCTTGGATATTTCTTAGGCATACACCTTGGCTGGGGCATTGTTGGCGTTTGGATAGGATTTTGCGCTGATGAGTGGCTAAGGGGCCTTGCAAATACCTGGCGCTGGAGAAGCAAAAAGTGGCAAGAAAAACGCCTAGTTTGAGGCAAAAGAGCCTAAATTTAGACTTTTATGGTCTAAGCGTCTTAATAAATTTTAAAACAAACGTAAAGGCTATGCGCCTAAGAGTTGGCAAGGATGCTAAGATCACCCTTTCTATGCCATTTTATAGCACGCAAAAGATGGCTCTTGGCTTTCTTGAGACACACAGAAATTGGCTTGAAAACTCTTATAAAAAAGCTCTTTTAAATTTGCCAAAAGATGATGAGATGAAATTTCTTGGAGAAATTTATAAGATCAAATTTGATGAGAGCGTAAATGTGCCATTTTTTGAAGATAAATTTATCATAACGCCAAATTTAAAGGTGCTTGAACGCTTTAAAAAAGCAAGAGCAAAAGAGCTATTTTTAGAGCTTGTAAGCTACTATCAGCCTCATATCAATAAGTCAGTTAGTCGCATCGTCATAAGAGATAGCAAAACTCGCTGGGGCAGCTGCAACCACAAAAAAGGCTATATAAACTTAAGCCTAAGACTAATCGAAAAGCCGCTCTCAGCCGTGCGATACGTCGTGCTTCACGAGCTTACTCATCTACTCTATCCGCATCATCAAAGCAGCTTTTATAAATTTATAGAAGCCATCATGCCTGATTACAAAGAGCAAGAGCAAATTTTAAAATCGTAATTATTTTTCATCAAGTAAGTGCAAATTTAATATGTTAAAATTACATATTACTTTACAAAAGGAAAATTTTATGAAAAAAATGATTTTTATCTCACTTCTTGCAGCTTGCGCTCTAGCAGGCGACTTTGAAGATGGCTTGAAAGCTTATGCTGACTCAAATTTCACTGAGGCTTTATCTAAATTTGAAGCAGGTTGCGCAGCAAATGACGCAAGATCATGCGTAACAGCAGGTGCGATCTACCAGATTGGCAAAACTGACGTGCCAGATAGCAACAAAGCGTTAGAGTTTTACAACAAAGCTTGTCAAGGTGGCGAAAAAGAGGGTTGCTCAGCAGCTGGTGGAATTTATCTAGATAACGATCCACAAAAGGCAAGAGAGTTTTTTAACAAAGCTTGCGAGCAAAACGACGGCTACTCTTGCGGCATGATAGGCTCGATACTAATAGAAGCTAAGAAATTTAAAGAGGCTTACACCTTCTTAGAAAAAGGCTGCAAACTAAACGATAAGATGTCTTGCGAGTTTGCGGGCGATCTAAAACGCTCAAAACAATTTTGATCTTTAGGCTTTTAAAGCCTAAATTCTCACTTTTTATAAAATCACTAGAAATTTATAAATAAATTTAAAAGTTTAGGCAAGAGAGCTCTTGCCTAATATTAAATCGCTCTTATTTGATCAAGCGGCTTATCTTTTATGCCCCACTGGGTCATAAAGACAAAACCATAAAGAGCTGCTGCTACGATGTAGGCTGTGTATTCGTTTGGCATCAGACCAAATTTCACGCAGATGTTTGGCACAAGAGCTAGAGGCACGACTGGGATAAGTAGCACCCTCTCCCAAATCCTAAGCTTTGTGACGTAGTAGCCTTGCAACAAGCTAGAAAAGGCAAACATTCCCACGATCGCCATGCCAAAGACGAGTAAAATTTCAAGTGGATTGCTCATCCAGACTATCCCTTTTGAATCAAGCGGATCGCCAGTATTTATGCTCTCAATAAGCATAAGTTTGTTGTTAAAGAAAAAGGCAAATGGCAAGATCGCTGTTCTTAGATCATAAAAAAATCCTTGCACGCCAACGGTTATTGGATTTGCCTTGGCAATGCCCGCTGCTGCGTAGGCTGCGATGCCAACTGGCGGCGTGTCGTCAGCCAAAATTCCAAAGTAAAATACAAAAAGATGCACGGCGATGGCAGGGATTAAGAAGCCATTTTTATGCGCCAAAAACAAGATAACTGGCGCAACAAGGCTTGAGACGACGATGTAGTTTGCCGTTGTTGGAAGACCCATGCCAAGGATGAGCGACATAAGAGCCGTTAAAAGTAGGATCATCATGATGTTATCGCCCGCTAGAAGCTCGACTAGATCAGAAAGTACTTGACCAAGGCCAGTTAGCGAGATAGAGCCTACGATGATGCCTGCAAGCGCGGTTGCGATGGCTATTGTGGTCATGCTCTTTGCAGCTGCGACCATCGCCCAAAATATATCCTCAAAGCCAAGAAGCACATCGTTTAGCCCTACCTTTTCGCCTGAAGCTAGCTTTTTGGTTGGCTCTTGAAAGATCATTATCAAAAATAAAAATCCAATAGCATTAAAAGCTGCGGCTATGGCTGACTCTTTTGCTATTAAAAGCGTGTAAAGCAAAATTAGAATCGGCGTTATATAGTGAAGACCGCTAACGAAAATTTTAAATCTTGAGTGAAACTCGCTCTGATTTATGCCCTTTAGTCCAAGTTTGACGCTCTCTAAATGCACGATAAAAAATAGCGACAAATAACAAGCAAAAGCTGGAATAACCGCCGCCATCATAACATTTGTATATGTCATGCCCAAAAACTCAGCGATGATAAAAGCAGCCGCACCCATGATAGGTGGCATGAGCTGTCCATTTACACCAGCTGCAACCTCGATAGCTCCAGCTTTTGTGCGTGAAAGGCCAGCTTTTTTCATAAGTGGTATGGTAAATGTACCAACGGTTACGACGTTTGCTGTTGAGCTACCTGAAACCATGCCAGTTAGGCCACTTGCAATGACTGAAGCCTTAGCTGGGCCGCCTCTATATTTGCCAAGAAGAGAAAAGGCTAAATTTATGAAGTATTGTCCAGCGCCTGCTCGCTCAAGTAGTGAGCCAAAAAGAACAAAAAGGTAGATAAAACTAACGCTAACGCCGATAGGCACGCCAAAGACGCCCTCAGTCGTCAAAAACATGTGTCCTGCGATCTTTTCAAAGCTAGCGCCTTGATGAGCGATGATGTCTGGCATATAAGGACCAAAGTGATCGTATATCAAAAATAATATACAAATGATAGGAAGCGCTGGTCCCATGACACGTCTGCCAGCCTCAAGTAAGACGATGATCGCCAAAAACGATATGACGATGTCTTGCGTGATATAATCTCCTGTCCTATCAGCTAGCTCATAAAAATAAACCGCTGGATAAAGCACGGCAACAACGCCTACCACGCAAAAAACTAGGTCGTAAAACGGCAAACTCGAGTGAGCCTTTTTATGAAAAGTGACTGGATAGAGCAAAAATACAAGCCCAACCGCAAAGGCTAGGTGCACTGAGCGCGAAATGTTAGTATTTAGCGGAAAATACGCTATATAAAGCTGAAAAACCGACCAAGAGAAACACGCAAATGCGATGAAATAGTTGTAAAAATTGCTATTTATCTCTCTTGTCTTTACTTCGACAAATTGTTCTTCGTTGTCATTAACTTCGTTCATCTCTCTCCTTTAAAATTTAAATATATAAATTTAAAAGAATTTGTATATTTAAATTTTATCCAGAGGCAAAAGCCCCTGGAGATGGATTATTTTAAGATGCCAGCCTCTTTAAATGCAGCCTCTGCAGCTGGGTGAAGCGGAGCTGAAAGACCTTGAACAAGATCTTCTTTTTTAACTGATTTTAGTGCTGGGTGAAGAGTTTTATACTCATCAAAGTTATCTAAGATAGCTTTTATCACAGCTTTTACAGCCTCATCTTTTGTATCTTTGCTAGTTACTAAAACAGCTTTTACGCCGATAGTATTTACATCGTGATCGACGCCGTCATAAGAGCCTTTTGGGATCACGCCTTTTGCAAAGTATGGTTTTTCTTTAAGAAGATTATCAATCTCACTGCCTTCGATGTTTAAGATATCGATCGGTAAAGATGTCGCTGCGTCAGTGATGTTTGCAGTTGGGTGACCAACGACAAAGCTATATCCGTCTATCTTTTTATCTTTTAGTGCGTGTGGGCATTCGCCAACTGTTAAAACACCACGGTATCCTAGTTTTGAAACGTCAAAGCCCTTTGCTTTAAAGACTTCAAGTGTGCTCACTTCGTTGCCGCTGCCTGGGTTTCCGACGTTGTATTTTTTACCAGCAAATGAAGAGAGATCGCTTGTTAGCCCGCTATCTTTTGCCACGACAAATGCAAGAAGCTCTGGATAGATAGCTACTACTGAGCGTAAATTTTCATCTTTTGCTCCGTCAAATTTGCCAGTGCCGTTATATTTGTCATAGACGACATCACTTTGAACAAAGCCAAATGTAAGCTCTTTTTTAAGGACGTTATTTACGTTATAAACAGAGCCGCCAGTTGATTGGACAGAGCATTTTACGTCTGTATTTTTATTTGCCAAGCGGCAGATCGCTCCACCTATCGGATAGTATGTGCCTGTCATGCCACCAGTGCCGATACTGATAAATTCTTTTGCTGAAAGTGTTGTTGCCAAAAGCAATCCAGCAAGTGCCAAAGAAGTAGTTTTCATCTAAAATCCTTTCAAAAAATTTAAGGCTATTTTATTCTATAAATTTAGCTTTGTATCTTTTTGATATGATATTTTTATGCCATTTTGGTAAAGTTGCAACTATTCTACACAATCAAGACTTAAAAAAATATTTTCTTAAGAATAAATTTATTTTTCTTTTACGAGCATTCTAAATTTTAAGAGCTAGAAATTCTAGCTCTAAATTTAGTCGATAAATCTCTTTGTGATATTTGCGTAGGCATCGATCCTGCGGTCACGTAAAAATGGCCAAATTCTACGCACTTCTTCGCTTCTTTTCATGTCTATCTCAACGATCTTGCACTGCTCGCTATGGCTATCTGCGCGGAAAAGCTGCTCGCCTTGTGGCCCGTAAACAAAGCTATTTCCCCAAAACTTAATCCCATCCATCACGCCGCTATCATCTTTTTCAAAGCCCACACGATTAACTGCGACCACTGGCAGTCCATTTGCCACGCTGTGACCTCTTTGCACCGCCACCCACGCTTCAAGCTGTCTTGACTTTTCATCCTCGCTATCGCCCTCAAACCAGCCAATAGCCGTTGGATAGATGAGAATTTTCGCCCCTTTTAATGCCATTAGCCTTGCTGCCTCTGGATACCACTGATCCCAGCAGACCAAAACGCCAAGCTTGCCAAGGCTAGTTTCGATAGGCTCAAAGCCAATGTCACCAGGCGTGAAGTAAAATTTCTCGTAAAATCCAGGGTCATCAGGGATGTGCATTTTTCGGTATTTGCCAGCGATACTTCCGTCACGCTCGAAGACAAAAGCAGTGTTGTGATAAAGTCCGTCAGCCCTTTTTTCAAAGAGCGAAGTGACTAAAACTACGCCGTTTTCTTTTGCTACCCTGCCCCAAAAAGCGACATCTTCTTGCCAGTCGTTTGCGTGATCAAAGAAATTTGTATCCTCGCTTTGGCAAAAGTATTGCGTCTGGTGCAGCTCTTGGCAGACCACGAGATCAGCGCCACCTTTTTTTGCCTCAGCTATTAGCTCAAGCGTCTTTGCGATGGTCGCCTCTTTTGTGCCTTTAAATTCTTGTTGAAGTAGTGCTACTTTCATCTCATCTCCCTTCTTTGTCGTTATATGGGTCTAAATGCGTGGTTATCTGCCACGAAAATTCCTTAAATTTCTCTCTTATCTCGGCTTCTAGCGAGTCGGCCACCTCGTGCGCGTCGTAAAGCGAGATATCTTTGTCAAAAACTAAATGCAGCGTTAAAAATATGGTATTTGCGCTCTGTCTTGTGTTTAGATAGTGAAAGTCTGAAATTCTCTGCTTTGCCTTTATCATCTTGATGATCTCAGCTGTGACCTCAGGGCTTGCTGCGTGATCTAGCAAGACACCAAGGGCGTCTTTGCCAAGGCTTATCGCACTTTGAGCGATGTAGCCACTTATCACGATACCAAAGATCGCATCTATCATCACAAATCCGCTAAATTTAATGATAAGCAGCGAGATGATGACTGCAAGGTTGCTAAAAAGGTCGATCTTATAGTGCAGCGCGTCTGCTTTTATGATGAGATTGCCACTTTTTTTAGAAATTTGGTTTAAAAATAGCACCAAACATAGCGTCACTACGACCGAAAATACCATCACTCCAAGGCTTAAGCCAAGGTCTATCTCTAAATTTGGCTCGCTAAATTTCTTAACACTCTCATAAAATATATATCCAGCAGCCACAACGATGATAACACACTCAAATAGCGCTGCTAACGCCTCTAGCTTTGTGTAGCCAAAGTTAAATTTCTCATCAGCTTGCTTTCTTGACTTTCTAAGCGCAAATAAATTTAAAAGCGAAACGATAAAATCAAGCATCGAATCAATCGCCGAGCCAAGCACAGCGACCGAACCGCTAAAAAGTCCCGCTGCAAATTTCACAAGTGCAAGCAAAAAGGCGCAAGCACCTGCTGCGATAACTGCCTTATTTTCGCTCTGCGTGCACTCCTGCTTATTTATGCGGTTAAACTCATAATCAAACGGACTTGACAAACTTAAGCCCTTTTGTATCTATTTTGGCTTGAGCAGTGAAGCGAGCCATTTTGACGGACAAAAACTAGCGAATTTACACCGATGATCTTTCTATCTGGAAGCGCATGGGCTAGTAAATTTAACACCTTTTCATCGTTTTCGTCGTTATATGTCGGCACGATCAAGGCACCATTTATAAAGATGAAGTTTGCATAGGTGCAGCCAAGCCTTTTGCCCTCATAAAATTTAGGTTTTGGTAGTGGCAAAGCAAGCAGCTTAAAGCCAGTTTTTTTAAGCTCATCCTCCATCCTTTTTAGCTCATCATAGTGCTCATCACTCTCATCATCGCAAGCTGCGTAAGCTATCGTATCAGGCGTGATAAAGCGCGCTAAAGTGTCGATGTGGCTATCTGTGTCATCGCCTCTTATAAAGCCATTTTCAAGCCAGATGATACGCTTTAAGCCAAATAAATTTTTTAGTTTTTCTTCGATCTGCTCTTTGCTAAGTGCTTTGTTTCTATTTTCATTTAGCAGGCATTTTGAGGTGGTTAAAAGTACGCCATCTCCGTTAAACTCGACGCTTCCGCCCTCTAGTATCATATCAACAGGCTCGAGCTTAGTTTTATAAATTTTAGCTAGCTCTAAATTTATCGCATCATCTTTTGAGCTCTTAAATTTACCACCCCAAGCGTTAAATTTAAAGTCATAACTCTTTACGCCGTCCTTGGTGCAAACGTCGATCATACCGTAGTCTCTGATCCAAGTATCATCAGTCTCAAGCTTTACAAACTCAACATTTTTAAATTTCTTAAACCTAGTGAAATTTGCCTCATCAGGGCAGATGAGCACCACCTTTTCATAGGGCGTAACAGCAGCCACAAGCTCTTCATAACTAGCTAAAATCTCCTCTAAATAAGGCTCCCAGTCGCTCTTACTATGTGGCAGCGATAAAAACAAAAGTTCCTGCTCTTCCCATTCTGCATACGCTCTCACGCTCTCTCCTTGTAAATTTTATAAATTCCATATATCGTAATGATTATCCAAAAGACCTCTATCAAAAATGAGCCGAGGTTAAAGTGCACAAAAAGCGAAATGATGAGCAGCACCGCACCTGCTAAATTTATTATCTGGTAGGCTAGATCGCGGCTATTTAGGCGGCCGATCTGAAGTAAAAAGTAGCCCATCACGATGCAAATCATCCCTAAAAAGCCGATGATCTGAAAAAGATCGATCAAATTTTATCCTTTTTGTAAGCTTAAATTTAAAGCGTGATCATATCTAATTAGTTTTAAATTTATGATTATGGGATAAAATAACTCCATTTTTCAGATTGGATTAAAGTTTATGGATTTTGAGTTTATTGAGAAATTTTACCCCCTTTTTGTAAAGGCTGGGATTCTCACCTGCCAGATCGCCTTTTTGGGGATCGTTTTTTCTATTTTGATAGGCATTTTTTGCATGGCTGTGAAATTTTACAAACTAAAATTTCTCTCAAAGCTTGTTGATTGCTACGTTGAGCTTTCAAGAAACACGCCGCTTCTTATCCAGCTCTTCTTTTTATACTACGGCTTGCCAAAGCTTGGAGTGTCGATGAGTGGCTTTACCTGTGCGGTCGCTGGACTTAGCTTTCTTGGCGGCAGCTACATGAGCGAGAGCTTTAGACTTGGCTTTGAGGCGGTGAGAAAGTCGCAGATAGAAGCAGGACTTAGTATTGCACTTAGCAAAAATCAGCTCCTAAGATATGTCATTTTGCCACAAGCTTTTAGCGTGGCTCTGCCAAGTATCAGCGCAAACGTCATATTTTTACTAAAAGAGACAAGCATCGTTAGCATCGTAGCGCTTGCTGATCTAGTCTATGTCGCAAAGGATCTCATCGGACTTTACTACAAGACAGATGAGGCGCTTTTTATGCTGGTTATTAGCTATCTTGTCATCATCTTGCCAGTCTCGCTGGCGCTTAGCTACGTCGAAAAAAGGGTGAGAAATGCAAGGAGTTAGTATATTATTTGACACGCAAAATTTACTAAGACTACTTGAGGGTCTTGTAGTAAGCACTGAAATTTCATTTATCTCGATCATCATCTCCGTCATCGGCGGCCTCATACTTGGCGTTTTGATGAGTATGAAAAACAAATTTATCTATCTTATTTTAAAAATTTGCCTCGAGATCGTGCGTATCATGCCTCAGATCGTCTGGCTATTTTTATTTTACTTTGGTGTTAGCAAGGCTTTTGGACTGCATATCTCGGCATTTACTGCCTCGCTCATCGTCTTTAGCCTTTGGGGCGTTTTTGAGATGATGGATATCGTGCGCGGCGCAATCACCTCGATACCAAAGCACCAGTTTGAGTCAGCCGCCTCACTTGGACTTAGTAAATTTCAAATTTACTTTTATGTCATCATCCCACTTGCTACTAGAAGGCTGGTGCCTGGAGCTGTAAATTTACTAAGCCGTATGATAAAAACGACCTCTATCGTCGTGCTAATTGGCGTCGTAGAGGTGGTCAAAGTCGGCCAGCAGATCATCGAGCGAAATGTATTTACAAATCCCATGGCGCCATTTTGGATATACACGCTCATATTCTTTTTATATTTTGCGATCTGCTATCCAGTCTCAAAACTATCGAAAAAACTAGAAGAAAAATGGAGCTAAAATGAGCGAAAATATCTTAGAACTTAAAAAAATCAATAAATTTTATGGAGAGCTTCACGCCTTAAAGGATATAAGCTTAGAGGTAAAAAGTGGCGAAGTGGTCGTGCTTCTTGGACCATCAGGCTGTGGCAAGAGCACAACACTTAGATGCATAAACGGCCTTGAGAGCATCGCAAGCGGCGAGATCATTATAGACGGCGAAGTGATAGACGCTAAATTTAAAGAGTGGCAAAGGATCCGCCAAAAGGTTGGCATGGTCTTTCAAAGCTACGAGCTCTTTGATCATATGAACGTCATAGATAACGTCCTTCTTGGGCCTTTGAAGGTGCAAAAAAGAGATAGAGCCGAGGCCGAAAAGACGGCTGATATGTGGCTAAGCAAGGTTGGGCTACTTGATAAGAAATTTGCCTATCCAAAGGAGCTAAGCGGCGGTCAAAAACAGCGCATAGCCATCGTTAGAAGCCTTTGTTTAAATCCTGAGATCATGCTATTTGACGAGGTTACGGCAGCACTTGATCCAGAGATCGTTAGAGAAGTACTTGATGTGATACTAAATTTAGCCAAAGATGGCATGACGATGCTAATAGTCACGCACGAGATGAGTTTTGCAAGGGCGGTTGCAAATAAGATCGTGTTTATGGACGCTGGAGCGATCGTGGAGATCAGCGAGCCAGAGGAGTTTTTTACTAATCCAAAGAGCGAGCGAGCAAAGAAATTTCTAAATTTATTCTCATTTTAGAAAAAATAAGAGATAATTTGCCGTTTTTTCAAAATGCGTTTAGAGCGAGATTTAACCGCTCTTATTTACTAAATTTTCTAAAGGAGAAAGAGTGAGAAAATTTAAATTTTTCTTATTAGCATTAGTCGCTACCGTCTTTCTAACGGGTTGTGGTGATGACAAAGGTGCGGACAAAGCAGCCGCTTCAAATCAAGCTGACGCTATCGCAAAGATCAAAGAGCGCGGATATATCAGAGTTGGCGTTTTTAGCGACAAACCGCCATTTGGCTACGTCGATAAAGACGGCAAAAACCAAGGTTATGACATCTACTTTGCAAAACGTATCGCAAAAGACTTGCTTGGCGACGAGAGCAAGGTCAAATTTGAGCTAGTAGAGGCTGCTGGCAGGGTTGAAGTGCTCACAGCTGACAAGGTCGATATCACGCTTGCAAATTTCACAAAGACGCCTGAGCGCGCGCAAGTGGTTGATTTTGCACTTCCATATATGAAGGTCTCTCTTGGCATCGTTAGCCCAGAAGGTGCTGTGATAAAGAGCGTCGATGAGCTAAAAGATAAGACACTAATCGTCAATAAAGGCACAACTGCAGACGCATTTTTTACAAAAAATTATCCTGATATCAAGCTTTTAAAATACGATCAAAACACCGAAACTTTCGCAGCTTTGGTTGATAAAAGAGGTGCGGCTCTAGCGCATGATAACGCTCTACTTTTTGCATGGGCGAAAGAGACTCCTGGCTTTGTAGTAGGCGTTGAAGCGCTTGGCGACGTGGACGTGATAGCTCCAGCTGTTAAAAAAGGTAACAAAGCCTTGCTTGATTGGCTAAATAACGAGATCATCGAGCTTGGAAAAGAAAATTTCTTCCACAAAGACTATGACGCAACGTTAAAACCAATCTATGGCGATAGTGTCAATCCTGAATCTCTAGTCGTCGAAGGCGGCAAACTATAAATTTAATGGCGTAATCTTTACGCCATCTCTCTTTTTAAATTTAACAAATATATTCGTGAAGTTTTTTGGCTGTAGGTGGTATTTTAATAAAATCCATGACGGCAGTTTTGTAATTCTTGGCAGCAAGCTAGCATGTAAATTTACGATAATGTTTCTAAAATTTTTATCAACAAGTGAGACTGCTTTAAAATCTATGATGAGCAGATATTTTGCATACCTGAGCGCTAAATGAGCAAGGCAAGCTAGCAATGAACTCTTTTTTAAAAAACACTGGCACCGATAGGTTATTTGCTGATTTTAAATTCTATATATTTTATAAATTTAATACTACGAAGCATGTATGCAGAGAAAAATCCGCAAGAAAGAAAACCTAGTTTTTGAATGTTTAAATAAAATTTTAAAAAGCATTTTGGAGTAAATTTAACCCAAAATGCTTTTATTGGCTACATCAAGCTCTTTAGTAAATTTGTCACTTTTTGCTCGATCTCTGCAAGAAATTCCTTGCTCTTTGCTTCAAATCTAGTGACGATAACTGGCGTTGTATTTGACGCACGCACAAGCGCCCAGCCATTTTCAAACTGAATTCTTATGCCATCGATATCAATGATATTTTTTATCTTTGGCAGGTCGCAACCCTTGTTTTTAACGCACTCTTTTAGCTTGGCAACTATCTTAAATTTAGCCTCGTCAGTCGTCTTTATCTTGATCTCATCGGTGCTAAAGACAAGTGGCATCTTATCAAGCTCGCCGTCAAGGTCAAAGCCCTTATGAACTAGCTCAAGCACCCTCATCATCGCATAAAGTGCATCATCAAAGCCAAAATATCGCTCTTTAAAAAAAATATGTCCGCTAACTTCGGCCGCAAGATCTACGTTTAGCTCTTTCATCATCTTTTTTATGTTGCTGTGTCCAGTCTTGCCCATGAAAACTTCGCCGATTTTTGCGATCTCATCATACATATTTTGTGAGCATTTTACCTCGCCAAGCACCTTTGGATGTTTCATATTTAGCGCATAAAGATATGCTAGCTCATCGCCTTTTATATCTCTTTTTGGCGTTATAACCGCGATCCTGTCACCATCTCCGTCAAAGCCAAATCCAAGGTCAAATTCCTTCTTCTCAATGAGCGAAAATAACTCTTTTAAATTCTCTTTTTCGCTTGGGTCTGGGTGGTGATTTGGAAAATTTCCATCTGGGTCTTCATATAAAATTTTCGCATTTAGTCCAAGCGCCTTGACGATAGGTACCAAGCTCACGCCAACAGCACCATTTGCGCAGTCGATGACAAAAGGCTTTTTGAAATTTTTAAGCTCGCTAAATTCTTTTACAAAAAACTCGACATATTTTTCTAAGATATTAAATTTCTCACAGCTCTCATCGTCTGCGATCTGCTCACCAGAGGCGATTATCTCATTCACCTTGTCTTTTAAAATTTGCAGATCTTTGCCAAAGAAGCTATCCTTTTTGATAGTGATCTTAAAGCCGTTATAATCTTTTGGATTGTGAGAGCCCGTGATCATGATGTTTGCGTCAAAATAATCTGCATAAACGCTAAAGTAGCCAACAGGAGTTGGTAGCAGGCCGATGTTATAAATTTTAAAGCCACCAGCCTTGTTTAGGCCACTTAACAGATACCTAAAAAGCGTGCTAGCACTTAGCCTTGCGTCAAAGCCAACGCTTAAAGTTTTCACGCCAAATTCGTTAAATTTCTTGCCTAAAGCGAGCCCTATAGCCTTGACGCTATCTTCTGTCAAGTCCTTTTCATAAATGCCGCGGATGTCGTATTCTCTAAAAATTTCATCATATTTCATTGTAAATTCTCCCTAAAAGAATGCAAAAATGATACAAGAATAAATTTAAAAAGTAGTAAATAATTTTATAAATTTAGTGAGGTTAAAATTTAAATTCGAGCTAGAAAAGGCTCTAGCTCGAAAAGGGCTGCTACATCATGCCGCCCATGCCACCCATTCCGCCCATGTCAGGCATTGCAGGCATTGCTTTTTCTTCTTTTATCTCGCTGATAGTTGCTTCAGTTGTTAGTAGCAAGCTAGCCACACTAACAGCGTTTTGAAGCGCAACTCTCTCAACTTTAACTGGGTCGATGATGCCAGCTTCAAACATATTTACATATTCGCCAGTTGCAGCGTTAAAGCCAAAATTTGCATCTTTGCTTGTCTCAACTGCATTTGCCACTACGCCTGCGTCAAAGCCAGCGTTCTCAGCGATTTGGCGAAGTGGAGCACGAAGCGCTCTTCTAACGATCTCAGCACCGATTGCCTCGTCACCTTGTAAATTTAAATTTACGCTCTTTGAAGCGAGGATAAGAGCTGAACCGCCACCTACTACGATGCCCTCTTCAACAGCTGCACGAGTAGCGCTTAGAGCATCATCTACGCGGTCTTTTTTCTCTTTCATCTCAGTCTCAGTCGCAGCACCTACTTTGATAACTGCCACGCCGCCGCTTAGTTTTGCAAGGCGCTCTTGAAGTTTTTCTTTGTCATAGTCGCTTGTAGTCTCAGCGATTTGCGCTTTTATTTGAGTTATTCTAGCGTCGATCGCTGACTTCTCGCCTGCACCATTTACGATAGTAGTGTTATCTTTGTCGATAACTACGCTTGAAGCTTGTCCAAGGTCGTTTATAGTGGCACTCTCAAGTGTTCTGCCTAGCTCTTCGCTGATAACCTCGCCACCTGTTAAGATAGCGATATCTTCAAGCATCGCTTTTCTTCTGTCGCCAAAACCAGGAGCTTTTACAGCTGAGATGTTTAGAACGCCGCGAAGTTTATTTACAACAAGCGTTGCAAGCGCCTCACCCTCGATATCTTCAGCGATGATTAGAAGTGGTTTGCCACTCTTTTGTACTTGCTCAAGCACTGGAAGCAGGTCTTTTAAATTTGTGATCTTCTTGTCAAATAGCAATATAAATGGATTGCTTAGCTCAACTTGCATCTTTTCAGGGTTTGTGATGAAGTATGGGCTTAGATATCCGCGGTCAAACTGCATACCCTCAACAACGCTTAGCTCATCTTGGATAGACTTTGCCTCTTCTACTGTTATGACGCCATCTTTGCCGACTTTTTCCATCGCATCAGCGATAAGTTTGCCGATACTTTCGTCTGAGTTTGCAGAGATAGTAGCGATCTGAGCGATCTCTTTTGAGCCAGAAACTTTTTTAGAGATGTTTTTTAGTGCATCTATAAGAGCTGCTACTTCTTTATCCATACCACGTTTTACTTCGATAGGATTTGCGCCAGCAGTTACGTTTCTAAGACCCTCTTTAAATATCGCGTGAGCTAGCACGGTTGCTGTTGTAGTGCCGTCACCTGCTTGGTCATTTGTCTTGCTTGCTACTTCTCTAACTAGGCTTGCACCCATGTTTTCGATAGTATCTTTTAGCTCAACTTCTTTAGCCACACTAACGCCGTCTTTTGTGATGTTTGGCGCGCCAAAGCTCTTTTGGATAAGAACATTTCTGCCCCTTGGTCCCATTGTCACTTTTACAGCGTCATTTAGTTTTTTTACGCCCTCGTATAGGCGATTTCTTGCATCATCAGAGTAAAAAATTTCTTTTGCCATTGTCTTTCCTTTTTAAATTATTTAATCACACCTAAAATGTCGTCGATGTTTAAAACAAGATATGTCTTATCATCTAAATTCACCTCAGTGCCAGCGTATTTAGCAAATACTACTTTTTCGCCAACTTTTACGCCCTCAGCTTCAGCGCCAACTGCTTTTACCTCGCCACTTAAAGGTTTTTCTTTTGCGTTATCAGGTATAATTATGCCCGAAGCTGTCGTCTTTGTCTCTTCTACGCGTTCGACTAGGACACGCTTGCCTAATGGTTGAAAGTTCATTGTTCATCCTTTTAGTTTAATTGTCTTTTTTGGCACTCTTTATTTTTGAGTGATGAAATGCTAGCATTTTTTTCTAAAAAAGTCAATAATTTATAGTGAATTTTATTAAAAACTTTAGTCTAAGTGACTAAAGTTTTATGATATATAAAACTAATATAAAGGAGTTTTATGAAAAAAGTAGCTTACATAGTTGGCGCGCTTGTGCTCATAATAGCTTGCATCTTTGGCTTTATCTTTAGCCCATTTGGGAGTAAATTTATCGCTGGCAAGATCGAAAAAGAGGCACTCGCTCGTGGTATTGATCTCAAATTTAAAGATTTTAGCCTAGTATTTAGCACGCTAAATTTAGATGCGACCGTGATGAACGCCATAAATTTAAAGGCAAATGGCGAGCTCTCCTTGCTTGCTCAAAGTATGAATTTAAATATAGATATAAACGCCGACAAGGCAAAGGCTAGCGAGCTTGGACTAAAAAAGGACGTCGCGCTTAAAGCAAACGTAGCTGGTAAATTTAGCGACTTCAAGCTAACGGCCACTGGCACGGCGCTTGGCTCAAATATAAATTTAAACGCAAATTTAAAAGACTACATGCCAAAAGCTCTAAATCTTGACGCTAAGAACATCGAGCTTTCTGAGATATCAGCTCTTGCGCAAAAGCCAAATTTAGCTAGTGGAAAGCTTGATCTAACTAGCAACATGCAAGGGGTTGATGAGAAAAATGAGCCCATCATAAACGCTCAAATTTTAGCAAGCGATGCAGCGATAAACAAAGAAATTCTAAAAAATGAATTTGGGCTAAATTTAGCAAAAGATATAAACTTTAAAGGCGGCGTAAATGCTAAATTTGCAAATGAAAAAGTGAGCGCAAAAACCCTTATCATCACACCTGAAGCCACTTTAAAAGCAAATGAGACGACTTATGATCTAGCTAGCAAAAATTTAAAGAGCGACTTTTCACTAAATGTGCCTGACCTTGCCCTTTTTGGCAAGCTCTTAGGCGAGCAACTAAGTGGCGCAGTGGAGGCAAACGGCGAAATTACGATGCAAGAAAATGCTCTTAAAAACCTAAAGGCTGAGATAAATGGCCTTGGTGGCAAGATAAATGCAAATTTTGATAGTAAAAATTTAATCCTAAATGCCGCAAATATCAAGCTAAAAGAGCTTTTAGCGCTTGCTTTGCAGCCAAATTACGCAGACGGAGAGATAAATTTAAACGCAAATTTTAGCGGCTTTGACGAGCTAAAAAAGCTTGCGGGCGAGGCTAAATTTGAGATAAAAAACGGCCTTATAAACAATGGTCTTGCAAAACTTAAAAATGCGGCTAAATTTGAGCTAAAAGGCGGCGCCACTGCAAAGGGCGAGCTTGTAAATTTTGACGCAAATGTGCTTAGTGACCTTGGCGAGCTAAAGGATGTCAAGGGCGTTTATGACATAAAAAACAGCCAAATTTTTAGCAAATTTGCCCTGCTCATTAGCGATCCTGAGAAATTTAAAGCGGTTAGTGGCTTTGAGGTTGGCTCGAAGATGGCGCTTGCGGGCGATGTGAAGGTTAAAGCAAGCAAGATAGATGAGCTAAATTTAGGCGGTGATGCCTTTGCTGGCAAGCTAAACGCCGCCATAAAAAATGAAAATCTTGATCTTAGCCTAAAAGAGGCGCAGCTAGGAGAAATTTTAGCACTTAGTGGCAACGATAGGCTGGCAAACGCTAAGACAAATCTCCAGGCAAAGGGGCAAAATATCTTTGGCAAAAGCCCAAGTATCGCTGCTGAGATCGCTTTAAATGATGGCAAATTTAACGCCGCAGCGCTTAGCAAAATGCTTGATAAAAAATTCCCTGAAAATGAGAAATTTAGCTCAAATTTGAGCCTAGATTACAAAGGCGGCGTAGCAAAATTTAGTGGCGACTTTCTTAGCTCGCTTGCTGATATAAAGGGCATAGATGGCAGTTTTGACGTGGGCAAAAGCACGCTAAGCTTAAAGCTTCAAGCGGTAGTTTCAGAGCTAAATAAGCTTGCATTTTTAGCTGGCCGCGAGCTTCACGGTAAATTTGCAGCGCTCATTACCGCAAATGGCAAAGTGGATGATCTAAGTGTAAAAGCCACTTCAGATGATCTATTTAATGGCAAACTAGAGGCAAACTACAAAGGTGGCACACTTGATGCAGTGCTAAAAAACTTCGAAGTCAAGGGTCTAACGCAGACCCTAGCTCTTGATCATCTTTATGATGGCAATGGCGATGCGAAATTTGACTACGAAACGAAGCAAAGGCTGGGTAAATTTGACATCTTGCTAAAAGAGGGTCACCTAGCCAGCACAAATCTCACAAACAATATAAAAATCTTCACCGGCAAGGACATCACAAAAGAAATTTACAAAGACGGTAAAATTTACGGCGATATAAAGGGCGACAACGTCGTTTTTAACGTAAATTTAAGCTCTCCAAAGAGCGATATAAAGGTTGCAGGCGGCACTTATAATACCGCGACAAAAATGCTAAACGCGCCGCTTGTTTGCAGGCTCGAAAAGACCGATCTAAACGTGCAAATTTCAGGCACGACAGACAAGCTAAAATACGACGTCAGATCGCAATATCTCGAAAATAAGGTCAAAAAGGAGATAGGTAGATTTTTAGATAAAAAGCTGGGCAAAGATGATGAAAGCACAAACGGCGAAAAGCAAAATTTAAAGGGGCTTTTAAAAGGGCTATTTTAGATGAAAAAGGCGGAAAATTTAAAGTATCTAATGGGGCTTGGGCACTTTTGTAGCGACATAAACCAAAGTGCCCTTGGCGCGATGCTGCCATTTTTCATCGCAAGCTACCACTACGACTACGCAACAGCCGCCTCGCTCGTGACCGCCACAAATTTAGCAAGCTCGCTCATTCAACCGCTGATCGGCCGCTTAAGCGACAAAAAAGAGCTACCATACGTCATCCCGCTTGGGCTGCTGCTTGCGGGCGGGGGCATGAGCCTAACTGGCTTTATCACAAACTACTACCTCATCTTAGTTTGCGTGATGATAAGCGGTATCGGCGCCGCGCTCTTTCACCCAAGCGCCGCAAGGATCGTAAATTACGCCTCAAACGCCAAAAATAGAGCCAAAAGTATAAGCATATTTTCCTTTGGAGGTAATGTCGGCTTTGCAGTTGGACCCATTTTGGTCGCCGTTTTTGTGGGAAATTTTGGCCTAAAAGGGACGCTAGTTTTCATCATCCCTCAAATTTTTCTGACACTTTTGTACCTTAAAAAGGGCAAATTTATAAAAGCACTCGAAGGCAATCACAAAAAGCAAATTTCACAAAAAACTACCCTCTTAAAAGACGATTTGGGCGCATTTATAAGGCTTTGTGTCTGTATATTTTCACGCTCTATCGTCGCATTTGGCTTTTCGGCATTTTTTAGCATCTATCTCATCAAAATTTTTGGCCTTAGCAAAGAAGCCGCAAATGTAAATTTAAGTATGTTTTTTGCTGCAGGCGCGATCTCTACGCTATTTGGTGGAGCTCTGGCTGATAGATACGGACTAGTTAGGCTCATCAAAATAAGCCTAAGTATCGCCGCGCCATTAGTCGTGCTAATGCTCTTTATCGATAGCTACGCGCTATTTCTCGCGGCCTCCATCTGCGTGAGCGCCTGCATTAGCCTATCTTTTAGCCCCTCTATCGCCCTTGCACAGCTTTATCTGCCAAATCAAATCGGCCTAGCCTCCGGCGTAACGCTTGGGCTTAGTATCACGATCGGCGGTATATTCGCAACGATCATCGGTAAGATCGCTGACATCTTTAGCCTAACGCACGCGTTTTACTTTATCGCCGCAGTTTCGCTCATCTGCGCGGTTTCTAGCTACTTTTTAAAGCCAGTTAGTAGAGCTTAATTTTATACAAATAGCTCACTAACAGTGTAGAGCACAGCCTTGCCGCCAAGCATAACCCTGCCGTCATCTCTCATCCTACAAGCGATCTTGCCACCTCTTTTTGACGCCTCAAATACTGCGGCTTTTACCAAGCTCTTTTGCCCAAAATAGCACCAGATGACAATGCCTTGAGCCACAGACCATATCCTTTGCACGCCCAACTTTGGTGCAAAGCTACAAGAGATGCGGTCAAATTTTTCGCCCATAGCGCTGATTTTGTAAATTTTTTTGGACTTTAAATTTGCTTGGTAGATGAAATTTGATACGAGCTGAAATTTAGACAAAACTTGTCAAAGAGAAGAAAATTTTTGCTCCTCTATAAAGGCAAGGCAAATTTAAAGATGTAAAAGAAACAAGCCATGGTGCTTAGGGCGACAGTATTTTGCAGTAATTTTTTTAAAAGGCAAAGTATCTTATGATGATTTTAAATGCTACGAAGAAATTTTCAACCGAAGAAGAACAAATAAATTTAAGCCATTAAGACAAGAAAATTTTTGTTTCAGACAAGGCGGATGAGCAAAAACAAGGGAGCGTATATATGATACGTGACCGAAGTTTGAAGCGATATCCAACGCAGTATAAAATAAAAAGGGCTTGTCTTTTTTATAGTTTTCTCATCTTTGCTATCTCATCACGTAACGCCGCCGCCTTCTCAAACTCTAGCTGCGCCGCCGCTTCAAGCATCTGCTTTCTTAGCTCTTTTACGATCGCAGCTCGCTCGCTAGCTGGCATCTTCTCTAAATTTTTACCACGCTTGTAAATCTCACCATCATCTTCGACATGCAGGCTCTCTTCGATATTTCTGCTTGCAGAGTGCGGCGTGATGCCGTGAGCTTTGTTGTATTCATCTTGAAATTTACGCCTAGCTGTCGTCGTATCGATCGCTTCTTTCATGGACTTAGTTATCTTTTTGGCAAACATTAGCACCTTGCCATTTACATTTCTAGCCGCTCGCCCCATCGTCTGTATAAGGCTCGTCGTAGAGCGCAAAAAGCCCTCTTTATCAGCGTCCATGATCGCTATCAGGCTCACTTCAGGCAGATCCAGCCCCTCACGGAGCAAATTTATGCCTATTAGCATGTCAAATTCGCCGCTTCTAAGCCCTCTAATGATCTCATTTCGCTCGATCGCGTCGATGTCTGAGTGCATATACTTGACCTTTATACCAAGCTCGATGTAGTAGCGGCTTAGCTCCTCGGCCATCTTTTTAGTTAGCACCGTAACTAACACTCGCTCACCTCTAGCGATAACCGCCTTTGCCTCGTCAAATAGCGCCTCTACTTGATTGTCACTATCTTTTATCTCGATGATAGGATCAAGCAGTCCCGTAGGTCGCAAAATTTGCTCATAGACGTGGCCCTGGCTGATACCAAGCTCGTATTCGTTTGGCGTGGCTGAGACAAAGAGAAATTTCGCCTTTTTGCTTATAAACTCGTCAAATTTAAGCGGCCTGTTATCAAGCGCTGAAGGCAAGCGAAATCCATACTCCACAAGCACCTCTTTACGGCTCCTATCACCTGCATACATGCCCCTAAACTGCGGCAAACTCACGTGGCTCTCATCGACGATGACCAGATAGTCCTCGCCACTTATCTCAAAGTAGTCAAACATCGAGTACGGCGTCTCTCCAGCCCTTTGACCAGTCAGATGTCGCGCGTAGTTTTCGATACCTTTACACATGCCAGTGCTCGCCATCATCTCAAGGTCAAATTCCACCCTTTGCTTTAGTCTCTGAGCCTCAACAAGCTTGCCCTGCTCGTTAAACTCTTTCAAACGCACGTCAAGCTCCTCTTCGATCTCCTTCATCGCGATCTTTAGCCTATCAGCGCCCACGATGAACTGGCTAGTGGCATAAAGCGTAAATTTAGAGACGTCCTTTAGCCTCTTGTTATCAAGCACGTCAAAATGATACATCGCATCGATCTCATCTCCGAAAAACTCAACCCTTAAGGCTTCGTCGTTGTAATAAGCTGGGTAAATATCCACCACATCGCCATTTACACGAAAGTCGCCCCTGTCAAAGTAGTTGTCATTGCGCTTATAGCCCATATCCACAAGCTGCTCTAAAAGCTTTCTTTGGCTTATCTTCTCGCCAACGCTAAGATATGCCACCATCCCTTTATACTCGCTTGGATTACCAAGTCCGTAGTTTGCAGAGACTGAAGCGACGCAGACAACGTCATCAAAGCTTAGCAAGCTAGCCGTCGCAGAGAGGCGCAGGCGCTCAAGCTCCTCATTTACCGAGCTGTCCTTCTCTATATATAGGTCGCTTCTTGGGATATAGGCCTCTGGCTGGTAGTAGTCGTAGTAGCTTATGAAGTACTCGACATGATTTTTTGGGAAAAAGCCCTTAAATTCGCTATAAAGCTGAGCGGCAAGGGATTTGTTATGCGTCATGATGAGCGTTGGCATATTTAGCTCGCGTATGACGTTTGCCATGGTGAAGGTCTTGCCAGATCCTGTAACGCCTAGGAGTGTTTGGTATTTATTGCCTGATTTTATACTTTTTACTATCTCTTTTATCGCTCTTGCTTGGTCGCTACTTGGGCTAAATTTAGATGAAATTTCAAATTTACTCATTGATCGCCTTTAAATTTGGGCGAATTTTATAGCAAAGATAGTGCTTTGTCAAATGAGAATTTTAAAAAGAATTTAGCCTCTGCGTGTTAGAATACGGCATTAATTATTATTTTAAAGGAACCTTTATGTTTGAAGATAATGCGATCTTAACCACACTAAGCGATAAAGTAAATGACCTCATCACAAAATACGATGAAGTTTGCAGAGTAAATGAAGAGCTACGTAACGAGATCGTAACATTAAAAGCACAAAATGAGGCAAAGAGCAATCAAATCATGCGCCTAGAAGAGGATCTAGATAAGAAAAATAGCGAAGCCGATGATGTAATGAAAAAGATCGAAGCTGTCCTTGGTAGATAAGCTAGACCTTTTTGGCATAAAAAATGAAACAGATCACGCTCACCGTATCATCTCGCGACTATACGATCACGCTTGATGATGATTTTGCTGAAATTTTCGAGCGCGACTGGCAGAAATTTATGGGGGGAAAGAAATTTATCGAGCCTCGTGAGCTCATAAACGCATTTGTCGAAAAGAGCTACGAAAGCTACACAAATTTGCGCGTCGTAAAGGACGTCACAAAAGAGATAGAAGAGATACTAAAACCGGAAAATAAATGAAAAAAAGAGCTTTTACCCTAATAGAAATCATATTTGTCATCGTCATACTTGGCGTCTTGAGCGCTATTGCTATACCAAAGCTTTTCTTTACTAGAAGCGACGCCATAGTCGCAAATGCAAAAACGCAAATCGCTGCCATAAAAAGTGGCATCTCGCTAAAATACAATGATAGCGTCCTAAAAGGCACTCCAAAGTACCCTGATACGCTTGAGAGCCCAGGAAGCAACCTTTTTCAAAACGTTGTGAGCGTGCCTGTAAAAGACAGCAGCACAAAAAACGGCTGGCATAAAACTGGAGCAACAACTTATACCTTCAAACTAGACGGACAAACAGCAAATTTCACTTACAAAAACACAACTGGCGAATTTGACTGCGAGAGTAGCGACGGACTTTGCAGCGCCCTTGAGTGATGAGATACTACGAGGTCGTATTTAGCGGAGTAAATTTAGCTGCGCTCACATATAAAAGCGAGCTAGATATTGCGCCATTTCGCGCCGTCACTGCAAAACTTAGAGGCAAAAGTCTAGTTGGTTTTATCCTGCGTGAAGTGGATGAGCCAAGCTTTAAAACAAGCCTTATTGATGAAATTTTACCCATTAATCTAAACGATATCCAAGTAATATTAGCTAAATTTATCGCCTACTACTACACCTGCGAGCTTGGCGTTGCTATAAATTTATTTGAGCCACAAAGCCTTGTGGATGATGAAATTTATAGTGGCGCAACCGACTTTAAAGCACCAAATTTAAGCCCAAAGCAGCTTGAAGCGCTAAATTTTATAAACGCACGAAAAAGCTCGCTCATCTTTGGCGACACGGGAAGTGGCAAAAGCGAAATTTATATAGCTAAAATCAGAGAAATTTTAAACGCAGGCGGCCAAGCGCTATTTTTGATGCCTGAAATTTCACTAACACCGCAGATGCAAAAGCGCTTAGAGAGCTTCTTTGGCGAGGCGGTGGCTGTGTGGCACTCAAAGATCACACCAAAGAAAAAAGAGCAAATTTTAAAGGATATTAAAAGCGGCAAGGCAAGGCTTATTGCAGGAGCTAGGTCTGCCCTATTTTTGCCACTTGAGCGGCTAAAACTCATCATCATCGACGAAGAGCACGACGATAGCTACAAAAACACAGGCTCAAAGCCCCACTACAACGCAAGGGACCTAGCCCTCTTTTTAACCAGCAAATTTGACCTGCAAGTAGTACTTGGAAGCGCCACGCCAAGCCTTACTAGCTTTTACAAGCAAGAGCATTTTCGCCTAAAAGGGACATACTTTGAGTCGCAAAAGAGCTATATATTTGACGAGAGTGAGACTGGCATAAGCGAAATTTTAAAAGAGCAGATCGCAAAGACGCTTGAAAACAAAAAGCAAGCCGTCATCTGCCTGCCAACAAGGGCAAATTTCAAATATCTTGTCTGTAAAAACTGCGGCGAGACGGTGAAGTGTCCATTTTGTAGCATCGGCATGAGCTACTACAAAAAGCAAAACGTGCTAAAGTGCCAATACTGCGAGCACAAAATGGCCGTGCCAAAGACCTGCCAACAGTGCGGCAGCGAGATGATAGAGGCTAAAAAGATCGGTACAAGCGAGCTTCTTGAGAGGCTGCAAGCCGAGTTTGCAAACGCTAGGATCGCTAAATTTGATAGAGATGAGATCACGACACAAAATAAGCTTGTAAAGGCCTTGAAAGAATTTAACGATGGCAAGATAGACATCCTGCTTGGCACGCAGATGCTAAGCAAGGGGCATGACTATCACAATGTCGAGTTAGCCGTCATCATGGGCTTTGATGAGCTTTTAAATTTTCCTGACTTTAGAGCCAGAGAGCGGACACTTGCCCTTGCCATGCAAGTAGCTGGAAGAGCCGGCAGAAATGGAGCTGGCAGGGTCATCATCCAAAGCAAGCAAAAGGAGTTTTTTGAAAGCTTCATTAGCGACTACGACGCATTTTTAAAGGAGGAGATCGGCTACCGAGAGGGGCTGTATCCGCCATTTACTAGGCTGCTTCGCGTGGTCATTTCACATAAAGATGAGAGCACGGCAAAGGGTGCAATGAACGAATTTGTGCAAAGGCTAGAGCCACTAAAAGGCGATGAACTAGAGATCGTGGGATATGGCAAATGCCAGATAGAATATCTTGGCGGCAAATTTAGATATGAAATTCTACTTCGATCAAACTCGCACACCATGCTTTTAAAGGCCGCAAACCTCTGCAAAAGCGAACTTAGCGATATCGATATAGATCCAGTGAATTTTAGTTAGAAGATGTTTTAATCAAGTAAATTTTAAATTTAGCAAGTTGCTAAGGCGAGTGAGTAAAGTTTTAAAATTTGCAAATTTGCTTTGTTAAATCAGGTGAGCGCCAAGTAAATTTTAAAATTTCATGAGTGAGTAATTTCGGTTCTAAAATTTGAGCTAAGCTGTAAGCGAAGCCAAATTTTAGTAGTCAATTCTTGCGAGTGAATGGGATTTTAAAATTTGCAAAATAATAAATTTCTACTTTTAAAATATAGACTTTAATTTTTAAGCTCTTTTTTATCCAAAAGGGAGACAAGGGGACTTGAATTACGAAGCCGTCCCCTTATCCCC
>NZ_PPAW01000061.1 GCF_002913225.1 Campylobacter concisus | reverse complement strand
CCCATAGCCTAAAGTGACTTGGTCTTATAGCAAAATCATCTAATTTTTCGCATTCAACCTTTGTAGTATTTGTTGCTGGATCAAGATGAGAAATTCTAAATTTTACGCTTTTATAGGCTCTATCAATACTAATGCCTGATAACAAAATATCAGTTACGCCATTAAATGTTATATCTTGTTCATATAAATTTGTTGGAGCACTGCAAGACTCAACCAACTCTACTTTTACATCTACTGGAGCATCTGGTACTTTTTTGTTGCCATCTGTATCATAGTTTGTGATATAGACATTAAATGGCGTAGAAACGATTTTGGTTAGAAGTCTATTTTTAAATTTAGTTTTAAAAGTTGCCGAGCCATCGTCTTGTCTATTGCTTGCGACGAAATTATTTGGACTGGCACTAACGCCTAAAGTAATGTTGTAATTTTGATTGCTACATCTTCTTAT
>NZ_PPAW01000060.1 GCF_002913225.1 Campylobacter concisus | reverse complement strand
CTTATTATGATGACCGGACAGCTTCTTTCGCTTGCTTTCGTGGCATTTTGCTGTATGCTTGGCGTGGGCGCGGTGCTTCATCATTTTGAGTACGCATTTAAGGCGCTAAACATCATCGCAGGGCTTTATATGCTCTATCTTGGCGCGATGCTTCTTTTTGGCAAGGGCGAGCTTAGTGTAACAAACGTCTCAAATTTACCAAGCAAAAAGCAGATGTTTATAAACGGCCTCATCGTTTGCGTCACAAATCCAAAGGCATGGATATTTTTCTCGGCTTTACTGCCTACATTTTTGGACAAAGAAGATCCCTTTAGCCTTACTCGTATGTGCGTGATCGCGGCAACGCTCGTTTTCATCGAGTTTTGTTCGCTAAATATCTATGCGCTTGGCGGAGCTATGCTAAAGAAATTTTTACAAACGCACCTAAGACT
>NZ_PPAW01000059.1 GCF_002913225.1 Campylobacter concisus | reverse complement strand
CCGCTGATGTGAACGCCATCTTTATGGAAATCACCGGCCTCGGCCAGCCCACACGGCTCAACAAGCTTTATCAGAGCCCTTTCACCCTCAGCCACATGCTGCTGGAGCGCATTGCCGCCGAAACCGCCGAAGCCCCCGCCGGCCGCCCCGCCCGCCTCATTGCCAAAATGAATTCGCTGATCGAGCCCGGCCTCATCCGCGCCCTGCATGCAGCCAGTCGGGCCCGCGTGCAGATAGATTTGATCGTGCGCGGGATGTGCACCCTGCGCCCCGGCGTGCCCGGCCTTTCCGAAAACATCCGCGTGCGCTCCATCATCGGCCGCCTGCTCGAACACTCCCGCGTGTTCTACTTCCACAGCGGCGGGCGCGAAGAGCTCTTCATCGCCAGCGCCGACTGGATGAGCCGCAACTTCTTCCGCCGCATCGAAATCTGCACCCCCGTGGAAAACCCGGCTATCAAAC
>NZ_PPAW01000058.1 GCF_002913225.1 Campylobacter concisus | reverse complement strand
ATATTTTGACCCCTTAAAAAGGGGACACTTGTCACATTATTCAAAAAATGCCAGTTTTAAGGAAGCGATTATGCGCATCGTTTTGGCTGCTTATCTTCTGCAGCTTTAAGAGCATTGAATTTCTTGTATTCGTCGTTATTTTCACTACGTAACTTTATAAAATCATTAGCAGTAAACTCCTCTCTATTTTTAAAATACTCTTTTCTATACTCTTGTATGTCTTTAGTTCCTCTAACACTCCGTTTTCCGCTTTTTTCGTTCTTTTTATTAAATCCCATTTTTTAACCTTTCTTGTGTCCTATATTTCGCATTATAGCGTCTTTTTGTATTTTATTATTCTTTGCCACTTCGATATGCAACCATATTACTTTCTGTTCGTGATTATCCATTAGATCGAAAAACTCCGATACTAAATAATCGCGTATCATATCCCTAATTCCTTTTTATATTCTTTTCAACTCGCTTATTGTTATTTCAAACTCATACCTAATTCTAACGCTGTTAAGGTATTTTATTTCGTTTTCTTTCTA
>NZ_PPAW01000057.1 GCF_002913225.1 Campylobacter concisus | reverse complement strand
AGCTATACATTACTCACCCGTGCGCCACTAACTCATAAGAGCAAACTCTTACTCGTCCGTTCGACTTGCATGTATTAGGCACGCCGCCAGCGTTCACTCTGAGCCAGGATCAAACTCTCCATATTAATTACCTATCTAATAGATAGGATTTTTATTATGAAGTTTTTAATCAAAAAACTTTTAGTTTTTATATATTAGTTTGTCTAATCTATTATTTAATCATAATAGACTGGCTCAATCGATCACTTGTTTAGATTTCAAAGATTGACTAATAGTTTAACAATTGTAAGTTAAAAGAACAACGATAAGAAAAAGGCTTTATTAACGTTGAAGTTAAAGGTGGTTTCTCATTTCGTGAGCTGGAATTATATATGAGGGATGCTTAAAAGAAGTTGAAAGATTGTAAAAATATTTTATAAATTTAAATTTTATTTTTGAGATAGAAATTTGGAGAGCTTCCTTGCTCTCCTTGTGGGTTTTGATACTATAACTTTAGTATCAAATTTGATCAAAGGCTACATAGGTCTTATGATTTCGTCTTCGATCTGGATAGTAACAGTTTTACCATCAGTATTTACATTAGTATATGATGTATAACCATTAGATGAACTACCTTTGCTCCAGCCACTATCTTTAAAGCTGACTGCATCACCTGCATCACCTGAAATTTTTAGGATGTTGTTGTCATCGGTTAGATCAACTACATCTTTTAGACTAATTTTCAAGGTTTGGCCTGCTTTTCCATTAGAGATATCGATCTCTTCAAAGTTATGGGCTTGTTTTGCGATATTGCTTAGATCTATATTGCCTTTATTGTCGGCTTGATTTGTTAAGATCAATCTATCGTAACCCTCTCCGCCGTCAATATTATTATTGTTGCCTTGGAAGTAGCCAGCCTCTATAGTGTCTTTGCCATCACCCAGGTTTATTGTAGACTTCTCGACATAAGTTCCAACTTTTATAGTATCAGAGCCACTACCAGTTGTAATACTAGACCACTTAACTTCTGCTCCAACTGTCAGAGTATTTTTGCCATCGCCTAGATTTATACTATAGTCTGCTTCGCCAGGGTGATTTGAGCGAGACTCATCTTTAGAGTTCCATATATAGCCGCCAACCTCTACTATGTCATCTCCGCTACCAGTTGTAACACGAGAATGATCTATGTTTGTTTCAACTTTTAATGTATTGTTGCCATCTCCTAGATCTACTATTGACTTATCAGCTATATAGCCATCTTTAAATTTTGGATCAATTTCATGACGCGCTCCGACATGAACTATATCATCTCCACTACCAGCTGTAACATGAGAATTAGCTATGTTTGTGCCAACATAAAGCTTATTATTGCCATCTCCTAGATCTACTATTGACTTACCAGTTATATAGCCATCTCCTTTAGTAAATTTATTATTCGCCTCGTCAAACCCAGTTTTAACTATATCATCACCACTACCCATTTGAACTTTAGAACCAGTTATATTTGAATAAACGCTTAGATAATCATCTCCTTTACCCAAATCGATTTCAGAGCCGAAATTGATATAACGACTACCGTGATTTGCAGTTCCGACTACTACCTTATCATTGCCATCGCCAGCTGTAACTTTACCATT
Organism: Campylobacter concisus; assembly: GCF_002913225.1. Classification (GTDB taxonomy): domain Bacteria; phylum Campylobacterota; class Campylobacteria; order Campylobacterales; family Campylobacteraceae; genus Campylobacter_A; species Campylobacter_A concisus_J. Next base: position 137,176 of record NZ_PPAW01000057.1, on the reverse strand, counting down.
ATGCATATCAGTGCCTACTGACAATTCGTTGTTATAATAGCGACTTCCGTCACTATTAAACGCATGAGCTTTGCTGCTAGCTTGACCGCTATTGCCAGCTTTGTCAGTCATCTCTACAGTTATCTTTTCACCAGGTTTGACAACATTAGCAAGCCAAGCACCAAAATTTCCATTACTATCAGTAGTGCCCCTATATATCACATTGCCGTTTTCGCCTTTAACGATATAGTCAGTGTTGGCATCACTTGTTTTACCATGGATGTGAGTTTTAACTACCTTAACATTACCACCATCTCCTAGATTAACGGTTCCTCTTCCAGCTACACCGCCCAGAGAAACATCTATATTTATCCTATCATTTCCTTCACCAGCATTAATCACAGAATTTCCGATAACGCGTCCTCCTACAAGCAGGTCATCGTTACCGCCTTTTAGATCAACTGTTTTATTTGTTAAGTTACCATTATTAAGTATCAAAAGGTCAGATTTGTTGGTTGTCTGTTCTTTGGCAAAAATAGGAGCGACACCTGCAGCACCAGGTTTGCTGCTATCACTAACGGTTAGATCGACTGAAAACTCTATTTTCATAGTAGCATCAATAGTAACCTTTGCATCGCTTGAATCACCATTAGCTTTAGCTATAAATTTATGCTCTCCATCTTTCAAACTAGTAGCCGGGGTAAATGTCCATTCATTGTTACTATTGGCAACTGCCTCACCGATCTTGACATCGTTGTCGTAAATTTCAACCCTAGTTCCAGCTTTTGCAGTGCCTACTATAGTAGGTGTGTTGTCATTTGTTAGACCGCCTTTAACGTCTTCATTAAATTTACCGCCTTGAACATCATCAATGATCTTGTCGATAGCTAAAGCAGTAAGATCTACATTTATGCTTGCTTCACTCTCACCACCTGCATTACCTGCTGGATCAACAATCTTAGCTGTTACAGTTGCTTTTTGGCCATCAGTTACTGGAACATCAACTTTAAAGCCGTTGTTTTTGATCTCTTGAGTGATCTCTTGTGTTTTTTCCTGACCACCATTTACAGTATAGACAATGCTATCGCCTACTTCTGCATTGCTTGGAACTGTAATCTTAGCTTCAGTCTTACCATCGTTACCAATCTCAGCTTTGTTTAGAGTGCCATTTTTATCATTGTCATCAACGAATGAAATTTCTGGTTTATATGTTGGAGCTGATGTATCTACATCTATTGTTTTACTGCCTGGCTCGCTAGCATTGTCTGCTTGATCAGTGATTACAACCTCTGTAACAGATACTGATGTTGCGTCAGCTTTAACTGGAACATCTACTGTTATGAAGCCTTGTTTTGCTTCTGCTTCAGTAAGTGTGTGAGTTGGTTGTTTCTCTCCATTTACAGTGTAGTCAACTTTATCGCCAGCAGATACTTCGCTTGGGTTGAAAGAAATTTTAGCTTTAGTTTCACCATCTGTGCCAACTTCTTCTTTATTTAGAGTGCCTGTTGGTTTCTTAGTATCATCAATAAATTCTACAGTTGGAGCTGATGGAGCTGTATGATCAGTAAATTCTAGGTCGCCAGCTTGAGTAGTGCCTTCACCTTTATTACCAGCTTTATCAGTTACTTCTACTTTAACTATATCATTTGGGTTAACTGGTTTAGTAGTTTCAATAACGAAGTCACCATTGCTATCTGTTTTACCACTACCAATTACTTCGCCTTTTTCATTTGTAACTACTACTGGAGCATCTACTAGTGGTTTGTCACCATCTGTAGCGTGACCTGTTACAATAGCCTTGTCTGATTTACCATCAGATGGGTTGTTAGTATCAACTGGAGTAGCAACAAGATCTTCTACCACAGGAACATTTTTATCAGTAAATTCTAGGTCGCCAGCTTGAGTAGTGCCTTCACCTTTATTACCAGCTTTATCAGTTACTTCTACTTTAACTATATCATTTGGGTTAACTGGTTTAGTAGTTTCAATAACGAAGTCACCATTGCTATCTGTTTTACCACTACCAATTACTTCGCCTTTTTCATTTGTAACTACTACTGGAGCATCTACTAGTGGTTTGTCACCATCTGTAGCGTGACCTGTTACAATAGCCTTGTCTGATTTACCATCAGATGGGTTGTTAGTATCAACTGGAGTAGCAACAAGATCTTCTACTATAGGAGCTGTTTTATCAATATCAACACCAAGAACCTGATCAATGCCACTTTGATTACCGGCTTTATCTATTGAAAAAGCTGTAAAACTATAATCGCCATCTTTTAAAGGCTCATCTACAGGGATGCTCCAATTTCCATTTTTGTCAGCTCTTATTCTACCAGTCCAAACTACATCATTTTCATCTGTTTTAAGTATATTAACCTCAACTTGAGCATATGGCTCTGCAGTTCCGCTTATAACTGGCATATTATCATTTGTTAAGCCTGCTTTTTTATACTCTTTGTTGTCATATGGATCTATTAAGGTGCCACTTATAATATTTCCTTTTGCTCCACCATCAACATTGTCTATTATAGCTGTTATATTAACTTCACCAGGAACAGTATCTATCTCTATTTTTGTTGTATCAGAAAAACCACTCCTATCTCCAGTAGAATTTACCGTTTGAGCACTAAATTCATGATCACCATCAGTTAATTTTGGAGTGGGGAACTCCCATTCTCCATTAGCATTAGATGTTGTGCGACCTATAAATGAGCCATTGTCAAATATTTCTACTGTAGAATTTGCTACTGCAGTGCCTTTTAGTGTAGGAGTGTTATCATTTGAAGCGGGCTTACCATATTCTTTATCAAAAATTTTATCTTTCATATCACCAGTATAACCTTCCACATCATCCATGATCGCAGTTATAATTGGTTTTGGCACAAAAGTGTTTTGGTTTGTTCTATCTGCACCTGCACTTGTTTCACTCAAACCACCACTTACTTCATTATTAGAGATAGCATTTGCTCTTAATGAATCTCCTATATTTCTAAAATTTTCATTGATATTTGAATAGTGACCGCCATGTTCGAATGATGCTGCTCCAAGACTAACACCATCTCCACCGCCAGCTGCTGCATTACCACCACCAGCTGCAGTTTCTTCTAATTTTGTTAAATCTTTTCCATCAAGCAAAGCTTTTTGTAAATCACTTACATCAGCAACTGTGTTATCAGAATTTGCTAAAACACTATTATCTAGTTTAACAGATTCATTACCTAAGATAGTTACATCTTTGCCGTTATCCATTGATACGACTGCCTTAGAAGCTGCTGAAGAAGTTTTTATCACCTCACCAAGAAATAGAGCATCACCTGCTTTTAATACTCTTTGTGCGCCGTTTTCGTCTATAGCCACAACTAAGCCAGATACTTGCTTAATGACACCGATTTGAGTTGCCATGAAAATCCTTTAATATTGTAATTTATAATTAAATGAGTGAATTATAGGTTATATTGTTTAGTTTGTAAATTGTACTTTAGTACAATAATTTAGCAGGAAACTGCGATAACCTCAATTTCTACGAGTGCATCTTTTGGCAAAGTCTTCACAGCTACCGTGCTTCTAGCTGGATATGGCTCTTTGAAAAATTTAGCGTATGTGACATTTACTTTAGCAAAATCTGCCATATCTGCTAAAAAGATCGTAGTCTTTACAACATTATCAAAACTAAGTCCAGCCTCAGCCAAAATGTTTTGCAAATTTGTAAGTGACTGCTGCGCTTGAGCCTCTACGCTACTACCTGCAAACTCGCCCTCTGGTGTGACGCCAAGCTGACCCGAGATAAATAAAAATCCATTCGCGCTAATCGCCTGAGAGTATGGTCCGATCGCTTGTGGAGCGTTTTTTGTTGAAATTTGTTTTTTCATATCTTCTCCTTTAAATTTTGGCAAAATCCTACTATAAATTTCTAAATTTTTAGGCACCAAAGGCTATAATGAGCAAAATTTCAAAAGGACAAAGATGCAAATAACCCTTGCACCAAACGAATTTTTAGACGACTACGTGCTTGGTGCTCAGCTTGCCAAAAACGCCGGCATCTCATCAAATGCCTATCTTTTTTGGAAAAATGCTATCAGCGCTAAATTTGAAAACTCACGCATCGTTTTTCTTAGAAAAAAGAGCGTCCCAGAGAAATTTAAAAGCGCACTAGAGGCTTGCACGCCGTTAAATGGTCTTGTGCCAACTGGCGTTTTTTGCTCATTTACCTCGCTTGCCCCCTCCCACCTAGTGGCGAAAAATGGCTCTAAAATTTATGAGCTTTTTGAATTTCATGAAATTTGCGGTATCAAATTTTTAAATTTAAAGAAATTTTATGATGATTTCGAGCTTAACTACTCGTATAGGATTTACATCGAAAAGTGCAAGTTTTTCTCGCCAGCACCCTTTGAAAAGCGCATAAAACTAACTGAGACTATGTGTCTTGGCTACTACTAGCCACCTCGTAAACGATTAGCGCCTCGGTTTTGTAGCCCCCTATCCTATCTTTATATAGTAAAATTTCGTCGTTTTCTCTTTTGGTGTAAATTTTAATGTGAGCGGAGTTTGTGCTCTCGTCGTAGTCTTCATATATAAATTTAAACTCGTCCCTACCCAGCGTGATAAACTGCAGCGCCTGAAACGAAACAGCAAAGACCAACTCCTCGCTAATGCCACTTGTTCTAAATTTATCAGCTAATTTCACAACAAACAACCCCACATCGCTAAAATACTCCTCAAGGCTTTCATACTCGCTTTCAAAGACCACTATCTCATTTAGCGACCACTCATTTTGCGTCTTATTTTCTTCAAATTTCTGCCTTTTTCTTATGGCAGCTTTTAAAAATATCCCTTGTGGTTTTGAGACAAAGCCCTCGTTTAAAATTTGCTTTAGCTTTAAATTTCTAATCTCACTTTTGGTTTTGGTAAAAAATTTAAGTAGTGGTTTTGCTTGATCGTTGTAAAAAGTTTTCATTTTGGGAGAAATTCCGCTAGCTTAGGCTGCTAGCGGATCAAATTTAGATTTTTTTATAAGGTGCTTGACCGACTTCGTAGAAGTTATTGCCCTCGCAGTCGATAGCGACTATCGCTGGGAAGTCCTCTACTGTGAGTCTTGCGACTGCCTCTGGTCCTAGCTCTGGATATGCTAAGACTTCATATTTTTTGATACTTTGGCTAATGACCGCTCCGATACCGCCGATAGCGACCATATAAACACAGCATGATTTTTTCATAGCCTCGACTACGGCGTCGTTTCGGTAGCCTTTACCGATCATGCCATTTATGCCAACTTCATTGATCATAGTTGGTGTGTATTTGTCCATTCTACCGCTTGTTGTTGGGCCTGCTGCGCCGATAGCTTGGTTTGGCTTAGCTGGAGTTGGTCCGACGTAGTAGATAGTCTCGCCCTTTAGCTCAACTGGCAACTTCTCGCCACGTGCTAGAGCCTCTGTTAGCGCCTTGTGAGCGGCGTCACGAGCTGCGATGATAGTGCCTGAGATTAGGACATTGTCGCCTGCTTTTAGGCTCTTTACCACCTCTTTATCAAATGGTGCTGTTATTCTTTTGACTTCTGACATGTTATCTCCTTAAAGCTCGGCGTCTGCGTGGCGTGCAGCGTGGCAGTTGATGTTTATGGCTACTGGTAGGCCTGCGATGTGAGTTGGATACCACTCGACATTTACTTTTATAGCAGTTGTATCGCCGCCAAGTCCTTGAGGACCGACGCCTGTTTTACTAGCAAGCTCAAGAAGCTCATCTTCAAGTTTTGCATATCTTGCATCGGCGTTTTTGCTATCTACTGGACGAACTGCAGCTTGTTTAGCTAGAAGTGCTGCTTTATCCATAGTGCCACCTATGCCAACGCCTATCGTCATTGGAGGGCAAGCGTTTGGTCCAGCGTATTTTACAGCCTCTAAAAATACCTTTTTAACGCCCTCTATGCCATCAGCTGGCACAAGCATTTTTAAAACTGACTTGTTCTCACTGCCAAAACCCTTTGGAGCGACTTTTATCTTTAGCTTATCGCCTGGGACGATCCTAGTGTGGATGACGGCTGGGGTGTTGTTTGTAGTGTTTTTTCTCTCAAAAAGCGGCTCAGCAACGACTGATTTTCTAAGATAGCCCTCAGTGTAGCCCTTCGCAACACCTTCATTGATCGCATCTTCGATATATCCGCCTTCTATATGCACGTCTTGACCGATCTCTACAAAGACAACTGTCATACCTGTATCTTGACAAATAGGCGCAACGCCCTCTTCTGCTAGCTTGGCATTTTGCAAAATTTTGCCCAAGATATCTTTACCTAGAGATGAGCTCTCAGTGGTTTGAGCTTTTGTAAAAGCAGCCTTTAGATCTGGTGTAACGACGTAACAGGCTTGTTTGCAAAGCTTAGCAACAGTCTCTTTTATATCTTTTACGTTTACCGTTCTCATTTATCCTCCTCGTAAAAAACAATTTTTAATTATATAAATTATATGTAAAATTTAAGATTAAATTATAATATTAAATTTAACCACCCACCATCGGTGTTTAAATACTCTTAAGCAACTTTGGATAAACTACAACAAACTTAAATTTTAAAGGAAAAGTTATGAATTCGTTAGTCATTGTGATACTTGTTATCGCAGTCATTTTTGTCTTTTTCATCAGCCTTTACAACTCACTCGTTGCAAAGCAAAACCAAGTAAAAAGCGTAGAGGCTGGCATCGACGCGCAGCTAAAAAGAAGATATGACCTCATACCAAATTTAGTAGCCACTGCAAAAGAGTACATGGTGCACGAAAAAAGCTTGCTAGAAAACATCACTGCCCTTAGAGAGAGTGCTAGAAGTGCATCAACAAATGAGGAGAAATTTGAGCTAAATAACAAAATTTCAGGCTTGCTAAATGGCCTTAGAGTGAGCGTAGAAAACTATCCTGATCTAAAAGCAAATCAAAATTTACTTCACATCCAAAGCACTTTAAACGAGGTTGAAGAGCAAATTTCAGCTGCACGCCGTGCCTACAACTCAGCCGTTGAAATTTACAACAACGCCATACAGATGTTTCCTTCAAACATCGTAGCTTCAATGTTTGGCTTTCATAAAGATGTATTTTTTGATATCCCTGAAAATGAAGCTGCTGCTCCAAACGTCGGTGATCTTTTTAAAAAATAAGGCATAAAAAATGCAAGCAGACGAACTAAAAGGCATCGATCTAAGCGACCTTGACGAGCTTGAAAAAGAGCGCCTTGCCATGGGGCAAAAAGCCTTTAAAATGATCGCCTATGGCTTTCTTGGCATAATAGTTGCAACTGGTTTTTTGGCGTCACTGCACCTTGGAAATTTATTTTTCCTTTTGCTAATCGGCGGAGTTTTTTATCTTGGCAAGACGATAAATGGGCTAAAAAACGAGCTTATAGCAAAATTTAAACAAAAAGTAGTTGGCGTCATCGTAAAAAACTATGGTCTAAATTTCAGCGCAAATGGCGGGCTAAGTTTGAATGATTTTTTAAAAATTTATGACGCTGACGTAAATAGACACTACGCAGAGGATATGATCTACGGACAGATCGATAACACGCAGTTTAAGCTTTGCGATTTTTATGCGGCAAAAGAAGTAAAAGGTGAAAAAAACACCACTACAACGGTGAAATTTCAAGGCATTTTGCTAAAGGCTGAGTTTAAAAAAGAGTTAAATGCCACGATATATGTCTGCGACAAAAAGCGAACATCTGATCTAAGAAGCGATGGCGAGCAAGCGACGATGGATAACCCTAAATTTAACGAGCTCTTTAAGACCTACACGACCGATCAGATCGCAGCTAGATACGCTCTAACGCCAAAGCTGATGGAAAATTTAAGCAGATTAAGAACTAAATTTAACGCCCCGCTCTCGGCAGCATTTTTAAAAAATGAAATTTATATAGCGATCGATCTTAGAAAGGATAGCTTTGAGCCTGATCTTAAAAAGCCGATAAACAGCAACGAGAGCGTGCAAAACTACATCTCTAGCATCAGTGACTTTTCGCAGATCATGCACGATCTGGAGCTAAATAAAAATATCTGGAAGAGCTAAATTTAAATGCCAGAAAAGAAAAAGCTCAAAGAGGGCGACATATTTTACGTCTATAATGATTACTACAAGAGATATTTTTTTGGCAAGATCTTAGTTGATATCATGAACCGTTTTATAAAGCGAGCGAATGAGGGGCTTCTTTGGCCGCTTGATTTTTTTAGTGACTGCTACTTGGTTGCTGTTTATAAAGATATAGCAGACGTTCCAGTGCTAAAAAGCCGTGAATTTATCATCCCGGGAAGCTTCATCTACAAAAGTAGTTTCAACCGCAAAAATAAAGATGCTATAAAGTGGGTGCATTATGATCACGAAGTTATCAACTACAAAGAGTTAGAATTTCCAGAGTATATCATCAGTAGCAATGATAAAATTTGCCTACAACGGGGAGAGCTTAGCATACCAACTGGCTTAACTCGCGCGCAATATGAGAGTGAGTTTAACATCACTGGCAGCAAAACTGGCGGCATAAACTACTCAAATGCCCTGCTTTTACAAGGCTTGCCAGCATATAAAGAGAGGATAGATTATAGCGATCTTCGCCTTTTACCAGAACTTCGTAAAAAGCTCTATGAGATGATAGGTGAGGACCCAGACACGCCCTACTACGAGCTAGCATTAAAGCACGGCAAAGATCTAGCACGCTTTTATCAAGATAAAAACTAGACTACAAAAGAGCTATTAAGAGGCGTTGTTTAAGGTTTAACAAAAGAAAATTTGACTCTCTTGTTGCAGCCTAGATGAGCGTAATAGAGAAATTTATAACAAATTTTTGTGGTATTGCGTCTGAGCCAAGGCTAACTAGCTTTAGTAAATTTAAATATCACAAACAAGATCGCTCAAATGGCTACTTTTGCAAGCAGATGATAAATTTTAAAACTCACAAGCCATTTTTAAAATTTATAACCAAATTTACGAAAAAGGTGGTGGTGATGTTTTTAGAATTTTGAGCTATTTAAAAAGATGGTGTCACTTTAAATTTTGTGATTTTGTGAGGTTAAATTTAAGGGCTTATAGCCTTTAAAAAGTGCAATGCCACTTAAATTTGCTCTATTTTTTATGATTTTGCGAGGTTAAATTTAATGGCCAAAAAAGCCATTAAATTTATAAACTAAGCCTGAGCAGGCTCCTCTTCTTCTTTTATCTTTTTTCTAACTTTTACGCGTGAGATGCTAGCTCCATCCATCTTTCTCACTTCGTAGTAGCAGTTCTCATCCTCGATCTTGTCCCCAACTACTGGCAAGCGACCGATGAGATTAAAAACATATCCGCCGATCGTTACTTGATCGGTCTCTTCATCAAAGCTTATACCAAGGACCTCTTCAACGCTCTCTAAGTCGTATCTGCCTTGAAATTCATAGATGTTTTCATTTATCTTTTTATAGTGTTGATCGACCTCATCGTGCTCGTCGTTAAAGTCACCAAGCACCTCCTCCATGATATCTTCCATCGTAAGAAGTCCAGCCGTGCCGCCGTACTCATCGACGACAAGCGCAGCTGAAATTTGCTCTTTATTCATCATCACAAGCACCTTTGATATAGAAAGGCTCTCAGGCACGATGACAAATTTACGCACGATCGCGTCAAAGCTCTTCTCTTTATCCTCGCTAAAGTGCAGCTGCAAGATATCTCTAATGTGTATCATGCCTAAAATGATATCTTTTGAGCCGTCTATATAAGGATAGCGAGTATATTTTGACTCAAAAACGACTTGTAAATTCTCTTCAAAGCTCTTTTGTTTATTTATACAGATCATGTCGCGTCTTGGCGTCATAACCTCTTTTGCGACCGTATCACTAAAATCAACTGCATTTTTGATAAGCTCAGTCTCAAAACTATCAAGCACACCGCCCTTTAAGCTCTCGCCAACAATGATCTTGATCTCCTCTTCAGAGTGTGCTAGCTCATTCTCTTTTGCTGGCTGGATGCCTAAAATTTTAAGTCCAAATGTAGCTAGGATATCAAAAAGCTTTATGATAGGCGAGAAAAGTATCCAGAAAAAGTGAAGCGGACGAGCGATTTTAAGCACTGCTGATTCTGATTTGGCTATGGCGACTGACTTTGGCACAAGCTCGCCCATAACGACGTGAAGTAGCGTGATAAGCGTAAATGCGATCGCAAAGCCGACTGTATGAACTAAGATATCGCTAAGATTAAAAACATTTTTAAGTGGGGCTTCTATGAGCCTTGCGACTGCTGGCTCACCGATCCAACCAAGAGCAAGTGAGCTTAGCGTGATGCCAAGCTGAGTGGCACTAAGATAGGTATCAAGCTTGTTTGACATCTCAAAAGCAAGCTGGGCGTTTGGCTTTTTCTCTTTGATAAGCTCTTCAAGTCTAGACTTGCGAACCTTGACAAGGGAAAATTCCGACAAAACAAAAAATGCGTTTAGTAAAATGAATATAATGGCAAGTATTACCATTAAAAGCGAGTTATCGCTACTGGGGTACAATTATGATCCTTAAGAGTTAAAAATTTTGGCTGATTATAGCGAATTTATATTTAGCGGTCAAATTAGCCGCGCCCAAAAGCAACAACGTTTTTTAAATTTAAAAGATATAAAAAGTTCTTAAATCATATTTTGGTAACATTATTTTCATCACTAAATTTATGGATTTTACAATGAGCAAAAAGAATTTTTCATCACGCTGGGCGTTTATACTAGCCTCAGTTGGTTCAGCCGTTGGTATGGCAAATGTTTGGGGCTTTCCTTACAAGCTTGGCACAAATGGTGGTGGAGCGTTTTTGCTCATCTACGTTTTTTTTGTAGCTCTTTTTTCATACGTTGGCCTAAGCGCTGAGTATGCGATCGGAAGACGCGCAAAGACTGGCACGCTAGGATCATATAAATTTGCTTGGCAAAGTAGAAATTTAGGCGTCATAGGCAGTATCATCGGCTGGCTTCCACTTGCTGGCTCACTTTGCATAGCCATCGGCTACGCTGTCATCATCTCTTACGTGCTAAAGGCCCTTACTCAAGCGCTTACTGGCTCATTTATGAGCGTTGATACAAATGTTTGGTTTAACTCATTTGCGCTTGCTGAGTACTCAGTCCTGCCATATCACTTCATAGTCATTATTGGCACGCTTCTTACGCTATTTTTTGGAGCAAAAAGCATCGAAAAGACCAATAAAATAATGATGCCACTATTTTTCGTGTTATTTGCCATTTTGGCTATAAATGTCGCGATGCTGCCAAACGCATTAGAGGGGTATAAATTTCTATTTATCCCTGACTTTAGCAAGCTTGAAGATCCAATGGTATGGGTCACTGCGATGGGTCAAGCCTTTTTCTCGCTCTCTATCACGGGTTCTGGTATGATAGTTTATGGAGCATATCTTTCAAAGGATGAAGACATCGTAGAAAGCGCCAAAACTACGGCATTTTTTGACACGCTTGCAGCGCTTGTTGCAGCACTTGTCATGATCCCAGCGGTCTTTGCCTACGCTATGGATCCAGCCGAGGGTCCAAAGCTACTTTTCGTAACGCTTCCTAAAATTTTACAAAATATGATTGGCGGTCAAATTTTTGCGATCATACTATTTACCGCAGTCATCTTTGGCGGTATCACCTCACTCCAAAATATGTTTGAGGTCGTGGCTGAGTCGCTTATGCATAAATTCCCGCGCCTTAGCAGATTTTGGGTGCTTGCGCTACTTTGCGTGGTTTGCTTTGGCTTTGGAGCGTTTATGGAGCCTATTAGCAGCTGGGGACCTTGGATGGACTTTGTCTCTATCTACATCATCCCAATCGGCGCAGTCATCGGCGCAATATCTTGGTTTTGGATCATTAAAAAAGAAGAAATTTTAGACGAGGTAAATTCAGGAGCAAATAAAACTTACGGCTCATTTTGGTATTTTGTGGGTAAATTTATCTATGTGCCAATAGCCTTTTTGCTCTGCATCATCGCTATTAGCAAGGGAATTTCTTTTTAACTTAGCCCATCAAAAGACGAGCTAAGTCTAAATTTGAAGTTATTTTAGCTTTTTAGAGCCGATGTAAGTAGCAAAGACCTCTTGTGAACCATCTTTTTTAAAGAGTATAACGTCGTATTGCTCGGCTTTGCCGCCTTGCTCCATGCCCTGACTCTCCATAGGCATGCCAGGCACTGCGATACCAACGGCATCTTTTGGTTTAAGCTCCAGCAGGCGCTTGACCTCATCAGCTGGCACGTGACCCTCGATGACGTAGCCATCAACGATAGCTGTGTGACAGCTTGAAAGCTCTAGTGGCACGTGAAATTCTTTTTTGACCTTGACCAAGTCATCTACTTTGATGGTCTCTTCGCTAAAGCCAGCCTTTTGCATAGCACTCGCCCAGTTGCCACAACAACCACAAGTTGGGCTTTTATAGACCTTTATATCGGCCGCAAGTGCTAAGGTCGCACAAAGACTAAGAGCTAAAAATGCAAATTTCTTCATCATTTTCCTTTACGTTAAAATTTGCAAAATGATATAGTTTGGGTTTAAATTTTATATAAATGCTTAAACCTTGCCTGCTATAATTGCCAAAATTTACAAAAGGCACTTTATGTTTTCATCATTTTTCAAAGATAAAAAATGGGCGCTTTGGGCTTACGGCGGAGCGCTATTTATCATCTTGCTGCTTGTCTATCAAACGCATCTAAACGTCCGCATCAACGAGTGGTATAAAAATTTCTACGACATCATGCAAAACTCAAAGGATCACAATGTAGATGAGTTTTGGCGTGAGATATTAAATTTCTTAAAGATCGCCATGCCTTATGTCGTGACCTACACGGTGATATCGTTCTTTGCGAGCCACTGGGTCTTTCGCTGGAGGGAGGCGATGACCTTTAAGTACCTCAAATTTTGGCGAAACTGCCAAAACGACATCGAGGGCAGCTCGCAGCGTATCCAAGAGGATGTTTATCGCTTTGCTAAGATCATGGAGAGCCTTGGTGTGCAGGTTTTAAAGGCATTTATGACGCTGATTGCCTTTATACCAGTGCTTTGGGAGCTAAGCAAAAGCGTGAGCCTACCTTTCATCAAGGACATCGAGGGCTCGCTAGTTTATATCGCGCTACTAATTAGCGTCGGAGGCCTCATCGTATCGTGGTTTGTGGGCATAAAGCTACCGCACCTTGAGTATAACAACCAAAAAGCAGAAGCTGCCTTTAGAAAAGAGCTAGTTTATGGCGAGGATAATAAGCTCAAATTTTGCCAGCCAAACGTCATGCTAGAGCTTTTTACAGGGGTGAAGCTAAACTACTATAAGCTATTTTTGCACTACGGCTACTTTAATCTTTGGCTCATCTCGTTTTCGCAAATTCTTGTCATCGTGCCTTACATCATCATGGGCAATGGCCTATTTAGCGGCGTCATCACGCTTGGCGTCCTCGTGCAAGCTAGCAATGCTTTCTCGCAGGTTAGAGAGAGTTTTAGCGTATTTATCGATAACTGGACGACGATAACGGAGCTAAGATCGGTCAATAAGCGTTTGAGAGAATTTGAGAGAAATATAAATTTGGACAATAAAATTGGAATAGTGAAAAGGCGTTTTTTTGTACAAGAGCGTCCAGAAAATTTTAAAATTTATAGACGAACATATAAAGATACTAAATTTAGTGATAAGCAGTAACTAGAACTGAAATTTGTAGCCTACTAAGCGAATGAGCGAAATTTAAATTTTGCAAATTTGATTTATCAAATCATATAAGTGTCAAGTAAATTTTAAAATTTTATGAACGAGTAATTTCGGCTCTAAAATTTGAGCTAAGCGGTAAGCGAAGCCAAATTTTAGTAGTCAATTCTTGCGAGCGAGTAAAAGTTTAAAATTTACTTTGAGATATAAATTTATCAAAAGGGAGACAAGGGGACTCAAGTTACGAAGCCGTCCCCTTATCTCCCTTTAGATCCCCCAAACCCCTCGCACGTTAGAAGTGCATGCGATAGCGCTTTGCGCCGCATGCGTTTTATGCCAAAGGAGTTTATAACAAATTTTAAAATTTCATGAGCGAGTAATTTTAGTAGTCAATTCTTGCGAGTGAATGAAAGTTTAAAATTTGCAAAAGTGGTAAATTTCTATTTTTGAAATCGCAAAATTTAAATTTCGCACTTCGTTTAACAATGCATATCCAACTCAGGCTATAATACGCCAAATTTTAATCCAAAAAGGATGAAAATGAAAAAAATTTTACTTACGTTATTAACAGCTAGCATGCTTATCACAGGCTGCACGAGCGTCACAAAGTCAGGCGTCGTGGGCGCAGATCGCAAGCAGTTCATGCTAGTATCTTCTGAAGCGATGGAGCAAAGCTCGGCTCAAGCCTACGTCAAGACGCTCACAGCCGCTAGAAGCAAGGGCGAGCTAAATGTCGATCCGATCCTCACAAAAAGGGTTCAAGATATTGCAAAAAGGCTGATCGCGCAAACTGGCGTTTTCAGAGACGACGCCCTAAAATGGAAGTGGCAAGTAAATGTCATAAACGAAGATACGCTAAATGCTTGGTGCATGCCAGGGGGCAGGATCGTCGTTTATAGCGGTATTATTAAAAAGCTAAATTTGACAGATGCGCAGCTAGCAGCGGTCATGGGTCACGAGATCGCCCACGCGCTTAGAGAGCACAGCAGGGAGCAAGCGAGCACCGACCAGCTCAAAAACATCGGCATCTTTGCAGTCGCGACCGCCACAGGACTTGGCGACCTTGGCGCAAGCGCTCTAAATTTAGCCAGCCAATACACCATATCACTACCATTTTCTCGCTCACACGAGACCGAAGCTGATCACATCGGCACTGAGCTAATGGCAAGAGCTGGATATGATCCAAAAGAGGCGGTCGAAGTTTGGGTCAAGATGAGCAAGATGAGTGGTGGTAAAATACCTGAAATTTTAAGCACTCACCCATCAAACGAGAGCAGGATCAAGGATCTAAAAGAGGTCGCAGCAAAGCTTGAGCCAGTATATCAAGCAGCCAAAAAAGGCTAGGCTTGATCGAGCGAGCAAATTTAAGCGACCTTGAAGCGATCACGAAAATTTATAATGACTACATACTAGAAAGAAGTGCGACTGCTGATATGCGGCCAGTTAGCACAAAGGAGCGAGAGCCTTGGTTTAACGCCCACGGCAACTCGCGCCCTATCTTTATCTACAAAGAAAATGGTGAAATTTTAGGCTACTGCTCGCTAAGCGACTTTAATCCAAAGATCGCTTACGATATAAGCGTAGAGATAAGCGTATATGTCGCTAAAAAGGCTCTTAAAAAGGGCATCGGCAAGCAGCTTTTAGCCCACAGCCTAAATGAAGCTAGAGAGCTAAATTTAAAAAACATCATCGCGCTAATCTTTAGCAAAAACGAAGCAAGCCTTGGGCTATTTTTGAAATTTGGCTTTGAAAAATGGGGCGAACTGCCTGGCGTTTGCCTGATGGATGGCGAGTATAAAGATGTCGTTATCTTGGGGTTAAAGCTCTAAAAGCCAAGCATTAAGCAAATGAAGATATAATCACCTTCTTCTTGGGTAGATGTCCGAGCGGTTTAAGGAGCACGCCTGGAACGCGTGTGTGGGGCAACTCACCGAGAGTTCGAATCTCTCTCTGCCCGCCATAAATTTAAAAGAAAATTTAAAAGAAAAAGATGATTGAACACTTACTACTATTTTTGGCTTTACTAGCTATCATTATCGCTTTAGTGATGATCTCAAACAGCCTAAAAGTAGCCTATCCGGTGCTTTTAGTTTTGGGCGGTCTTGCCATTAGCTTTGTGCCAAATTTACCCACCATCAGGATCGATCCAGAGCTTATTTTCATCATATTTTTACCGCCGCTTCTTTACGAGGCCGCATGGGCAAACTCGATAAAAGAGCTCTATAAATGGCGCCGAGTGATTGGAAGTTTTGCATTTATCGTCGTTTTCATAAGCGCAGCAGCTATTGCCGTGATAGCAAATTTAGTGATCCCTGGCTTCTCGCTCGCCCTTGGCTTCATGCTTGGCGCCATCGTCTCACCACCAGATGCGGTGAGTACGGCTGCGATCTTTAAATTTGTCAAAGCACCGCGCAGGATCAGCGCTATTTTAGAAGGCGAGAGCCTTTTAAATGACGCATCATCGCTCATCATCTTTCGCTTTGCCGCAGTGGCAGTGACTACTGGGCAGTTTATCTGGTACAAGGCGGCTGCAAGCTTTGTCTGGATGGTGGCTGGCGGTGTTTTGGTCGGTCTTGTGGTGGCATTAGTAGCCTACTTTTTGCATAAGACCTTGCCAACCGATGAGAACAGCGATACGATCATGACGATCACGACGCCTTATGTTATGTATATTTTAGCTGAGGAGCTTGGCGCGAGCGGCGTTTTGGCGGTAGTTTGCGGCGGACTTTACCTCTCGACAAAACGAAACGAAATTTTAACCGCTTCAACAAGGATCCACGCTTTCCCCGTTTGGTACAACCTTATTTTCTTGCTAAACGGCCTTGCCTTTACCATGATCGGCCTTGATCTGCCTGAAATTTTAGCAGGGCTAAAGCGTAGCGGTGTCTCGCTGCTTGAGGCACTATCTTACGGCGTTTTGGTGACTGCCGTGCTCATCGTCATTAGGCTTTTGGCATCATACGGAGCCGTTTATATCACGATATTTATGAAGCGCTTTATCAGCGTGGCGGATGATCGCAACCCTGGCAAAGCCACACCATTTATCGTCGGTTGGGCGGGCATGAGGGGCGTAGTCTCGCTAGCTACGGCACTCTCTATCCCCGCCATGGCTGGTAGCGAGCCGTTTCCGCATAGAGATCTCATCTTGTTTATCACCTTTGTCGTGATCTTGCTAACGCTCGTAGTTCAGGGGCTAAGCTTGCCACTGCTCATCAAAAGCGTGAAATTTCCAGACTTTAACGACCACATGCCAAATGAACTTGCAAGGATCAAGATCAAAAAGGCACTTGCGCAGGCTTCGCTTAAATTTAAAAAGGAGAAATTTGTGGGCGATGAGCATTTTTTATTTCAAAAGCTTGAGGAGGTTTGGAATTTCGAGCTTGAGAGCGAAAATTTTGAGATCAGTGACGAGACAAAACAGAGGTATTTTGAAATTTTAGAGGAACAAAGAAAGGCGCTTCGTGAGCTAAACAAAGACCCAAAAATCGACGAAGAGATCATCAGGATCTTTTTGTATCACATCGACCTTGAGGAGCGAAGGTGGCAGGAGCATAGCGAGTACTAAAATTTTCTTGCGACATTGCAACTTACCGCACCGCAAAATCTCTTGCCAAATTTGGCTTCGACGATGAGAACTAGCACGAAAAATATCTTCTCATCGTTTAGCCTCGCGATCTGGCGTAAAGTCTGGCTAGCGTCATTAAATTTAACATCATTTTCGCGCAAGCTCTTGCAGAACTCAGCTTCATCAAAGCCAAGCATGTGTGAAATTTCACTGATAGTGTAAGGCTCAAGCGAGGCGATGATGCGGTCCATGTTGCATATAGTTGGATTTTTGCGGTGCGTGGTGACGTCGATTATCTCATTTATGAGCTTTACTAGCTTTCTTCTGCGGTTAAAAAGGTGCAAGATCACGGCACAAACGATCAAAGCTCCTGCAAATTTATGCGCACTCATCATCCACTCACTATAATCACCCATGGCGAAATTTAGCCCAGTAAATGCAAGCAGGCAGATCCCACAGGCAAGAGCACAGACAATACAAAATTTATATATCACTTCAACTTTTAGCAATGCAAATTCCTTATTTTTTTTGAAATTATACACCTACTATGCAAAAAATGAAGGTCGCCAACTAAAAATTTAGCTGGCGCATTAGAGTAAATTTAGCTAAAACTTATAGTTGAAGCTGAGATTAAAGGTGCGTGGGTCACCATAAACCATCTTGTTTGCACCAATGCCCTCATAGTATTTTTTGTTAAAGAGATTGTCGATATTTAGCTGCACGTCAAAGTTTTTAGCAAATTTATATCCAAACATCAAATTTGCCAAGGTGTAGCCCTTTTGCGTGATCTCACCTGCGCCCTTGCCGGTGTAAATTTTACTCTTATACATAGCTCCAGCCCCTACTCTAAAGTCCCTAAATTCATACTTTGCAAATAAATTTGCCGTGCTTCTTGATGAGTCGGTGGCATATTTCTCACCTTTGGCATCTTTTGCGTTAAAGTGCGTTGCACCAAAGCTTAGGCTTAAGTTTTTAGTGATCTCGCCGTTTAGATCTAGCTCGACGCCCTTGCTTGTCACGCCTTTGCCAGCTTCAAATATGTCGGCATTTGTCGCTGGATTTTTCTTGCCAGTGTTTATGCCAAGCTTGTCTTGCACGATCTTAAAGACGCCAAGACTTGCTTGAAGCGCCCCGTCAAGATACTCGCCTTTGATGCCCACTTCATAGTCCTTGCCTTGGATAGGATCTAGATATTTATCATTTGCATCTTTTGCGGTTTGAGGTTTAAATATGCTCGTGTAGCTAGCATATAGAGTGTGGTTTGCTCCGATGTCGTAGGTGATGCCAAGATATGGTGTGATCTCATTTGTGAAATTTCTATTGCCTTTACCACCCTCGATCTCGTATTTGTAGTAGCTCACCCTGGCACCTAGCAAAAATTTAAGCTCATCGGTGATTGATAGTTTATTTGCCGCGTAAAATGCCTTTTGTATCGTTTTGTCTTTATTGTTTTGATCTTC
This sequence comes from Campylobacter concisus, assembly GCF_002913225.1. GTDB lineage: Bacteria > Campylobacterota > Campylobacteria > Campylobacterales > Campylobacteraceae > Campylobacter_A > Campylobacter_A concisus_J. Next base: position 118,531 of record NZ_PPAW01000057.1, on the reverse strand, counting down.
GTAAGGGAATTTTGGATCATCAAGATGTAAGTTTTTAAAATCAATCCTGCTTCTAGCTGTATAAGCAATCCCAGCTGGCGTGGTCTTTTGTAGCCAGTAACTACTTACCTTATCGCTACTTTTTTGATAGTTGTTATACATAGCGCCAAAGACAAACTCATGGGATAAATTTGCTAGCTCGTAAGGGATATTTGCGTATGCATCGACGTTATGGATGTTCTCCTCTCTTTTGTTTGCATAAACGCTAAGATCACCTATGTTGCCAGTGCCATCTAAATTTACCGCTCCGCCGTAGTAGAGTAAATTTGAATCGGTATTTGCGCGCCTAAATGAGTAACTTAAATTTAAGCTCGCTTCATTTTCAAAGTAGTGCTTAAAATCAGCATAAAAATCAAGTGTTTTTATGTCCCATCTAGTCCAAGGCTGAGAGAAAATTTCATTTTTACTAAAATTTGTCCTAGAGCCATCTGTGTAAAATGCCGGCATGCCCCCCCATCTAATGCCGTGGCGTCTTAGCTCTTGATAAAACGCACCAAGACTAAGCCATGAGCTATCGCCTATGTCGCTATCTACGACGCCATAAATTGCGCTATTTTTGCGGTTGTAATAATCCATATAAGAGTGCGACTTCTCGTGCATAAATGAAAGTCTCGCTCTGACGCTTCCACTCTCATTTACTGGCGTTTGCACATCGCCATTTACGCCGTATCTATCGTATGAGCCAGCACTTACGCCAAAATTTCCTTTTAGCTCCTTTGAGTCTGCTCTTTTTCTTATGAAATTTAAGCTTGCAGCTGGATTGCCAGCGCCTGCAAGTAGGCCATTTGCCCCTTTTACCACCTCAACTCTTTCATAAGGCAGCAAGCTCATATCATTTGCGCCAAGGCTAAAGCCGCCAAAGCTAGGCATCGAATCAAGCAAGTAATAATCTATCGCAAAGCCACGAGCCGTCGGATATACGCGCTCGTCCCATTTGTTTAGCGTGACGCCTGGGATATTTCTAAGAAGCACTTGATAGTCCTTGATGCCTTGATCTTTTAGCCTGGCCTCTGTTAGCACAGTTAGCGACTGGGGCGTTTGACGAGAGGTTAAATTTAGCCTAGTTGTGCTCTTTACAAGCTCTTTTGCAAAGTAGTTTGCATCGTCTCTTCGCTCGCTCTCCACGACATCGACCGCTTCTAAAACCTTGTCATTTTCACTAGCATAAATTTGAGGCAATGCCAAATTTAAAGCAACTAAGCTAAGTAAAATTCTTTTCATTTTTTTCTCCTTTTAAATTTTCTAAACCACAGATAAAGCCCTGAGATACTCAAAACTAACGGCGAGATGCCCACTATAAACCAGATAAATTTTGTAGTTTGGTTGTAGTTTCCAAAGTGCGATCTCCTAAAGGCTGAGAGGATTTTCTCGCTTAAATTTGCATTTTTTATGTCTAGGACGCTAACTAGCTTGCCGCTATCTTTGTCATAAGTGATCACGCTTGAGTATTCGTTATGCAAAAAGCTTTGCCACATCACGTAGCCAAAGATGCGGATGTTTGCCCCTTGCATGAAAGGTAGCGAGATGAAGTGTGGCTCAAAGCCTTTTATGTCCTTTTTCGATCTAGCCACCAGCTCATCAAGGGATAAGCTCTTGTTATAAATTTTTGCGTCTATTGCGAAGTCATCTTTAAACTCTGGCGCGCGTGCCATCTGAAATTCCCACCAAGCGCCGCTTATGCAAATGAGCAGTAAAACTGGCGTGCAAAAAATTCCTATTATCTTGTGGATGTCGTTCATAAAAACATTTAGGCCATTTACGCGCAGTCTAAGCAGAGTTAGCCAAAATTTGCGGTAGATCACAAAGCCGCTAATGCAGATAAAAAATGTAAAAATAGCTGTCAAAAAGAGGATAATGTTGCCACTTTTTTCAAGAAGCAGCTCCTCATGGATATGCGCCAAAACTCCGAAAAATCCCTCATCGTGTGCTATTGGCTTGCTCTTTATCTTGCCGTTAAAAGCGTCAAAATAGATAAATTTCCACTCTTTTTTGCTGTCGTTGTGCTCGATTAGCCAAATTTTGTCACATTTTTTAGGGTTTGCATCGATGTTTATGCCAACCATCTCGTAGCCGCCAAGCTCGCTTGCGACGATATCTCTTAGCTCATCAAAGCTGATCCTTTTGCTCAAATTTTCTTTGTTTAAATTTACATTTACAATATTTGGGCGAAAAAGACTGTTTAGCTCGTCTTTATAAACCAGGATCGCGCCGCTAAAGCAAACTACGACAAGCGGGATAAAAAAGAGAAGCGACAAATATGCATGCACCTTGTAAAAAAGCTTTAAATTTAAAAATTTCACCCCTTTTGCCACCTTTTAAAAGTTAGTCTTGATAATAGCTCGCAATTTTATAAGATTTTTGCTTTTATAATTTTTAAAACCATTATCAAAATATAATTTTAAAAAGAAAGTGACGTTTGTGAAATTTGAGTTTAGAAAGGTAAAAATTTGATTTTAAAAGATAGAAAACTCCTCTTTGTGTGTGCGGAAAAGCCAGAAAAGGGGGAAGCAAAGTCTTAACCGCTACAAAAAGGAGGGTCCGTTTAGGACGATGAAATGTTATTATTTAAATATAAAATTTAATGAAATTTTTAGTTAATAAAAAAGAAATTCTACGTAATACTAAATTAAATCACTATATTTAGGCATTTAATAGAAAAATTTCTCTTTAAAAATGGTAAAAATATATGCTTTGTATAAAAGAAAAATTAACATTTTAAATTTTATTTTTATTACTATTGAACGTGGTTCATAATGTTTTATTTAGCGACGTAAAAAAGGTATCTCGCTACATGCGCTTAAAAACTCGGATAAATTTTAAAATTTCATGAACGAGCAATTTCGGCTCTAAAATTTGAGCTAAGCTGTAAGCGAAGCCAAATTTTAGTAGCCAACTCTTGCGAGTGAGTGAAAATTTAAAATTTGTAAATTAAAGTTTTTTTAAAATTTAAAGTTTTGTTTTTCAAAAGGGAGACAAGGGGACTCGAGTTACGAGGCCGTCCCCTTATCCCACTTTTTAAATCCCACGTCTGCTTGCAGTTACGAGACGAAGTCGAAGTAAAGCCCGACGACGCTAGAAGTGGCATGCGTCAGTGCTACGCACTGCATGCGCTTTATCATCAGGCAAATTTTAAAATTTATGAGCGAGCATATCACGGCTCTAAATTTAGTGCTAAACGTAGTGCAACCTAAATTTAGTAGTCTGCTAAGGCGAGTGAGTAAGATTTTAAAATTTGCAAAACGAACGGACATATAACTCCTGTTTTTTCATTAAGGGAGAAGGGAGCTTGAATTACGAAGTCACTCCCTTCTCCCTTAATAATCCCTCTACCCTGACACGTTCAAGGTGCATGCTTCAGTGCTTCGCACTGCATGCAGTTAAAAATTACGGCAAATTTTCTTTATCAAGTCAGATAAGTATCGGTCAAATTTTAAAATTTCATGAACGAGTAATTTCGGCTCTAAAATTTGAGCTAAGCTGTAAGCGAAGCCAAATTTTAGTAGTCAATTCTTGCGAGTGAGTGAAATTTGAAAATTTGCTTCATCATACATACAAATGTCGGACAAATTTTAAAATTTGCAAAAAAGCTCAATTAAATTTATAAATTCTAATTCTTAGGCACAAGCTCTAGGACGTTGCAGGCTCGTTTGCTGCCCATTTTGCAAGCTTTATCAAGGGCATTTGCAGATAGATCAAAGCTCTGCTCTACGCCGTTTCCTTGCAGATATTTTGTAGCTAGCTCATAGCAAGCTTCGCTGCTGCCATTTTCACAAAGCGACTTAAATATCTCATAAGATCTAACCAGATCTTTTTCAACGCCAAGGCCTCGGCCTAGCATGTCAGCATATAAAAAGCAAGAGGTTTTGTCTTTGTTCTCGCACTCGCTTGAAAGCTTTTTAGTAAAGCTATCGCAAGCTTTTGCGTCACTTTTGTTGATGCAGTTTTGCATATTTTCATCCCAGTTTGCGCTTAGAGATAAAACGGCAAAGGCTAAAAATAAAATGGATTTTTTCATAAATTTCAGAGACAAACCCCCTTTGGGGGAAAGGGGGTCATTACAAAAAGGAGGTTTCTTGTTGGACGAGTGGAATAATACAAGCCTCGTCTAAATTTAAAGCCAACTCTTATTTAACAAAAAACAATCAAACAAGATCTCTCTTGCTAAAGCCCAAATAGCCGCAAACTAGCAAGATCGCGCCAAGCACCAAAGGATAGATGATCGCGTAAGCTACGAAGGTCGCTTTTGAAAATGTGCCTAAGATAAAATAAGACGCAGTGCCGATGACTGCTAAATTTGGATCAAAAAGGCTAAGCGCTGCTATCCTAAAAAGCTCGATCGGATTTAACATCGCGATGGTGTAGATGACGTACTCATCGACAGAGCTTCGCATAAGCAGCCCAATGAGCGCTAGATCGATAAAAGCTAGCATGATAAGCCAGAGCAAAAATGCCACGCCTTGACCAGTTTCTTGATTTTTAATAAGGCTTGATATAAAAAAGCCAAGCGACAAAAAGACGATACTTAGGCTAAAAAGCAGGCCAAAGTAAAGCACCAGCACGCCCCAAGGTATCGACACGCCCTTTATAAAGCCAACCACCACGCAAAGCAAAAGCGAAAACAAAAGCGGTACAAAAACGACAAATGTCCGCCCAAGCGCCTTGCCAAAGTAGTACTCTTTAAGGCTTAGCGGGAAGCTTAGCACGTACTCAAGCAGGTTTGTGTCCCTGTCTTGATTTATGCTTCTAACGGTTGAGATGAGGATAAATATCGGCACGATGATGACGCAAATTTGTATAAACAAAAGTAGCGCCCTTGTTAGCCCAGAAAAGCCTAGCACGCGCGAGTCGGTCACTCCGCTAAATAAAAATCCTATCATCAAAGCAGAAAAAAGAAGCGCATAGATCGCAAACCACCTCGAGCGAAACGACTCTTTGACGTCTAGTTTTGCTATTAAAAAAAGGTTATTCACTCTTGCTCCTTAAATTTTCTTCTTTGATGATCTTGCCAAGGTCCATATAGACGCATCTATCAAGCAGATGAGCGATCTCATCTATGCGGTGTGAGATGAAAACTAGCGTCTTATTTTGCGTGAAGTTATCTAGCAAATTTTTAAAAGACTCCCTTGCTTTTACATCCAAATTTGCCGTTGGCTCGTCAAACATCAAGATTTCACTATCTTTGGCAAATGCGATGGCTATTAACATCTTTTGCTTCATGCCGCCTGATAGTTTGTAAAAGGACTTGTTTAAATTTGCATGCAGGTCAAGCTCTAAAAGCTTGCTAAATTTCTCAATATCTTCAAATTTGACATTTGAGCTTTTGCAGACAAACTCGCAAAGCTCACGCAGGCTAAATTTAAGTGGTGGCGGGGTTTGCGGCACAAATGAGATAAACTTTAGCGCCTCTTTTCTATCTTTTAGGGTATTTACGCCATTTATCGCGACGCTTCCGCTATTTGGCACAAACTCGCCCAAGATGATACGCATGAGCGAGCTTTTGCCAGCTCCATTTTGCCCAAGTATCGCTATCTTTTCGCCAGCTTTTACATTTAGACTGACGCTATCAAGTATCTTTTGTGAGCCAAAAATTTTCGTTACTTCTTTTATATCTATCAAAAAATTTCCTTATATGAGTTTCTTAAAGCCGTTGTCAAATTTAAGCGCATCTTGGTGGCAAACGTCGATACACCTGCCACAAAGCGTGCAGTCAGCACCAGCTATCCTAAAGAGCTTTTTACTATCATCAGTTTTTGCGCCTTTTTTTGTCATAAAAAGCACGTGTGGCACTAGGCAAACATCGCTGCAAACTAAGCAGTGGTCGCACTTTTCTTTATCCCAGCTGACCTTTATAGCATTTGGCTTTGCTAGTAGCGAATAAGTCGCTCCAATAGGGCAAACATACCTACACCACGCCCTGCGTGAGAAGAAAATCTCAACCACAAGCATAGCCACAACTAACCAGATAGCGTGAAAGTAGCCATAGATGATAAATCTTGAAAATATCCCAACGACGTTAAAAATTTCAAAGACTAAGCTTGAGCTAGCAAAGCTAAGAGCCAAAAACAAAATAGTAAAAGCGTATCGCCACTTTGTGTCAAAAACTCGCGGTTTTACTATCTTTTTGGCGCGTAAATTTTCATGAATTTTCTCAGCTATCTCGCTTATAAGTGAGTATGGGCAAACCCACGAGCAAAAGCCCCTGCCGCCAAAAATGATGTAAAAGGCTAGGATGCTAAGCGAGCCGATTAGTAAATTTACATGAATTTCATGCGTTGCTAAAAAGACTTGCAAGCTCATAAATGCGTCTGCTAGGTGAAAGCCAAGTATCCTTGAGGCGCTGATGTCGCCCTCTAAAATTTGCACATCGACCCTGTAAGAGAGCACAAATAAAAGATGAACTAATACAATGGTAAAAATTCGCCAAAAACGTATGCTTGGGCGCTTTTTGCCATCTTTTGTAGTCGTTATTAGCGTGCTTAGAAAGCTTACGTTTCTAATGGTCGCACGAACGTTATATTTATCCATTTTTACTTTTTAAATTTAGAAATTTCATCAGCAAGGCTGTTTAGATCGCTGTCGCTAACGTTTGTAAGCAGTCCCTTCATAAGCGTGTTTTGCACCTTGCCAGCCTTATAATCAGCTAGTTTTTTAAGAAGCTCGTCCTTGCTTAGATGAGTGATGTCAGGCGCTACTATGCCCTTGCCATTTGCGCCGTGACATGGTGCGCAAGAGGTTAGGTATTGCTTGCTAACGCCTTCATTTTGCGTCTTAGCCACGCTTAGGCTTAGCTCTTTTACCTTTTTTAGCTCATCTTCGCTGGCAAATTCCTCGCTAGACTTTGTCTGCTCTTTTGAGATATTTTGCTCCACTTTTGGCTGAACGCTAGCTTCTGCTTTCTCCTTTTTAGGCGGAGTTTGGCTTAGCATAAACACCATGATGCCACATATTAGCACCGCTAAAATGATCGTTATGATTTTTCCGATTTTCATTGTTTGCTCCTAAACTGCGCATTAAAATCGCTTATCTCTTTGGCTAATTTTCTAATCTCACTCTCATCCATTTTTTTAACAAGATCACGCATCAGCACATTTACCTTCTCTTTGTTTTTATAAGCGTTTATCATCTTATAAATTTCATCCTCGCTCTTTGTTAGAAGAGATGGTCCGATGATACCATTTGCGTAGTCATCGTGGCAGGCTGAGCACTTAGTGATGAAGTCCTTGCTAAGTCTGCCCTTTATAAGCCTTAAATTTATACTTTGAAGCGGGCTTTTTACCATGGCAAGCGCTCCGATCTGGCGGCTTACGTTGTTATCTTCAAGTCCAAATTTAACGCTTTTTTCGCCGTGCATGTCGTATTTTATAAATTCATTTTGCTTATTTGCACTCTCGTTGTTTTCATTTTTTTCGACCTTTATGCTAGCACTTGTCGCTACTTTTGTGCCTTGCTCGCTAGCAGCCTCTTGCGCTTTGTCCTCACTCTTTTCACAGCCGACAAATAGCAACGCAGCAGCTACTAAAGGTATTATTGCTCTCATTTTTTCTCCTTGTAAATTTCGTCATAACTCATCTTTGGGGCGATATTTATGATCTTTGCTGGGCAGACCTCAGCGCAAACGCCACAACCCACGCAGCCACTTTTTATAAGTGGTAAATTTGTCTCGCTCATCACTATCGCGCTATCGCCAACTGGGCAAAGCGTGACGCAAAGATCGCAAATTTGACCGATCTTGCCTTTTACCTTATCTTTTAGCGCCTCTTCTCTGTCGTTATAGGCTTTGCGATCAAGTAGATGCTTAACGCCAGCTTCACTTAAATTTTCTCTTTTCAAGCTCAAACAGGCCGCCGTATCACTTAAAACTGCAACGCCCATTTTGACATCACCCACGACCTTTGTCGCGTGATCGAGCGCACCGCTAGGACAGGCTAGCACGCATGGGAAAAGGTCGCACAAGTAGCAGCCTCGCTCTTTGGCGTCGATGTGAGCTGAGCCACTTGAGTAGCCATCTTCTATATCAAGTAAATTTATACTATGATAAGGGCAGACTTGCACACACTGACCACATTTTACGCAAAGATCATCAAAGTCATCAACAGCCCCTGGTGGCCTAAGATAGAGCTTATCGCCACTACTTTTTGGCAAAAACTTGCCTATGGCATATCCAGCCACCGCTGCGGCTGAGCCAATTATCATAAAATTTCTTCTATCCACGTTTCGCCTTTAAAGCGTTGAAATTTGAAGCATCGAGCGGTTTTATCCTAGGCGAATTATCTTCAAGTAGCTTTATCGGCTCAGAAAATGGAGCGAGTTTGGCTAAGAAATTTAAGACGCTAAAGACGCTTGAGCCGTAGAAAAACTGCAAATTTGGATAGTACTGCCAGAGCTGATCGATGTATGAGAGGTGCAAAAATGGCGTGTCGCCGTAGCCATCTTTATCTCTATCAAAGCTCTCATACTCATCATAGTAGTTCTTGCTCCATCTATTTAGTAACATCTTTTCGCCTGGGGTGTCGTTTACGACGATGTCCATGTTGCCGATAAAGTCGTTGTTTTCAAAGATGCTTGTGCCTTGCGTGGCGTGAAAATAGACGCCAACTACGTTGTGTAAAATTTTATTGCCTATAAAATTTATAGTTGATCCCGGCTGAAACGGCGAGTTATCAAGCAAGATGCCACGCGCGTTATAGATAAGAGTGTTGTTTTCTATCGTAAAGTCAGACACGTCCTTTAGTCCGATGCCGATACCAAAGGCGCCGTCACTGTCCATAACGAGATTATTTTTTATATTTGAACTAGCTGAATACATAAAAAACATACCAACAGCGTTGCCTATAAATTCGTTATTTTCGACTAAATTTTGATTAGCATACATAAAATGCAGCGAGTATCTGCTGCCAACTGCTTTGTTGCTTAGAAATTTATTGTGGCTTGCGTACCATGCGACCATGTCACGGCTGTCACGGATGTTGTTATGCTCGATCAAATTTTCATGGCTATACCAAAGTCTCACCGCATCACCTCTAAAGCCAAGGCTAGCGCCCTTTTTTGAGGTGATGTTGTTTTCAGTGATCTTTGAGCTGCTGCACTCTTTAAAATCAATCCCAAAAAGCACATCGCTTATGTCGTTTTTAGAAATTTCAACATTATTTGCCTTGTCACAGCCTATGCCAGCGTCAAGCTCGCCAAGGTCGTTGCCACTGCCACTTATCTTTAAATTTTTAAGTGTCACGTTTGAAGCGATGATCTTTATAACACTGCCCTTGCCGTCACCTTTTATGTGGGCATTTTTGCCCTCGCCGATGATGCTAAGAGGCTTATTTATCGTTATGCCACCTTCATAAACGGCATCCCCCAGCTTTATCACATCGCCAGGGCTAGCGTTATTTATCGCATCTTGAAGGACGTTTGCAAAGCCAAAAAGTGGCAAAAAAACAAGGGCAAATTTAGAAAATTTACGCATTTAGCTCTTTTTTCTTTGAAAATACCGCAAGTATGCAAAGCACGCTCATCACCATCATCACCCAAAAGCCGATAGTTGGGTACGAGTGCGTTGTAAAGTGCGCCACGCTACCATCGCCTAAGACTGTTGGCATAAATGGCTTGATCTTAAAGGCGCCCCACTCTTGCATATTGTGTCCATACCAGTATAGCCAGCCCACAAATGCGCTCATAAATAGCACAGGTGCAATGATGGTTGGCACCATGAGAAGTGAGTTAAATTTACCGTCATAGTATAAAAACGCAAGCATGCAAAGTGTGGCGATGAGTAGATAATAAGGTGCGATCGCTCGCTCGACATTGCCGCCATGCTCCATAGGATACATGCCGATGTAGTGGTTTATCGTATTCATCTCGTGCACGTCGCCACTATATCCATCTACGTGAAAATAGACAGGTATGCCATCTGGAAAGGCTGCCTTTGGATAGTTTGGTGCTTCAAGAGATACGTACCAGATAGGAAAAGATGGCGTGCCGATCTCTGCTTTTTGCTCGATCATCTTATGAAGATCACTTGCTACCTCTTTTGGTAAAAGGTGGTTTTTATACTGAAATGAGCTATAAAGATCGTAGATAGTGTAAGCATAAGATGGTAGCTCGTCGCCGTTAGCTATACGCTCCTTTGCTCCATGCCAGCCAAGGACTGGCAGAGTAAAACAAACGCTCATGATGATAAGTGCAACAATGGTATAAATTTTATATTTGCTCATAATCTCTCCTTTAAATTTTAAAATTTAACCTAGCAAAAGTTAAATTTTAAAATTTAAAAGGGGCAAAATGCCCCTTAAAACTACATGCCTGCGTTTTCGTCTATCCATTTTAGATACTGGATAATATTTTTGATCTCTTCGTCACTCATGTGCTGATTTGGCATTCTAAGTTTAAAGAAGTCAATCATCGCTTTAACGTAGTCGTCGTTATAGAATTTAGCAGGGTCTTTTATGAAGTCTGCTACCCATTTTTCGCCGTTTTCATGTCTTAGCAAGACGCCAGTTAAGTCTGGGCCTGAGCTTACTTGACCGATGACGTGGCAACCATTACATCCGCCTTTTAGATAAGCTTCTTCGCCTTTTGCAGCAGCTGGGCTCATCGGAGTTGCGATCTCTTTAGCTAGGTTGTTTTTAGCTCTTAGGCCAACGTCGGCAGTTTTAACCATATATTGCCATACTTGGTACTCCCAAAGGATAGCGCCATTTACGTCGCCTTTTTTGTAAGCTTCGTCAGCTTTAGCTTTTACCTCTTTGATGTGGCCATATTGATCAAGTGCGTCATCAACCAAAGCTTTTACTTTTGGATATTTCTCATAATGTTTCTCTTTTAGGTATTTAACAACCTCTTGGATAACATCATCAGTTGCTTTGTTAGTTGCGATTACTTTGTCGTACTCAGCTTTTAGAGCCTCTGGGCTTAGAGTTTTTAGCTTGCTATTTTTTGCAGATTCATATTTTTTATTTGGATCTTTAACAAGTAAGTAACCCATCATCTCTAGGTGAAGTGCTGAACAAAACTCGGTGCAGTAGTATGGGAAGACGCCTTCCATATCAGCTACGAAATTTACTGAAGCAGTTTTGCCAGGCTCAAGTGAAGCGTGGATGTTGTAAAGGTCGATGCCAAAGCCGTGAGTCTCATCTTGAGCGCGCTCTAGGTTTGTTAAGTGGATAGTTACGTTATCGCCTTTATTTACCTCGATGTGCTCTGGGTTGATGTGGCTTCTGATCATTGTCGCATAGACAGTTACGTTTTTGCCGTTTCTCTCAACTCTTTCTTGACCAGCTAGGGTTGCAAATGGGCTAGCCTCGCCTGTTCTTGAGTTTGTACCCATGTTGTAAGTAAGCGCTGGAGTTAGCTTGCTAGCAGCTATTGAGACAACGTCGTGTGGCTCACCAAGTGGGATAGGCATATCATAGATTAGCTCCATTTTTGGACCATTGATGTCTATTAACTGGTGGTTTTGTGGATGGAGTGGGCCAACTGGGTTGAAGCGATCGATTGAAAGTTTATCAAGAGCGATTGCATATTTGCCAACTGGTTTTGCTGATTTGCCCTCCATTGTGTCAAGGTGACCAATGTTGTAATGAACATTTACTTTATCAAGTACTTTTAAATTTTTGTAGTCCCATTTTACGATTTGGCTATCAACGTAAAGTGAAGTATAGACTACGCCATCTTGTGAGTCAAATGATGTATGCAGTGGTCCAAGGCCAAGTTCGACTTGTCCGTGCATTGTCTTTTCTCTATCTAAGATAGGTATGCCGTATGGGTCAGTGCCAGCGTACTCTTTTTTGTCGATTAGCTCTTTGATCTTTTTAAAGTCATAAACTGATGCGTGAGTATCAAGCTTACCGCCAACGATGATGTATCTACCATCTGGTGTTACGTCACAACCGTGTGGGCTCTTTGACTCTGGGATCAAAAATAGTGCTCCAGCTTTTACAGCAGCTTCTATCGTGATCACTCTATGACCATTTATAACTTTGTAGTTTTTCTTGTCTTGTGCAAGTTTTTCTAAAATTTGCCAGTTATAAACGTGTAAGAAGTCGGTGTCATTTCTACTAGCACCTGCCTCAAATGGAGGAAGACCTTTTTCGATACCACCTGTATACATCTCGCTATTTATTGAGTTTGTAAAGCCCCAGCCGTAGCTCTCGCCCTTACCAGCGTCGCTTAGGTCTTGCCAGTATGGAGGAAGCTCAAGAGAGAAAGATGCTTTCTCGTCGATCTTGCCTTTTGGATAGTCAAATTTCCAAAATGTCACAGCGCCTCTATAAACGGCTTCGTAGTCGTCCATTGAGTGGTAGTTGTCATCAAGTGGAGCTGCGTACTGGCTAGCTTCGATGACATACTCGCTGTTTGGAGTGATGAAGCTACCGCCGTGCTCACTCTTCATGATAGGGTTTACGACCATTTGAGTTGTCTCAAAGTCTTTTAAATTTATAACAGCGATCCTTGGGTTTGCCTTGTCGTTGATAAATAGATAATCACCAACATACTCACCATTTTTCTCAGTGAAATTTGGGTGGTGTGTATCGCCCCAAGTTATCTCTTTACCCCTGATGTTGCCTTGTTTTAAAACAGCTTTTGACTCATCGTCATAGCCATATCCTTGCCAAGGCTCTGGGGTGAAAACGCCGATGTATTTGTAAATTCTCATCGACGGAACGCCATAAACTAACACTTGACCACTCTGCCCGCCAGATGAAAAGACGATGAAATCATCTTTTTTACCGCTTGGCTGGTAAGTCTTAGCAGCTGCAAGGACATCTTTTTCGCTTAGCCCGCGCTCTTTCATGACTTTTTCAAGGTCACTACTAGCAGCACAAGCAGCAGTTAAAGATAGCCCAAGCAGTGCAGCACTTGCGACACAAAATAACTTTTGCATTTACTCTCCTTTTTAAAATGAATTTATCTCTAAACTCTTTGTCTTATTACCTAGATCCACGCCAACAAGCACGTTTTTATCTATAAAAATTTCTTTTATCTCGCCGCTAAAAAGCTCTTTTTTGCCCTTTAGCTTAAAGCTTTTGTCAAATTTATAGATCACTCCGTCCTCGCCAGCTACTAAAACCTCATCTCCCGCGCAAGCAAGAGCTGAAATTTTAGATCTTAAAACTTGCTTTTTAGCTCCACTTTTAAGATCTAAAATTTCTCCGTTTCTAAAGCCTATGAAAATTTCATCATCGCTAAATTTACAGGCACTCACTGGCGCAAAGCCAACGCTTTTTTGCTCTTTTGCGTTAAGCTTGCTATCAAGCAAAAACGCCTTGCCATTAAAGCTTGTAAAAAACACTCCCTCGCCAAGCGATAAAAAGCTAGAAATTTTATAAACATTGTTAAAATTTTTTGATATAAATTTTTTAGAACTCTTGTCAAAAATGGCGATCGTTACGACATTTGCCATATCGCAAGCGACGTAAATTTTCTCTTTATCTAGCAAGATATTTGAAACCTTACAGCCAACATTTGGCAGAGCAAATAAAAATTCCTTCTCGCTAGCTACCTTTACGATCTCGTTGTTTAAATTTGCAACGTAAAAAGAGCTCTCATCAAAAGCACATCTTTGATCTTTGTAAATTTTCTCCTTTAGTCCTAGGCTTTTTGTCTCGCCATCTTTTACAAAGATGATGTTTTGACTATTTTCATCGACAAAACAGCCTTTATCCTCAGCAAAAAGCGCCATCAAAGATAAGCTAAGACATAGCAGAAATTTCATTATCTAGGTTGCTTTCATCGTAAATTTAAAATTAACAAAAATATACATATTCATATCTTAAAAGCAAATTAGAAGTTAATTTGTTTTCTTAAGCTTTTAAAGAAAAATATCAATAATTTTTTTTAAATTTTGCTATTTACAATAAATAGACTTTGGAATTTAACGGATAGAAATATACTTTTGATAAAATTTATTATCTATGAAAGTTCGTATTTTAGGTATTTTATGCATTAAAATTTAAATTATAAATATTTTTTTAAAAAAATTATTTAAATTAGATAATTATATTAAGAAATGAAAAATCGCTCTTGTGTTTTGAGCAAAGCTTAAATTTTAGATTTTTGATATTTTTTTGCTTAAATTTGCTGATAACTTAAATTTGCTTAAATAGGCTATAATCCACCAAAAAAAGGAGAGATAATGCTAACACATTTAGATGAAAAAGACCGTCCAAAGATGGTCGATGTAAGCCCAAAAGATCCCACAAAAAGAGTAGCAACTGCTAGCGGGATCATCAAAATGAGCAAAGATGCTTTTAAGGCGATCAAAGAAAATACAGGCAAAAAAGGCCCAGTCATCCAAACAGCCGTCGTCGCTGCGATAATGGGCGCTAAAAAGACAAGCGAGCTAATACCTATGTGCCATCCACTAGCCATTTTGGGTGTGGATTGTGACATCGAGGAGCTGCCTGAAATTTGCGCTTTTAAGCTTTACGTGAGTGTCAAGATAGAGGGCAAAACAGGCGTTGAGATGGAGGCGCTAACAGGCGTGAGCGTGGGACTTTTAACCATTTACGACATGGTAAAAGCCATAGATAAAGGTATGGAGATCAGTAACATCGTGCTAGAGAGCAAAACAGGAGGCAAAAGTGGCGAATATATGCGATCTAAATAACAAAAAGGCAAAAATCGACTACCCAACACACTGGGAGTATAAGGCGATCTTTGACGCTGGCGTAAATGCCGAAGAGAAGGTAAAAGAGATAGTAAAAGATAGAGAATTTAAGCTAGTTTTTTCAAAATTTAGCAAGGATAAAAAGTACGCGAGCTACGATCTAGCCGTGCTAGTTTTAAGCGAAGAAGAGAGGCTGGAGATATTTTCAGCGCTAAAACACGAAGCAAAATACGTTTTATAAGGCAAAAATATGGATAAACTTGAACAAAATTTACGTGATTATAAAGAGAGCGAGGGGCTACTAACTAGCATAAAGGCTCTTTGCAACGACTTTTTTAAGGATGTCTCAGACAAAGATGAAAACGCACTGCCTGATCTTTTGAAGCAAAAGATGAACGAGCTTTACGACAAGATGGACAAAGAGAGCCTCATAAATGCTAAAAATCTAAAAAGCGCGATGGAGGGGATAAATCAAGCTCTAGTTAGTGGCGAAGAGAAGGAGCTTTATGAGCTATTTGATAAAAGAGATGAGATAAATAGAGCCATCGAGGCAAAGCGTGAAGAGATAAAAAATAGGCTAAAAATTTCATTTGAAGCGGCTGAAGAGGTCGTAAAAGATAGAAATTTTGGCGAAAAAGAGGAAATTTTAGAGCTTTTAAACAATGCGATCATTAGAGAAACGAGAATGCTTGGCATCTTAAAAGAGAGCGCTCAAATCGCCTTTTTAACGACGCTTGAGGGCGCAAAGGACGTAGAAGAGACCGCTGGCGCGATAGCTAAAAATATGACCTATTCTGCGATAAGAGGCGGGGAGTTTAGCAAAGAGCGAATGTTTGAAATTTCAAAAAATATCATCAGTGCAGCTGGAAATTTAGCAAATGAGGGGCATATCTTTGCAAAAGAGCTCATAAAAGGCGCGATAAATGGCACTAGAGATGGCATTTTAAGAGCTATTGAAAAGCTAAAAGATGAGGCTAAATTTGCCCCGGACGAGCTAAGGCTAAACTCACAGCTTTTAAATTTAAAAAACGTGGATGAAGAGTTTATAGCGCTTCTTAAAGAGCTTGAAAACGAATTTGATGGCGTAGCTAAAAGCGAGATCGAAAGCGTGATAAATAGCGAGCTTGACACAAACCTAGCAAAATTTAAACGCATAAGCGATCAAGCGATAGAGCAGATCAGCTCAAGGCTTGAAGAGCTAAAGTCAAACGGCGTTGCAAAGCTTGTGAGCGAAGCGAACAATAAATTTGAAGCCCTAAAGCAAGAGCTAAATGACAAGAGCAAAAAGCTAAAGCTAAATTTTGACGCTAATGATAAGCTTGAAGGCCTCAAACAAGATATCGCGGAGTTTGAGAAAAAGGCGAACGACAAGCTTGAAGATATCAAACAAATGGATATAAAAACAGAAGCTAAGAAATTTGGCGACAGAGCATATCAGGCTGCAAAAGACTTCATAAACGTCATAAAAAAAGATAAAAAAGAGGAGTAAATTTGCCAAGCTTTTTGGCAAATTTATCATTTTGGCTAGGTCTATCCAACCTAGCCCTTTTACAACTTAAATTTATAAAAACAGATAGAGCAAAAACGCACCCAAGATCAAGCGGTAAATGACAAAAGGTAGCATCCTGATCCTTGAGATGATCCCCATAAATAGCTTCACGCAGATATAAGCACTAACTGCACTTATGATGACGCCAAGGGCGATGTCGCTCCATGGCAAGGCGTTTGGATCTTTTATAAGCTTGATGCTCTCAAGTCCGCCAGCTAGGATGATGACAGGTATCGAAAGTAAAAATGAGAAATTTGCACTGCCTTTGTGGCTAAATCCTAAAAAAAGTGCCGCTGTCATCGTTATGCCTGATCTTGAGACGCCAGGGATGAGCGCCACAGCCTGCGCTAAACCGATGATGAGAGCAAATTTTATGGTCATTTCGTATTCGCTTTTGTTTGTTGAGCGAAGATCAGCAAAGTAAAGTGCGATGCCAAAGACGATCGTAGTAACAGCGATCACAACGCCGCTTCTTGCGTACTCTTCAATCACGTTGTTAAACAAAAGTCCAAAAATCCCCACTGGGATAGTGGCAAATCCCACGCACCAGACAAGCAGGCTATCGCCCACCATCTTTCGTTGCGCGATCGAGGCAAAAAAGTCGCGAAGTAGCTTAAAAATCGTATCTTTAAAATAAAAAAGTATCGCGCTTAGCGTACCAACATGCACTGCCACGTCAAAAGCAAGCCCTTGATCTGGCCAGCCAAGTAGCTTTGGCACCAAGATGAGATGAGCCGAGCTAGATATCGGCAAAAACTCGCTTATGCCTTGCACCAAGGCCAAAACGATAACGTGAGAAATTTCCATAAAATGCCTTTTTTGATTGTAGATTGCAGTTGGGGATTTTACTCCCCAAAGTTAAATTTTATATAAGTTCGCTAGCAAAATTTGCAAGCTTTTGCGGAGTAAATCCGAAGTGATCAAATAGCTCGTTCGCCTTGCCACTAGCGCCAAAGCTGTTCATGCCATAAACTGCGTCGGCAAATTTATACCACTCATAGCCAGTTGCGGCCTCAACTGCGATGATCGTTGTGTTTTTATCTAAAATTCTAGCCACATACTCAGCTGGCTGCTCGCAAAGCAGGTCAAAACAAGGCGCTGATACGATATTTGCGCCGATACCTTGCTCAGCTAGAAGTGCAGCTGCTTTTACGCAGAGCGAAACCTCGCTGCCGCTTGCTATAAATGTTATCTTCGCATCTTTTGCCGAGCTTAGAAGATATGCGCCGTTACTAACCTCGCCAAATTCGCCTTTTGCAAGTGGCTCAAGCCCTTGGCGGCTAAGCACAAATGCACTTGGAGCGTTTAAATTTAGCGCCGCGTGCCAGCTAGCTGCGTTTTCGTTGCCATCAGCTGGGCGGAAAGTGTAGAAATTTGGCATAGCTCTAAATGTGCTAAGCTGCTCGATAGGCTGGTGCGTCGGACCATCTTCGCCAACGCCGATGCTATCGTGTGTGAAGACAAAAAAGTGCTTGATGCCCATTAGCGCTGCTATCCTCGCACTTGGCTTTAGATAGTCGCTGAAGATGAAAAATGTCGCTGAAAATGGCAAGAAAAGGCCGTATCTGGCGATGCCATTGTTGATAGCTGCCATGGCGTGTTCTCTGATGCCATAGTGGATGTTTTTGCCATTTGGGAAGTCGCCCATGCCCTTTAGCTCGGTCTTGTTTGAAGGAGCAAGATCTGCACTACCGCCGATAAATCCAGGGAGTTTTTTAGCTATCTCATTTAAAATGACGTGGTTTGTATCTCTTGTGGCTAGCTTTTTATCGCTAAAGTCTGGGAATTCGAGCCTGCTAAAGTCTGGATTTAGAAGTGAGTTTAATAAATTTTTACCCTCAGCACTTAATGCCTCAACCTTTTTGTTCCACATAGCCTCTTCAAGATCGCCCTTTTCAACTGCACCTCTAAATCTTAAAAGCACGTCCTCGTCAATTACAAATTTCTTCTCAGGGTCAAAGCCAGCTGCAACCTTTGCCTTTTTGATGATCTCTTCGCCAAGTGGTGCGCCGTGGCTGTGGTGGCTGCCCTCAAGCTCCATTGCGCCGCGTGCTATGCGTGTGTTTGCGATTATGAGATATGGCGACTCTTTCTCGCTAGCTTGCTCAAGTGCAAATTCGATCTGGTTATAGTCGTGTCCGTCGATGCGTGCGACCTCCCAGCCCTGCGCCTCAAACCTAGCCTTGACATCCTCGCTAAATGCGATCGCTGTGTCGCCCTCGATCGTGATGTTGTTTGAGTCATAGATGAGCACAAGGTTATCTAGTCTTAAATTTCCAGCCACCGAACATGCCTCGTAGCTTATGCCCTCTTCTAGGTCGCCGTCGCCGCAAAGGCAGTAAATTTTATGATCGATGATTTTATTGTCTGGCTCGTTTAGCACGTTTGCAGCGTATTTTTCTGCCATGGCTAGACCAACTGCATTTGCTACGCCTTGACCAAGCGGGCCAGTAGCCATCTCAACGCCTGGAGTATGAATTTCTGGGTGTCCTGGAGTGTTTGAGCCAAGTTGGCGGAAATTTTTAAGCTCGTCTAGGCTTAGATCGTAGCCGCTTAGGTGCAAGAAGCTATAAACCAAGCTTGATGCGTGACCACCGCTAAAAACGAGCCTATCTCTGTTCAGCCATTTTGGATTTTTAGGGTTGTGTTTTAAAAAATTGCTTAAAACTACCATGATATCAGCTAGGCCCATAGGAGCACCTGGGTGTCCGCTGTTAGCGTTTTGCACCATATCAGTGCACAAAAATCTTATAGTATCGGCTTGTTTTTTTAGCATATGATCTCCTTTTTATTGCGTCAGATTATACAAAAAAGTGATTAAAACTTGCCTTGCATTTTTGCCCAAAATGTCTAAAAAGTGATATAAATTTACGAAATTTACGCGCTTATCTTAGGTGCTTGTCTGTAAGCTCCAAGATCATTTTTGCGATGTTTGCATCTATCTGCTTTAGTGCCTCTTCTATCTCGCAAATAAGCTCATCTTTTTTCTTTTTTGCGCCAGATAGACCAAGTAAATTTGTAAATGAGTTTTTCGCTAGGTCGTTATGCACGGGCTTTCCAGCGGCCGCTTCGTCGCTTGTAAGATCGATGATGTCGTCTTGTATCTGAAAAGCAAGCCCAAGCTTTAAGCCGATATCATAAATTTTCTCGCACTCTGTTTTGCTTAAATTTACTATTACAGCGCCCATTTTTAGGCTTGCAGCGATGAGCTTTGCGGTTTTATGGATGTGTAAAAAGACTAGCTCATCAAGGCTTAGCATCTTGCCAGAGAGGCCAAATTTAGCCTTTGCTCTTTTGATGTCCTCTTTGTTTGTATTTTCAAAAAAACAATCCAGCGCCTGCCCTAGCACCATGCCGCTAACGCCAGCATTTTGGCTTAAAATTTCAACGCATTTTATACGTGTGTCGGCTGGCAACTCAGCACGTGAAATTTCATAAAAAGCATGCGTATTTAGCGCATCTCCTGCAAGTATCGCAGTCGTCTCGTCGTAGGTTACGTGAAGCGTTGGTGTGCCGCGCCTTAGGCTTGCGTTATCCATCGAAGGCAGATCATCGTGGATGAGCGAGTATGTATGCATCATCTCAAGTCCCAAAGCCACTCTCATCGCCTTTTGCGTGAGGCTTTTATCCACATTTTCAACCACGCCAAGAAGCAAAAGTGCCCTAAAGTGCTTGCCTCCAGCCTTTAGCATGACGCCAAGCGCCTCCTCGTAGTAAGGGTGAAAGCCAGGCGCCTTTGGCAAATTTGCATTTAGAAATTTTACGAAGTCCTCAAGTAGGCTCATTTTGGCACTCTTGCAAAGAACTGAAAGTCGTTTCTAGTAAATAAAAGCACGAAATTTTGCAGATCGCTTATCTTTTCTAAAAGCTCCTCGCGATTGCTCACGCTCTCTTTGTTGTAGCCTAAAATTTTATCGCCGATCTTGATGCCAAAGATGTCGGCATTTGACTTTGGCTCGACCTTAGTAACGACTAAATTTTTATCAACCGTGATACCATAATCCACCAAAACTTTATCATCAAGCAAGCTCTCAGGCGACTTTGGCATGACATTTAAATTTGGCAGATCAAGACTTGAAAGGGCGTCTATATCAAGGCTTTGGTTAAATTTCACATCCCCGCTTACTGGCACTTGAAAGAGTAGCTCCTGCCTATCACGCTTCACGATGATGTCCAGTTTTGCACCCTTTGGAGCAAAAAGCACCATCTCATTTAGCTCTCTTAGGCTCTTTGGCTTGATCCCATTTATCGTAACAAGCTCATCATCTACCATCATCATCTTGCCGCGGCCCAGTGGATCAACAAGACCCACAAAAAATTTATCCTCTTTTTGCAAGAATTTCACGCCGATATCGCCGTAATATACGTCATCGTAAGATACAAAGTGCTTTAAATAGCGATTTGGTATAAATTTATCAGCTCCAACAGCTATGCCTATCATCTTACAACAAGGCGTGTTTATCTCGCCAGTTGCGTTATACTCGAAGCTTAGCGTATCAAAGTCGCCTAAATTTTGCCCTAAAGACTTGATGTGACCCATGACGGTGTTGTTTGCGTCATTTAAGATGCCAACCCAAGTGCTCTTTTTTATGCGCTCCTCATTAGTCTCATCAGCCATCACAACTGGGCTTAGCTCCTTGCTAGAGCGTACCAAAAAGAGCTGCAAATACGGGTCAAATTTGACATATTCACCAAGTGGCGCCCCCTCGCTTTTTGGCACTGCGATCAAATTTTTAGTGATAGCCACGCCAAAGTGTTTATTAACTGAGACGATTGAGTTTTTGTTCTTTTCAAAGCAGGCGTTAAAGTCCTCTTGTGTAGGCCTAGGATCGGCATTTAGGCAAAGTGCTGATAGCAAAAAAGCAAGGGCAAATTTATATTTTAGTCTCATTTTATCCCCATCGAAGCAAGCCCGCCAAGCATCCTTGAAGCGGTGTTTTTCTTATCGGCCTCAACTGATTTTAGCACATCATTTACGGCGCTTATTAGCAAAATTTGCATGCTCTCTTTATCTTCAAGCAAGCTATCATCTATGCTGATATCAAGTATCTCGCCGTTGCCGTTTGCTCTAACGCTCACCAGCCCACCGCCGCTTTTTGCTCCAAATTCTTTATTTTTACTCTCTTCTTCCATCTGCTTGGCTTGCTTTTGCACATCCTCAAGCATCTGCCCCATCTTTGAAAAGTCAAATCCCTCAAACATCGCCTACTCCTTTATGATCTCGTTTTTGTTATTTACATGCACGATGGTTGGCTTAAATTTCTTAGCCTTTTTAAATTTCATACTAGCATACGCCACGATGATGACCACGTCTCCTACGCAGACCTTTCTAGCAGCTGCGCCGTTTAGGCAAATTTCACCCTTTTTGCCCTTTATCACGTATGTGGCAAATCTCTCGCCATTATTTACATCTAAAATTTCAACCTTTTGATTTTCTATCAAATTTGCAGCCTTTATAAGCTCCTCGCCGATGCTGATCGAGCCAACATAGTTTAAATTTGCATCTGTTACGACGGCCCTGTGGATCTTACTAGCTAAAATTTCTATATTCATTTTTACCTCTTTAAAAGCTCTTTTACTACTTCTTTGTCGCTAAATGGGTGCTTGACGCCTTTTATATCCTGATATGGCTCGTCGCCTTTGCCAAGTATGACAAGCGCCCAGCCAGGCTCTAGCTTGCTAATGGCTAGCGCGATCGCCTCTTTTCGGTTGGCGTTTCGTATCAAATTTTCATTTTGGCTCATGCCAGCGCAAATTTCGTCTATTATGCTCTCTGGCTCTTCGCTTCTTGGATTATCACTTGTGACGATGCAAATTCTTGCGTATTTTTGGGCTATCGCTCCCATTTTAGGGCGCTTTGTCCTATCTCTGTCGCCGCCTGCACCAAAGACTGCTATCAAATTTAGATGTCTAAGCGAGTTTAGCACCTTTTCTATGCCATCTGGCGTATGAGCAAAGTCTACGATGATTAGCGGATCGGTGCTAACGACCTCCATCCTGCCGCTCACGCCTTTAAATTTACTTATCGCCTTTGAAAGTGCGGCTGCGTCTGGACGCTCAAGCAGGCAAACGGCGCCAAGGGCTGCGATTAGGTTGTAGAGATTAAACTCGCCTTGAAGGCTTGAGTCTATCTCCACATCGCCATTTGGCGTCTTTATAACTGCGTCTATGCCGTCTTTTAGCCCATAAACTATCGGCGCAAAACTAGCTGGCTTTTTGATCGCGTATGTGTAGGCGTTTTTTGGGTTAAATTTAACTCCACCATCGTCAATGTTTATGAGCTTTACGCTCTCATCGTCAAAGAAGCTTGATTTTACCCTCGCGTACTCTTCCATACTATTGTGGTAGTCGAGGTGATCTTGCGTTAGGTTTGTAAAAATTTTAAGAGCAAAATTTAAGCTCTCTATGCGTTTTTGAGCGATCGCATGTGAGCTAACCTCCATCACGAAGTACTCACAGCCCTGTTCGCTGGCTACTTTGAGATATGAGAGCGTCTTTAAAATGGCACTTGTCGTAAGCGCCTTATCATCTATCTGCTCGCCCTCTATAAATGCCCCTCTGGTGCCACTTAGGCCGCATTTTTTACCTAAATTTCGCAGGGTCTCGTAGATAGCCGCAGCCGTCGTGGTCTTGCCATTTGTGCCCGTGATGCCAACTATCTTTAAGCTTTCGTCTATTTTTAAAAGCTTTTTGCACTCTTCAAGGGTGATTATCTTTGCGCCCTTTTTTACCGCGTCCTCTGCAAATTTCGCATTTGCAGTGGTTTGCACAAAGTATGCACCCTGTTCGCACTCGTTTGAATCATCTGTTATGAAGCTATTTTCTACTGATATTTTCATCGTTTTGTCTTTTTTGTATCTCTTTAAAAAGCTGATCTATACGCTCGTCTCCGCCAAACATCACCGCCGCACTCTCAAGGTAGTTCATGCTCATATCAATGAAGTCATTTTTTATCAAATTTCCTAAAAACTCCAAAAAATCGTCTTTGTTTGAGATCATCACCTTCGTTGAGAACATGATGTTTTCAAAAACCTTTTTAAAGCTGCCGTCCTTATAAACAGCCCTTTTAAAGTCCTCGTAGCTGATCGCGTCTTGCTCCTCAAAGTACTCGCTCTCCTCGTCTCTGGACTCTAAAATTTTTAAAATTTCCTCCACGCCCTCGTCGTCTTCGCCAGCTCTTACCTTCGCCATGTAGTAGTCAAACAAGAGCTTTGCCTCCTCGGCATTTTCCTCGCCAAGAGAGCAAATTTGTATCAAAAATAGTAAATTTTTCTCCTGCGTCTTTTCGTAGGCTAG
This sequence comes from Campylobacter concisus, assembly GCF_002913225.1. Lineage (GTDB taxonomy): Bacteria > Campylobacterota > Campylobacteria > Campylobacterales > Campylobacteraceae > Campylobacter_A > Campylobacter_A concisus_J. The sequence continues at coordinate 95,045 of NZ_PPAW01000057.1, read as the reverse complement.
CGAAAAGTAAAAGATCGCATCTTTAAATTTAGAGCGTTTGAAATATTTTATGCCTATTTTTTTATAATCTATCAATGTCAAATTCCTCGCCTATTGGGACGTTTATGACCTCAAGCTCTGGGTGAATGTCGATGCGAAGTTGCCTTTCGATGCCGTATTTTAGCGTGGTCGTGCTAGCCGCACATCCGTGGCAATGTCCTGTGAGTCTTACGTAAATTTTGCCATTTTTTATACCAAGTAGCTCCATGCCACCGCCGTCATTTTCAAGCATCGGTAGCACCTTTTGCAAACTCGCAGCCACTGGTTTTAAAAGCTCTTCATCACTAAATGGGATCATATTTTTTCCTTAAATTTTTTAGCTATTATAGCAGATAAAGTGCAAACAAACGTTTTCTAGGCTTTTGCTGGGGGCGTTTTGGCTTTAAAATTTGGTGGTTTTTTGTGAGAAAAAAGGGCAAATTTGCCCTTTAAGTTTAGTTTAGTAGAAGTGATTTTATATCTATTTTTTGCTCGATCATCTTGCTTTCAAGCATAAATTCTTGCGTAGCTTCAAGCGCTTTTATATCTTCAGCCGTGATCTTTGAGCTAAAGTCGTACTGAGGATACATGCTCTTTACAGCCTCTATGCTAAGCCCAGTCTCTTCAGCCGTAAATTTAAGCGCCTCGTCCTCGTTTGCTTTGATGTAGGCTAAAATTTCATCCTGAGCCTTTTTGAATTTCTCAACTACATCTTTATGCTTTTTATAAAACTCCCCCGAAAGAGTTAAAAATTTATAGGTATATTATAGGGATTTTTGAGTGTATTAAATTTTACGTCATGATCATCTAGTTATTTTTTGGTTTAACGCCATTATATAAATTTGCATTAGCTACGTGTCATCACCTCAAACACTCCAAAAGCCAAAACTTTATAGTATTCTAACTTGTAAATTTACTTGAAAACAGGATGGATAATTTTAAAAAGCTTTTAAAAATGAAAATTTATAAAAAGCAAAAAAGGCAAATTTAGAAAGAAAAGAGAGCCAGATAGGCTCTCTGGGGATTATTCAGCTACTAGCTCTATATAAGCCATCTCAGCTGCGTCGCCTCTGCGAACGCGAGTTTTAATGATCCTTGTATAGCCACCGTTGCGCTCTTTAAACTTTGGAGCTACTTCAGTAACTAGCTTATTTGTAGTCTCTTTGTCTTGCAAAGAAGCAAATACTGCTCTGTGAGCGTTAGAATCGCCCTTTCTAGCTCTTGTGATAAGCTTTTCAACATAGCTTCTAAGCTCTTTTGCTTTTGGTAAAGTTGTCTCTATCTTTTCGCTTTTGATGATAGCTATCGCTAAATTCTTAAGCAATGCAGATCTATGAGATGACGTTCTACCAAGTTTGCGATATCCGTGTTTATGTCTCATCTATTGTCCTTTTATTCTTTTGCACTCATTTGTGATTTTAGCTCGGTTATTTTCTTTCTGAGTTGCTCTTTGCTATCTTTTAACACATCGACACCAACTGGATAGCCTATCTCTTCCATAACCGCTTTTATCTCTTCAAGAGATTTTTTACCTAAATTTTTAAGCTCTTTAAGCTCGTTTTCGTCCATCAACGCAAGCTCACCGATAAACCTTATATCGGCTTTGTCAAGGCAGTTAAAACTTCTAGCGCTTAAATTTAGATCTTCTACACTAGAAAGTAGCTTTGAGAACTCGCCACTTACGCTTGAGCTAGCAACTGGGGCACTAACATCAATATCCAAAATTCCTTTAAATACTGACATTTGCTGATACATAGCTTCTAAACAATTTTTAAAAGCTTCTACTGGACCAACTTGACCATCTGTTGTAATCGTAAATACGATTTTCTCGTAGTCTGGGTCATCTTCAACCAAGACGTTTTGTATATCGTAAACTGCTTTTTTAACTGGTGTAAAGAAAGCGTCAAGTGCGATAAAGTCGTCTTCGATCTCTTCTCTGATCTCTTCACTAGGAACATATCCGATACCTTTTTGGATGATAACTGAGAAATTTAACTCAGCATCTTCGTTGATAGTCGCAAGATATGCATCTGGATTAACGATCTCAACTAGGTCGTTATTTAGGTCAGCGCCAGTTATCTCTTTTGGTCCTTTAAAGCTATACTCTATAACTTCACGCTCACTGCCGCTTTTTAACTTAAATCTGATCTTTTTCAAATTTATAATAAAAAACGCTACGTCTTCAAGCATGCCGCGCATACTATCAAATTCGTGGCTAACGCCTTTTATCTTTACACCAATAGGGGCAAAGCCTACTGTACTTGTGTAAAGAAGACGGCGTAGTGGGTGAGCCAAAGTAACAGCATAACCTGCTTCAAAAGGATATGCTGTAATGTTAGCAACATTTTCGCTAACACTTTTAACTTCTATTTCAGTTGGCATATAAGCTGATGTAGTAATCTTTCTCATCTTTATACCCTCTATTATTTCGAATAAAGCTCTACTATAAATCTTTCCTCAACAGGAATGATAACCTCTTCTCTTTCTGGATTTCTAGTGAAAATTCCAAATTTTTTCTCTTTTTCCACATCTACCCATGCAACGATGCCAGTTTGAGCTGTAAGATCGATCGCACGAACGATTTGTGGATTGTTTTTAGATTTCTCAGCAACTTCTACTTTAGAGCCTGGCTCTACTCTGTAAGATGGGATATCCACTCTCTTGCCATTTACTAAAATATGTCCGTGAGTTACAAGCTGGCGAGCAAAACGACGAGTCGTTGCAAAGCCCATTCTGTAAACAACATTGTCTAATCTCTGCTCTAGTAGTTGAACCAAAAGAGCACCAGTGTTGCCCTCGCGGCGTGCTGCTTCTTGGAACAATCTTCTAAATTGTTTCTCTGAAACGCCATACATAAATTTAGCTTTTTGCTTCTCGCGAAGTTGTAAGCCATATTCGCTTATTTTTGCTCTTCTTTGTCCGTGTTGTCCTGGTGCATAAGGTCTTTTTTCTAAAGCACTTTTACCAGCAAGTCTTCTTTCGCCTTTTAACGCAAGAGACACACCAAGACGTCTTTCTAATTTTTCAACAGGTCCTGTATATCTAGCCATAATAATTTCTCCTAATTTTCTCTAATTATACGCGGCGGCGTTTTGGCGGTCTGCAACCATTGTGTGGTAAAGGTGTGATGTCTTTGAAGAAAGTTACTTTTATACCTTCTACACCACCTACACTCTTAACAGCCGTTTCACGTCCGCTACCTGGACCTTGAACCTTGATGCCAACTTCTTTTATGCCGTGCTCTTTTGCTTTTGTTAAAGCGTCTTCAACTGCTTGTTGAGCTGCGTAAGGAGTTGATTTTTTACTACCTTTAAAGCCTAAGCCACCTGCACTACTCCATGCAATGGCATTTCCCATTTCATCAGTTACAGTTACCATAGTATTGTTAAATGTTGCACTGATATAAACGATACCTTTGGCTATACTTTTTCTAACTACTTTTTTCTTAACAATTTTTCTTTTCGCCATTTATTATCCTTTAACCCTTGCCTTACTTAGTAGCCGCACCGACAGTTTTACGTCTGCCTTTTCTGGTTCTAGCATTAGTTTTAGTCTTTTGACCACGAACAGGAAGACCCTTTCTGTGGCGAAGACCTCTATAACTTCCAAGATCCATAAGAGCTTTGATATCCATAGCAACTTGTTTTCTCAAATCACCCTCAACGATATGGTGCTCTTGAATTTCTTTACGGATAGCTGCTGCTTCGTCTTCGCTAAGCTCATAAACTCTCTTATCATAAGAAATTCCAGCTGCGTCAAGGATTTGACGAGATTTGTAAAGACCTATACCATAGATATAAGTCAAACCATACTCTATTCTCTTTTTGTTTGGTAAATCTACACCTGCAATACGTGCCATGCCTTATCCTTGTCTTTGTTTATGTTTTGGATTTTCGCAGATAACACGAATTATGCCACTACGTTTGACAATTTTACATTTGTCACACATCTTCTTTACAGAAGGACGAACTTTCATTTTAGTCTCCTAAAAATTTATTCCACTTTTTTAGGGGCTGCATCAGGTCTAAAGAAATAATTTAAACCAACTATTTTCAAAATAAGTGGGGAACTTTGAAAATAATTCTTCATACAGCTTTTCGCAAAGCTTGGATTTTACCCAAAACCAGCTTTAAATTTACTTAGTATATTTGCCACAAAATCAAATTTACTTATATCTATAAGTGATCCTGCCCTTGTCTAGGCTATATGGCGTAAGTTCTACTTTTACGCGGTCGCCAGGCATTATCTTTATATAATGCATTCTCATCTTTCCGGCGATATGACATAAAATTATATGTTTGTTGTCAAGCTCAACTTTAAAAGTTGCATTTGGCAGTGCTTCAACAACATTTCCATCAATCTCAATGACATCGTCTTTTGCCACAAACTCTCCTTTCTTTAAATTTGCTATAAATTTTATGCTTGGCTTAAAATTTCGGCTTTACCATTAACTATCGCCATACAATGCTCATAATGGCTAGTTCTCAAACCATCTTTTGAGGTTACTTTCCAGTTATCGCTTCCTAAAACTGGCGTGCCATCTTTTTGGCAAATCATCGGCTCTATACAAAAAACCATTCCCTCTTTTATCTTTGGTCCAGCTTTTGGGTTGTTTCCTTCAAGATAGTTTGGAATTTCTGGCTCTTCGTGTGGCCTTTTGCCTATGCCGTGACCGCAATATCCGCGCAAAGGTATATAGCCTCTACCAAGAATAAATTTCTCAAGCTCATAGCTAACCTCTTTAAAGTGCATACCAGCTCTTATGAAATCAATTGCAAAATATAGCGCGTCTTTTGAGCAAGCGATCAAAGCCTCGTCTTCTTTTGAAATTTTACCAACTCCAAATGTCCTAGCCGAATCACCAAAATAACCATCTAAATTTGAGCCAATATCTACACTAACGATATCGCCCTCTTTTAGTTTGTATTCGTTTGGAATTCCGTGGATCACCACTTCATTGACGCTTATGCAAGCTGCATTTGGAAAGCCATAAAGCCCTTTAAAGGCGGGTTTTGCTCCAGCAGCTCTTATCATATCTTCACAAATTTTATCTATCTCAATAAGGGAAATTCCAGATTTTATGATCGTAGAAACGTGATCAAGTGTTCGAGCGACGATCTTGTTCGCCGCTCTCATTTTCTCTATCTCAGCTGGTCTTTTTAGCGTGATAGCCATTTTATAGACCTACTGCACTTAGAGTTTGATATTTATTTGTATAAGACTGAGCTTCTATACGTCTCATCGTATCAAGTGCTACTGAAACCACGATAAGAACTGATGTACCGCCAAAATAAAATGGTACGCCCATAGTCTTTACAAGTACCCAAGGTAATGTTGAAATGATGCCCAAGTATAAAGCACCGCCTAAAGTTAGCCTGCCAGCTACTTCATTTAGATAGCTAGCTGTACTCTCGCCTGGTCTAACACCTGGGATAAATCCGCCTTGTTTTTTCAAATTTTCACTTATATCTTTTGTGTTAAACACGATTGATGCATAGAAAAACGCAAAGAAGATGATAAATAAAAATGTCAAAACGTTAAACATATAGCCATTTGGACTTAAAAAGTCGTTGATAGCTTGGATTACTGGATTTGTGCTAGCCTGCAAAATAGTGCTTGGAAACATCAAAATCGCACTAGCAAATATCGGTGGGATAACGCCACTTAAATTTACTTTTATCGGTATATAGTTCATTATACGTTTGTTTTGATTTTCCATTATCACTTTTCTTGAGTAAGAAATAGGGATACGTCTTTCGCCCATCTCGACAAAGATAATAGCACCAATGGTCGCTAAAATAATTACCAAAATAGCGATGACTGTTAGGAAATTCATCTCAGAAGTATTTACCAAATTTACAGTTCCACCGATCGCACTAGGTATGCCAGAGACGATGCCCGCAAAGATGATAAGACTTATACCATTGCCTATACCACGCTGCGTGATCTGCTCACCTATCCACATAAGTAGCATGGTGCCAGTTAGCATAGATACAGCAGAGATCGCGATAAATAAATTCATATCTATCATGATAGCTTGCTCGCCACCACGACCGCTTAAGCTTTGAAGTCCGATAGAGACGCCGATTGATTGCACAAGAGTGATAACGATAGTCGCATAACGTATGATTTGCATATATTTTTGCATACCGTCGCGCTCTTTTTTCATCTGACCTAACTTTGGAAATGTCGCTGCTAGAAGCTCCATGATGATCGAAGCTGTGATGTAAGGCATGATGCCTAGAGATATGATACTTAAACGCTCAGCAGCCTTACCACTAAACATATTAAATAGACCCAAGGCGTTGCTATTGTTTGAATTGAAAAATTCTTTAATTACGTCGACATTAACACCAGGAACTGGCACATAAGCCAGTATCCTGTATGCGAACAAAAATGCCAACGTGATTAAAATCTTGTTGGTCAGTGTTTTATCCATTATTTTGTTCCGCTAACGCTAACGTTCTCGTCTTTGATCTTTGAAGCAAGAGCTTTTGCGCTTGCACCGATTAGTTTTATCTTAGTAACGCTCTTTGAAATTTTATGAACGCTAGCTATTGTTGCGATTGAAATTTCCGCAAGCTCTTTTATAGCTGCGATCTTTTCAACATTGATAACATAAGGTTTTTCAAATTTAGAAGCAAAGCCTACCTTTGGAAGACGTCTTTGAAGTGGTTGTTGTCCGCCCTCAAAACCTCTTTTTTCATTGTAGCCTTTTCTTGCTCTTTGACCTTTATTACCTTTGCCAGCAGTTTTGCCATTGCCACTGCCTTGACCACGACCTATTCTTTTAGTTGCATGAGTTGAACCTGCAGCAGGTGTTAATTTTTCTAATGCCATCTTAACTCCTTTCTCTTAGCTTTTTAGCAAACTAAGTGCTTTTATAGTAGCACGAACGACGTTTGCTGAGTTGTTTGAGCCAAGTGATTTAGTAAGGATATCCTTAATACCTGCAAGCTCGATAATAGGACGCGCACTACCACCAGCAATAACACCAGTACCTTCGCTAGCTGGGCGAAGTAGCATTCTACTTGCGTTGTATTTTACCTCTACATCGTGAGGGATAGTTGTGCCCTTGATCTTAACGTGGATAATATTTTTAAATGCGTCATCAATCGCTTTTCTCATCGCATCTGGTACCTCTTTAGCTTTGCCATATCCAAAGCCAACTAGGCCATTTCTATTACCAACAACAACTAAAGCTGTAAATCTAAATCTACGACCACCTTTAACAACCTTTGTAACCCGACCGATATCGACGATTACTTCTTCAAATTCTTCTCTATTATATTTTTCCATCGATTTTCCTTTGGGTTATAGCTTGATGCCATTTTCTCTTAAAGCTTCAGCAAATGCTGCGATAACGCCATGATACAAATAACCATTTCTATCAAAAATTGCAACATCTATCTTCTTAGCTTTTAAAGCCTTAGCAAATTCTTTAGCTAAAGTGACCGCACCTTCTTTATTTGCTTTTATGCCTATTTTTCTACCATCAACTGCAGCTAGTGTAGTAGCTGTAACATCGTCAATCGCTTGAACATAAAGGGTTCTGTTTGATTTGAAAATAGAAACTCTTGGGCAAGTTGCAACACCAGAAATTTTACCTCTGATTCTTCTTTTTCTCTTAATTCTAAGAGCGATTTTTCTTTTTAGTACTTTTGTTGTCATTTACCGCTCCTTACTTCTTAGATGTCTTGCCCGCTTTGCGGATGATACGTTCTTCTAGATATTTAACGCCTTTGCCTTTATATGGCTCAGGTGGTCTAAATCCTCTAACTTGAGCAGCCACTTGACCTACTACTTGTTTGTCGTCACCTTTGATAGTAATAACGTTTTTATCAACGCTAGCTTCAACGCCTGCTGGTAGCTCATAGTTGATAAGGTGTGAAAAACCAAGAGAAAGCTCTAAAATTTTACCTTTTGCAGCTGCTTTGTAACCAACACCGTTGATCTCAAGCTGGCGAGTAAAGCCATGAGTGATACCAGTTACGATGTTGTTAGCAAGTGCTCTATATGTTCCCCAGTAAGCTCTGCTTTGGCGATCTTCGCCCTTTGGAGCAAAAACTATATGACCATTTTCTATCTTGACATCAACGTGACCTTTTGTGTCAAGCTCTTTTAAGTGATTGCCCTTTTTAAATTTTAGGACATTATTTTCAACGCTAACGTCTACACCACTTGGGATAGCGATAGGCTGTTTTCCAATACGTGACATTTTTTTCCTTTACTTGTCTAGGGTGTTCCTACATTTACGAATAAACACCACAATGCCGTAAATTTGATCGTCAAATTTGACGAAACCTTCATTTGAATTTCTAGATTTAGCTTTGGCGAAATATAAAATTTCACCTAGCTAAAAAGAAATTTTAACCTTAAGCTATAAGGTCAAAATAGCGCTTTTAACGCAGTTTATTACCAAACGGTGCAAAGAACCTCGCCGCCAACGCCAGCTTTACTTGCCTCAATACCGCTCATAACGCCTTTGCTTGTGCTAACGATAACTGTTCCGTAACCATTTTTAAAACGCTTAATGTCGTCTTTGCCTTGATAAACACGGCGACCAGGTTTTGAAACCCTTTTAAGCTCGTTTATAACGCTTCTGCCGTATTCGTCATACTTTAAAACTACGTTTATAAATTTCTTGTTACCTTCTTCGATAACGTTGTAGCTCTCTACATAGCCTTTTGCTGCAAGGATAGAAAGAGTAGCCTCAACAACCTTAGAATGAAGCAATTTCGCAGTCTCAAGTCTTCTCATACTTGCATTTCTAATGCGTGTTAATCCATCTGATATTAAATCGTTCAACATTTCTCTTCCTTACCAACTTGCTTTTTTAAGACCAGGTATTAGGCCTTCGTTAGCCATTTTTCTTAGGCAAACACGGCAAATTCCAAAATCTTTATAAACAGAGTGCGGACGACCGCAAATTTGGCATCTAGTATAGCCGCGAACTGCAAATTTTGGCTTGCGTGCAGCTTTTGCTATCATTGATTTCTTTGCCATTTTACTTTCCTTTTGCAAACGGCACACCAAATAGCTCTAGCAATTTGAATGCCTCTTTATCATTTTTAGCCGTAGTAGCAATCGTAATATTCATACCATGAGTTCGTAAAATTTTATCATACTCAACCTCTGGAAACATTAGCTGCTCGCTAAGACCGAAGTTATAGTTTCCACGTCCATCAAAGCCATTTTTTGGAAGACCACGGAAGTCTTTAACTCTTGGAAGAGCAACGCTTATTAGCTTATCTAAGAAAGCATACATTTGCTCTTTTCTTAAAGTTACTTTGATACCAACAGGGAAACCTTCGCGAACTTTAAAGCCAGCAACTGATTTTTTAGCATCAGTGATAACTGCTTTTTGTCCAGCGATAAGTGAAATGGTATCAGCCATATTTTGAAGCACTTTCTGATCTTTCGCAGAGTCTCCAGCACCTACACTGATCACGATCTTCTCGAGCGCAGGGATAAGCATTGGATTTTTGATGTCAAATTCTTTTACGAGAGCTGGCTTGATAGTTTCGTTAAATTTATCTTTTAATCTACTCATATCTCTTATCCTTCAACTTTCGCGACGTTTGATATGTCAATTGGCATCTCTTTATTTACGTGACCACCATTTGGAGTTTTTTCGCTTGGTTTGATAGCTTTTTTAGCTACTTTGCATCCCTCAACTATAACCTGACCTTTTTTTGCAAGAACTGCTAAAATTTTACCAGTTTTGCCTTTATCGTCACCAGCGATGATCTTTACAGTATCGCCTTTTTTGACTTTAAATTTTACATTAGCCATTATAAAACCTCCGGAGCTAGCGAAACAATCTTCATAAAGTTAGCATATCTAACTTCACGTCCAACTGGTCCAAAAATACGAGTGCCGACTGGCTCTTTTTTGCTATCAAGTATAACAGCTGCGTTCTCGTCAAAGCGGATTAGCGAACCATTATCTCTTTGAACCTCTCTTTTAGTTCTTACAACAACAGCTTTTACAACCTGTCCTTTTTTGATCTTACCATTTGGAAGAGCTTTTTTAACAGAGCAAACTATGATATCGCCAAGTGTAGCGTATCTTCTTTTGCTGCCGCCAAGAACTTTTATACACATTAACTCTTTTGCACCGCTGTTATCAGCAACTGCAAGTCTTGTAAAACTTTGAATCATTACTCAACTCCCTTTGCCAATACAGCTTTTAAGCGAAAATTCTTGCGAGCTGAAAGTGGTCTGCACTCAACTGCAACAACTGTATCGCCTGCTCTTGTCTCATTTTTCTCATCATGAACTAAATACTTTTTAAAGCGTTTTACAAATTTATGGTATCTTGGGTGCATAACGCGTCTTTCTACCAAAATAGTAGCTGTCTTATCTCCAGCTTTTTGTAAAACAACACCTTGAATTTCTCTTTTTAATGCCATTTTACGCCCCTTGTCTTGTTGCACTAATTGCAGTGTTGATCTGAGCTATCTCTTTGCGAACAGCACTAATCTCATTAGGGTTGCTTAACTGCATAGTTTTTAGCTTTTGTCTCAATGTAAATAAAAGCACCTTTTTCTCTTTTAGCAACGCGTTTAATTCTGCAACGCTCTTATCTTTTAACTCAGTATATTTCATTTTCACTCTCTCGCGTTACAAATTTTGATTTGAATGGAAGTTTGTGTAGAGCCAAAGTTAAAGCTTCACGAGCCAACTCTTCGTCAACACCAGCCATTTCAAATATTATACGACCAGGTTTGATGTTCATAACCCACTCTTCAACTCCAGCCTTACCTTTACCCATACGAGTTTGTAGAGGTTTTTTAGTAAGTGGCTTGTCAGGGAAAACCCTAATCCAAATTTTAGCCTGTCTCTTTACGTGACGAGTTAGAGCTTGACGAGCAGCTTCTATTTGGCGTGAATTTACTCTACCAGCCTCAACAGCTTTAAGTGCAAATTCGCCAGTTGCTAAAGATGCTCCGCGAGTCGCATAACCACGGTTGCGACCTTTCATTTGCTTACGAAATTTCGTTCTTTTAGGCATCAACATAATTATTTACCTCTTCTTGCTCTACGTGTTTTCTTAGGTGCCTCTTCTTCAGTTTTCTCAGGTTGAACACCTTTTTGAAGAACCTCACCTTTAAAAATCCATACTTTAATACCTATGTTTCCATAAGTCGTATGAGCCTCAGCTACACCGTAATCTATCTTTGCTCTAAGAGTATGAAGCGGAACGCGACCTTCTAGATACCACTCGGTTCTTGCCATCTCAGCGCCACCTAAACGACCAGCAACTGAAATTTTGATACCTTTAGCGCCTGATTTTTGAGCACCTTGGATAACTTTTTTCATAGCACGTCTAAATGCGACACGCTTTTCAAGTTGCATAGCTACGTTTTCAGCAGCAAGTTGAGCTGAAGCTTGAGCTTTTCTTTCTTCTTTGATATTTACATTTACTTCTTTACCGATAAGTTTGCTAACTTCGTTCTTTAGGTTTTCAACATCTTGACCTTTTTTGCCGATGATGATACCAGGACGAGCTGCAACTACGGTTACACGAAGTTTTTTAGCCGTTCTTTCGATTAGAATTTGGCTAATTCCTGCATAGTAAAGTTTTTTCTTTAAAAATGCACGAATTTTGTAATCTTCACCGATATTTTCAGGAAGACTTTGTTTGGTTGGAAACCATCTAGATTCCCAGTTGCGATTAATTCCTAGTCTAAGACCTATTGGATTTACTTTTTGTCCCATATTATGCTTCCTTCTTTTCAGGTTTAGATACTTCTACCATTACATGAGAAGTAGGTTTGCGAATTTTGCTCGCTGTTCCTCTTGCTCTTGGTCTAAATCTCTTTAATACAGGACCAGCATCAACGCGGCAACTAGTTACTACAACCTCTTCTGGTTCAAATCCGCCATTTGCTACTGCTGAACTAATAGCGTTTGCTATAAATTTAGCACCACGATTTGGCATAAATTGCAAGCTTGCAAGTGCTAGCTCGGCATTCATGCCTTGAACTTCTCTTGCTATAAGTCTTGCTTTTGTAGGAGAAAGTCTTACGAATTTTATAATTGCTCTACTCATATCATCTCCCCTTACTTGCCGATTTTCTTTTGCACTGAGCCTTTGTGACCCTTAAATGTGCGTGTTGGAGCAAATTCGCCAAGTTTATAGCCTATATGATTTTCTGTAACATATACAGGAATAAAGCTCTTGCCATTATGAACGTTAAATGTTAGTCCAATCATTTCAGGTACAATCGTGCTACGTCTTGACCAAGTCTTGATTGGTTTGTTATCGTTTGCATTTTTTGCGGCAATAACTTTTTTCATTACATGATCATCTACGAAAGGACCTTTTTTGAGTGATCTTGCCATCTCTATTTTCCTTTCCTTCTTGAAATTATAAGCTTATCGCTAGCTTTTTTACGGCGAGTCTTAGCACCTTTAGTTGGTTTACCCCATGGAGTAACTGGGTGACGGCCTGAATTTTTCTTACCTTCACCACCACCGTGTGGGTGATCAACTGGGTTCATAGCAGAACCACGTGTTTGTGGGCGGATACCGCGGTAGCGATTACGTCCAGCTTTACCGATAGTGATGTTGGCCCAGTCTTCGTTGCCTACTACACCGATACTTGCCATACACTCAGCTAGTACTTGTCTCATCTCGCCACTTGGCATTCTTAAGATAACGTACTTCTCTTCTTTGCCCATTAGCTGAGCATAACCACCAGCTGAACGAGCTATCTGAGCGCCTTTACCAGGTTTTAGCTCAACGTTATGAACGATAGTACCAACTGGGATAAATCTTAATTTCATAGCGTTGCCTGGTTTAATGTCTAGTGAGCCCTCATCAATAGATGCGATAACGTCGCCAACATTTAGGCCGTTTGGTCTAATGATGTAGCGCTTTTCGCCATCTTTGTAAGCTATAAGGGCGATACGGCAGTTTCTGTTTGGATCGTACTCGATCGCTTCAACTTTACCTTCTATACCAAATTTGCGACGTTTGAAGTCTATGATACGATAAAGTTTTTTTGCACCTGCTTCTTTGTGTCTTGAAGTTATACGACCATTGTTATTTCTACCGCCAGATGCAGGTAGTTTAACAAGCAAGCTTCTAACGCTTGGTTTAGCTGTTATATCTTCAGAGCTTAGTCCAGTCATATATCTACGACTAGGTGTATATGGTTTATATGATTTTATAGCCATCTTACGCCTCCGTATTTTCTAGGCTTACGCCTTCAGGTAACTTAACGTAGAATTTCTTTATCTCGTCACGTTGGCCTGCTCTTCCTCTAAAACGCTTAACCTTGCCGCTAATTCTAAGTGAATTTACGCGAACAGGTGTTACTCCAAAATACTCTTGCAAAACCGCTTTTAAGCTGTTTTTTGTAACTCTTGGTGAAGTTTGGATAACAACAACGCCTTGTTCTTGAAGGCCTAGAGTTTTTTCTGTATAAATAATTGTTTTGATATCAGTTATATCCGCCATTTTAGCCCTCTTTTGTTATAGTTTTTAGTGCAGCTTTTTCAATAATAACCGAACTAAATGTAGAGACAAGATAAGCATTTACCTCATTTGCATCTACTACATAGCAGTTTGCTAAATTTCTAAAAGCAAGTAGTGTTTTATCGTCTAGTAAATCTTTAACGATAAGCGCGTCTTTTACTTTTAAATTTTTGATGATATTAGCTGCATCTTTTGTCTTTCCAGACTCGATTGAGATGCTATCTACTGCGAAAATTTTACCATCTTGTGCTTTTGCTGCCAAAGCGTACTCAAGAGCTAGTCTTTTTTGTTTTTTATTGACTTTTTGAAAATAGTTTTTCTCGTTTGTTGGACCAAATGCAACTGCACCGCCTACCCAAACGTTAGTTCTAGTTGAACCTGCTCTTGCACCACCACGTCCTTTTTGTCTCCATGGTTTTTTACCACCACCGCTTACAAAAGCACGGCTTTTAGTATGAGCCGAATTTGCTCTTATACCAGCAAGGTAAGATTTTACATAAAGATATAGGTTGTGCGGATTTACTTCAGCGTAGCTTGCAGGAAGCTCTAACTCGCCTGAATTTTCAAATTTATCGTTTAATACGTGAATTTTACTCATTTTACAATCCTTATTTTACCCATTGCACCATTGTGACCAGGAACGCAACCTTTTACAACTACGATGCCATTTTGAGCGTCAAAGCTTATTAGCTCGTTTTTAACAGTAACTTTCTCATTGCCCATGTGTCCTGCCATTTTCATACCTGGTTGAACACGACCTGGCCATTCGCAGTTACCAATTGATCCGTGGCGTCTGTGGAAACGTGAGCCGTGGCTTTTTGGACCACCACCGAAACCATGTCTTTTTACCACACCTTGGTAGCCTCTACCTTTTGAGTTAAAGCTAACTTTTAAAATTTTAGCCTCATTTAATGGTGTAAAGTCTAGGTTTCCAACTTCGCTATTAGCTACTTCAAGCGTAGCAAATTTGTTAAATTCTGCAGTCAGATTGTATTTCTTTTGCTGACCAGCGATAGCTTTGTTGTTTGCTTTAGTGTGGGCATACGCTACGATAGCACGTTTGTTTTCGTCGATCTCACATACTTTAGCCTCAACTAGCTTAAGTAGTGTAACTGGCGTACTCTTCGTGGCAATCGTTCTACTCATGCCTATTTTTTCTACAATATATTCCATACTCTTATCCTTTTGTCCGCTTATTTCATCGCACGAACTTCGACATTAACTTCTGGAGCTAGGTCGAGTTTTGTTAGGCTATCTACAGTTTCTGGAGTAGCAGCTACGATGTCAAGCATACGAGCGTGTATTCTCATCTCAAACTGCTCACGTGAGTCTTTGTTGATGTGTGGAGATTTTAAGACTGTATAGCGTTTGATCTTTGTAGGCATTGGTACCGGGCCACGAACGTCGGCACCTGTTCGTTTGACAGCTTCTACGATTGCTGCAACAGTGCGGTCTAGAACTCTATGGTCGTAAGCTTTTAGCTTTAACCTGATTCTTTCCATGTGTTTTCCTTTAAAAAGAACTTGTCGCAAACTCGCGACCTCTTTACATCAAAATAACCCGCATAGGATCAAGCGATCATACGAGCAAGACATAGGTCTTTCGTAAAGAGACTGCGATTTTACAAAAAAGCTATTATAGTTGTCAAGAAAAACGCTATTTTTTGTTGAATTTTGATTAATTATTTCCTTTTGATAAGGAAAGTATCTTGCAAATGAAGAATTTATTTTTCAAAAATTTTATAAATTTCTAGTCTAAAATTTTATTTTTTATTTATAAATTTTGTTTATTTTTTAAAAATTAAAGCGATATTTTCCTTTTTAAAAGGAAGTGGTTATAATTTCAAAAAGTCAAAAAGGTCAAATTTGAAAAGTTTAGAAACGCTCTATCAAGCACCCATTAAAAATGCTAAATTTATCCCCAGAAAATATAAGATCATCTCGCCAAAGACGCTTATCATTGGCGCTATTTCAAGTGGCAAAACAGCCCTTGTTTATGAATTTTTGAGCCACTATAAAAGCGAAGAGAGGCTTTATATAAATTTAGACGATCTAAGGATAGATAGAGCCTCTCTTTTACTAAATTTAAAAGAGTTTTTAGAAAAAAATGCCCAGATAAAGGTGCTCGCAGTTGAAAATTTACAAGGCGCTGATCTTATAAATTTAGACTTTTTAAATGAGCTCACACTTGAAAACATCATCCTTACAAGCAAGGAATTTTCACTCTCGCTTGAGAGCTTTGCACGCATAAATTTAAACTATCTCGACTACGAGGAATTTATACTATTTTTTAAGAAAAATTTGGACCAAGACCTGCTTTTTAGCTACTTTTTGGCTCATGGCAACGAGATAGCAAGCGCCTTTTTGGACTCCAGCGAGGTCACGGCTCACTTGCAGCAGCTCTTAAGAGCAAATTTAAACGAGCAAAGCATCGCTATCCTAAAAGAGTGCGCGACAAAATGCCACGACACCATAAGCGCCTTCGCCATCTACAAAAATCTAAAAGAGCAGATAAAAATTTCAAAAGATAGCGTTTATAGCGCGATAAACTGGCTAAATGAGAGCGGATATGTTGAGTTTGTGTCAAATTTAGATGAGAGCAGCACTAGTAAGAAAATTTACTTTACAAATTTCGCCCTTCGCAATGCTTTGTGCCTAAAAAAGGACTTCCTCGCCGTCTTTGCAAATGTCGTTTTTTGCGAGCTGCTTAAATTTAAAGATGAAATTTACTATACAAAAGAGATCGATTTTTTCCTTACTAAAAGGAAGCTAGCGATCATCTGCGTGCCCTTTTCTGCGCCTGAGATCGTCTTTTTGAAATTTAAAAAACTCCACACAAGCCTAAAAGATCTGGGCGTTAGCAAACTTCAAATCATTAGCGTCGCAAACCAAGCCGAGCAAAGCATCGAGGGGATAAAGTGCGAGATCTTGCCATTTTCTAGGTGGAGCCTTGGTTTATAAATTTAAACTCTTTGTTTGTTTATCATTTTAAAAGCCTAGAGATAAAATAGTTATAATCAAAAAAACTATAAAGGACGGACATGAGAGCATTTTTTGGGATCTTATTCATCGCTGCAAGCCTTTTTGGCTACGAGATAAACCACGAAAACTGGGCCAAATTCTACAAATTTAGTGGCGATGCAAATGGTGTGAAATTTGAAGCTTATATGAACTATTTTAAAGATGAATTTGAAAATTTCAAACAAAGCAAGAGCTTTAAAGTCCCGCCTAAAATAAGCGGCCACATCTTTTTTGACGGCGCTAAATACGACTATGAAAAGGGCTCTTTTGAGCAAAATGGCAGTGAAATTTCGTCACTAAATGCTGTCTCAGACAAGATAAATTTAGACGTTAAAAACGAAAACGGCGAGCTAAAAGGCAAGATAATCGTCAAAAACAAAGCCTACAACGCCACTTTAAGGGTGGCAAACGAGTATGAGAGCCTAAATATCGGCATCCAAATGACCGAGGCAAACGGCACAAGATACGAAGCGATTACTAACGACATCTTCGCTAAAGACTCAGCCAAAAAATACAAAAACAAGCTTCTTGCAGAGTTTTACGACCTAAAAAGCGAGCGCAAAAAATGGCCAAACAACCAGTTTGAGAGCCTAAAAGAGATCTACTACATCAACGACAAGATCAAGAGCGTTTGCACCTATAAAAACGAAAAAACAAACTGCGAGGTGATCTCGCTTGCAACAAACAAAAAGCTAAAGCTAAAGCAAATTTTTAAAGATATAAACGACAGCCACCTAAAAGCGATCCTTGCAAACGCTGGCGTGAGCGACAACTTCGTGCTTTCGCCGCTTGGCCTTACATTTTTAAACGAGGAGCAAATCAGCGTCCCACTTGAGGAGCTAAGACCTTACTTTAGCGATGAAGTCGGGCTGTAATGGCTAAAATTTGCGGTATCGACGAGGCTGGACGTGGGGCGTTAGCTGGACCACTAAGCGTGGCTGCTTGCGTACTAAATAGTGAAATTCCTGGCCTAAACGACTCCAAAAAACTAACCGCAAAAAGGCGCGAGGAGCTATTTTGCAAGATCACAAAAAGCTCAAATTTTCTCATCGTCTACTTCTCAAACGCCCAGATAGACGAGCTTGGGCTAAGCGAGTGCCTAAGGCGAGCGCTCAAGCTTTTCAAGGCGCATTTTGAGGGCTTTGAGATCATTTACGATGGAAATTTAGACTACGGCGTTGGCATCACCACGATGATAAAGGCTGACGGCAAGGTAGCTGGGGTAAGTGCAGCTAGCATCCTAGCAAAAGTAAGCCGTGACCGCTTGATGAGTGGCTGGGATAAATTTTATCCCGCATACGGCTTTGCAGGGCACAAAGGGTATGGCACGAAGTCGCACCTAGATGCGATAGCTAAATTTGGCCACTCAGACTTTCATAGAAAAAGCTTTGTCATAAAGCCAAAACTCACGCAGGGTTCGCTATTTTAGCTGCGCATCCTCCATATAAAAAAGCACGCTTGCGTCGTAAAATTTATAAACTCCGTTTTCTTGCACGATTTCCATAGAGCGCAGAACAAAAACCCTTTTGCCTACTTCAAGGATCAAAAGCTGCTCTTTTAGCTGCTCAAATACCTCAGCGCCAAAGTCGCCGTCTGGCTTTAAATTTAAACTTGCAAGCGCCTTTTCTAGGTGCTTTTGCATATCTATACTAACTCTTTAATTATCTAGCTGTATAACAAGATCATCGCCATTTGTGCTGCTTGAGGCTACGCTTTTTATGGTCGCCTCTTTGACGTTTATGCCGATATTGCCTGAGTTAATGCTAAATATCTGCCACTTTTTCTCCGAGATACTCTCTAAATTTGATATAAATTTTTTATTTTCTAGTGCAAATTTATCGCCGTTTTCTACGAGATAGTCAAATTTATCTTGCAAAAAATAAAGCTTCTCTTCGCCGATCTTGCTCACATCACCACTTAGCGTGCCATCGCTACCAAGCAAATTTAGCGACCTTAGCCCTCTTAGCAAAAGCTCTTTTTGAGAATTTATGGTAAGCAGCTTCGTATCAAGGACAAAATGGGTGAAAAAAATGCCAAATACCATCAAAAATGCTAGAAATTTATAAGGGAAATCCCTAAAAAATATCATCACAAAATAGCTCAAATTTGCAAATATCACGCAGGCGATGAGATATATCCTAGGCTCGCTTAGGCCGTATTCACCGACCCTGTGCATGACGCCCCACCAAAGCAAAACGCTAGGCAAGATGACAAAAAGTGGCAAGAGCTTAAAAATTTGATCATAAATTTTGCTTTTGATGAGTAAATTTAGCCCTCTTAAAACAAAGCCAGCGATCAAGCAGGCAAGCACGATGTAGGCCACTCCACCGCGTGGTAGCTCAAGCAAAACAAGCCTATAAATGCAGTATAAATTTAGTAGCGCCACATAGATGAAGAGCAGTGGATTTAGTATGAAATTTATGGCGATCTTGATGAAATTTAAGAGCCTATACTCGCTAAATTTACTCTCAAAAAAGAGAAACAAACATGGCAGACCAAAAGAGGCCAGTGTCAAATAGAGCCTCTGCGTCCTGTGGCTGGTTAAAAGCTCCCAGTCAAAGAGGTAGTTAAGCCCTGCGAAAACAGCCACAATGCCAAGAAAAAATAGGTGAAAAAGGGCAAATGAGATGAGTAAATTTAATAGTCTTGCTAGGCTCTGGCTTATAAATTTCTCATTATCTTTGGCGAAATTTAAAGATAATAAAAGCACAAAAGCCATGAGATAAAGTGCGACAAGATCGCTGGTATGACCACTTAGCTTAATGCCAAAAAAGTAAAGTGTTGCGCCAAATATCAAAAAATATAAAGGGAGTAAAATTTGCCTTTTATTTAGGTAGATAGCGACCAAAAGCAGTGGCTCAAGCAGCCAAAAACCTCTATACTCATCCACTATCTGGCTGGGGCTAAGAAAAATGGTAGCTAGAGAAAAAGCCAAAATGGTAAGAAGCAAAATTTTTTTGTCAGCAAATGCGGCTTTTAGCTCGGTGATGATATGCAAGGTCGTCCTTTAAAGGATGAAATTTAGCCACATTGCGTGGCTAAAACGGGGGTTTAGAAATTTGCAAAGGGGGCAAATTTCTAAGTGAAATTTATACTTTTAAAAGCTCGGCTTCTTTCTCTTTTACGAGAGTGTCGATCTTTGTGGTGTAGGTGTCAGTTATCTTTTGAACCTCATCTTGTCCCTTTTTGCTCTCGTCTTCAGTTATAGCCTTGTCTTTTTCAAGCTTTTTGACCTCGTCGTTTGCGTCTTTTCTCACGTTTCTTATACTAACTTTTGCCTTTTCGCCCATAGCTTTTGCGTGTTTTGCATTTTCCTGGCGTTGCTCGACGGTCATCGGTGGGAAAAATAGCTTAACGCTCTCGCCGTCGCTGTTTGGATTGACGCCGATATTTGCAGCTTGGATAGCTGATGAGATCGCTTTTATCATGCTCTTTTCCCAAGGCGTGATAGCGATAGTCGAAGCGTCGCTTGTAAGCACGGTGGCTACTTGATTAAGCGGAGTTGGCGAGCCGTAATAATCAACCATAACGTTATCCACGATGCTGATATTTACCTTGCCGGTTCTAAGCGTCGTAAAATCGCGCTTTAATGAAGCGATCGCCTTTTCGCAGCCCTCTTTTTGTGTTTCGTAAATTTTATTTAGCATTGATGTCCTTTATTAGAAGTTTTGTGCTTCGTTGATGATCTACTTTTAGTGATATTAAAACCTTGCGTTTATCGAGTGGTGGGTTAAATTTACACTCAAAAACGCCATTTGTCATAGGTACTTTTCTAAAGCCGTCAAAGCCAGTCATGAAAAAACTGCCCTCACTTGCGTTAGTGTCGGTCTTGATGATGAGCTTGTCGATCGCATTGTTTTGCGGATAGCCCTCTGGAAATATCCACTGGGCATTTAAAAATTTGCTGTTAAAAGTTAGCGCTATCTTTGTGCCATTCATCACTGGCGTTCTGTAAAGATCATAAACGTCGCTTTTATCTGAAACTGCGCCTGAGTTTTGATTTAAAAGTGCCAAAAAGCCAAATTCTTTTGCCAAAGAGACGACCCTACTATCGATCTCACCATAAGGCACTGCGAAGTATTTAGGCTTATAACCCATGTGCTTTTCAAAGGTCTCAACGCCCTTTTGAAAGTCCTCTCTTAAGGCCTCATCGCTAAGTTTAGTCATCCTTGGATGAGCGTATGAGTGATAGCCGATCTCTCCGTAAGCTTCTAGCTCTTTGATCTGATCAAAGTCTAGATAATCACCATATTTGTTCGCGCTTGCCTCTACATAGACCATCAAAGCAAATGGGTAGTTATACTCTTTAAAAAGCTCAAGAGCGTTATTGTAAAAGCTTTTGTATCCATCATCAACGGTGATAACGATCCAGTTATCAGGGATCGGTTCGCCAGCATTTACCGCATCGACAAGCCTTGATAGCTTGACAACTTTGTAGCCATTATTTTTGAAGTATTCAAACTGAGCTCTTAAATTTTGAATAGAAATATCCGTGCTAGCGTGCCTTGGCTCATCAAAGCGGTGATAAACTAGAATGTGAGCGTCTGCCAAAGCAAACGTTAGCGTCAAAAGTGACGCTAAAAACGTTTTTATCATTGTTATTTTGCTGGATTTTGTGGTGCGCTAGGAGCTGCTGGCACGTCGTTTGATTTTGGTATGACTAGAGATTTGCTATCCACGCTATCAACGATAGAGCGTTTTAGATCTTTGTTGTAAAAATATCCAAGCGCAAGTGTGTTTAGGATAAACAAAACGCCTACCACAAAGGTAAATTTAGCTAAAAATCCAGCTGGTCCTTTTGCTCCAAAAAGGCTCTCGTTACTTCCACTGTATGCTCCAAGACCGATAGATGAGCTCTTTTGGAGTAAAACTGCGATCGTGATAACGACAGCTAGAACAAATTGTAAGATTAAAAATATTAAACTCACGAAATTTCCTTTAAATTTTTTAAATAGTTTGCGATTATACAAGAAAAGATTTAAATTTTTAGTTAAAGTTCTTTTTCAAGCTCATAAAGCTCGTATCTTATGCTTTTAAAAAGCTCGGCTCGCTCTAAATTTATAAGCTTAAAGCACTCTTCAAGCACGCGGGCACTCTCCTGAGCACGCTTGAAATTTGCAGTGATGATCTCATCTAAATTTGATCTTTCTTGCTCGCTTTTTGTGCTGGTTTTTAAAACGTCGTTTTGTGAATTTCTAAATTTTAAAAATTCTTTTTGTGGGATCTTTGCCTTGTGGCGGAGGGACTTTATCTTATAGGCGAGCTTAGCATCGTCAAAGACATATCTTTTTATATCTTCAACGACGCGAAGCCCTTCTTTTAGCCTATTTAGATTCGCATCTATCACTCGGTAGATGCGCTCGTCATTAGTCATTTCTATTAAAAATACCTAAAATTTGTAGTAATGATGTAAATAAATTTACAAAATCAAGATACAAAGCAACTGCACCTTCAACTGGTGTCTCGTAGTTGCCACGAATGATATTTTGTGTATCAAAAAGTATGTAAGCACTAAATAAGATCGATGAAATACTTGCGATTACAAGTTGAAACATCGTGCTTTTAACGAAAATGTTGATGATCGCTGCCACAACGATAACTATCAAAGTTATAAATAGCATCTTGCCCATCGTTGTAAAGTCGCGTTTTGTATTCATCGCAAAGACGCTTAATGCACCAAATGCAACTGTCGTCAAGCCAAACGCTTGAGCCACGATGCTAGCACCACTTGGCATAGCAAGGATCGCTGAAAGTAGCGGAGTTAGCGTAAGACCACTTACAAATGTAAATGCAAAAAGAAGTATTAAATTTAATCCCTCTTTACGTTTAGCCGCCATTAGACCAAAAAGCAATACAAACTCAAGTATCACAAGTCCCCAAAACAAAAATCTATTTGCCGCAAAAACGCCAGCGATACTAATGCCTACATAAGCGCCAGCAGTAGCTGAAAGTAGTGATGCTGCAAAAAGTTGATAAGTCTGTTTTATAAAAGTGCTTAGTGAGCTTTGAGAATACGCAAGCTCTTCTTGATTTTGCTTAGCGTAGTTTCTATCATACAAACTCATTTTTTCTCCTTATAAATTTTTGCGGTGAGTTTAGCCTAAAATAATTAAACAATATATAAAAAGAAGTTTAATAAAAAATATTAGTTTAAAGTTCGTTTTAGAGAGCATTTTTTTGATTAAATAAAAGTTGCTATAATCGCGATAAAAATATAAAAAATGGAGATAAATTTTATGGATGATTCAATACTTGAAGGTGCAGTAAAATTTATGGAAGATGGTTTTTTGGAGCATGAAGAGCTCTTTAAAAGTCTGCAACACAAGCAAGATCCGCACACGCTTTTCATATCATGCGTGGATTCAAGGGTCGTGCCAAATTTGATAACAAACTGCCTGCCAGGTGAGCTTTTTATGGTGCGAAATATCGCAAACATCGTGCCACCATATAGAGTGAGTGAAGAATTTTTGGCGACCACTTCGGCGATCGAGTATGCGCTTGAAGTTTTAAACATCAAAAACATCATCATTTGCGGACACTCTGACTGTGGTGGATGCGCGGCGCTTTATGTTGATGAAAAGAAGCTAAAAAATACTCCAAACGTTAGAAACTGGATCAGGCTAATAGAGCCTATCAAGCGAGAAGTGCTTAAATTTACAAGTGATGATCCAGCCAAAATGGCATGGCTAACCGAGAGGCTAAACGTGATAAATTCGATCGAAAACATAATGACATATCCAAATGTAAAAGAGGAGTATGAAAGTGGTAAGCTTCAAATTTATGGCTGGCACTACATCATAGAAACTGGCGAAATTTTTAGCTACGATTTAAAAGAGGGCACGTTTAAACTTCTAGCGGACAAAAGAGGCGAAAATGCGTAAATTTCTAACCATCATCCTGCTTTCTTTCATAACTCTTTTTGGCGCTGACAACAACGTAACGCAAGAAGACGATATCATCAGCATAACAAATCAAATTCAAACCCTAAACAGCCAGATAAACATCATAAAATCTCAGCAAAAAGACCTAAACGCTTCAAAGATCGATAACTCAAATTTGATCACTCTTCAAAATAAAAAGAACGCTCTTTTAGAGAAAATTCCGACCTATGTTATGCAGATCGAAGTTACACAAAGCGATATCAATAAATACAACCTGCAAAAAGAGGCACTAGAAAAAAAGGTCGCAAGACTTGAGAAGCAGTCAAACAAGGATGCCTACATCCAAAGTGCTATCGAGCTTGAGAAGATGAAGGTTGATTACGCTTACTACTCAGCGCTTATTAGCCTTGAAGAGATCTTTAAAAAGGGCGCTAAGGCAAATTCTATAAAAGAAGTGATAGATAATGGACTTTTAAATTTACAGACAAATTCTTATGTAAGTATAAAAGATCTAAAAGACTCACTAAATGACACTTCAGGCTCTTACGACAGCGCCTTTTTTGACCTTGAGCTGAAAAAAGAGAGTGAAGAAGAAATTTTAATCTATCTTAAAAATAACGCCGATCTTCTAAGCTCGAGCATGCTCTTGTCTGAGCTAAATTTAGTCGATGCAGTCGAGTATATAAACAAAACAACAGCCATAAATTCAAGCAAATTTAACATCGGCAAGATCGTTGTTATCGTTGCGATATTTTTATTTTTCGTCTCGCTAACTAGAATTTTAGCCAAGCTCACCTACTGGGTGATGTCACTCGTCGCTTCAGGCGAAGGGGTCAAAGAGGCTAAAAATCAGATCGTTGATATCATCAAAAAGCCGATCTCAGCACTTCTTATCATCTATGCGCTAAACATCTGTATCGGCATTGGATTTTATCCAGTGCCAGTGCCTCTAACGGTAGCAAATATCTTTTCTATCATATATATAGTCGCATTTTCATGGCTTGTCCTAACCATACTAAATGGCTACGGCATCGCTATACTCGACAAGATCGCGCAAAAAAGCAAGCGTAAAGAGGTGATAAACCTAGCACTAAAAGTGATCTACGTGATCGTGCTGATCATCACACTTTTACTGATCCTTCAAAAGCTTGGCTTTGATATCTCAGCACTCATCGCCTCACTTGGTATCGGTGGTCTTGCCGTTGCCTTCGCTGCTAAAGACATCATCGCAAACTTCTTTGCATCTGTTATGATGCTCTTTGACAACTCATTTTCACAAGGCGACTGGATAGTTTGTGGTGATATCGAGGGCACAGTCGTTGAGATAGGATTTAGAAAAACAACTGTTAGAAGCTTTGATAATGCCCTTATCTTCGTGCCAAACTCAAAGCTAGCGAGCGATCCTGTTAGAAACTGGAGCAGAAGAAAGGTCGGCAGACGCATAAGAATGGTTATTGGCATCGAGTATGGACCAACTACAGAAGAGATCAAAAAATGTGTAAATGACATCAAAAATATGCTGATAAATCACCCAGATATCGCTAAAAGCGAAGATATCGCGGCTAATAAAAGAGGACTAAAATATAGACAAAACATAGTCTCAGTTGATGACTACGCTGGATATAAGTCAAATTTATTTGTCGTGGTTGATGACTTTGCTGATAGCTCGATAAATATCCTAGTTTATTGCTTTGCAAAAACTATCGTTTGGGGCGATTTTTTAGACGTAAAACAAGATGTAATGCTAAAAATTATGGATATTTTAAAGCAAAATGGTCTAAATTTTGCATTCCCAAGCCAAAGCTTGTATATCGAAAATATCAAAGATAAAATTTAAGGAGAGAAAAATGAGTGATGATTTTGACTACGAAGAGGTAGAAGAAGACTACTCTGAATTTAACGATGAGGATGAGGATAGTAGCGATAGCTATGACTATAACTACGACGAAAACGACTACAACTATGAAGATAGCGATGAGGATGAGGATAGTTACGACTCGTATTAAAATGGTCTAATTAAATTTAACGGATGAAATTAACGGAGAGAATGCTTGGTACAGGAATTTATAGAGCAAGATAGCTATAAGGCTATCGATGACATTTACAAAACGATATTAAACGTAGCGATAGTAAGTAATTTAATTGCTATTTTAGTATTTGGTTTTTTTGGTGAAAGCCTATTAATTGTTTTGATCTGTCTCTTGTTTTTTTGCATAAATATACCACTAAGGCTAAAATTTGACGTAAAAAAGAGATATCTAATATCAGCTCTTTTTCATATAAATACAACTGCTGTTGTTATTGCTGGCGTTATTAATATAGGCTGGAACTGTAACATTTGGATAATACTAATTGGAGATATATTTATAAGCTACTTTTTAGCTTTTAATAAAAGGATAGTTACCTATTCAGTTAGCATCTTTGAAATTTTAGTGCTTTTATGGCTTTATTTTTCATATAAAGATTCTTTAGGAGTAGCTTCTGAACAAGTTCAACACTTTATCACTTGTTGCAGTATTGCATTTATTTTTTTTCTTGTTTTTAGGCTATCTGGTTTTGCTGATGCGATCACATCTAGTGGCTACAAACAGATCAGCGAAGAGAAAGAGGAGATAGAGAGGGTTGCCAAATATGACTTTTTAACTGGTCTTTTTAATAGACGCTCAATAGAAAATACACTAAAAAATAAGCTTATAGAGCTTCGAGAAAATAGTAGTGATACGAATTTAGTCGTTATGCTAGGAGATATAGATAACTTTAAAAAGATAAACGATACCTACGGACACGACTGGGGCGACAAGGTTTTAAAAGAGATAGCGCTGTCTTTAAAAGATACATTTAGAGAAAATGATGTCATTTGTAGGTGGGGTGGAGAAGAATTTCTAATTATCTTGCCTGATGTTAAAACTGAAGACGTAAAAAAAGTAGAAACCAGACTTGGCACAAGGATAGCGCAGGTAAAACTGCCTGACAAAAGTTCAGTAACCATGACCTTTGGTTTAGTTCTTTGCGCAAGTGGTATAAGTATAGATATGGATACGGTGATAAATATAGCCGATAAAAAGCTATATGAGGGTAAGAAAAATGGCAAAGACCGTATAGAATATGCCATATTAAAAAAAGGACATTTAGACTATGGCAATGCCTAAACTTTCGATTTATATATCACTAAAGATCATTATTTTTTCGGTTTTTTTAATACACCTTTTTTATATAATTGGATTTTGTATCATAGGTGAAGAAATTTTGGCTGTGGCAAACATCCTTTCTGTTAGCATATATCTTTTTGCACTAAAGATACTCTTTGATAGCGAAGAGAACAACAAGATCGTAATGCTCATCTTGCAAGTAGAAATTTTACTCCATGCCTCGCTTTGCGTCTTTATCCTTGGTCTAGGCTGGGGCTTTGAAATTTTATTTTTAACATCGACAATTAGCCTCTTTTTTTTATCAGTTAGCTTTAAAATGTTAAGCAGACTTATCTCTTTGCTAGATATCGCGGCATTTTTGCTTTTTTATCTAGTGATAGATCTACCAGTAAAAGATGATACCTTATATAAAGAGATATTTTTTGTATTTAACCTAACTGCATCTTGCGTGTTTGCCGTCCTAACATCATTTTTACTAGAGAGCTCAAATTTATTTATATTCTTAGGCATCTTAGAAGAGAAAGAGTCTGCTAAGGCTGTCTTTAACCACGACCCACTAACTGGGCTTTTAAACCGCGCTTCTATGCAACAAATTTTTAGACAGAAGAATTTATTTGACGGTAATGACTTTGCTATCGTGATGTGTGACATCGATAACTTTAAAAAGATAAACGACACCTACGGACACGGAGCAGGCGATGAAGTGCTAAAGAGTCTTTCTAAAATTTTCAAAAACGCTTTTAGAAATGAAGATAGGGTTGCAAGATTTGGCGGAGAGGAGTTTTTGGCTGTTATCTTTGATGTTAAAAAGGCAAAAGCAGTTAGCATCTTAGAGCGTATCAGGGAGACACTTAATCAAAATGTAGTTGAATTTGAAAACAATAGGATCATAGCGACGATGACATTTGGCGTCGTGGCACATAGTGGCAACACTGAGGTAAATATCGAGCGTATGATCAAGCAAGCTGACGAGCTACTTTACATTGGTAAGCGAAATGGTAAAAATATCGTTATGAGTGCGGATTACGATCCAAGAGGATAAATTTAGAGGCCTAGGCCTCTAAATTTTAATGTCCATACATTATGTTTGGTAGCCAAAGTGAAATTTGTGGTATATAAGTAACCAAGATAAGACCAAAGAACAAGGTTAGCGTCCATGGCAAGCACGCCATGATAACCTCTTTTAAGTTCATATTTGTAAGACCGCTTGCTACAAATAAATTTAGTCCAACAGGCGGAGTGACCATACCTATCTCCATATTTACAACCAAGATGATACCAAAGTGAATAGGATCAACACCAAGCTGCGTAGCTATCGGAAGCAAGAGCGGCACCATGATCATGATAACACTTGAAGGCTCCATAAACTGACCCATGATAAAGAGCAAGATATTTACAAATATCAAAAATCCTATCATGCCGATATTTGCGTCAAGTATCATCGAAGCGATCGCTTGAGGGATCTGCTCGCTAGTTAGCAAATAAGCAAAAACAACGGCGTTTGCGATGATGAAAAATATCATAGCTGTTGTAAGGGCTGAGTCTAGGCAAATATCCCAAAGATCTTTTATCTTTATATCTCTATAGATAAAAAGTGAGATAAATAGCGCATAGACCGCACTTGCTGCAGCAGCTTCAGTCGGAGTAAATATGCCTCCATAAATTCCGCCAATAACCACAACGACGATTAGAAGTGCCCAAAATGCTTTTGCAAATTTTTGCACTCTTACTTTAAGTGGCTCAGCCTTAGTCGCTTTAAATCCAAGCTTTTTTGCGCCAACGTAGGTTTGCACAAGCATCATACCACCTAGCATTAGACCTGGCACAACGCCTGCCATAAAGAGCTTGCCGATACTTACCTCTGCCGTTACGCCATAAACTATCATAACAACCGAGGGCGGGATCAAAATTCCAAGCGAGCCAGCCGTAGTTATGCCGCCCACTGCGTACTCTTTTGGATAGCCAGCCTCTTTTATCGCTGCAAACATAATTGAACCAATAGCCACAACCGTCGCAGGCGAGCTTCCAGAGACAGCCGCAAAGATGATGCAGGCAAATATCGCACTCATAGGAAGACCGCCTGGCAAGTGTCCGACCATAGACTTTGCAAAGTCGATGATACGTCTTGCTGAGCCGCCTTTACTTAGTAAATTTCCAGCCAAGATAAACATAGGGATCGCCATTAGCGAAAATTTATTGATACCATCAAAAATTAGCTGCGGGATCGTAGCGATGTCGATATCTGTAAAAAATATCATCGTTAAAACGGTGCTTGTGCCTAGTGAAACCGCGACTGGCACGCCTATTAGCATCAGTGCAAAAAGCAGGATAAATAAAAATGCTATTGTCATCTTTTTTCTCCTTAGTCTTTGACTACGCTACCATGAGCTAGCTCGTGCGCTTCGTTGCTTACGACCTTTGCTGCTGGAGTTAGAGCTACTTTGATAGCCTTTTCAGCCGAGCGGTAGCTAGCTGTGACGAAGGCTATTGGAAGCACTAGCATAGGGACCCATTGAGGTATGCCAAGGTCTATTATCATCTGCTCGATCTCGTGTAAAATTTTAAGATAATCAACCGAATAAACCGCGATAAATATCAAAAAGACAGTTGTTAAAATGTGCGAAAAGAGCAGGCACGCTTTCGCAAGCGCTGGTGGAAATTTCTCCACCAAGATAGTTACGCTCACGTGGATGCCCTTGTTAAAGCCGTATGCTGCTGCAAAAAACGCCGACCAAATGAATAGGTAGTTTGATAGCTCGCTCGCCCATGACCAGCTTTTGTCAAAAAAGTATCTAGCCACGACGTTGGCAAAGGCTAGTAGCGTTCCACTAGCTAGCCCTAAAACGGCGATAGTCTTATTGAGCGAGACTATCAATATATCAAGAGCGTTAATGAAATTTTTCATTATTTTGTCTCGATTGTTTTTTCTATAAGCTCTTTGCCGATGACATCGTAAAATTTAGGATAGATAGCCTGCATAGTCTTCTCCCACTCAGCTTTTTGTGCGTCATCTATCTTGAAAATTTCTAGCTTTTTAGTCTCTGCTATATATTTTTCAAGCTCGGCTATGACGTGAGCGTCCTCTTTAGCTGTCTCTTCTCTCTCGTAAGCTGTAGCCTCGCTTAGAGCTTGTTTTACATTTGCTTTTAGATCATCTGGTAGTTTGTTCCAAAATTTATCACTCATAACGACTAGATAGCCTAGATATCCGTGGTGTGAAAGCGTAAGTGAGCTTTGAACCTCGTGAAATTTAGAGTTATAGAAATTTGAAAGTGGGTTTTCAGTCGCATCAACTACGCCTTGTTGAAGCGCAGAATAAACCTCTGAAAATGGCAGAACTTGTGGGTTGCCACCGATCGCTTTGATCTGCTCTTCAAGCACTTTTGAGCTTTGGATTCTAAATTTTTGTCCTTTTGCATCTTCTGGCACAAGGATCGGTTTTTTGCTTGAGCTAAAGTGCTTAAATCCAGCATCCCAGTAATCAAGCGCCACAAAGCCTTTCTTAGTCACAAGACCTTTTAGCTCCTCGCCAACTGCGCCATCTTGAACCTTATGAAGGTGGTCTGCATCTTTAAAGATGAAAGGCAGGTCAAATAGCTGAAACTGCGGCACAATAGGTGTAAATTTAGAAAAGCTTGGAGCTGCCATTTGGACGTTACCAAGTTTTAACGCGCCAAAAACCCTATCATCATCAAGTAGCTGAGCTGATGGGAAGACTTGAACTTTTAGTTTGCCGCCACTTAGCTCCTCAGCACGCTTTGCAAAAAAGTCAGCTGCCTTGCCCTTTGGCGTAGAAGCTGCGACAACGTGAGCAAATTTGATCGTATAGACCTTATCCGCACCAAATGCTAAGCCACTGATGGCACATGTAAAAAGTAAAGCTTGTAAGAATTTCATCTTTCATCCTTTGTAATAGTTTTGATAGGTGCATTATAAATTTCAAAAATAAAAATTTAGAAATTTTGTTTCGTAAATTCACATATCTTTATTTTTATATGTGTATTTTTGTAACATTTTTGACCTAAAAAGGATAGTTTTTGCTTCGTAAATTTAACGTAAAAATTTATTTATCATTTTTATAGTCTATTTTTGTTACGTTTCTACACATATTTTTATATTATTTTTTACATTTAG
This sequence comes from Campylobacter concisus, assembly GCF_002913225.1. GTDB lineage: Bacteria > Campylobacterota > Campylobacteria > Campylobacterales > Campylobacteraceae > Campylobacter_A > Campylobacter_A concisus_J. The sequence continues at coordinate 64,356 of NZ_PPAW01000057.1, read as the reverse complement.
AGAAATTTAAATTTACTTTTCTCTCTTTTGCAAAGCTAAATTTGCTCTTTTAGGATATAAATTTTCACTCTTTTAACCACAAATTTATAAAGAAAATTTGCTCATCTTTTATAAATAAAAAAATTAGCTTTTATAAAAGCCCTATTTTTGGGTTAAATTTTAAGAGATTTTGTTTGTTAATGTTTTGTGGCTATAATACGAGATAACAAATTTTATTATTAAGGAATTATTATGTTTGAACTAAGAAAACTTCCGTTTGACGCAAATGCCAATGCAGTAGTAAGTGCTAAGACCTGTGAATACCACTATGGCAAGCACCACGCGACCTATGTTGCAAATTTAAACAATCTCATAAAAGATACAAAATTTGCCGACGCATCATTTTACGAAATCCTAAAAAATAGCGAAGGCGGCCTATATAACAACGTCGCTCAAGTTTATAACCACGACTTTTACTGGGACTGCATCGCTAAAAAAAGCGAGATGTCAAGCGAGCTAAAAGCTGCTATCGAGGCAAATTTCGCAAACTTTAAAGAGGAGTTTTTAAAAGCAGCTACAACGCTTTTTGGCTCAGGCTGGGCGTGGCTTGTATTTGATCCAAGCAGCAAAAAGCTAGAGATCGTGCAAACTAGCAACGCAAAAACTCCAGTGAGCGATGGCAAAGTGCCGCTTTTAGTCGTTGATGTTTGGGAGCACGCTTACTACATCGACAACTTCAACGCACGCCCAAAATACCTAGAGACTTTTTATGAGAACATAAACTGGGAATTCGTAAGCCAAGCTTACGAGTGGGCGCTAAAAGAGGGTCTTGGCTCAGTTGAGTTTTACACAAAAGAACTACATAAATAATATCTGGCGGGACTTTCCCGCCTTTAAATTTCTACTTTTATTCGAATTTAACTATCAAATTTATCATTTTAAACGAGAGTGTAAATTCCCACTTTAGCAAATGGCCTTTTTATAAATTTACAACCAGCATAAGCTAGCTTATCTTTAAATTTCTGTTTTTATATAAACTTTAAAATCATCAAATTTATTAGCAAAATCACTTTTTGAAAGATAATACGATTTTAAACGGCTCAAATTATCGTTTTGACAAAATGGCTTCTTTTAAATTTAACACTAGTGCGAGATATCTCGCTTTCAAGTTGATAAATTTAGCAGCAACGGGCGCGATATTTACTATTTCAAAAGGGGCAAAATGTTTCTTATGGCGGTCTGTTCTCTTTTGATAAGCGACTTTTTCTAAGTTTAAAAGTCAGCGCAACTATCTCACCTTTAAATTTATGTTTTTCCAAATTTAAACTACTAAATTTATAAGAAAAACTGCATTACGCACGTGTGGCGAACACAAATTTGTTGAATAAAGGCAGCATAAAATAGTATTTTGGCGACCGCTCTATTTTTGGCTGATAGCTTTTCTAAATTTAAAATAGAAGATAAAAGTCAGCGGTGGCTTTAAATTTTTTGCTTTGAAATCAACCATGACTATTCGCATTCAAAGGCTTTTTTGCTTAAATTTAATGCATCTCAAAACCAGCGCGACTTCTCGCTCTTAAATTTCTCTCTTTCAAATTTAAACTACTAAATTTATGATCCAAAGCTACTTAAAGCTTCAAACAGCCCAAACGCGTCAAGACACTCTTTATAACGCGCTAGCGCATACTGGAGAGATATCAAAAATAGCAAAAACTGGCTTTACTACCTGCCCTATTACGACCAAATAACTCCACACTTAAATTAAACAAGCATAGGCTATCACGCCTTTAAATTTATCAGAAAACTTACTTTGATCTTTAAGAAATAAGGGAGGTCAAAAATGCCCTAGGTAGTTTTTTGTATCAAGCAAGGGCAGCTTAAATTCCAAAGCCACCCAGCCAAAATTTATCTTTTTGAAATGTATAAATTTATACCATTTTGCAAGCGTTTTAGCCCTTCAAGCACCCTCTCACGCTGCGTTGCGATATTCATACGAAGGAAAAATCTATCTCCTCTGTAAGCGTTGCCGTCATTTAGCCAAAGTCCAGCTTTATCACGCAAGAAATTCATAAACTCACTCGAATCCTCGCAAAACGCACTGCAGTCAAGCCACAAAAGGTAGGTCGCACTTGATGGCAAAAGCTTCACTGGTAAGCCTTGTTCTTTTATGAAGTTTGCAACGACCTTTTTGTTTTCAAAAAGATACTCTCTAAGCTCATCAAGCCACGTCTCGCCCTCGTTAAATGCAGCGATTGCAGCGATGATAGCAAAGGCATTTGCCTCGCCAACCTCATCGTAGTTGATAGCAGCATTTAGTCTTGATCTGATCTTTTCATTTGGCGTGACGACTGCCGAGCTTTGAAGGCCAGCTATGTTAAAGGCCTTTGTAGGCGAGATGCACGTGATGGAGTTGTTTTTGCACTCCTCGCTCACACTGATAAATGGCACGTAGCTTAGCCCTGGATCAGTTATATCGCAGTGAATTTCATCGCTGATAACTAAAACATCGTGCTTGTAGCAAAGCTCGCCTATCTTTTTAAGCGTCTCTTTGTCCCAAATTTTGCCTATTGGATTGTGAGGGTTGCAAAGAAGCATCATAGTAGTTAGTGGCTGAGCTAGTTTTGCCTCGAGGTCGTCAAAGTCTATCTCATAAGAGCCATTTTTATAGACAAGGTCGTTTGATAAAATTTCACGTCCGTTGTTTTTGATGCAGTTAAAAAAGACGTGATAGACAGGCGCTTGCACTAAAATTTGATCTCCTGGACTGCTAAATCTCCTAATAGCAGTCGAGATGGCCGGTATGACACCAGTGCAAAAGCACATCCATTCGTTCTCTAAGCTCACATTGTGACGTCTTTGCCACCAGCTCTTTATCGCCTCGTTCCACTCTTTTGGGATGAATGAGTAGCCAAAGACACCGTTATCAAGGCGCTTTTGCAAGACGCTTAAGATCTCAGGTGCAGCCTTAAAGTCCATATCTGCAACCCACATCGGCAAAACGTCATTTTTCATACGCCATTTTGATGAGTTTGTGCCTTCTCTGCTTACTAATGTGTCAAAATCGTACTTCATAGCTTTTCCTTAAATAAAATTTTAAATCAATTATAACCCAAAAGATACTAAGATGATTTAAAAATTTAATACCCAAAAAGGAAAAATGATGAAACTAGCTCAGGCTCTCATCCTAAGATCTGACACGCAAAAGCGCATCGAACAGCTAAAAGTTAGGCTACTTAGCAATGCAAAAACGCAGGAAAATGAAAGTCCAAGCGAGGATCCAAAGCTTCTTTTAAAAGAGCTTGACAAGCTAACAAGCGAACTTTTTAGGCTCATTTGCTCTATAAATTTAACAAACTCGAGCGCTAAATTTGATGGCATTAGCCTAACTGAGATGATCGCCAAAAAGGACGCTTTGACGCTAAAAGCAAACGTGCTTAGGGAGTTTGCAACAAGTGCTAGTCAAAAGGTCGATCTTTACTCAAACAGCGAGATCAAAATTTTAAGCACAGTCGATGTGGCCGCGCTTCAAAAGCAAGTAGATGCGCTTTCAAAAGAGATCAGAGAGCTCGAGATGAAGCTTCAGGAGGCAAACTGGTCGGTTGATCTAGTAGAGTAAAATTTATGGTAAAAATTTAGCCAAAAGCGAGTAAAAAACCATACATTGGCGGCTTGCGAAGACCAAGCAAAAGCTTAAATTTAGTCTTAGCAATCTTACAAATGCAAATTTAAAAAGCACTTTTACTACCACTTACTGGTTTGGCTATATTTTGGGTGGGTTTGGGGAAAATTAATCTTTATCATGTAAAATTTCGTAAATTTTTAAAAAGGAAATTTATGAAACTAGACACTCTCGTCGTAAAAGGCATCGAAGCCAAAAACAACCCAAACAAAGCGGTCGTTCCGCCAGTATTTTTAGCTAGCACCTTCGTGCAATATGACCTTGAAAATTTTCAAGAATTTGCCTACTCACGTGGCAACAACCCTACAAAAAAAGCCTTTGATGATATCTTTGCTAAAGTTGAAGGTAGCAAATACGCATTTAGCTTTGGCTCAGGCATGGCAGCAACAGCAGCCGCACTTAGCCTTATAAAAACGGGGCAAAAAGTCCTGCTAAATAGCAACGTCTATGGTGGCACATATAGGTATGTCACGAGCGTTTTTGAAAGTCACGGCATAAAGAGCGAATTTATAGATGATCTAAATTTTTTAAGCGAAGATGACATAAGCGACGACGTGGCAGCTATATTCATCGAAACTCCCTCAAATCCTCTCTTAAGAGTGACTGATATCGCTAGAATTTCAAAGATCGCTCACAAAAAGGGCGCTCTAGTCATCGTGGATAATACATTTTTGACGCCTTACTATCAAAAAGTGCTTGAGCACGGAGCTGACATCGTGGTATATAGCGCCACAAAATATATCGGCGGACATGCTGACGTGATCGCTGGTATCGTCACGCTAAACGATGATGCTTTGGCCGAAAAGATAAAATTTGCTAAAAATACGCTTGGTGGCATCATCAGTCCGATGGACGCATACTACCTAATACGTGGGCTTAAAACTCTTAGTGTTAGGTTTGACAGACAAACGCAAAATACCCATAAAATCATCAAATTTTTAGAGGATAGTGACGCCGTTAGCGTGGTGCATTTCCCTGGCTCATACAGCGAGCAAGAGGCAAAGATGCAAGCAGCTCAAGCAAGCGATATCGGCGCTCTTATCTCATTTGAGCTTGATGAAAAATATGATGTAAATAAATTTGTAAAAGCGCTAGAAATTTTTGATCTAGCAGTGAGCCTTGGCGGCGTAGAGAGCCTTATCTGCAGGCCTGCAACGATGACGCACGAGGCATATCCAAAAGAGGTGCTAGATAAGATCGGCATAAAGCAAAATTTGCTTCGTTTAGCCATCGGCATCGAAAATGTCGATGATCTAATAGCCGACCTTGATCAAGCGTTTAAAAAAGCTAAAAGATAAGGAGAAATCATGGCAACTACAAAATTTAAAGGCAGTGATGTAAATTTAAGCGGAAACGAGCTATTTGTCGGCTCTTATGCGCCTGAGGCAAGAGTCGTAGCGCAAGATCTTAGCGAATTTAGCGTGGGCGGAAATAACGGCATCGAGGTGCTTGTCTGCTTGCCATCACTAGATACTGGCGTTTGCGCGGCAGAAGCACGTAAATTTAACGAAAAAGTAGCTGGAAAACACGGCGTAAAACTTAGCATCATATCAAACGACCTGCCATTTGCGATGGGGAGATTTTGCACGACTGAGGGCATAGAAAATTTACGCGTGGGAAGCGATTTTAGATACGGCGAATTTGCCCAAAACTACGGCATGCTGATGAGTGACGGGGCGCTAAAAGGCTTGCTTGCAAGAGCGGTCTTTGTCATCAAAGATGGCGTCATCATCCACAAGCAAATCGTTCCTGAAGTGACCCAGGAGCCAAACTACGACGCAGTTTTTGACGCGATAAAACAAAGCGGCGGATGTGGTTGCGGCTGCGGCTGCCATTAAAATTTACTATGCAAATAGCCCAGCTATGATGGCAAAGAGCTGACTGCCTGCCACCACTAGCTCGGCGCCATCTTTTACGTCCCTTAAAACTGGCTTTATAGAGGCTAGTTTTAGGCTTGATTTTTCTTTTATTTGTTCGTTTTTCGGCGGCAAGTATTGCGTGATGCTTGCATATTTTTTGATGATCTCTACCACCTTTTTTATCTCATCTGGCAAATTTTCATCCAAATTTTTAGGTAGCGAGATATATAAATTTTCGCGACTTCTAGTTAGCAAGACGTAAATTTTTCTATAAAAAAGCGTCCTTTCATTTTTATATATGGTCTGCAAAAACGGCAAAAAGTTGTGGATGATGACATTTTGCGCCTCAAGGCCTTTAATGGACTGTATCGTCAAAACTTCTACGTTTTTACCCTCTGGCAAGACGCTCTCTTTTATGGCACTTACAGCAACCTTGCTATTACTTAAAACGACACTTGTTTCGCCATTTGGCAAGGAATTTAGGCACTTTTTAAGCTCACTAAATTCATCAAGCTCGACCACTTTTATGCTACCATCTTGCAAGATACACTGGATGTCTGAGATGAAGTCATGACTGAGATAAAAGCTCTTTTTGTAGTAGTCATTTATCGCAGAGTCCTTTTGCAAGATCTCAAATGCGCATCTAGCGATGTTTGAAGGTGTTCGGTAGACGTTTTTTAGATTTTTCACGCGCCCTCTCATATCGATCTTTTCAAATTTATGATGGTGAAAGATATTGGCGATGTTGTTCATCGTGTATGGGTAAAATTTCTGCGCCTCGTCGATGAAAAATATGCAGTCCTTTATCTCCTCGTAGATGACGCGCATAAAGCCAGCTGGCATATCCTGAGTCTCGTCACAAAGGACGTAGTCGATCGGGTGCTTTGCAAGATGGGCCTTAAATTTCACTCTAAACTCAGCAATCGCTTCGTCGGTTTCGTAAATTTGATACTTTTGGCTGATATTTGTATTTTCATCCATACCAAGCTTTGTCTCGTCAAATTCTATGCGTTTTAGTAGCGACATTATCGGATAAACGGCGATATTTTTGTTTATAAATTTATCTCCAAAGCTTGATTTGATATTTTGGGCCAAATTTTTATTAAAACAAAGCACGAGAAATTTCTCATTTTCGTCACGCTCAAGCCTGTTTGCAACAAAATTTGCAAGTATCATCGTCTTACCAGTGCCGGCCACGCCTCTGATCACGCGAAAGCCACCAGTGTAGCCGTTCATGATACTAAGCTGCTTGTGGTCAAAAAACATAACCTCATCTTTCGTGATTATCGGGATTATCTTTTGTTTTAGCCTGCTTTGATTAACAAGCATTTCTGAAATTTTAAGAAACTCTTTTTTGTTTGGCAGCGTGCTTATAGAGGAGTTGAAAAATTTAGCAAAGATGTTCTCGTCTGTTAGATCGTCTTTAAAAAAGGTGTGATTTTTTAAATTTAGATAGCTTGGATTTTTCGCATAAAATTTACTAGCCTCGGCTTTGCTGATGGAGGGGAAAATGACCCTGTATTCGACATTTATAGGCACTTTTTTAAGCACTGACTCTATCTTTGCAAGAAGCATTCTTTGATAGATTTTTACCTGTTCGTAGGGGTTATTTTCGTCTAGTTGCTCAAGATCATCCCAGTTTTTCACCTCGATGACGTAAATTCCAAGTGCTGGATGGAGCAAAAGCAGGTCGATCTCTCTAGATGAGCCAGCAGGATCGTCGATGCTCGCCTTTGGGATGAGATAGTAGTTTTCATCGCCTTTTTGGTTTAAAATTTTACCGATAGCCTCAAGCACATCGGCCTCCCCCTGCTCACCTTTAAATATCTTACTAAAAATGCTTTTTATGTTCATAAATCACTCCTTTAAATTTTTAACAACTTTGCTATTTTATAAATTTTAATCTTAGAGTTTGAAGCGGTTGAGCTATCAAGCTAGTTCTTTTTTGATGATATGGGCTCCAGCTAACCAGCAGAGTGGTTTTAATCATTTAAATATAAGCCATATCCTGCTTTAAATATCCAAATATCAAGGTTTTACTACACACTACGACACCTTATCTTAGCTTTTTAGCCCCGAAATAACCTTCGTATTTTATCTCGCATAAAATTTTTTACTATTAAGATACGCAAATTTTAGTTTTTAATTATTTATTGATTATTTTTTCTAAGAATTTAGCAAATTTTACTATTTTAGAGTTTTTATGTTAGATAAAAAACTGCAAATTTCTCTAAAATTTTAGAGACAGGATATATTATTTTAATTTCACTACGTTTATTACTTTTTTGTTTGCATTAAGTCTAGATTTTTATAGCAAAAATATGAAATTTAAAAATAAGTAAAATGACTGAAAATAAAAAGTGATTTTAAATTTAAAGTGGCCGGGAGATAGGGATTCGAACCCCAGGAGGCTTTCACACCTCAACGGTTTTCAAGACCGCCGCTTTCGACCGCTCAGCCATCTCCCGATTTAAAGATTTGTGATTATAGCCAACTTTGCTTAAAATTTGCTATAACCACTAAGAATTATTCTGTTTTTTCCTTGACGTAGCTAGCTCCGTCGTTGATCTTTTCTTTAGTCCATTCTTTGGCGTTGTGGCTATCTTCTTTTACACCGTGCCAAGTGTTTGAACAACCTACTGCAAAAAATGCCATACAAACTATTAAAAGCAATTTTTTCATCGTTATCCCTTTATGTGGTTATTTTTGAAGTCTGGAGGCGACACCCGGATTCGAACCGGGGATCAAAGCTTTGCAGGCTCATGCCTTACCACTTGGCCATGTCGCCGTTTTGGTGGTGCCCGAGACCGGACTTGAACCGGTACGGTAAAAACTACCGAGGGATTTTAAGTCCCTTGCGTCTACCATTCCGCCACTCGGGCAAAATTTAATGGAGCGGGAAACGAGATTCGAACTCGCGACCCCAACCTTGGCAAGGTTGTGCTCTACCCCTGAGCTATTCCCGCGTTAAAGGTTGCAATGTTACCCAAAAGTTGCTTAAAAATTTATTTTATAAAAACAACTTTCAAAAAAATGTAAGCCATAAAAAGATAAAATACCAAATCCTTTTGGGGTTATAGCTCAGCTGGGAGAGCGCTTGAATGGCATTCAAGAGGTCGGCGGTTCGATCCCGCTTAACTCCACCAACAGACGTTTTCAGGGCTTTTCAAACCTTGCCAAAAAATGCTTCTTAAAGCCCAAATTTAGGGCTTTTACCACTTTTTAAGCTCTCATCTCTTATCATTGCATTTCATCTAATATCACTCTTTTGAGTGTATATCTGAGTGTAAAAAAATATTTTTAGTAACTTTTTACACTCAAAATTAAGGGTTACGAAATGGCAAGCTTTGCGAACGATTTAGCACTAAAAAAATTTACACTCAAAAATAAAATTCGTGAGTGGATAAAAGATGACGGAGTGAAATTTTTATATGTGCTTGCATACAAGACCCAAAAAGAAACCACCAAAACATTTTATTTCAAGTATCAAGAGAGCGACGAGAAGCGAACAACAAAACAAATCAAAATAGGCAAATACCCAAGTATCACACTAGCTGAAGCAAGAGCGAAAGCTTTGGAGCTTGAGAGGCTAAGAGATAGGGGCGAGGACTTGCAGACAGCCACGGCCAAGCAAAAGGCTATCACGTTTAAAGATGTAGCCGATGAGTGGATAGACAAAGAGCGGAGTAAAGGGCTAATCGCTTTTAATAAGCAAATCGGACGTATCGAAAAAAATCTAATCCCATATCTAGGCAGTAAAGAGATAACCGAGCTAAAACGCAGGGACTACGCCCACGCAATAGAGAAGATACAAGCACGAGAGGCAAAAAGAGGGATAACACATGAAACATCGTTAAGAACTTTTAGGCTACTTCGTAAAATTTTAGATTTAGCAGTAAATAAAGGCTACATCGAGCATAACCCAACAAGGGATATTATCTTTAACGACGCTTTCAAAACCTCAACAAATAACCACTTTAAAGCCATAACAGAACCTAAAAAGCTAAAAGAGCTATTAGGAGCAATGCAGGACTATCAGGGCTCATTTTGCACCAAGCAGGCATTAATATTTGGCGTGAATACCTTTTTGCGTAGTGCAAACGTGAGGGGGCTAAAATGGCAATACGTGGATTTTGAGAATGATTTAATCACGTTTCCAGGCGAGGCGATGAAGTTAAGAGAAGTTTTTTATATGCCAATGAGTAAGCAGGTCAAGAAGCTTTTAAAAACAATGCTGGAGCACAAAAGGGGCGATTTTGTCTTTCCTAGTGGCATAAGTGCGACAAGACCGCTAAGCGATAGCACACTCAACCAGGCGATTAAGCGGTTAGGCTTTGGCGATGAAATGGTATTTCACGGCTTACGCACAACAGCAAGCACGCTACTAAATGAAAACATCAAAAATCACGGCTTTAATAGCGACGTGATAGAGCTTTGCCTAGACCACAAAGAGCGAAGCAGTGTAAAAGCAATTTACGACCGAAGCCAAAGGCTAGACGAGAGGGCAAGATTAATGCAGTGGTGGAGTGATTATTTAGATGAGTTGAAAGGGGAGTAAGTGACAAAAGAACAAAAAGAGCAACAAGCACTAGAAAAATTACAAAAAGAGGCAAAAGAGGAAATTATTGCTGATATAGAAAGACGAGCAAAAAAGCAATTTACTAATACCCAAAAAGACGATTTAACAAATAAAATGTATTTTTTAGATTATTTTTTAAATGCTGAAAACGAAAAGCATATTATTTTTGTGGTAGCAGTAGCCCTTTCTGGATATATACTTTTTAAAAAGAACAGCAGAATAAAAGACGATACCGACAAGGAACTAGATTATTACAAAAAAAGAGCCGAACTCTGTAAGGATATGGAGCAACATTTTTCAAGTTTTGTGAAGCGAGATATTATCGAGTTTAAAGAACTAGAACTACATGCAAAATCATTAAAAGAATATTTTGAAAGTAGGTACGATAATATTAAATTAAGCAGAACTAACGCTCACAAAGATGCAGAAGGCATACTATTTACCAACCTCATAAAGCGCGGACAAGTGCATAGCGAAAGGATAAGCCACACAGACCTTTTGTGTGCCATAAAAGATTTAAGAGTAGCGGTAAAAAAATACTCTAAATAAAAATTTACATTATTTTTGATGTAAATTTTTTATTTTTTTACATCATTTTTCAATACTAAAAAATTTTTCTAACATCGATTTTAACGCCACTTTTACACTAGCTATTAACATTTTTATTTATTAGTATTCTCACATCAAACCAAGACAAACTAACAATACTTGCAAGTTTTTAACGTTAGCTTTTGTAAATCAAGACAAAGGATAAAAAATGACACAAGCACAACACTTATTCAACAAAAAAGAGGCGGCGGAGTTTCTAGGCATAGGCTTATCAACTCTTTATCGTTATCAAAAAATGGATGACTTCCCAAAACCTATTATTTACACAAATCAAACTATCCGCTTTAAACGTGATGACCTCGAAGCTTTTATGTATAAAAAGCAAGGCGGAGCGACACCAGAGCAAGGGGGTGAAAGATGAAGCCCTTAAAACCAAAATATGACGATATGAGCGAGGAGGATTTTTACTTAGGCTTTATGCTAATAGTAAAAGAGCGTAACCCTAGCCTATTTAAAGCCATAAAAGAGGGCGAAACTAGCAAGCAGACTGATGAAGCCTTAGATGTAGCCCTTAGCTTTTACGATACATCGCTACAACTAGCAAGAGAGATTAACAAACTAGAGGACAAAATCCGACGGCTAAAATCTAAGTCGTCGAACAATGCACCTCAACGCAAGAAAGGATAATAAGATGAGGTTAGAAATAACAACAGCAGGCAAAGGCGGAGCGATTATCGCTATCGAGCCTAAAAAGATAAAAGAATTTACTAGCCATTTAAGAACTTACGGCGTTTCGAGTGTGAAAGAAGCACCACAAGGGCTAATAAATATGGCTTACGATCTATTTTACATCAACAAAAATTTAAGAAAGCAGGTAAGAGAACTAACGGAGCAAGGATACAACGATGAATACAATAGTAACGTTTAATAATTTAGATTTAGAAGTTTTGGAGTATAAAGATACGTGGAGCTTATCTAATAAGCAAGTCGCAGACGGATTTGGCGTTAGCGAAAGCACCGTAAGAGAACAAAAGAGGACGGGCGAATACGTCGAGGGCGTGCATTTCTATCTGTCAGAAAATCTGACAGGTAACGCAAAGCAGACTTTTTGGACTAAAAAGGGCGTTATTACTTTGGGCTTTAAATTGCGCGAAACTCCACAGACGATTTTATTCAGGGACTGGGCGAGCGATTTTATCCTAAACAGCAGTAACCGCCCTTTGGATATTCAAAACGTCTTAGCAGACCCGCGCGTATTCGCACAGCTGGCATTAAGATACGCGGACGAGCAGGACAAAAATAAACAGCTAGAGCATAAGATAGAAGCTGACGCGCCTTACGTAGATTTCGCGCGAGCCGTTGAGGTTAGCAAGGGCGATATTAAAATAGGTGAATATGCGAAAATCCTTTGTAATAAAGATAAGAGCATAGACACGGGCGAGATACGCTTATTCGCTCTAATGCGCGAGCTGGGGATTTTGATGTTTAATAACGAGCCTTTGCAAAAGTATCTAAATATGGGCTATTTTAGGCGCAAACCGCAGACATTTACGAAGCCAAACGGCGAGCAAGGGCTAAGCTTCATCACTCTAATAACGCCAAGGGGTCAAGTAAAGTTAGCTAAAAAGCTAATCGAGGCTATAAAAGCTAAAAATACGCCTCGAATAAAGAGTTAATTAAAGAATTTTAAGGGCGGTCAAGCCGAGCAAGTTTAGCCGCCCTTAACAAGGTTACAAACGTGGATATTTTAGCAGAAGTTGAGAGTATTATCAACACAGCCGAGAGCAAAATTTACATAGACACGATAAGGGCGACTTTTTACAAAAAGGCTATCACGCAAAAGATCCATAAAAAAATCGACCTTTTAAAATCAATCGCTCGAAAATATGGCAAAAAATGGCTAAAGCTGGATAAACAGACAGCAAAAGCCGTCAAGATAGAACGCCGTTATGAGTTTCGAGATTATGAGATAGTAAATATTTATGCTCTTAGTGACTTGCCTATTTTTTACGCTACTTTAAAATCGTCAGGCAATGAGCCACAAAAGGCGTTATTTGAAGTTTATGGACTTAGACAATACAACAAGACACCACCACCAAAAGAGTTAATAGTGGAGCTCCTAGGCGTGATTAATAACGTTTCATCTCTTGACCTTTGTTTTGATAAGGATAGCCCCTTTAACCTTGAAGCCTTTTGCGATGAGGTTATTAACTTTGAAAATACCAAGTATCTAAAAAACAACGATGTATTAACTAGAGTGTATTTTTATGACAAGGCAAAAAAGAATAATCTAAACTTGCCTATCTACCGAGCCGAAGCCGTAGTTAGCATAAATCCCAAAAGCAAAGATAACCCCTTGCCTCTCAAACAAAGGCTAAATTTACAACTCCCTTATGTCCTAGATGAGTTTAAATCCATACTAGACAAGACCACTAAAGAGCAAGGCATAATCAAGCCCTACAAGTCAAAAGATAACAAAAGAGAGCTAAGAGCATAACCAGCCGAGATTTTGGCTCGTTACCTCAACGCACGGATGTTTTATGCGTTAGCCTAATTTTTGGCTTACGTAGCAAAGCCTTTAAATGTGAGCTTTGTCCGTCCCCTTAAAATTAAGGACGCGAGCCGACCCATAAAAATAGGCTATCCGCCCAACTAGCTCTAACAATAAAACCCAAACAGCCCTATTGTCAAAGCTCGAGCCTTGAAAGTGAAACGTAAAAGCTACCTACGTTAAACGTAGCCAGCTTTAAAATAGGGGCTAAAATATCGGTTACATCATCGTTTCAGAAAAAATTGAAACGATGACAGCTAAAGGGGTGGGTAAAAAATACCCCCTCCTTACAAAAGGGGGCAGTTTTCTACATTTTTGACGAAAACCCTAATAAAAAAATAGTTATTCAAAAAAAATTGAAAAACCCTAGCAAAAAAAGAAAACGGCTTTTAACCTTAAGCCAAAACAGCCATTTTTTAGCTTGCTTAAGGTTTCATAAAAAAGGGTATTGCAGAGAATGCCACCGCTTGCCATATTTTTAGCGTTTTTCGTCTATCTTTTAAAATCAAAAATCAAAGCCAGCACCGAGGGGCTAGAGCTTTGCACGCAAGCCACGTACGAGCGAAAATCACAATTTAAGAAAAGCAACGTATAGTGTGCCCTTGTAAAACTACCCTACAATGACCTTTTTATTACAAAAAATCTCCCCTTATCCTTAAATGAAAAAATTAATTATCAAGGGGCTAAAAATAATCGCGGTCGGCGGTTAAAAAGACGAGCAAGCTAAGCACTAGAAAGAGCGTAAAAGCCCTATTCTAAGCGTAATTTTGAGCTGGGTGAATTAAATACATACAGCTTTTAAAGGGGGTCATTAGTAATGACACCCTAGGGGTAACACGTGTAACGTTACATATAACGGACGAAAAAAGTCGCTCGTTACAAATAATGTTAATCCTCTTTGTTTTCTACCTCATCAAATATCGCTTTTATATCATCGTATTTTTTAGCCTTGATATGGCTAGTTAAAAAAGGCTCTACCCAATAAGGAATATTTTGAGAGCTACCCCAATTATTTACAGATGAGGGCAAAACTCCAAGCAAATCAGCAAAGCCTTTTTTTGATAAATTTGCACGTTTCAATAAATCGTTAAACTCTTTTTTATCCATTTTTACCCTTTATATAATTATTTAATTAGCTAATAATAGCAAAATATCATTAAAAAAGTATATTAGAGCTTGACAAGATATTTAATTAAGTATATAATTAACTAAAAAAATACTTATTTACATACTTTTAAAGGAGAACAAATGTTAATCCCAACCAATTCAGAAAGACCAATGTTTAAAAGGTTTTGCGAGTTTATTATCGAGCAGAACAACGGCAACACAGAGGCAAGCGAACAAACGCTTTATGATGTGGCATATTCGCTTTTTTATGAGAGCCATGCGCTAAAAGGCGAACGAGATAGAGCATTTCAAAGCCTAGGCAGAACAAACGCTTTATTTGCCAAATCAGAGGAGCAAAACGAGCAATTAAAAACCGAGATAGAGCAAGCAAAAGCAAAGTTTGAGAAGCTGGCTAGTAATTACGTAGCCTTGTGCGATGAAAACGATGAGCTAAAAAGCAAACTATCACTAAAGGAGCAAAAATGAAGTTAGTTTTTAACAAAATCAATGAGAATTTTGAGTTAGGCGTTGAAATAACTTGCGTATTAGGACAAGTATCAACGCTAATGCTGGCACTAGCAAATAAACACGAGAGCATAGACGACAAGGAGAGGCTAAACGCTACTTATTTACTAAGTGGCATTTTACTCGATATTGCCTCAACGCTTGATAATTATGCGCTAAAAGACACAAAAGCGACTAAGGAGCAAAAAAAATGACAGCTAAGAGATACGTAAAATTATACGAGCTTGAAAAGGCTCAAAGCTTTGATGAGCTAATAAGCACACTAGAGCAAAGCGAGAACCTCAGCAAAAGAAAAGCCATTTATCAAGCAGGGGCTAAAGCGTGGCTATTCGTAGATTATTACATTAACGAACTCAGGCACGCAGAAGCACAAGTAAAGCACTTAAAAAGACAGCTTGACCGCCTAAGTCCTAGCGATAAAAGCAAAGAGGACTTTAACAAAAATAATCCCTTAGAAGCCAAAGGGATTTTTAAATGGCATAAGCCCTTAAAAGGTGCGAGCTTGCAAAACGATATGCGAGCAAGCTAATCATAATCTAAAGGGGGCGAGGCTAGCCCCTAACCTCATCACTCCACGAGAGGACAAACAGCCTTTTTCATAAAATACTAAAAAAATCAAAAAGGCTAAATCAATGCTACCAAAAGAGCTTAACACGCTAGAAACCTTTTTTAAAATTCTCGATAAGTTTTACCCAGACTGGGAGAAGCGAGCAGATGATTATTACCTAACCGAAATAGCCTTTTTAATCCTAAAAGTGTTTAACAGCCCTTACACGGACGAAACTATCATTAACAATTTAAGAGTTATGAAAGTAAGCAAATACGATAAAGAGCTAGCTAAAATTTACGCTTTGCCACTAGAGGCTTACAAGTGGATTATGACAAATAGAATGAAGCCAGACAGAGCAAAGGCGAGCGTAAAACGATATGTAAAAAATGCGATACAAAATCCAAATTGCGAATATGAAAAATCCATTTTGCAAAAATGCGAAATGGAGCAAGTTAAAATACAAAGAAACGATATTTAAAGGAGCAAATAATGGCAAAAATAACAGACAAGATCAGAGAAAAAATATTAGCTGACTTTCATACTGGATTTTTTTCGATCAGGCAAATAGCAGAAAGAGCAGGAGTTAGCCACGTAGCAGTCCATAAGATAGTCAAAGGATTAACACCAAAATTTAAAGAAAAAATTAACGCAGAAGTAGCCTTTAAAACGGAGTTAGCAGACGAAAATTTACAACAAATTAACAGCGTAAATGAGGTAATAAGTGAGGCTACAAAACACCTCATCTTTTTTCAAAACGCAGCATTAACAAATCAAAAAAGAGCTAATGAAATGCTAAAAAATGCCAAAACAATAGGCGACATTGAAGCTCACAGCAGGATAACAGCAAGAAATAAAGAGACCATACTAGGCAAAGAGCCACAAACGATTATTAACAATAACAATACGCAGCAAAACCAAAAGCCAGAGCTAGACTTGTCAGGGCTAAGTGATGATGAACTCGAAACACTTGACGCAATACTCTCAAAAGCAAATTAAAAACGAGCTTGCAAGACGTAGCTTAATTCGCTTTGTAACTGAAATCAACCCAAGCTATCAGGTCGGCTGGTTTAACAAAGAAATTGCAGATAAGCTAGAGCGTTTTTATCTCAACATAATGGAGGGTAAGCAACCTCGTTTAATGATATTTGCACCGCCTAGAAGTGGCAAAAGTGAGTTATTTAGTAGGGCTTTCCCAGCGTGGGCTTTTGGTAAAAACCCAAATTTGCAAATAATCGCCAGCTCATACTCGAGCGATTTAAGCACAAGAATGAATAGGGACGTGCAGCGTATAATAATGAGCGAGCCTTACGCCGAAATTTTCCCAGAAACAAAACTTAATTCAAAGCGTGTCGTAACCGTAACGCAAAACGCCCTTAGAAATAGCGAAATATTTGAGATTGTAGGACACACGGGCGCGTATAGGAGTGCTGGCGTAGGCGGAGGTATTACGGGTATGGGTGCAGATATTTCAATTATTGACGACCCTATTAAGGACGCAGCAGAAGCAAATAGTGCAACTTTTAGGGATAGAGTGTGGGACTGGTATGTTACAACCCTTTACACAAGACTAAGCCCTAAGAGTGGCATATTATTAGGCATGACAAGGTGGCACGAGGACGACTTAGCAGGACGGCTAATAAAAGAAGCTCAAAAAGACGGCGACAAATGGGAAATTTTATCCTTTCCAGCAATAGCCGAACACGACGAGGAGCACCGAAAAGAGGGAGAGGCATTACACCCAGAAAGATACGATTTAAACAGACTATTAAAAATAAAGAGTGCCTTAGGGTCTTATGCGTGGAACGCCCTTTATCAACAGCACCCAAGCACTAAGGGCGGAGATATTATACAAGGGGCGTGGTTTGGTCGTTATGATGTAGCACCAAGAATTAAGCGTGTAGGCGTTTTTATGGATACAGCCCAAAAGACTGGCGAGCAAAACGATTACAGCGTTTTATTATTAGCTGGCTTAGGATATGACAACGCCATTTATCTACTAGACCTAAAACGTGGCAAATGGGACGCAGTAGAGCTTGAAAATACTACTAAAGATTTTTTTGCCAAGCACAGATCAACATATAACGGACTAATGTTTTACATAGAGGACAAATCAAGCGGAACGGGGCTAATTCAAAAAATAAAACGTGAAAATAATATCCCAGTAAGAGCCGTAACGCCACAAAAGGATAAATACACTAGAGTTTTAGACGTTGTGGGCTACATTGAGAGCGGATACGTAAATTTACCTAGTGTCGCAACGTGGGTTAGTGATTTTGTGGATGAGTGCGAGAAATTTACCGCCGATAACAGCCACTTACACGACGACCAGGTCGATACGCTCACAATGGCAATTAGTGAGTTTAAAAATAAGCCTAGTGGTATTTGGGGACACATTTCAGACTAAATTTTAACAATACAAGCTAAAATAATCAAAAGAAAGGGTTACAAATGCAGACATTAACAATACGAGCAGACGAAGCATTAATAAGCCAAATAGTAGCGATAAGTAAGGCTCTAGCTAACACGACTAATCAAAAGCTAATTATCGATGAGGATTATCCGATTTACGACGACGGCAAGACGATGAAGCAAAGGATAGCCGATTACGAAGCGGATATTGAAGCTATCAGACGCGGAGAGCTTGAAACCTATCCACTAGAAACGTTAAAAGCCGAGATGGAAAAATGGTAGTTAGACGCACAGCACGTTTTAACCACGAATTAAAAGCTGCGTTTGACTTCATAGCCAAAGACAGCCTAAACAGAGCACGAGAGTTTAGAAACGAACTTGTCGCAAAGATAGAACGCACAGCACAGACACCTTTTATTTGCCGTAAGTCTATTAATTTTAATGATGAGAGCATTCGTGACTTGATTTTTAAAAGTTATGTGATACCTTACTTGATAGATGATGAGGTTATTTATGTGCTAGGCATTTACAAGGCTAACGAGTGGCAAGCGTGAAACGTATAAAAGCGATAACGTTTCACAAAATAACCTTAATTAAGTTTTCGAGCAAAAAAGAGATGAAAACTAATTTTTCTTAAGCCAAAACGACTACTTTAAGCGTCTGAAACTTAAATCATTTAACTTTACAACTTCACAATCCCCTATTTTAGGCACTTATGATAGTTTTGTATTGAAAACTAAACTTTTCATAACCAAAAATTTAATCGCTTGAACCTTAAAAAACTCGAGTGCAAGTTTGAGTGTAAAAATTATTGATTTTAATTTTCTAAAAATACGATAATAACGGACTTTAAAGCTAAAATCATTTTTCGCTTAACTCCACCATGATTTTATTTTCTTTTTTTACTTACAAAAATTTCTACGTTTTTCATGAAATTTTAACTAAAATATATAAAAATTCAGAATTCTTCCGATATATTACGAAATGATGAATTTAAAACAATATGTAAATGAAATTTTAAAAGATCACCGCGACGAGCGTGTATTTAGCTTTGAATTTGATGGGCAAAAATTTTGGTTAAAACGCATTGAAAAGAGCATCGAAGGTGGCTTTTTAACTAAAATTTTTAAACCAAACCCTTATATGTCATTTGCTGCTGAGATAAAAAAGCTTAAAATTTTAAACGAAGCAAATGCTCCTGCGCCAAAACTCGTTTTAAAAAGCGATGAATTTTTCGTTATAGAAGATGTTGGCGAGCCAGTTGCTAGACTATTTAAATATAGTAACGATGAAAAATATAAACACGAAATTTTGCTAAAAGCAGCCCGCGCACTAGCTGGACTTCACGCGCTAAATTTCGCACACGGACGCCCAGCACTTAGAGATATCGCCATAAAAAATGGCGAGATAAAATTTCTAGATTTTGAGTCAAAATTTTTTACTCACGACATAGAACTTCAAAAATGCCGCGACCTATTAGTTTTCATCCACGAGCTCTGCCGACAAAAAATTTCACATGAGCTGGTAAAAGAAGTGGTCAATGAATACATTAACGCTGGTGGCGCTCAAATTTACTCGCGCTCGCTACAACTAATAGTAAAATTTAAGCCACTTTACTACCTGCTAAAGCCATTTAAATCTCTAAACAAAAAGGATCTAAACGCAGCCATCAAAACCTTTGAGTATCTCCTGCCGATCACTCAAAATAGATAAATTTACAAGGCAAAAAGCGCTTTTTGCCAATAGAACTCTTTTCCTAGTGGTCTATCGTGCCAATGAGTAGCCAAATTTTCTCTCATAACTTAAAAAACCTTCTAAATTTTATCTCTACTTAACAAAAAATAAATTAATATTCGTTATTAAAATCTAAAAGGAGATATATGCTTTTCAAGCGTAACAAAATCATTTTCAACATCCACCTAATAATCGGTCTAATCGCGACTATACCGCTACTTATCATGACGCTTGCAGCGCCATTTGCCTCTTACAGAGAGGAGATAAAATCTGCGATAAATGAAAAATATATAAATTTAGCACCTAGCGAAAAGCCAAATTTAAGCTTAAGCGAGATCCTCGCCAAGGCAAAAAGTGAGATCAAATTTGACACGCTTGAAAACGTACAAATCGGCGGTGAAAACAAAGCTTATAGCATCAGCGTCACTAAAGATAAAAAGCTCTTAAATTTCTTTATCGATCCAAGAAGTGGCGAGGTGATCAGCGAGGACTGGGGCGAGAAAACTCGCATGATAATACTAAGCCTGCATAGAAATTTAGGCCTTGCCCTGCTTGATAGCAAAGTCCCAGCCAACATCGGCAAGCAAATAGTCGCCATTAGCTCGATCATCATGGCTCTGCTTGCCATTAGCGGTCTCATCCTCTACGCCCCAGCGATCAAGCGAAATTTCCTAAATTCGCTCAAAATCAAGCCAAGTGCAAAAGGCTATGCCTGCTTTTACAACCTCCACACGAGCCTTGGCACATACGTGGCGATCCTGCTTGTCGTGATGTCGCTAACTGGCCTTTACTGGTCTTATGGCTGGGTCAGAAACAGCGTAAATAGCGTATTTTTCGAGCTAAAACCAAGTCAGGCGCAAAGGGCAATGCCTCAAAGAAATTTAATCCCAATAAGCGATGAAAAATTTAAAGAGATCGAGGCTGCAGAGCAAATTTTTAAAGAAAATGTCACGCTAGAGCTAAAATCTCTTACGATAAACGTGCCTGAAAACAATCAAAGCACCTACACTATAAACTACGAAACTAGCGAGAGTCAGGTAGGCAAACTAAAGCTTGACGCAAGCGCTGGCAAGATAAAAGAAAATAAGCTTGTTAGCAAGGCTGAAAGTATCCCAGAAGCTAAAAAAGCGGGCCGCAAGGTGCTTAGCTTGCACACTGGAGAGATGTTTGGTGAGATCGGTCAGATCGTCTTTGCCCTATCTTGCGTGATCGCCGTTTTACTAATAATAACTGGCTTTTTGATGACCATAAAAAGGACTAAGGCACTCTAAATAAAAGTAAATTTTTACCTTGCTTTGGGTAAGATTTTAAGAAATTTTTATCACAGACAAGAGAAAAATTTATGAACAGAAAACGCATTTACAACCCAAGTTCAAATGAAAATTTGACAGACAGAAGAGTCTTTAACGGCAACCCACACGGCATTTTAAATTTCACCAAGGCGAAATACGAGTGGGCGTTAAAGCTTTGGGACCTCATGGAGGCCAACACCTGGTTTCCAAAAGAGGTCGATACCACAGACGACGTGCGCGACTATGCCTACAACCTCACAGAGGCTGAAAAACGCATGTACGATCTCGTCTGGAGCCAGCTCATCTCGATGGATAGCTTCCAGACAAACAACCTAGCTGACAACATCAACCCTTACATCACCGCACCAGAGATCAACGCCGTGCTAAGCCGCCAAGCCTACGAAGAGGCAAACCACAGCAAGTCTTACGCTGTCATGGTCGAGGCGATCTGTGACAACACCGACCTCATCTACGAGATGGAGAAGCACGACGACGTCTTGCGCGAGAAAAATGACTACATCTCAAGCGTCTACGAGGAGCTTGCGGGCGAAGTGACTGACGAGAAGCTACTTCTTGCGATGGTTGCCAACCAAATTTTAGAAGGCATCTACTTTTACAGCGGCTTTACGGCGATCTACGCTCTAGCTCGCGCTGGCAAGATGCTAGGCTCAGCGCAGATGATCCGCTTTATCCAACGTGACGAGATCACGCACCTGCTTTTGTTTCAAAACATGATAAATTCAGTCCGCAAGGAAAGACCTGACCTCTTTACGCCTGAGACTGAGGCGAAAATTTATGATATGTTTGAAAAAGCTGGGAATTTAGAGATCAAATGGGGTAAATACATCACCCAAAACCAAATAATGGGCTTTACAGACGATATCATCGAGCAGTATATCCACTATCTCATCGACCAACGCCTAGTTGCGATCGGTCTAAAACGCAAATACAACGTCGCTCATCCGATCAAATGGGTCGATGACTTTGCGAAATTTAACGACCAAAAGTCAAATTTCTTTGAAGCAAAGGTGACAAACTACAGCAAAGGAAGTATCAGCTTTGACGACTTTTAAAAATAGTATCTTATCCCTTGCCTGCGTGCTTTTGGCTGGGTGTGCGAGCAGTAGCCAAAGGATCGTTGACATGGCAAACCGAGATAATCTCGTAAATTTCCCCGCCCACAAACTTGTTAAAGTAAAAGAGACAAGCCAAGCGGAAGTCTATCAAGAGATGCCAAACGGCGAAATTGCACCAAGTTTCGCACCGCTAGGATCTGTTCTAGGAAATGACGTGATGCTTGACATAAACAAGCAATGTGGCTTTGAGGCAAAAGACCTAAAAGAGATAAGAGTGGTCTTGCATGATGAGGTTAGAGGTCTTGGCTTCGAGGTCTGGATTTTTAACGACCCGCTCTCGCAGAGGGAAGACAAAACCACAGCTATAAGCGTTATTTTAAAAGCTACGCCAAACATCGGTGGCACGGATATAAACTACAAAATTCCAAAAGACTGCCATGATGAAAAACCTATGATATTTGTATTTGAAAAATAGATGAGAGAAAATTTAAACCTAATAAGCCTAACTTTAAAGGCAAAAAATGCTACCGAGCGCCTAGAAGAGCTTGCAAATTTAGTTGAGGCTGCGCCAGAAAACTCTCTCCTGCTTGCAAGTGAGCTTTGCATCAGCGGCTATGACTTTGACGGCTTTTTTGCTGGGGCGAACAAAGCGATGCTTGGTGGCATGATAGGCAGCTTTGATGCGATGCTGCTTGAGCGCTTGCAAGAGGCGCTTAGCCCAGATAAATTTCTAGGTTTTACGCACCTTACTAGCCTAAACAAAAGCGTAGGGCTCGCTCAAATTTCAAATATAAATCCACACCAACCAAAAATTTATAACGAATTTTTACTTCTTAACTCAAACAACGTCTTTCATTCGCAGTTTAAGGCTGAGCTTTTTAGGCCAAATTTAGAGCATGAGATCTTTACCGCCGGCGAGGTGAGCGATATAAATGCCTTTACATTTAAAGGGCTAAAGCTTGGCGTGCTGATCTGTTTTGAGCTGCGCGATAGCAGGCTTTGGGCAAAGCTAAAGGGGTGCGACATCATCATGGTGCCAACCATGTGGGGCAAGGCCAGAGAGGAAGCCTACCTCAGCCTTTGCAAGGCACTTGCGATCGCAAATAACTGCTACGTCATGATCTCAAGCTCGCTAGATCTTGAGACCGCCGGGGTCTTTTTGCCAGATGGTACGCTAGAAGCAAGCGCGGTTTTTGACGCAAATTTGATAGCGCAGATAAAGAAAAATTTAGGGCTTTTATAAATTTTAAGATAAGCTTTAAATCGTATAATAGCGATTTAAAATTTGTTTAGGATAGAAATTTTGACCCAATTAGAAGCGATAAAATGCCAAAATTTAGCTAGCGACATAGCCGACGAGATCACGCTAAGTCCGCTTTTGTTTGACGCGATATCAACGACCGAGCGCGAGATTTTCGTGCCTATCGCTGCACATGCTTACAAGCTTGACGCACAGCCAATCCTTGGCAACCAGTGGATTAGCTCGCCGCTAACGGTGGCAAAGATGACGATGGCGCTAGAGTGCGAAAATATGGACAATATCCTAGAGATAGGCTGTGGAAGTGGCTATCAAGCAGCTATTTTAAGCAAACTTGCACATAGAATTTTTAGTGTCGAGCGCATAGAAAAGCTAGCCATGGATGCCAAAAAACGCTTCGAGGCGCTAAAGATCAAAAACGTGCACGTAAGATATGATGATGGCAACAACGGCTGGCGAAGCTACGCGCCGTTTGATAGAATTTTACTCTCGGCTGCTGCTGATGAGATCTCGCCAAATTTATTTAGCCAGCTAAAAAATGGCGGTATCTTGGTCGCTCCGATGAAAAAAGATGGCAAGCAGTTTATCGCTAAATTTAGAAAAGACGAGAGTGGAAATTTAGAAAAAGAGTTTTTAGACGAGTGTCTTTTTGTGCCACTTCTTGAGGGCAGAGAGTAGAGGCATTGCCGCTACTGCCACCTAACTAGCCACTCACCGCTAGGGTGCTGCGTAAATATAATATCATCAAATTTTGTAGTTTCTTCGCCATCTGCTGTGATAAATGTAACGCTAAAACTAAATGCGTTTTTGTCGATAAATTTCACATTTTCTATACTAAAGATATCTACGCTGTCGCTACAAGTGCCACTAGTCCTTTTAAAATGGCTATCATCTCTTCTTAGCGCAGGTGCCCTTGTGCCACCCTCCATAAATTTATCATTTTTATTAGCCTTATAGCATGCCATATTTGCTAAAAATTCCTGCATCCTAGGCTTTGCGCTATCAAATTTAGCTTGATGCCCCTTTGGCACCCTAATGCCTAAAATAGCGCCTGGCGCCGTCTGACCAACCAAATCTCTACTTTTTGTTAGCATTGGCTCGCTTTTTGGTTCGCAAAAGGCAAGGCTACCAAAAACGGCACAGAGCACAATGGCAAGAAGCGATTTGGTTTTCATTTTTCTCCTTTTTAGATAAGAGCCATTCTACCTCACATCACTTAAAGGTTGCATGAGTTATAAATTTAAGATCAAATTTGAGTTTTTTGGGAGAGGCAAAGCCTAAGCCTTGCCATAAATTTAGAATTTATAAGTGTAGCCTGCGTAAATTCCCACACTTGTATCTCTTAGCTGAGCGCCGCTATTTTTCTTATAAAATGTCTTATCAGCTTTTAAGCCAAACTCAAGCGCGTTGTGAGCGTCAAACGAGTACTGACCGCCTGCTTTTGCGCCAACTAGCAAACCTTTAAAATTTTTCTTGCTAGTTTCGTTTTCAAATCTCTCTCTAACGCTTAGATAGCCAAGACCAGCGTAACCACCAAGCACAGCTTTAAAGTTTTCAGTGATGTTTGGAGCGTAGTCAGCATTTTGGTTTTAAAGATATTTAGTGATTAAATTTCAAACGACTAGGCAGAAAACTATAAAATTTCTCGTATAAGAAGCTGCGGCGTAACAAGCCCGCGGAACGAATTTTTAGACACGCAAAAGATGATATCCACCATCTCACCCACCCTAACGTGCCTTGTGAAGTTGAAAAATAGCGCCTCAAGCGTTTTATTATCTTTTTGCAAGATAAGTTTTAAGTGGTTTTGATCCCTGCCTATAAGCCTCTCGTTTTTAACGACGGCATTTTCTATCTTAAAGACTGGGCGTGGATTTTTCTGTCCGTATGGCTCGTAAAATTCCAAAATTTCAAGCAACTCAAAGTCGATCTCGCTTGGCATTATGTCGCCAAGTAGCTCGTCAGAGCTTTTGCACTCTTGCATATTTAGACATGAGCAGCTTTTATTTATCGCCTCTTTAAATTTTTCCAAATTTTCAGGCGCAAGCGTTAGCCCTGCTGCACCTTTGTGACCGCCGTAGCTTGTTAGCAGATCTTCGTGGCTTGCGATGAGTGATAAGATATCAAGCTTGCCAACGCTTCTAGCACTGCCTTTTGCGCGGCCTTTATCGATGCTAAAGACGATAGCTGGCTTTGCGAAGTGCTTTGCCAGGCGGCTGGCCACAATGCCTATCACGCCCTCATGCCACTGCTCGCCCCAAGTGATGATGACCTCATCGTCCTCTTTTACGTCCTTTAACGAGCACTCAAAGAGTTGGCGCTCCTCCTCTTTTCTGGAGTTGTTAAATTCAATGATCGTATCAAGGTAGTTGTAAGCCTCTTCGATACTCTTTGCACGCAAAAAGTTAAATGAATTCATCGCATCATCCATGCGTCCGGCTGAATTTATAAGAGGCGCTATAAGAAAGCTGATATCATCACACTCAAATTTATCCTTGCCGTAAAACTCTTTTATGACGTAAAATGCCGAGCGTTTCGAGGCATTTAACTTGCAAATACCCATGCGAACGAGCATCCTGTTCATATCTCTTAGCTCCATCATATCAGCGATTATCGCGATGGCTAAAAGCTCTAAAAACTTGCTCATATCGTAGTTTAGCTTGCAAACATCCTTTAGTGCTCCAACCAAATACCAAGCCACTTCAGCACCGCAAATTTCGATATTTGGAAAATTGCAATCCTCTTGTTTTGGATTGATGATAGCGTAGGCTTCTGGTAAAACGGCTGGTGGCATGTGGTGATCTGTGATGATGAGATCTATGCCTTTTTCTTTGCAGATGCTAGCTGCCTCATTTGCTGAGATGCCGTTATCGACGGTGATTATTAGACTCACATCGTTTGCAAGCTCGTCGATGATCTCAGGGTTTAAGCCGTATCCGTCCTTAAAGCGATTTGGGATCTTTACTAGGTAGTTTTTTACACCAAAGTCATCAAAAAACTCGGCTAAAATCACACTTGAAACCACGCCATCAACGTCATAATCGCCAACAATGGCAATATGCTCGTTTCTCTCGATCGCCTCTTTGATGCGATTAGCGCCTTTATAGATATCTTTTAGGGCGCTTGGCGTTGGAATTTCACTAAGTTTTTTGTGTATGTCGTTACAAAATCTACGTGCTAGTAAATTCCTAATATCCTCTTTAGTTAACATAGCTTTGGCAAGGACTTTTTGACGCTCTGCCAACTTTTACTAATGCTATTTGCTCACTTAAATTTACGCCCAAACTGCCAAAAATTTGGCAACAAAAATGCTTTTTTTTCATCGTAATCTTTCGTCTTTATTTTGAATGCTTTGATTATATCTTTTTGAAATTTAATTTCTTATAATTTTCATTGAAAGTAAGATTTTTAGGGCAAAAAACTTTTGTTAAATTGATACTCTTTATAAATTAGCCATTGTAAATTTGAGGTAAAAAATGAGAGAAATTTTAAGTAAAAATAAGGGGTCATAAGACCCCAAAAGTTAAAATTTATATGTGTAGCCTAGGTAAGCGCCGACATCTGTTGCTTTAAAATCAAGATTATACGCTGAAGGATACCAAGTTTTATCAGTTTTTAAGCCAAATTCAAGTGCATTATTTTTATCAAAACTATACTCGCCACCTACTTTAGCACCCAATAGCCAACCAACTTTTGTAACATCATACATCTCTATAACAGCACCTTTATTGTTATATGCATTAAAATTTATTGTTGAAAGACCAGTATAAAGACCAGCAATTAATTTCCAGTCTTCAGTTATAGTTGGTGTATAGTCGCCACCTACTACAAATTTATGATTTGTCCATTTTGCATCCACTATACTGCCATGGCTATCTTTAGCTTTAGCGTGGTAGAAGTATCCACCATAGACTCTGGCCATATCAAAGTCATAACCACCCTTTATACCTATGTTTGGTCTATTATCCTTTAAACCACCAGTTAGCTTTGAGTTAAAATCATAGCCACCCTCAACCCCAGCAAATCCACCTTCAGCCAATGCAAATGAGCTAGCAAGTGAAAGTGCTAAAACACCTTTTAAAACACAATTTTTCATATTAATCCCTTCAATAGTAATTATGATGCAATTTTATGTATCATATACTTTATCTTTACTTAAATATTTTTGCAAATTTATCATTTTACATGATTAGCTAGGCTTGCTTTGATAAAGCCTAAGATCACAGGGTTTGGTCTAGTTAGGCGGCTAGTAAATTCAGGGTGACATTGCACGCCTACAAACCACGGATGTCCTTTTAGCTCGATCGCCTCTACTAGTCCGTCGCTTTCGCCACTTACTATAAGGCCAGCCTTTTCAAAGACCTCTTTGTATTTTGGATTTGCCTCGTAGCGGTGGCGGTGGCGCTCTTTTACGCTCTTTGCGTTGCCATAAATTTCAGCCAAAAGCGTCTTTGGCTTGATGTCACAGTTATAAGCACCAAGTCTCATCGTGCCGCCAAGTGGGCTTGTGTGCGTTCTTATCTGCTTTTTGCCGTGGGCGTCGATGAAGCTATCTATTAGATATATGATAGGATTTTTGCACTCTTTGTTAAACTCCATAGAATTTGCATCTTCTAAGCCTAAAACATCCCTTGCAAACTCGATCATCGCTAGCTGCATACCAAGGCAAATTCCAAGATATGGGATCTTATTTTCACGAGCAAATTTTATGGCCTGCATCTTGCCTAAAACGCCTCTTTCACCAAAACCGCCAGCTACCAAGATGCCATCCACATCCTTTAAAAGCTCATTTACGTTGCTCTCTTCTATCTTTTCGCTATCTATCCAGCGTAAATTTACTCTAGCGTCTAAATTTGCTCCAGCATGGATGATGCCCTCAGTTAGGCTCTTGTAGCTCTCTTTTAGATCGATATATTTGCCTACAAAGGCGATTGTTGTTTCGTTTGTTGGAGCGATAATCCTTTTTACTAGGCTATCCCAGTTTGCCATGTCTGGTTTTAGCTCGCCAAAGCCTAAATTTTCAGCGATCGGCACTAGGATGTCTTGCTTTAAAAATGAAAGTGGAATTTGATAGATACTTGCGCTATCTAAGCTCTCTATAACGCAGTTTTTCTCTACGCCACAGCTTGCTGCGATCTTATCTTTTAGCTCGCGGTTTAGCGGCATTTCAGACCTGCAGATGATGATATCTGGGCTTATGCCGATACGTCTTAGCTCGCCTACGCTATGCTGAGTTGGCTTTGTCTTTAGTTCGCCAGCTACTTTTATAAATGGCACTAGTGTTAGGTGTATATTTAGCGCTCTTTTTTTGCCAACTTCTACTCTTAGCGCTCTTATCGCCTCTAAAAATGGCAAGCCCTCGATGTCGCCAACGGTTCCGCCTATCTCAACGATGAGCACATCTTTGCCCTCGCCCGCTTTTTTGATACGATCAACTATCTCGCCAACGATGTGGGGGATCACTTGGATAGTCTTTCCAAGGTAGTCGCCACGTCGCTCTTTTTCGATGACTGAGCTATAAACTCTGCCTGTTGTGAAGTTATTATCCTGACTTAGGCTCTCATCTAAAAATCTCTCGTAGTGACCAAGATCTAGGTCTGTTTCAGCGCCATCGTCTGTAACAAAGACTTCGCCGTGCTCTAGTGGGCTCATCGTGCCTGGATCTACGTTGATATATGGGTCAGCTTTTAAAACGCTCACCTTTAAGCCAGAATTTTTAAGTAATGTCGCGATAGACGCAGCTGCGATGCCTTTTCCAAGTGAGCTTAAAACGCCACCTGTGATAAAAATATACTTCGTCTCTTTTGCCATCAAATTTTCCTTAACTTTAGTTATTTTTTAATCTGCCGATTATACCCCTTAAATATTTAGTAAGGCATTAATCGTGCAATTTTTAAAAATTATTCTTTAAATTTTTTTGTTATAGACTTCAACATCATGATTAAAAACTGCTTAAAAAACATCGCCTCTTTATATATAGACGGCTTTAAAAATATGAAAATAGGCAAGAAACTATGGCTTCTCATAGCGATAAAGCTTATCATTATGTTTGGGATATTAAAGGTCTTCATCTTTGATGAAACTCTTAATACCAAATTTCAAACTGACGAAGAAAAAAGCGAATTTGTAATTCGTAATTTAATAAAGGAATAAAATGTCTGAGATGGATTTTGTTGATTGGTCTAGGGCTCAGTTTGCGCTGACTGCCATTTACCACTTTTTGTTTGTCCCGCTTACGTTGGGGCTAAGTTTTATCATCGCCATTATGGAGACGATATATGTCAAAACTGGTGACAAAGCCTGGCTTGAGATAACGAAATTTTGGCTAAAGCTCTTTGGTATAAATTTCGCTATCGGTGTAGCTACTGGCATCATCATGGAGTTTGAGTTTGGTACAAACTGGGCAAACTACAGTTGGTTTGTCGGCGATATCTTCGGCGCTCCGCTTGCGATCGAGGGCTTGCTAGCATTTTTCATGGAGAGTACATTTTTTGCCATTATGTTTTTTGGCTGGGAAAAGGTCAGTAAGAAATTTCACCTGCTTTCAACATGGCTTGTTGCGATCGGTTCAAATTTAAGCGCACTTTGGATCTTGATCGCAAATGGCTGGATGCAGTATCCAATAGGCATGAAATTTAACCCAGACACAGCTAGAATGGAGATGCAAAATTTCTTCGAAGTTGCGTTAAATCCACTTGGCATTAGCAAATTTTTACACACAGTAACTAGTGGCTACACTATCTCAGCTATTTTTGTGATAGGAATTTCTGCTTGGTTTTTGATAAAAAAACGCCACATCTTGCTAGCCAAAAAAAGTATCGTCGTTGCTAGCGCATTTGGCCTTATCACTTCAGCATTTTTACTACTTAGCGGCGACGAGAGCGCATATCTTGCAGCTCAAAAGCAGCCTATGAAGCTAGCAGCCATGGAGGGACTTTACAAGGGTGAGCAAAATGCTGGCTTAGTTGCAGCCGGTATTTTAAACCCAGTTAAAAAGCTTGGCGATGACACTGAGCCATTTTTACTTGAGATAAAGGTGCCTTACGCACTTGGCATCATGGCAAACAGAGAGCTTGACTCATTTACACCAGGCATAAATGACCTACTTTATGGCAACAGCGAGCACAATCTAATAAGCGTAGAAGAGAAGATGGCAAAGGGTAAAGTAGCTATCGAAGCTCTTAAAAACTACAAAGAAGCCAAAAAAGCAAATGACGAGAGTCTTATGAAAAGCTCGCTTTCAAATTTAGAGAGCAACCTAAATTTCTTAGGATATGGCTATCTTAAAGACGCAAAAGATGCTGTGCCACCAGTTGCACTTACATTTTATAGCTTCCACATCATGGTCGCGCTTGGTACATATTTTATAGCTCTTTTTGCTATTACGCTCTATCTAAATCTTTCAAAAAAATATGAATTTGAAAACATAAGAGCATTTTTGTGGATCTGCCTCTTTACCATACCGCTTGGCTACATCGCAGCTGAGGCTGGCTGGATAGTAGCAGAGGTTGGCCGTCAGCCATGGGCGATACAAGATCTCATGACCGTTGGCGTAGGAGCTACAAATTTATCTGACTCAAATGTCAAAATTTCATTTATATTATTTGCTGTTTTATTTACGGTCTTGCTGATTGCCGAGATCAAAATCATGCTTAAGCAAATAAAGATAGGATTTAACGATCATGCATAGTTTAAGCTTAGAAAATTTACAAATTTATTGGTGGTTTATAGTTAGCCTTCTTGGCGGACTTTTGGTATTTATGATGTTTGTTCAAGGCGGTCAGTCGCTCATCTTTAGCCTTGGCAAGGACGAGCTTAAAAAAGATATGCTCATAAATTCTATCGGTAGAAAATGGGAGCTTACATTTACGACGCTTGTTATGTTTGGTGGCGCATGCTTTGCGGCGTTCCCGCTATTTTACGCTACTAGTTTTGGTGGCGCTTACTGGGTTTGGCTGGCTATTTTGTTTTGCTTTATCATCCAAGCTGTAAGCTACGAGTACCGCAAAAAGCCTAATAACTTCTTGGGTGCTAGAACTTATGAAATTTTCCTTTTCATAAATGGCTCACTTGGCGTTATCCTTATCGGCATGGCGGTTAGCACATTTTTTAGCGGTAGTGATTTTGTGCTAAATGAACATAACTTTGTCGAGTGGAAGACTCCATTTCGTGGTCTTGAAGCTTTATCAAATCCTTACTTGTACTTGCTTGGCATAGCGATGTTTTTCCTATCTCGCATAGGCGGCTGCTTATATCTTATGAATAACATTGCTGATGGCGAATTTATACAAAACGCTAAAAAACAGCTACTTGTTAATACCGTGCTATTCTTGCCATTTTTCTTAGGATTTCTTGCGTGGATACTTACAAAAGATGGCTTTGCATACGACGCAAACGGCGTAGTTAGCCTTGTGCCTTACAAATACGCTATAAATTTGATCGAGATGCCTATCGCTGGCATATTGCTTCTTGTTGGCGTGCTTTTGGTGCTTGTTGGAATTTTCCAAGGAGCATTTACAAAAAGCATTCGCGGAATTTTTGCTTACGGCGTTGGCGTTACGCTAGCTGTGACCGCGCTATTTTTGATAACAGGACTAAATGGCACAGCATTTTATCCGTCATTTAGCGACCTTTCTAGCTCGCTAACTATCAAAAATGCAAGCTCTAGCCACTACACACTTGGCGTTATGGCCTATGTTAGCTTGCTAGTGCCTTTCGTGCTTGCCTATATCGTCATAGTTTGGAGAGCGATAGATAGCAAGAAGATCACGCAAGATGAGATTAAAAACGATCATCACGCATACTAAGGATAAAAGATGTTAGAAGCAGGAATTTTTTTGGTACTTTGGCCAGTGACATTGTTTGCTAGCTATAAATTTGTACTCTTTGCTTTAAAGAAATTTGACGCAAACAACTAAAATTTAGGGGCGTTTCGCTCCTAAATTCTTCTTTTATCTTTACCTCTTAAAACGACCTCTTTATAAATTTACTTAAGCCTCTTTTCATATAAGCGTTAGTTTTGTGTGAAATTTGGGGAGTAAGATATCATTAAATTTCACAAAGGAGCGAAAATGAGCAAGAATTTCTTAGGCTCTGTTGCCCTTGCGGCTGTTTTGGTGAGTGGTTTTGGCTTTAGTGCTCTATGGTAAGGAGCGTGGATTTGACTTTTATAGCGCGGTTACTAGCAATGTCGAGTGGCAGAAGGATAAAAACACCTACTTTATCTCAAGCTCAAATGTAAATTTACTACGCCCTGACAAGACTATCAAGATGGTCTTAGTCGAGATCGACCCAAAGACAAATGATATAAAATTTGAGATGGATGTGGATTCTGCTTCAAGAGATGATGTCGCTTATAGAGCGATGGTTATCGATCCTGAAGTGTTTAGTTATTAAATTTTGGTGTGAGACCCCCTCTCACACCTAGTGTATTAGTTATTATTTTGAAATTTATAAATTTCTTCTTTGACACTAGTTAGGTCAAAATTTATCGCTCGCTCTAGCTCTAGCAAACTTACATCTTTGTCTATCTCAAGAGCCATCGCTATCTCATTTAGCTCTTTTGCTTCCTCATTTGCGAGGATCGCACTCTTAAAACTAGCCTCATCTATCTGGCCAAATTTTAAAAAGATCGACTTAAATTTATCTTTTAAAATTTCTCTACTTAGCTTTTTATCTTCTAAAGCCTTCTTCGTGCCACCATTTCTGTTACAGGTTCTAAATATAAAATCTATTGTTTCATTTACTTCATCGAGTAAATTTTTTGTCTTCTCGCTTTGCATACAAACTCCCTTCACCGCAAACAAATCAACCAAATATCATCTTGATATAAATTAATTTTAATACTATTTTATAATTAATTTTTTAAATTGTAAATTGTACCTAGGTACGATATAGTTACATTTATATATTTTATTTTTTGTAATATTTTTATAAAACAGGATGTTTGACCCTGTTTTAAAGAGAGTTTAGACCCAAGAAATGGGTCTAAATTTTATATTGAGGGAATTATATTGACATCTTCTATTGTAAGAGTAAATGTCTGACCACCATCAGTCACTTTATATGTATTAGGATTGCCATCTGCTTCCCTAGAAGTTGTAATTTCTGGTGTGCCATCTTCAAATTTGCCAACACCCAATACACCTTTTACAGTTAATGATGTTGCATTCTCACCACCTACATTTTTTATAAAATTGGATATATCTGATGCTTGGAAAAATCTAAACACTCCATCAAATTCAGACATATCAAGCACCTCAAAGCCACTTATCTTACCAGCATTTGTTGTCTTAAACGAGTCATCGTGGATTTTTAGCGCATCTATGCCGTCGCCACCTGTTATAGTGCTGTTATCTAACGATACGCCCTTACCAAGATCGACCGTGTCATTTCCATCACCACCAGTGATAGATGAGTTTTTTATATTTATTTCATCGCCTATTTTGATGGTATCGTTACCTTCACCTGAATTGACAGATGTTTTATCTAAATTTGTATTTTCAAATTTAAATTGATCATTACCATTGCCACTTTTTATTTCAGAGTTATATATGCCTGCACTGATGAAATTTAGCATATCACCTGTGTCTGAGTCACCAGAGTCGATATCTACACCATTAAGTCTTGCACCAGTAACATTTATAGTATCATCACCCTCACCTGTTTTTATAAAGCTGGCAGTTCTAACACCTTCATACTCGCTTCCATCTGTCGATCCATGATTAGACCAGTCATCTATCAAATCATGTTTTATATTTACAACATCATTATCAGCTCCCGTATCTATCTTCACTGATTTTAATGATGTCACTGTTATTCCACTCTCGATATTAACAGTATCTTCTCCTTTGCCAGTTTTAAAAAGCACATCTCCTAATGTCGCATCACCTCTAACGGTAAATTTATCATTACCATCATGGCTTGTAATCATAGTATTTAGCACAGTTCCGCCATCTATTATTACAGTGTCTTGATTTTTCTCTCCACCAGCATTACCCATATCTATTTTTGTAGAGCTAACACTGCCATATTTCATTTCACCATTTATTTCTGCATCAGATTTTTCTATCTTAAGCACATCGTCGCCATCGCCCATTTTTATGACATCATTACCATCGTCTTTAAAGTCAGACAACCCACTTCTAAACTCTACGCCTTCTTTTATAGTTATCGTATCATCGCCATCTTTTGTGTCGATGATAGTTTTCATAGTGTTATTGCCATTGTCTGGATCATAGTTTATAAAGCTGCGGTTTATGGTAGGTTCTACACCTTCGTAATCATCTGGATTTATGTCCTGTGTGATGTCGATCTTATCATCATTATCGATGATCTTACCCTCAGCCTTGCCAGATGTGATAACTGCGTTGTTTGTAGTCACGCTAAGAGTTACGCCCTCTTTATAAACGCCGTAGTCTTTTATGCTAGGAGCGATATTTGTGCCGAGATCTTCGCTGCTTGCGCCCTCGTTTTGGTTGCCAGCTGTTTGACCGTAGTCATCTAGCACCTGCACCCTAACCTTTACGTTTGCGATATCACTTGGTGCGACGCCACTTATCGTGCCGCCATTTTGTATCGCAGTCCAGTTATTTCCGCCATCAAGTGAATACTCCATAGCGTTTGAGTAGTCTCTGCCTGCACTTGCACCACTTAAATTTAGCGTTAGATCAGTAGGTGTAGTTGAGCTTGTAGCAGCTGATAGGCCTAGATTATAAACTAGATACTCGTTTGGAGTCGCCTCTCTTGCCTCGCCACTACCATCAAGTGATATCTTGATGGCCACTGGAGTGTTAGCTGCTGATCCGCCTATATCGCCAGCACCAGCGTCATTAGCGTCCGCATAGCCGCCGATTGGACTATTAAAAGAGTCAAAGGCCCTATTTGAGTCTGTTAAATTTCTATAATCATCAGTAATGTTTGAGTAGTGACCACCCTCTTCAAAGCTTGCAGCACCTAAGCTTACAC
Source organism: Campylobacter concisus (assembly GCF_002913225.1). Lineage (GTDB taxonomy): Bacteria > Campylobacterota > Campylobacteria > Campylobacterales > Campylobacteraceae > Campylobacter_A > Campylobacter_A concisus_J. Next base: position 29,245 of record NZ_PPAW01000057.1, on the reverse strand, counting down.
CATCTCCACCAGCTCCAGCTGCTGCGTTACCACCAGCTGCTGTCTCTTCAAGATCTGTGATGTTTGCGCCATCAAGAAGTGCTTTTTGTATAGCACTTACATCAGCTACGCTATCATCACCAAAGCTCTCATTGTGAGCTACGCTCTTGTCTAAATTTAGGGTATCTTTTCCGATGATCGCAATGTCTTTGCCATCGTTTGCAGTTATGACTACTTTTGAGTCAATATCAGTTGTTTGTATAGTCTCACCAAGAAAAATTTCATCGCCTACTTTTAACACTCTTTGTGTGCCGTCCTTTGCAGTTGCGATTACACTTGATCCTTGTGAGATGCTTTTTATAATGCCGATTTTGTTTGACATGGTTATCCTTGTTAAATTTTTCCTCGCATTTTAATGAATTTTATAATTCATGTATATTGTACCCAGGTACAATAAAGCCCTTAAATTAGGCATTTATGACACATATATGACAATTTTATGTTATCAATTTATATATCATTTTGATCAAAATGAGGCAAATTTCATTTTATCTGTCTTATCTTTTAAGAGAGAGTTAAATTTAACGTGTTATTTTCGTTATAAAACTTATTAAAAATTTTCTTTTAAATTTTGTAAAAACTTTTAAAATTTTTGATACTTTAGATGTGATAAAATCCTCTCAAATTTTAAAAAAAGGATCAAATTTGAGAAGCGATATAATCAAAAAAGGCTACACAAGAGCCCCACACCGCTCACTTTTACGTGCGACTGGGCTAAAAGACGAGGACTTTAATAAGCCATTTATCGGCGTTGCAAACAGTTTTATAGAGATCATACCTGGGCACTTTTTCTTAAACAAATACGCACAAATTTTAAAAGATGAAATTTGCAAAAATGGCTGTGTGCCGTTTGAGTTTAACTGCATCGGCGTGGATGATGGCATAGCGATGGGGCATGGAGGCATGCTATATAGCTTGCCTAGCCGCGAGATCATTGCAAACTCGATAGAGACCGTGATGAACGCTCACGCGCTTGACGCACTTGTTTGTATGCCAAACTGCGACAAGATCGTTCCTGGCATGGTTATGGGCGCTTTAAGGGTCAATGTCCCAACCATTTTCGTAAGCGGCGGCCCTATGAGAAAAGGCCACACCAAAGATGGCAGGCCGATCGATCTTGCGACTGCGTTTGAGGCGGTTGGTAAATTTGAGACCAAAGAGATAGACGAGGCCGAGCTAAGAGATATCGAGTGCAACGCATGTCCAAGTGGGGGCAGCTGTAGCGGTATGTTTACGGCAAATTCTATGAACACACTTTGCGAAGCGATGGGTATAGCGCTTCCTGGCAACGGCACCATACTAGCGCTAACACCAGAGCGCGAAGAGCTCATCAGACAGGCTGCTCGCAGAATTTGCCATATCGCCCTTGATGAGAAATTTAAGATAAGAAACATACTAAATGAAAAGGCGATCCGCAACGCACTTGTCGTTGATATGGCGATGGGTGGCAGCAGCAACACCGTCCTTCACATGCTAGCCATCTCAAGAGAAGCAGGGGTAAATTTAGAGATAAAAGAGCTAAATAAGATCAGCCAAAACATCGCTCACATTGCTAAGATTAGCCCAAGCTTGCCAAACGTGCACATGGAGGATGTCGGCAGAGCTGGCGGTATGAATGCGGTGATAAAAGAAATTTCACGCAGAGATAACGGCATGTTAAATTTGGACAACCTAACAGTTAGCGGCGAAACTTTGGGCGAGCGCGTAAAAGCAAGTGACATCAAAGATGAAAGCGTCATTCACAAGGTGGAAAACGCCTACTCGCAAGTTGGCGGACTTGCCATTTTGTTTGGAAATTTAGCCGAGCAAGGCTGTGTCATCAAGACGGCTGGCATCGTTGGTGAGCGTAAATTTAGCGGCAAAGCGGTCTGCTTTAACTCGCAAGATGAAGCCATAGCTGGCATCTCAAGCGGTAAGGTCGATAAAGGCGACGTCGTCGTCATCCGCTACGAAGGCCCACGTGGGGGACCAGGCATGCAAGAGATGCTAAGCCCTACTTCGCTCATCATGGGGCGAGGACTTGGCGCAGACGTAGCGCTCATCACGGATGGTCGCTTTAGCGGGGCAACAAGAGGTCTAAGCATCGGCCACGTAAGCCCAGAAGCAGCTGAAGGTGGCATGATAGGCTTGCTACAAGATGGCGACATCATCGATATAGACGTCGATAAATACGAGATAAACGTTCGCCTAAGCGAAGCCGAGATCGCTGAGCGCAGGGCTAAATTTAAGCCAGTCGATAAGGCGCTAACCTCTCGCTGGCTAAGGCAGTATCAAAAGCTAGTCACAAACGCAAGTAACGGCGCGATATTAGAGGCGTAAGCTAAAACTATCAAATTTAAGCCTAAATTTTAGGCTTAAATTTACTTCGCTCCGTGCCAAAGTAGGCGGTTTTTGCCTAACTTTGTGTCGATACTCTCTTTTATAATGGAGCAGATATACTCTTTTGAAAGCCCTATAGCCTCCTCTAGGCTCTTTCCCTTTGCTAGATAGCAAGCAAGCGCTGTTGAAAAGCTACATCCCGTGCCACTCATAATAAGCGGGCTAGCAAGCGGGGTTTTGAAATTTTGCAGTGAGCCATCTTTTCTATAAAGCGTATCTATGCTATTTCCCTCGCCCACTCTTTTTTTCACGATGATATCGCAAGGCAGATCTTTAAAATTTTCACCAAAAAGGACATTTGCCTCGTCTAAATTTGGCGTGGCGACGGTGGCAAGCTTCATTAGCTCTTTTAGCTTTTCTACTGCGCTATCTTTTATGAGCTTGTGGCCGCTCTTTGAAACGCAGACTGGATCAAGCACGATCTTGCACTTTTGTGTGAGTAAAAACTCATACACCACGTCCATTATCTCCTCGCTAAAGAGCATACCGATCTTTATGGCATCAAAGCTAAATTCCTCCGCAAGCGTGCTAAGCTGGTCTTTAACAAAGCTAGGTTCAAGACAAACTACGCTTTTTATCGCGTCTGTGGTCTCAGCAACAAGCGAAGTGACTGCCGTTGCGCTATAGCAGTTTAGCCTAGCGCATGTCTTTATATCAGCCTGAAGTCCTGCTGTGCCGCTATTGCAAGAGCCTGCGATGATTAAAATTTTCTTCATCGTTTTCCTTTTGTAAATTTTGGCTTATTATAAGAGATGTTAGTTAAATTTGAGTTTTTAAAAAGATTTGAGCCAAGAGGCTCAAATTTATGAAAGTTTATTTAGATCGTTATCGATCTCGATATATATCGTAGTTGCGTCAAAATTTGTATGCTCGTAAGAGTTATCTACTTTTAGCTCATTTGAGTCAGATAAAATCTCATCATTTGCGCTATGTTTGTCTGCTAAATTTTCACTGTCCTCAAGGCTATTTGAGCTGTTTTCAGTCTCATTTGTCTGCGTTTTTGCAAACATATCTTCTACTTTTTCATTCATCTGATCAAGTATCTCAGCGTAGTTTTCTCCAAGAAGCGCTCTAAAAAGCGCATCAGTATCGATGCTATTTTCAGCGCTAGTATCAGCACTTACCACGCTACTATCAAGCCATATCGTGTCATATCCATTTAGTGATATGTCGCTACCATCCACTGCTGTGATAGTCACGCTAGCACTTTGGCTCTCGCCCTTTATACTCTCTCCGATATAAACCTCATCATCTACGTTTAGAACTCTTACACGGTCGTTTTTATCTATCGCTATAACATCAGATGTGACGCTTTTTACCTTGCCGGCTACAGCTGCCATCTTTATTCCTTATTTTATTTTTTGATTTATTCTAGTGTTTTTTATTAAATTTGTATATTGTACTTTGGTACAAAGATGGTTTTAAGAGCGTTTTTTGGGAGTAAAATAGAAATTTAAAAGAAGAAATTTGGGCTAAAAAGCCCAAATTTTATACAAGTTGTTTGTTTATATCGTTATCGACATCTATATAGATAGTCGTCGGAGTAGCTGAGCTTGTTTGACCCTCATATCTTGTATATCCATGCTCGACATTAGTTTGGTCATTAGTTTTTGTAAATCCTTTTAAAGAGATGCTGTCATCATTTTTGCCATCTATCTTCAAGATAGTATTTATGTTGTCAGTAATACTTAAAGCATCATCTGGTTTTAAATTTAACATTTTTATGGCTTGAGTGTCGTTACCATCAGCGTCTGCACCAAGCTGAATTTTCTCAAAATTTTGGATAGTGCTATTAAATTCTTTACCATTTATCTTATTAAAATCAATAGTGCTATCCTTTGTCACTGGACGCATAATGAGCGTATCAGTGCCCTCTCCACCATCAAGTCTTTGAACTAGCGACATACCTCCGTTATAGTTAAACACAACTCTATCATCGCCACTTCCAGCATTTACCTTATCGCCTATTTTTGAACCATTATAGTTGCCTAAGCCTGAATCAATATAGTCATCGCCACTTCCAGTAGTTATCACATCATCACTATTGCCAGTTATTATCCTGTTTTTACCATTTCCTGTTGTGATGACATTTTCTCCACCACCTGCATGTATGATGTTATCGCCATTTCCAACATTGATGATGTCGTTGCCTTCACTTGTTTTGATGACATTATTATTGTCATTGTCTGCAACTACTCTTGTATTTTTAGCGATATCAGAAATTTGTAGATAGACATCACTTGCTTTTACATCGCCGTTAAATATAGCTCTAAAGTGCCCATCATCATCTATATCCACACTATCTATTTGTATTATATTGCCATTAGCATCTCTTATAGTGATACTATCTTTCAAAGATATGCCTTTTGCTGCCTCTTCAAAGTGTTCTTTTAGTGTATAGCTTGCAACATCTCCATTTTCACTTAGTTTTCCACTCCATGTGGTTTTTCTAGCTGCTGCATCGTAGTTAAAATTTGAGTTATCTATCGTTGCAGCTGTTGCATCGATCGTAAATTGAATAGAGTTAAAGAGAAATTTATCGCCATTTCCATATTTGCCATCGATAGAAAGTTTATAAACTCCATCTTGCATTCCTTCAAGACCACTAAATATTTTATTATTAAAGCCAGTGATCCTATCGTAATGTTCTGGTGTTACATTTCCAATAGGACCTTCATTTCTAGATTGAATTGCAAGATTTTTTATCTCGCCAGTATCAACATTTGTTGCTACAAAATTACTTGCAGGTATTTCTCTATCTTTTGGCACTACGGCTCTTATATATGGGACAGCGTCATTTGAAACGATCCTTGAGCCATCGGCTCTAAAGCCATCCTCGCTCATATCCATAGTGCCCCAAATTTTTTCAGCTGAGCGACCAGTAGCATTTGTAGTTGTGTCGTTACTATTTTCAAACTGCGTCATAGCTGGAACTAAAATTTCATTTACATGAGTATATTTTGTGCCAGCTTTATCAGTCATCTCAACTTCGATCTTATCGCCTAGTTTTATCTTGTGGTCGTATTTAACACTTAGCACGCCATTAGTTAGCTTAGTTATGTCAAAAGGGACGTTCTCAGTAGTTCCGTCAGCTTTTAACATTTTTATACTATCGATCTTATAGCCATCCTCATAGTTTTTGAGGTTAAAATTGATCGTATGTTTTAACCCATCATTGTCATTTTCTATAACCTTGATCTTTTCTATAGTAACCGGTGTCTTATCAACCACAAAATCACTCACTACCGTGCTTTTTGTCTCGTTATCGCCATTTTTAAAGATAGCAGTTGCTTTGATCTTATAGTTGCCATCCTCTAAGCTATCAGATGTAACTTCAAATTTACCATTTGAAAATTCGCTTTGATTAAGCACTTTTGTAAAGACCTTATGTCCGTCTTTATCAAGCACAACGATCTCAGCGCTGGCTGCGTTTTTATCTATCTCACCTGTAAATGTCGGAGTCTTGTCGCTTAGAACAGGTAGTGGTGCGTTGGTTGAAAATTTATCAGTTTGAGCGATGTCATCAGTTGTATATTTATAATATTTAGTTGCATCGTTTATACCTGTGTTTGTATTTGCACTTACAACGCTTGCATCATTATCTATCGCGTTTATTAGGTCTGTCGCGACATTTATCTTACTTGATTCTGCCTCTGCCTCGTTGCCTACAAGGTCGCTAACTTTTGCGGTATATGTCGCTTTTGGATCGATCGTTTTAAACTCAACTTCATATTTACCATCTACCACTTTAGCTGTATGGCTCTCGCCTGTGCTTGATGTGACAGTTACGATCTGTCCATCTTCTACATTATCAACAGTTCCTGTGATCTTTTGAGTTACTTTATAGACATTTCTTGTTTCAGGATCTATGTAGCTATCAAAGTCAGTTGAATTTAGTTTTATGCCACTTGCTTCTGAGCCAAGTATGCTCTCAGGTCCGTTATTTTTTGAAACGGTTAGTTTTAACTTGCCCCAAAAGATATAGTTTGCATAGCTCATATCAAAGTTATAGTAACCTGCTTTATCAACGTGTAAAGTTGTAACTGTGGCACTATTTTCTGAGTGGATAGTGTCATAATCGACCATGATCTTACCATCAACCTTAAACCTTACGCTATCATCAGTGCCTTTTGCGTCAAATTTATAGTCCCCTTGCTCAAGATACATAGTGCCTTTTAAATTTACCATCGCACCAGCTGTTGTGTTTTTGCCGATAGGAGCTGGTCTTAGTTCTTTTATCTCACTGCCTTTTGCGTTGTCGATAAAATACTCAAGTGCTTTGAAATTTGGAGCTACCCATTCATTATTTGGAGTTACTACATTACCATCAAGATCGACCTTGCCGACCATATTATGAGCACCATCAAGTCCTGAGGCTGCGCCTGGATCAGTTTCCAAAAAATCTCTATCGCCACCTTTACCTTGTTGGAAATTTAGCTCTTTTGCTTTAAAGCTTGCCCAAGGTTTGGTATTTGAAGTATAAAGATCAATAAAATCATTTTGTTTCATACCGTTATGAGCGTATGTTGTATTATTAAAGGCATAAGGTCTTAGCTCAGTGCCACTAATGCCTGGTTCTTTAATGTGGTTAAACCAAAAACTTCCTTTTAGTCCGCTACTCATCTCAGACTCTTTTACAAGGCTCATCTCTGTTTCAACATTTATAGTGATCTTTGCAGTCGTATCAAGTACGAAGTCGCCACTATCTGTTGCAGTATTGCCGTCTCTTCCAGTAGCTACTATTTTTACTTCATAATTGCCATCATGATTGCCATTTACGCTTAACTCGTTAGTTGTAAATTTAAATTTACCATCAGCATAGTCGCTTGGATTTAGAGTTTTTGTAAAGACTTCGTGTCCGTCCTTGTCAAGCACGCTAACAACCGCTCTTACAGCAGCTGGATCTACTGTGCCGCTAATAGTTGGAGTAGCGTCATTTGTGCGGGGTACCATTTGCGCATCATCTAGGCTGTGGTCGCCTTTTATAGTGCCAAAGTCATCAGTTAAAGTTTTGATATCAACACTGATTGGAGATATCACATCTGGTGTCTTGCTGCCAGCACCTGCGTTGCCGTCATTGTAGCCGCCGATTGAGTTCTCTGGAGCTTGAAAGGCTCTGTTTGAATCAGGTAAATTTCTATAATCATCAGTAATGTTTGAGTAGTGACCACCCTCTTCAAAGCTTGCAGCACCTAAGCTTACACCATCTCCACCAGCTCCAGCTGCTGCGTTACCACCAGCTGCTGTCTCTTCAAGATCTGTGATGTTTGCGCCATCAAGAAGTGCTTTTTGTATAGCACTTACATCAGCTACGCTATCATCACCAAAGCTCTCATTGTGAGCTACGCTCTTGTCTAAATTTAGGGTATCTTTTCCGATGATCGCAATGTCTTTGCCATCGTTTGCAGTTATGACTACTTTTGAGTCAATATCAGTTGTTTGTATAGTCTCACCAAGAAAAATTTCATCGCCTACTTTTAACACTCTTTGTGTGCCGTCCTTTGCAGTTGCGATTACACTTGATCCTTGTGAGATGCTTTTTATAATGCCGATTTTGTTTGACATGTTCTTTACCTTTTTGTTTTACTTCAATAATAGTATATTTTATTATTTTAAAAGAGCTTTGTCTATTGTACTATGGTACGACTAAGATATACCCACTCTCGCTGATGTTTTTAAATTTCACGCCAAGCTCGCGTTTTAGGCGAAGCACGACATTTTGTATCGCAGCCTTGCTCACCTCGGTACTCTCATAGACAAATTCCTCTATCATCTCGTAGGTGACAAGCTTGTTTAGGTTGTAGGCAAATAGCCAAAATATCTTATTTTGCAAAAAGCTAAGGTATAGCTCATTGCCATTTTTATAAATTTTCTCTTTTTTTAAATTTATACTCACCTCATCACTTAGTCGCACTAGCTTCTCATCTCGCTCGAAGCTTAGGCTTATCAGCATCGATCTAAGATCCTTTATATCGATAGGTTTTTTCAAAAACAAGGTCGCGCCCTGCTCATAACTCTTGATCAAATTTTCATCGCTATCGTATGAAGTAAAGACGATAAATTTCTGATGAGGCTTTAGCTTTTTTATCTCATTCATCATCTCAAAGCCATTTAGCACTGGCATGTGAATGTCGCTCATCACGATGTCAAAGCCCTGTTTTTTAAATTTCTCCAGCCCATCTTGCCCATCTTTTGCACCTACGACCTGACCGCAGTATGGCTTAAGTCCAGTGATGATGAGCTCCCTTGCCATCTCGTCATCCTCAGCTACTAAGATAGATACTTTTTTTAAAATTTCTAGTGCCTCTTGCATCTTTTAACCCTTTAAATTCCTCTCAAAACTTAGCTCAAAAATCGTTGGCTTTATGTTATGCGCAAGCGTGATATCGCCATTTAACTTCTCACGTGCGAGCTTTTTAGCGAAGTAAAGTCCTATGCCATTTCCTTGCTTTTTAGTCGTGTTTAGCCAGGTAAAAATTTTCTTACTCATCTCGTGGCTTACGCCGCCGCCATTATCGTAAACGCCGATGTAGCACTTATCTTCAAAGCTTCTAAATTTTAGCTCTATCACGCGCTTTAGTGGCTCATCTTTGTAGCTCTCAACTAGTGAGTCCTTTGCGTTGTGGATTAGGATTAGTAAAATTTGCTGGATTATGTTTTCTATCTGACAGACTTTCATCTCTTCAAATCCGCTAAATTTCACGCTCACATTTGCACGGCTAAGCTCTGTGTGCATAAGTGTTATTAAATTTCTAACGCTTGTTTGGATCTCAAATTCGCTCACATTTTCAGCGCTTTTGTAAAAATTTCTAAAAATTTCGATTGTTTTTGAAAGTAGCTCGATCGAGCTTTGCCCTTTTTTTAATAAATTTAAAAGCTCCTCATCGCTTAGCTTGCCCTCTTTTTTTAGCATTATCGCCGAGCTTAGCATAAGTTTTAGCGAATTTACTGGCTGGATGAACTGATGACTTATGCCGCTTATCAGCTCCCCAGCCTCGCTCATCTTGGCTCTGTGCGCCAGCAAGGTCTCATACTCATCTTGCACCTTTTTTATCTTGTTATACATAAAGTTGTGCAGGCTGTTTGCCAAAAATGCAAGTGCGACGAAAGCAAAGAGTAAATTTAGAGCATTTTTTAGCGCCTCTCTTGTCATGGCTAAAATTTCTTCTTCGTTGTTTGTGCCAGCTCCGATAAACCAGTTCATCGTCGGTATCTCGGCTACTTGGATCAAATTTTGCCCTATCTTTAGGCTGGTGATGTCCTCATCTTTTAAAAATAGCTCCTTAAATTTCTCCTCGATCTCTCTTTTTAGCGTCGCATCGGCCATCGATGTGAGTATCTCGCCGCTGTGAGTTACTAAAAATGAGTAAGAATTTGGTGCAAGGCTAAAGTTTTTGATGCTATCAAAGATAGTGCCTATGCGCACGACGCCACAAAGTGCCGCCTCAAATTTATTATCCTTTTCAACTGGCACACATAAATTTAAAGTAGAGTCCTTTAAAATTTTGTGATTTTGCATGAAATTTACGCTTGGGGCATTTGTATTTTTTGTCTCGACATACCAGATAAGCCCCGCTCGCTCACGCTTTGACATCACCTCTTCTGAGATCTTTTGCCCATCTACAAAGATCTCGCCATCCTCTCTTAGAAGCTGCATGAGATCAAATTCTTTTGCATTTTCTTTAAAGAGCTTTATGAAATTTGCCACCTTAGCATCGTCATCTATGATGCCAGAGTTTTGGATAAATTTTGACGCACGGACGAGCGAATTTAAGCGCTCATCAAGCCAAATTTGAAAGTTGCTAACGATGTTTTTACTAACTGCGATGTTGTTTTTATCAGATAGTTCGATGATCTTTTCTTTTGCATTGTTGTAGCTATTTAGCCCAAGAAGTACGACAAAGAGGCTTGCTAGCAAGATGATCGCATAAATTTTAATATTTTGTGATTTTAAATTAATACCCATGCGCGCAGTATATCCTAAGTTAGCCCAAAAATAGGGCTAACTAAAATTTATTTCTTAAAAGATAAAAGCTTTGAAACAAGCATAAGTGAAAGCACAACAAAACAAACGCCAAAACCAAGCAGCGTGCAATCTGCCATCGACATAAATTTAGAAGACGGCACAAGATACCAGCCGTCTGCGTAAAGATCAACTATGCTCTTTTGCAAATCGCTTAGCACCGCTCCATCAGGCACCATAGGGCTGTCATAGCCGCAGTCGCCCGTTGGCATAAACCAGTCAGGCGCCCACTTCTCAAGCGGCAAGCCAAATGGATAGTGTGGCTCAGTCGAGCAGCCCTGCACGCCAAAAGGATCATCGCCATGCACTGCGTCGTGGATTTTAGCTAGTTTTACGCTATACATTATGCCCTGCACCGCTCCCCAAAAGGCAAAGACGTAGCCAACTAGAGCAAAGAGTAAATTTTTTGGATTTATGATAGCGATCACACCGCCAAGCGCCATACACAAAAAGGCAAAACGTATATAGACGCACTGCTCACAAGGAGGCATATAGGCGTAGTTTTGAAAGAGCGAGTGCGCGATAACGATAAGCGCGACGCTTACAAAGACTAAGATCGCCCAAGAGATGCGTGAGTCTTGAAATTTAGCCATTTTTTTAAAAAAGCTCATGTGACGCCTTATTTTTTAAGAAGCTCTTCGATGAGTGCTGCCATGCCGTCAAGCGAGCTGATTGATTTTGTCATGATGAGATATTTGCCATTTATGACAAATGCTGGCACGCCTTGAATTTTAGCCACGTCATAGCTCTCATCCCACTTTTTAAGTAGCTCAGTCACTTTTGGATTAGCCAGCTCTTTTTCGTAGTCTGCTTTGCTAACGCCAGCTGCATCAAGGCCGGTTTTCAAAAAGCCCTCAGCGTCTTTGCCATCGCTCCAGCGCTCTTTTTTGTCGTGGTAAGCTTTATAGTAGGCAAATTTAGCCTTTTTAAATAGTGAATTTTCATCAAACAAGCTCACTCCCTTTGCCTCGTCCATAACGATAAGCACGGCAAAGACCTTGCTCGCAACCTCGCCGTAATCACCCTTTGTCTTTAGGTGAAATGGCTCGTATTTTAGGCCAGGAATTTTCTCAACTACCTTTGGAGTGACGCTCTTGTCGTACTTGTAGCAAAATGGGCAAGCGTAGCTAAAAATTTTAACTAACGTGTTTTGTCCCACACTTAGTGGCTTTTCAAGCTTGACATAGTCCTCGCCCTCGCTAAATGCACTCGCACTGATCGCTCCAGCAACTGCAACGGCAAAGATAGCCTTACTAAATTTAGATAGAAAACTCATGATGATCTCCTTTGGATGATTTATTTTGAGTTATTCTACAACCAAGCTCAACCGCACTTTTAACGCTAGAATAAATTTTGGCTGAAATTTATCTTTTTTAAATTTATGATGATGGATTTGGTGATTTTGTATTTTGTTAAATTTATAAAAATAATATACGTTATCAATAAAAATTATTATTTACATATTTTAATTATTTGGTTATAATCCGCTCAAATTTTATCAAAATAGGAGTCAAAATGAGACAGTATGAAACATACAAATGCGAGAAATGCGGCAACGAGATCGAAGTTCAAAAAGTTGGAGGCGGCACACTAACCTGTTGCGGCGAAGAGATGAAATGCATCACTGAAAATTTAACAGCGGTAAATTTGATGAAGGCATTTGCTGGCGAGTCACAAGCTAGAAACAAATATGAGCTTTACGGCGATCTAGCTAAAGAAGCAGGCTATCACGCGATAGCTAGACACTTTTACGAGGCAGCTGAAAACGAGAAATGGCACGCAAGGGCTGAATTTAAGAAATATCACGAGATGATGAACGATCCGATCGATAAGATGGATAAAAATTTACTTGACGCTGCAGCTGGCGAAAACTACGAGCATACGACGATGTATCCAGACTTTGCAAAGATCGCAAAAGAAGAAGAGTTAAAAGATGTTGAGAGGCTATTTAACGCGATCGGCAAGGTTGAAGTTGAGCATGAAAGAGAGTATTTAGAGCTTAAAAAGATGCTTGATGAAGAGGGCTTTTTTGAGAGCGACGAAGAAGATATCTGGGTTTGCGAGGTGTGCGGACACGTTCACAGAGGCAAAAAAGCTCCAGGCGCTTGCCCACTTTGCAAAGCTCCAAAAGAGTATTTTAAGCGCGAATTCTTAGGCTAAAAAGCCAAAAATTTAGCCAAGGCGCTTGTCTTGGCTAAATTTAATAAATTTAAATCTATTTAAAATAAAAAAGTTATATAATCTCCTTAAATTTTCACAAGGAGAAAGAGATGAAAAAATCACTTTTAGTTTTAGCTACTCTTGGCTTTGCACTAAGCCTAAACGCTGCAGATCTTACAGATACTTGCAAGTCTTACTTCTCAGACATCGACAAAATGGTCGAAGCTTACAAACAAGCTGGTCAAGAGCAACAAGTAAAAATGTACGAAGATCAAAAGAAACAATCAATGGATCAACTTGCTGCACTTCCAAAAGAGCAACAAGACGCTACTTGCAAACAAGCTAAAGAGATGTTTGCTCAAGTAATGGATCAAATGAAAAAACAAGGTCTTTTAAAATAAACCTTCACGTGGCTAGCTCTCTAGCCACTCTTTAAATTTAACTCTCTTTTTTACATAAATTTTGCGTGATCTTTGCTACAAATGGCGAAACTAGCAAAAGCACAGGATACGCCACCACAAAGGCTTTTACATAAGCAATTAGCCAAATTTTCACAAAACCATCAACAAAGCCAAGGTTTAGATACGTCAGCACAAATGACATAAAAAACGCCATAAATGCTGACATTATAAACGCAAAAACATATCTATAAAATTTTATTGGTATCAAATTTCCACCTAAATTTATTTACAAACAAAGCTACATGCCTTGCTTGCGTCACCGCCTATGTATGTAGCCGCCTTTGGATAGGCACACACTAAAAATTCCTTGCCGGCGCAGCTCTTGCTTTGTGCCAGCATGCTCTTTAGCGCTTCGCCCTTTTCATGCCACGCCTCAAGCGGACCCACGTCTATGCCGTTGCCGCTCTCACTCCACATCTATCATCTCGTTATGTAAGATTTTCACATCTTTTAAACTCACACATCCTGCCTTATCAAGGGCAAATGCCGAAGTGCCAAAAAGTGCCAATGCGCAAAAAAGTGAAATTTTCTTCATAAATCTCCTAAAATTTTACCTTGCTAAATGAGGTCTCGTTTTTTAAACCAAAGCCATCAAATTCATCTATTAATCCAGCTCGCTCTTTGGCGTAAGCCTTGTAGTTTGCGCTGTGGCGGTAGCTCTCAAAGCTAGCCTCATCTTTGTAAATTTCAACCAGCACCCACTTGCTAGGCGCGTCTTTTTGACTAAAGGCAAACTGCGCGTAAGCTCCCTCATCTACGCTTTTTTGCATATATTTTTTCACTAGCTTTTCAAATTTCGCATCACTCTTTGCCAAAAGGCTTAAATTTGTGATGTGAAAGTAGGCATCTTTTAGGCGCTCTGGGGTTAAATTTTTAGAAAAAGTAGCCCGTTTTTTCAAGCTTATAGCCTTTTTGCTAGCTAAAATTTCAGCACTCGCACTTGCAAATTTCTTATAGTGCGCTGAAGCTACGTGCTTTTTATAAGCCGCCTCGTCCTTGTAAAACTCAAGCACGTAAAATAGCTCTGGCTTGCTCTTTGCGCTCGCAAAAAAGATCGCCTGTGTGTCTGGCTCGCTCTTTGCGCTTAGTATATTTTCCCTGCCAAGCTGCTTTAACAAAGTCTTGTTATTTGGCGTCACAAGCAGCTCCTGTAAGCTCACTTTCGCCTCCGCCCCAAAGGCAAAAACCGCCAAAACCGCTAGTAAAAATAGCTTTTTAAACATCAAATTTCCTTATCACTTCGCCTTTTTCATATCAGCCTTAGCTTTTATCTCTTCTGCACCTTTTAGATCGATCTGTGCTTTTTTAAAGGCTTTACGTGCTTTTTCTAAGCGGTTAGAGTTTTTGACACTTGGGTTATCAGCATAGGCTTTTTCTGCCTCTTCTAGCTTAAATTTCTTGTCACCATAGCTCTTTTGAGCTTTTTCAAGGTTATTTGTAGCTTTATCGCCACCTAGTAGCTCAGCCTTTGATGTGACCTTGCCAGTGACTGGATTTCTACCGATAGTGGCATCAAAGTCACGTTTGCTATCTTTTTTGTTCTCACGATAGCACTCTTTTTTTCCTCCTATTAATGTGCCGCCTATATCACGAGGTCTGTTTTTAGGATCACTGCAATCAACCGCTGCTAAACTAATAGATGAAAACAGACTAAGCAATAAAACACAAATTAGTGCCTTACTTTTCATCTTTACTCTCCTTGAAAATTTTAAAATTTCTCATACTTTCTCCTTTAAATTTATCTCTCAACCACTCTTTTTACCCAAGCAAAAAGCTCGTCTAAGTCGTAGTCGCCGCCGTGTCCTTGCCCCCAGACCGCTTCAAAATCAACCTCTTTGCCAGCATTTTTAAGCGAGAGTGCGAGCATAGCAGGCACGGCAAGGGCTAGGTCGGTGTCGTTTGTGCCCTGCCTTATGCGGTAAAATTTCGCCGCCTCTTTGTTTGCGGTGTAGTTCATCGCATTCATCATCTTTATGACGCTAGCCTCCGCCATCTCGCCCACGCTGCGCTCTTTGGCAAATTTAGTAAAGTGCTTTGCAGGCGTTTTGCTATCGCCAAAAAGGTCGTTTTCAGCATTTTCAAGAGCTAGGCCGTCAAAGGCAACTGGCGCTTTGGCACGTTTTAGCGAGGCGATGAAGTCTTCTAGCTTAAACGTATATCCAAGCGAGCAACCCTGCGTGTCAAGAGTTATAAATTTAGGCGTGAGCGTGCTTTTGTCGCTACTTTTTGTAGCGGTAAATGCCTTTGAGATGAGGGCGTTTATATACTCTTTGAAGCTACCCTCGCCATTTTCATCAAGGCTTAGCGTATGACCTTTGGCATCTTTTAAATTTAGCGAGTTTAGATAGGCTGGGAATTTAGTTTTTAGCTCACGTGAGAGCTCTTTTTGTGTGGCGTTTAGCTCGCCTACTATCATCTTTGGCTTTTTGCTCCTGTCGTTAAAGCTAGCCGCGTCAAGACTTGCAAAATCAATCCTTTCAAATTTATCCAAATCCCCAAACATCCACTCATACGCCTCGTCCTCATGCTCTAAATTTGTAACAGGGCAGTAGGCTGAGACGGCATAAATTTGATCGTCCGCCTTCGCAGCGCCTAGCTCGCTAAGATATGGCTCATGCTCTTTTGCGTTTGCGCTAGCACCAAGCAGTGCCGACATCGCGCCGCCTGCGCTCGTGCCGTTTGAGATGATCTTGTTTGCGTCGCCTGGCATAAATTTGTCATTAAATTTAAGATATCTAACGGCCGCTTTTAGATCGACTATCGCAGCTGGGGCTTTGCCGATGAAGCTCTCGCCATCTTTTAGCGTCCTACCCCTAGCGCCAACGCTTGCCACGACGTATCCTCTAAGAAGCGCTTCGAGAGTGGCATTTGGCTTTTCGTTTTTGGTTTCTGGCTTTTGCGGTTTGGCTGGCATGTAGCCGCCTATGCCATTTTGCATAAAAATAGCCGTAGTTTTATCGTCAAATTTACCCTCTGGCACGTAAAAATTTAGCACCTCATAGTCGCTCGTTGGCTTTGTCACATAGACTATGCCCTCATAAGCTCTAAATTTAAGCGTCCTCTCGCCAACTTGCACGCTTTTTAGCTCAAATTTACTCTCATCAAATTTAAGCTCACCACCAAAGCACGCCCCAGCCAAGCAAACCGCCAAAACTAGGTATTTTGCACTTTTCATACTTCGTCCTTTAACCGATAATGGCTGCCTTTTCCTCAAATTTCGCCGTCCCGTCAGCATAAAACTGCCCACCAGCTACGTAGTGAGGCGTCCTTAGCCCATCATCTAAATTTTCAAATTTCCAGTGACCACCCTCAAAAACGCGCGTATCGGCGTAGGCTGCCAAGACTTTGGCCTTAAAGAGGTCAAACTCACTCTCGTTTTTGGCGTCTTTGATGATCTCGCAAACCATGTAGGCTGCGCACTCTTTTAGCAAAGGCACGCCATTTTCGTAAAACATCTCCACGCCAGCAAGCTTGTTTTTGTCGCTGTGCATGCTGGTCGTGCCAAGTCTTGCGATAAGGGCGGTATCTTTGAAAAATGGCACGCAAAGGCCAAATTTACCGCTCTTTTCAAAAAGCGTGCGTGTAAATGAGCTAGAGGCTACGACTGCTGTTATCTTGTCGTAGTCTAGCGGGCAGACCCAAGAGGCGCTCATCGCGTCCTCGACGCCCTCGTGGCTTGCGCAGATGATGAGCGTTGGGCCGTGGTTGATGAGGCGGTAGGCCTTGTTTAGATCAACTTTTTGTAGTGCCATTTTGCTTCCTTGATTTGGCTTTATTTATCTATATTTTTTGCATCATACTTGAGGGCATAGTCAAATTTTGGCTTACTTAGGCTAAACTCAAAGCTATCTCTATCGACCGAGCCAACGCAGCAGTGGCTATCATAAAGGCGAAGCAAAAACTCCGCCATCTCTTCACTCGTGTGATACTTTTTAAACGCCTTGTCGTAGTCGTAGCTCTCTTTGCTAGTTGCCACCATGCCAAATTCTGTCTTTGTGGCAGCTGGAGCTAGCACTTTTGCCTGCATTTTCGCCTGCTTATCTTGTGCTAGCTCGTGGTAAAGTCCCTCGCTAAAGGAACTTACGAAAAATTTGCTAGCGCAGTAGGTCACGGCGTTTGGCACGATTTTGTAGCCACCTATTGAAGAGATGTTTATAAGCTGTGTATCTTTGTCTTTATATTTTTTAGTAAAGAGCGTTGAGAGCGTGACAAGTGAGATGATGTTTAAATTTATCATCTGAGTGATCTTGTCTAAATTTTGCTCGCCGACCTTGTTATAGTCGCCAAAGCCAGCGTTGTTTATAAGCGCTTTTAGCTCAAATTTTTCTAATTTTTGCCAAAGAGAAAGGGCATTTTCTTGCTTTGAGAGATCGCAAAGCTCTATCACCACATCGACATTTGCAAATTTAGCTATCTCGCTTTTTAACTCTTCTAAAAGCTCGCCCCGCCTTGCGATAAGGATCAAATTCTCCCCGCGCCTTGCAAATGCCTTTGCAGCGGCCGCTCCTATGCCTGAGCTTGCTCCAGTGATGGCGATGTATCTTTTCACTTCGCATACTCCACCGGACTATAAATTTTCACACCCTCGCTGTGGTCATCTTGCGCTACTTGCACGATCACTTTAGCGATATCAGCCGCCTTCATCGGACGATACTCATCAAAAAAGCCTTTTGGGATAAATTTAAATGCTTTTGCCGCCAAATACTCGCCAAGTCTAAATTCCTTTCTCTCAGCCTCGATAAGTGGCAGCCTAGCGATATGAAATGAGCTATATCCAAGCTCTTTTATCTTTGCTTCTGCCTGACCTTTTGCCTTTAGGTAAAACGAGCCTGACTTTCTGTTTGCCCCTGCAGCCGAGAGCAAAACAAAGCGTTTTGCACCGCACTCCAAGCCAAATTTGGCGAAATTTATCGGATAGGTCACATCGACTTTGTAAAACTGCTCTTTGTGCTTTGCCGCCTTCATCGTCGTGCCAAGCGCGCAAAATACGTCATCAGCGATAAATGGCACCTCATCTTTAAAATCATCAAAATTTACTATCTTTACTTCAAGCTTTTCATGAGTAAATTTTAGCTCGCTTCTAACGAGAGCGACCACCTTGCTATAGTGCTCACTCTCGCATAAATCTTTTAAAATTTCACTTCCTACAGCGCCGCTGGCTCCTGCTATAAGGGCGACTTTTTTCATGTTTATCCTTTGTAAATTTTGGATAAATTCTATCTCGCTAAGGCAAAAATTTCGCTTATGGCCTCTTTTGTATAAATTTGCTCCAAGCCCCTGCCCTTGGCGTAGTCATAAACTAGCGCCATGATCTCGTCTAAATTTGACTCATCAACGCCGATCTCTATGAGGCTTGTTGGTGTGCCGACCTTGCTAAACCACTCTTTTAGCTTCTCTATGGCTACGTCTGCGTCATCAACGCCAAAAATTTCTTTACTAAAGCGCTTAAACGCCTTTAAATTTCTACTCTTATACCACTTCATCCAAGCTGGCATAACCACACTTAGCCCAGCTCCATGCGCGCAATCAACCACCGCACCTATGGCGTGCTCGATCATGTGATTTGGATATGAGTAGCCAGCCGTGCCGACGTAAGTTAGACCATTTAGCGCCATCGTCGCAGCCCAGGCAAACTCGCCTCTAGCATCGTAGTTTTCAGGCTCTTTTAGTAAAATTTCAGTCGTTTTCATGACCGTTTTGATGTTTGCCTCGATGTATAAATTTATGATCTCAGGCTGGATGCTCGCCGTAAAGTAGCCCTCGATGCTGTGAGCGATGATGTCTGAGGCTGAATAGACCAAGTACTCCTTGCTAACGCTTGCTTGAAGAAGTGGGTTTATAACCGACACTTTTGGGTAAAGACAAGCGCCGTGCATGGCAAATTTCTCTTTTGTGGCTTCGTTTGTGACGACTGCGCCGCCGTTCATCTCTGAGCCAGTTGCAGCTAGTGTTATGATGTCAAAGATCATAAGCGCTTCTTTTGGATCTTTGCCCGTAAAAAAGTCCCAGACATCGCCGTTATATCTAACTCCAGCAGCCACGGCTTTGGCACTATCAAGCACCGAGCCACCGCCTATGGCTAGCACGCTATCGACGCTCTCTTTTTTAGCTAAATTTATAGCCTCATTTACCTTGCTTAGCACTGGGTTTGACTTCACGCCACCTATCTTGCAAAACTCGATGCCATTTGCGCTTAGGCTCTTTGTGGCGATGTCAAAAAGTCCGTTTTTCATAATCCTATCGCTGCCGTATATTATGAGCGTCTTTTTTACGCCAAATTCTTTCATGTATTTGCCGATGTTTTGCTCTTTGTCTTTGCCAAATTCTATTCTAGTTGGGTTGTAAAATGTGAAATTTTGCATAGTTTCTCCTTGTTTGTTTTTGTGGTTTGGGATAAATTTTAGTTAAATTTTCTTATTTTTAGCTATTTTTATCTGCACTAAATTTAGAAATTTCTTAGTCTGATAGGTAGTTTTGATGTGATCTTATCTGGATCGAAGCTGTTTTTTGGATCGCCTAAGCCTCCAAAATTTTCGCCAGTGTTAAAGAATTTTTGTAAAAAGTAGTTGCCTCTGTATCCAAGCTCGTAAAGTAGCTCAGACATCTCGCTGATATCCTTTTCGCTTAGCAAGTCCGCATGCACGGTCGTTCTCACTTCAAATTTGAAATTTATTTCTATGAGATATTTTAGCGTGGCAGCAAATTTCTCATATAAATTTGAGCCAGTGATGCCGATAAATTTCTCTTTTGGGGCTTTAAAATCAAGCGCGATGTAATCAATCAGCCCCTCATCTATCGCCTCTTTTAAGACGTCACAATACGAGCCGTTAGTATCGACCTTTAAGCTAAAACCGCGCGCCTTTACCTCGCGTGCTAGCCTTAAAAAGAGAGGGTTTGCTGTACATTCGCCACCGCTAAAGACTATGCCATTTAGCTTGCCGACCCTGCGGTCTAAAAAGTCGCAAACTTCGCTAAAGCTTATAGTGCCATTTGACTTTACGACCTCGATGTTGTAGCAGTATCCACAGCGCATATTGCACCCTGCAAACCAAATGACAGCTGCCACTTTGTCTGGATAGTCAAGCGTCGTAAATGGCGTTATACTAAAGACTCTTTGCAAGTTTTTGACCCCTTTTTTAAATTCAAAGGCACAAGGGGCGTGCCTTTGGCTTGCATTTTAGTTTATTTTTTTAAATTTATTCTTGTTTTTAGGCAAGAAATTTATCTCTTGCAACAACTTGCGTATTCGTCAAATTTAACACGCTCTTTGTGCTCACCTTTTTTGCCGAGGTTAAAGCTCTCAACTGGTCTGTGATAGCCCATAACACGAGTATAAACGACGCATCTTGTGCGCTTTTCTTGCACTTTTTCTAAAATTTCTTTTTCTGTCATTTTCTCTCCTTATTTGGATTTTTTCTTCTCTTTTTCTATAAGCTCTGCATCACAAAGTGGGCAAAACTCATGCTCGCCAGCTATGTAGCCATGTTTTGAGCAGACGCTAAAGACTGGCGTTATCGTGATGTATGGGAGTTTGTAGTTTGAGATTATACTCTTTACAAGCTCTTTGCAAGCTTTAGCCGAGCTTATGCGCTCTTTCATATATAGGTGAAAGACGGTGCCGCCAGTGTAGGCGCTTTGTAGCTCATCTTGCAGATCAAGCGCTTCGTAAGCGTCGTCTGTGAAATTTGCAGGTAGCTGGGTTGAGTTTGTGTAGTAGATATTATCGCCCTCGCCTGCTTGGATAATGTCTGGATAGCGCTTCTTATCCTCTTTGGCAAAGCGGTATGTCGTGCCCTCAGCAGGAGTTGCCTCAAGGTTGTATAAATTTCCGCTCTCTTCTTGAAATGTCCTTATCTTATCACGTAAAAAGCCAACCATCTCAAGGGCAAATTCTCGTCCAAATTTAGTTGAAATATTCTCTTTATCATCAGTGAAATTTCTAAGTAGCTCGTTCATGCCATTTATGCCGATCGTACTAAAGTGGTTGTTAAAGTGCTTTAGATACCTCGCCGTGTAAGGATAAAGCCCTCTTTCATACATCTCTTTTATAAATTTACGCTTTTTCTCTAGGGTTGATTTAGCTAGTTCTAAAAGGTAGCTTAGTCTGTTATAAAGTGCGACCTTATCGCCTTTGTAGTTGTATCCTAGGCGGGCTAAATTTATAGTGACGACGCCTATTGAGCCAGTCATCTCAGCGCTTCCAAAAAGACCGCCGCCACGCTTTAAAAGCTCTCTTAGATCAAGCTGCAAGCGGCAGCACATAGAGCGCACATGACCTGGTTTGTAGGCGTTTTCGTTTTCTATCTTGTTGCCATTTTCGTCATAAGTGTATTGCGAGCCGATGAAATTTTGAAAGTAGCTTGAACCCATTTTTGCGGTATTTTCAAAGAGCACATCTGCCACTTCGCTATCCCAGTTAAAATCCTCTGTGATATTTACCGTCGGTATCGGAAATGTAAAAGGCTGCGAGCACTTGTCGCCAGCTGTTAAAACCTCGTAAAATGCCTTATCTATGCGCGCCATCTCAGGCTCAAAGTCCTTGTAGGTCATATCGATCAAATTTTTCCTACCACGCTCGTTTGCTTTTTTCAAAATTTTCTCATCTTTTACATTTGTAAAAAGGTGTATATCATCGCTCGTTGGGATCTGATCCCTAAGGTCGCTTGGGCAGGTGATGTCTATGGTTACGTTTGTAAATGGGCTTTGTCCCCAGCGTGCAGGGACGTTTAGGTTGAAAATAAAGCTAGTGATCGCCTTTTTGATCTCGGCGTCGCTTAGATCGTCTTTAAAAACATAAGGTGCAAGGTAGGTGTCAAAGCTAGAAAACGCCTGAGCACCCGCCCACTCGCTTTGTAAAATGCCTAAGAAATTTGCCATCTGATAAAGCGCCTCTCTAAAGTGCTTTGGAGCTCTGCTCTCGACCCTGCCACGAACGCCGTTAAAGCCCTCATTTAGCAAGGCTCGCAGGCTCCAGCCAGCGCAGTACCCTGTAAGGCAGTCTAGGTCGTGGATGTGGTAGTCGCCGTTTCTGTGCGCTAGCCCCTCTTCTTTGTTATAAACAGCGTCTAGCCAGTAGTTTGCTATGACTTTACCGGCGGTATTATTGATAAGGCCTGCGTTTGAGTAGCTGGTGTTTGAGTTGGCTGAAATTCTCCAGTCGGTGCCGTTTATATATTCATTTATCGTCTGGGTTGAGTTTATATAGGTCGTGTCGGCGTTTAGGCCTAAAATTTGCTCGCGTTGGAGCTTGTGCGTGTGGCGGTAGAGCATGAAGCTCTTTAAAACTTCAAAATGTCCGCCGTCAAATAGCTCTTTTTCGATCGCATCTTGGATGTCCTCGACTGTTATCGCACTTGATTTTTGAAAGATATCTTGGACTACATTTGTAAAAACTTGCTCGTCATAAGCTTTATTTTCGCTTGCAAATGCCTTTTTTATAGCATCTACTATCTTGTATGCTACAAATTCTTGCCTTGTGCCATCTCGTTTTAAAATTTCACGCATCACTTGCTCTTTTCTGATTATTTTTTTGATATGGAGTTTAAAAGTATAGGACAAGAAAGCTTAAAAGATAGATAACTATTTTATTTTGTTTAATAATATTTATCAAAAAATATAAAATTTTAGAGAGTTTTATTAAGTATATTTCTACGTATATTAAGGGTTTTAAATTAAAATTTGATTATTTTTACTTAAATAATTATTTTAATTTTATATTTTAAAATAGTCTGTTTAAAATTTTACAAACCGATCAAGCTTATTTGGGTATCATTATGATGACGACGGATATTTAGATGAAGTAGATCAAAAAGATCTGGCGGGGCTAATAAACGCTAAAAAACGTGGTGAATTAGAGTGTGTAAATTTAGATGAATTTGACCTAGAGATGAGACCATATTTAAAAAGAGAAAGGTCTAAATGAAGCTTTTATTAAGCAAACGCTTTCAATCAGACCTTGAAAAGATTTTAAAATTCTACTCTCAAAAAATTTACACCAAAGGCGTGAAAAGATCACATCACTACTATTTTGCGTTTCTTCTATCTGCTTTCTCTTTTATCTCTTCTGCTGCCTCTAGGTCAAGCTGCGCTTTTTTAAAGGCTTTACGAGCTTTATCAAGGCGGTTAGAGTATTTAGTGCTAGGATTGCTTTGATAAAGCTCTTCTGCCTCCTCAAGCTCGGTTTTAGCCTTACCGAAATTCTGTTGCGCCGCCTCAAGGTTATTAGTAGCTTTGTCGCCGCCTGCTAGATCGGCTTTCGACGTTACTTTGCCCGTTACTGGATTACGTCCGATAGTTAAATCTAAATCACGTTTTGCTGTTTCAGCATTGAGGTTACGATAACACTCTTTCTTCCCCCCCCCTTAATACTCCGCCTATGCTACGAGGTCTATTTTTTGGGTCGGAGCAATCTACCTTTTCTTTGGTTGTATTATTCATTTCTTTATGAAATACATCATAATTTCCATAAGCGCTTAAGTTGAATACACCTAGAAATAATGTAAAAATTAATACTTTAATTTTCATTTTTTCTCCTTTTCTTTATTTAACTCTTTTTCTAACTCTTCATAATCAACTATTTTTACAATTTCAGGCTTTAAACCAAGAGCAGGCGGAATTTTAATAACGCAAAATTCTTCGCCCTCGAAGTCAGTAACAAAAGTAACTTTATCGCTCTTATCTTCTAGTTGTTTTACTTTTTCTTGCATTTTTATTCCCCCTTACTCTTATCTTGTTCTTTTGAGCTATCTAATCCTTTTTTCTTACGTAATCTTCTAAACGCACTTGAGAAAGTAGTTAGGCTCATACCTAGCTCTTTCTCCTCTACTAAAAAAGAGTGTATAGTTTTCAAAGAGTAGCCCTCTTCGTAGAGTTCGTTTATATCTAAAATATAATTATCAAGCTCACTTTTTCGCTCTCTCTTAATGCCTTTGTTAAAACCTCTTTTTAAAAACTCTTCTTTAAAACTTTTCTCACTCATCTTTTATCCTTTGTTGCAAGCAAAGGATAATTTTACCTACTGACATCCCTCACACTCGATCGAGCGGTCAGCCACGTCGTTTAGTTTTTCGCTATCTGGTGACTCTGAGCGTAGATAATAAGTTGATTTTAGTCCAAGCTCCCATGCAAGCGTGTAAATTTCACTTAGATATCCGCCGCTTGCTTTGTCTAGGCTCATAAAGATATTTAGGCTTTGACCTTGATCTATCCATTTTTGGCGGATCGCGCCTGCTTTTATAAGAATTCTCTGATCAAGCTCATAAGCTGGCGTGTAAAACTGCCAAGTATCAGGGCTTAAATTTGGCACGACATTTGGGATCATGCCGCTTAGGTTGTGCTCGAACCACTTGCGTTTATAGACTGGCTCGATGGTCTGAGTAGTGCCAACAAGGATCGAGATCGAACTAGTTGGAGCGATCGCCATTAGGTAGCCGTTTCTCATGCCATCGCGCTTAACCTTTTCTCTTAGCTTGTCCCAGTCGCAGACATTTTCATCAAATAGCCCGCCTTTGTCGTTTAAAAGCGCTTTTGCGTTCTCGTTCGCGGTGTCAATCGGCATGATGCCTTTGCTCCATTTTGAGCCTTCAAATTTTGGATATATACCCTTTTCTACGGCTAAATTTGAGCTAGCATAGATCGCGTTGTAGCTTATGTTTTCCATTATGCTATCAATCAGCGCCAAGTGCTCATAGCTGCCCCATTTTACGTTTTTCTCAGCTAGCATTTGCGCCTCGCCCATGACGCCAAGGCCGATCGAGCGAGATGATAGGTTTGTGTGTTTTACCTTTTTGTGTGGGTAGAAATTTAGGTCTATAACGTTATCAAGCATCCTAATAGCTATCGGTACGACACGCTCGATGTCCTCTTTGCTGTTTATCTTGCTTAAATTTATACTTGCAAGGTTGCAAACTGCCGTTTTGCCCTCGATGCTCTCTTTTTCTACGATGAAAATTTGCTTGCCTTTTAGGCTATCAAGCGCGCTAAGCTTTTTGGCTTTTTTAGTTATGCCACTATCGACCGTGATGTCCTCTTCTTCGTCGAATAGCTCCTCGCCGCCATCTTCATAAGTGATCTTGATCTTATAGTAGTTTGGCGCTGTGTTTTGGAAAATTTCGGTGCATAAATTTGAGCTTCTGATGATGCCCTCGTGGTCGTTTGGATTTGCTTTGTTGGCATTGTCTTTAAAGCACAAAAATGGCATGCCTGTTTCAAAATAGCTAGTTAAAATTTTCTTCCAAAGCTCTTTTGCAAGGATGGTGTTTTTCTGGATATTTTCGTCGTTTTCATACTCCAAATATCTCTTCTCAAACTCCTCGCCGTAAAGGTCGCAAAGGTCGCTTACTTGAGCTGGGTCAAAGAGGCTCCAACGGCCATTTTCTTTGACACGCTTCATAAATAGGTCGTTTATCCAAAGCGCAGGGAAAAGCTCGTGCGCACGGCGTCTCTCTTCGCCTGAGTTTTTACGCAGATCAAGAAAATCGCTCACATCCATGTGCCAAGGCTCAACATAAACGGCTATCGCGCCCTTTCTAGTGCCTAGCTGATCGACCGCTACTGCGATGTCGTTTGTCACTTTTAAAAATGGTATGATACCGCCAGCTGCGTTTTTGTGTCCGTCGATACTGCCACCCATCGCACGCACCTTGCTCCAGTCCCAGCCGATACCGCCGCCAAATTTTGAAAGAAGCGCCATCTCTTTGTAGCTATCAAAAATGCCCTCGATATTATCAGGCGTACTACCTACGTAACAGCTACTTAGCTGGTGGCGTGTAGTCCTTGCGTTTGAGAGCGTTGGCGTGGCTAACATCACTTCAAATTTAGAGATGAGGTCGTAAAATTTCTTTGCCCAGCCTTGGCTGTCTAGCTCGTTTTGCGCAAGAAACATCGCGATCGCCATAAACATGTGCTGTGGCAGCTCGATCGGCATGCCACTCTTATCTTTGATGAGGTAGCGATCATAAAGCGTCTTGATACCAAGATATGCAAACTGCAGGTCGCGCTCAGGCTTGATGTAAGCGTTTAGGTCTTCAAGGTCGTACTTCTCTTTTAGCCCAGGAATGATGCGGCCTACCTTTTCGCCCTTTGCGAGGTAGTCTTTTAGGTGGTTGTAGCCGTTAAAGCCAGTCACTTTGTGATAAAGGTCGAACAAAAATAGCCTCGCAGCGACAAATGTCCAGTTTGGGCGGTCGATGTCGATCTTATCAACTGCTGTTTTTATAAGAGTTTGCTGAATTTCCTCAGTCGTTATCATATCTCTAAACTGAATTTTTGCATCCACCTCAAGCTCGCTAAGACTTACGTTGCTAAGCCCTAGAACCGCTTCGTTTGTGTATTTTTTGATCTTGCTGATATCAAGCTCTTCTGTTCTGCCGTTACGTTTTATAACTTTCAAAAATATCTCTCCGTTTTAAATTTTAATTTGAGATTTTATCCAAAAAGATATAAAAACTCTCTTTGCCAAATAAATAGAAAATGATAAAAATAGAGCTTATCAAGTGCTTTAGCCAAAGCTCTCATTTGCAAAAGCAAACGGTGCAAAAACGCTAAGTGTGATGACTAGGTTAAATGGCCGTCGTTGCTGCTAAATTTGACAAATAAATTTAAAAAGGTAGCGGTTGATTTGTGGCTGGGGCAAAGTTGTTAAATTTACTCGTGACGGCTGCGATGAATACGCTAAAGCTGTTTGTGATTAGGGTAGTTGTAAGGGGCTAAATTTACCCCTTGCGTTTAAATTTATTTGCCAAAGACTCTGGCGAAAATTTTATCTACGTTTTTGGTGTAGTAGTTGTAGTCAAAGCACTCTTTGATCTCATCTTTGCTAAGGCTCTTAGTTAGGTCCTCGTCGTTTAGCAAATTTTGTAAAAATAGGCTGTGGCCTTGCTCGTCGATCGCTTTTTTACCCTCTTGCAAGTCCGCCCAGACCTTCATGGCGTTGCGCTGAACGATCTTGTAGGCGTCCTCTCTAGAAATTCCACGCTGCGGTAGCTGCAAAAGCACACGTTGCGAAAATACCAAACCGCCTGTTAAATTTAAATTTTTCATCATATTTTCTGGGTATACGACTAAATTTGCTATCAAATTTTTGATGCGAACCAGCATAAAATCAGCCGTGATAAACATATCTGGCAGGATAAATCTCTCAACCGAGCTGTGGCTAATGTCGCGCTCGTGCCAAAGTGCGACGTTTTCAAGAGAAGGCGTGACGTATGAGCGTAGCACCCTGCAAAGACCGGTGATGTTTTCGCTAAGGACTGGATTGCGCTTATGTGGCATCGCGCTTGAGCCCTTTTGTCCTGGACTAAAGTACTCCTCCGCCTCATAAACCTCGGTCCT
Organism: Campylobacter concisus; assembly: GCF_002913225.1. Taxonomy (GTDB): domain Bacteria; phylum Campylobacterota; class Campylobacteria; order Campylobacterales; family Campylobacteraceae; genus Campylobacter_A; species Campylobacter_A concisus_J. Next base: position 1,852 of record NZ_PPAW01000057.1, on the reverse strand, counting down.
TTGGTAGTGTCTAATAGCAACTGCGATCTTCTCGCAAGTAGAGGCTAAGATAGCCATTGCACTCACCACGTGGGCGTAGCGGTCGCGCTGGATCACTTGGTTAGAGGCTGGAGCAGCTTTCAGACCTAGCTCCTCGCAAGTTAGCTCTTCAAATTCCATCGGTGCGTGGGCTAAATTTCCCATAGCGCCTGAGAGTTTGCCATAGCTGATCGTATCTTTTGCGTCTTTGATGAGCTTTAGCGCCCTTGCGATCTCGTCATACCAGATGGCAAGCACAAGGCCAAAAGTTATCGGCTCACCGTGGATGCCGTGGCTTCTGCCGACCATGAGCGTATGCTTGTGCTCGTTCGCTCTGTCTTTGACCGCCTGCATAAACTCCTCTACGTCGCTGATGATGAGCTCTAGGCTCTCTTTCATCTGAAGTGCGACGGCTGTGTCGATACAGTCGCTTGAGGTCATGCCGTAGTGTACAAACCTGCTCTCATCGCCAAGGCTCTCGCTGACACTTGTCAAAAATGCGATGACGTCGTGCTTTGTTGTCTTTTCTATCTCGTCGATGCGAGACACTTCAAATTTAGCATTTTTGCAAATTTTCTCGCAGTCGCTGTCGCTTATGAAACCAAGCTTATTCCAAGCTTTAACGGCAGCTTTTTCTACCTTGAGCCAAGCGTCGTATTTTGCTTGTATGCTCCACTTTTCAGCCATCTCTTTGCGTGAGTATCTTTCGACCATTGTTGAACCTTTTGTGTTAGTTTGCTTTTGTCCTGAAAGTATAAATTTGGCTTTTTGAGCCAGAAATCACGTCGTGCAATTTCTCTAAATTTAAGTTTTGATTATATAAAATCCGGGCTGAAATGTCGGTTATACACTTATAAATTTGGGCTTAAGATAGCTCGCTCATTTTTCAAAAGGATCATTTTTGCCCTATGTAAATAAATTTATCGCCACTGCAGATCATCAAAAAGCTTATGAAATTTTACTGCAAAACGGCTTTAATATGAGCCAAACCCAGCGCCTCATCGATAAGGGCAGGCTGATCTGTGGCGGCAGTGTCGTGAGCGAGAAAAATGCCGTTTTATGTGGCGATGTATTTTTGATCGACTATGAGGCGGAGCCAAAGTGGCTTAAGCCGATCTTTGAGTGCGAGAGCTTTGCCGTCTTTGACAAGCCAAGTGGGGTGCTCAGCCACCCAAATGGCAGACACTGCGAGTACTCGCTAAATGATGAAATTTACACACTTTTTGGGCGAGATGCGAGCGTAGCACATAGGCTAGACTTTGAAACAAGTGGCGTGATAGTCGTGGGAAAAGATAGAAATTCTACGATAAAACTAAAGAAAATCTTTGAAAACAGAGAGGTTTCTAAAAGCTACGTCGCGATGGTACAAGGCAAGATCGAGCGAGAATTTACGATCAACGCTAAGATGGATCTGGCAAACAACTACGACGATGTGAAGATGCGAATGCAAATTTGTGAAAATGGCAAGAGTGCTGTGACTAAAATTTTGCCGATAAAGTATTTTGATGACATCGATACGACTTTAATTCGAGCTATCCCATTCACTGGCAGGCAACATCAAATTCGCTTGCATTTGTTTCATGTGAAACACAAGATCCTTGGCGAACCACTTTATGGTTTGTCTCGTCCGCAGATCGAGAAAATTTTAGACAAAGAGATGAGCGAGAGTGAACGTATAAATTTAACTGGAGCAAAAAGGCTCCTACTTCACTCGGACGAAATTTCATTTAAATTTGATGAATTTTTTTACAAAATAAAAAGCAAATTTGACGCCGAAAATGAGTTTTATAAATTTGCAAAAGAAGTAAATAATCAAACTATTTAAATTTTAAAA
>NZ_PPAW01000056.1 GCF_002913225.1 Campylobacter concisus | reverse complement strand
TCGTTGCGGGCTTTGTTGTTAATCTGCTTTTAATTTCAAATATTCAATTAATTAATCAAAATTTATTATTATTGTTGTTTCTTGTCTAAGTATAGAATATTAGTTTTTTTATTTTTTTAATTAGTTTAATATGTTTATTTTTATTAATGAAAAATTGCAAATTATGACGAGATGGTGTTAAGGTATGATGCTCTTGGTCTATGAGAATATAGGTTAATAGTATGAAATAGGTTTTTGCAAAAATACTTATATGATGATGTTAAATTTTTAAGTATAAAAAATGTATAGACTGCAAACTAGCCAAAGAAAACGGCCTAGAGATGGTTGATCAAAAGTACTTTTTCACGCAGTTTAGATATGACGCACTCCAAAGAGCAAAAGAGAAACAAAAGCTAATGCTTGATAGTGAAAAAACAAAGAAAACGTCGCTAAATTTATATGAGCGTCCATATCTTGGCACTGTTGGAGCCATAGCACTTGATAAAAATGGCAACCTAGCTGCAGCAACAAGCACTGGTGGCATGACAAATAAAATGACTGGCCGTATAGGCGATAGTCCGATAATTGGCTCTGGAACCTATGCAGATAATGACTCAGTGGCAGTCTCTTGCACAGGCACAGGCGATATCTACATGCGTGTAAATGCAGCTCACGAGGTCTCAGCCCTTTATAAATACAAAACTTCAGATGTGCAAAAAGCAGCCGAAGAGGCTGTAAAAGAGGTAGCAGCACTAGGCGGTAGTGGTGGTATCATCTCTATCGATAAATTTGGTAAGACTGGCTTTGCTTGGACTAAAGATAAACTTGGTATGTATCATGGTGAGGCAAGACTGGGAGCTAAACCAGTTGTTTACTGGCCACTTGGTGAGAAATGATCAAAATAGCTAGGTCGGATTATATCCGGCCTAGTTTTTAAAGGGAGAAAGTTTATTAAAATATATAAATTGCTCCAAGAACGATAAATGCTCTTAGGAAAAAACCGCTGATTAAAACACCATATTCATTATATACACAGCTTTTGATACCTTCGCTACATCCGCATACTGCTCCGTCTTTTGTTACGCCACATCTTTGTAGCATAAATTTACTGCCGCCAATTAGCGGTAGTGCAAGACCAAGCACTATAAAGCCTATCCAAAACATCGGCGCTAGAGAGCCTGATACTATTTTAGTTATGCTAGCCATACCAGCAGCTTCGTTTCTAACGCTTGCAAATAGCATCAAGAGGGCAAAAATTTCAAGTGCCACCAAAATAGTGTGAAATTTATGCGACTCGTGGCTTAAAACGCCGCCACTACTTAGCACAGATATAGCGTTTGCGCTAAGGCCTGTTGATATGGCTGAGATAGTAAATAGTATCGGTAGCCATATACTTGCCCAAAGTGGGATCGCTTTTACTACATATAAAAGTAGTCCAGTATATCCCATCACTCCAAGCGCTAGCAGTGAGCCAAAGCTAAGCATCATATCGCAAATTTTGCCACCTTTTTTAACTTGTAAAAGCACTAGTACGCTAACTATTATGAAAAATGTTAGAAGATATGTGCCGATACTCATTATAGAAACTGGTCTTGTGTAAAGACCTATGATCTTAGCTGGATTGATCGCTGCGCTTGGTGCTAGGTCAAATAGCAAAAGCGCAGTTCCAACTATGACCGCTATTGGTGCGAGCAAAAATCCAAATTTATAAAATTTCTCATCGAGCTTGCCCAAAAAGCCTTTATAGGCTAAAGCCGAGCACAAAAACGCCCCAGCACCTAAACCACCCAAAAAGAGATATATGACTATGAGCCATCCCCAAGTTGTTTGTTCCATTATCTATCCTTTAACTCTTAAAAGTTAGAAGAGCTCTTGACTGCTCTATCTCGTTTTCAAGATATAAATTTAAAAAATCAGCAAAGCTCACGTAAGCTTCTAAATTTGTAGCCTCCTTACAGCGAGAGCTAAATTTATAAAACCACTCAAACGGATGAGTGCGGATGAAGTCATATTTTTTATGTAAAATTTCATCCATTTTCTCTTTTTCGTCTGCTTGTAAGGCATTGAAACTTAGAAAGTAAAGGTACTGCAGTTCGTATCCGATGAAATCATCTGGAAATTTATCAAACTGCTCTTTGCTAAGCTTTAGACCAGAGCTCTCATAAAAGCTTCGCACCTGCATGGTCTTTTCGCCAAACATCGTTTTATAATCAAAATAAACCGACTCGTATGGCTCGGCCTTTGGGTGTCTTGGCCCTACAAAAAGCCTGTTAAATTCATATCTTAGCTCATCTAGTAAATTTAGATCATCTTTGCACTTATTTAGCCAAAGTATGAAGTCGTGATTTTTAAATTTATCACTAAAATTAAGGCTTAGGCTTATGAGCTCATCTAAATTTTGCTCTCTAAGCTCCACTAAGAAAAATCGCCTTAAAAAGTCTTCAACACTAAGGCTAACGCTAAGCTTTTCTTTGACCTTATCCATCTTTTACTCTTTAGTGTATGAATTCATTTCGCTTCATTCTTGGATAAAAGCGGATGTTTGGCTTGGTAAAGAAGTGCTTAAAGCCCGGCATCTCTTTTTGCATACCAGCGCTATCGCTGACGTTGCTATCAACTAGTTTTAGTACTCCACACGGACAGCCCGCCACACAAGCTGGCTCTTCGCCACGCTCAAGTTTTTCGGCACAGAGATTGCACTTTTGAGCCTTGCCGTCTTTGCCTTTTGTGATAGAGCCGTAAGGGCAAGCCATCAAGCAGTATCCACAGCCTATACACTTATCATGAAGTGGCTGTACGACACCATTTTCAAGCTTGATATAAGCCCCAACTGGGCAGACATCCATACAGGCTGGCTCGTCGCAGTGGTGGCAAGAGTGAGTTATAAAGATCTCTTTTTCTATACCATCTTCATGTATCATAAGGCCATCAACATGTCTCCAGTTTATATCTGGATCTTGGTTGTGATAGACTTGACATGAAATTTCGCAAGCCTTGCAACCTATACAAAAGTTATAATCAAATAAAAATCCTTGTTTTCTTTTCATCTTAGACCCCTTTACATCTCTTGTTTAGCTGCTTTTTTTACTTCACAAAAGCTAGCTGTATAGGTTGAGCCATTTCCTAGATCGCTAACGCCATCAGAGCAAAGTATATTTGCCCCAGTTCTTGATTTTGTCACTTTTACCCAGATGTTGTTCCACGCATAGACTATGCCTGGGTTCATTTGATTTGTCTCGACTGCTGTAAAGACGGCTGTTCCTTTTTCGTTTGTTGCCTCAACTGTGTCTCCGTTTTTGATACCGCGAGCCTCCATATCTTCACGTGTCATAAATAGCTCAGCATTGCCCTTAACGATAACCCTTTTTAAGATATAAGGCATATTGCCCCAGTTTGAGTTATCTTGGAGCTGAGTGCCTGGCGTCATGAAATAAAGCGGATATTTTTTGAGATACTCTTTTCCAAATTTATTGCTCTTTTCATAGTAGTCCCAGTCAGTTTCAAGGTCTATTACCGGATGATATCCTGCGTCTTTAAAGGTTTGTGAGTAAAGCTCGCATTTTCCACTCTTTGTACCAAAGACTAGTTTGTCTTTTGGTGCATAAGGATAGTATGGGAACTGATCCTTCATTGTTTCAGGCGTTCTAAATGGTTTGATCCAGCCGACTGATTTTAGTTTTTCATAGGTGATGTTTTGTTTTTTGGCAAATTCTGTATCCAAAAAGCGTCTGCAAACTGTTTCGCTATCCCAGTTAAAGCACTCTTCTGTATAGCCCATAGCTTTTGCAAGAGCGTTAAAGAACTCTAAATTTGTCTTAGCTTCGCCAAGAGGTTTTACGCTTTGAGCGTTGTAGCAGACGTATCCAGAAATTTGGTCGTTTTGGATATCCTCACTCTCCATAAATGTAACACCAGGTAGCACATAGTCAGCATAGTCGCAAGTATCGATATCATACGGATCAAGGACAACTAAGAAGAAGTCATCGTCCATTATGCGTTTTTTGATCAAATTTGTATTTGGCGCTGTTACCATTAAATTTGAGTTGTAGTTGATACAGGCGCGAATGACCGTGTTTATAGGCTTGTCAAGATATGTTGGATTTTCTTTTTGTATGCCTTTACCAAATTCTATATAGCTTACTTGCTGTCTTTCTATCTTTTTGCCATCTTTATCTTTTGGAGATAAATCTGGCATGCAGTTGTCGAAATTAAAGCAGCCTTTTACATGCACATACGCCCAAAATAGTCCGCCACCAAGCTTTGTCAAGGCGCCAGTTAAAACTGGTAAAAATGTAACCGCACGAACAAGTCTTGCTCCGTTAAAGTGTCTTTGTCCGCCGTCGCCGTGCATGATAGCTGGTGCTTTTGCATGAGCGTACTCTCTAGCAAAGACTTTGATCTGATCCACGCTTGCTCCGCACATCTCAGACAGCTCGCCATAAGTGTATAGTGAGCACTCGTGTACTAGGTCTTCAAAGCCTGTTGTGTATTTTTCTACAAATTCATGATCATATAGATCTTCTTCTATCAAAAATTTACAGACCGCTAGACAAAACGCAGGGTCGCTAGATGGTTTTAGCTGGATAAACATATCAGCTTGGTTTGCAAGAGGAATTCTTATCGTATTTATAACGATGATCTTTCCGCCTCTTTTTTTAACGCGGTGAGCAAATCTTATCCAGTGTACGGCTGTGTAAGCTTCGTTTGATCCCCAGCTAATGTACATATCACTCTCATCGATCTCAAGTGCGTCTTTTGAGAAGTCAGTACCTATAACGCTAGGAGTGCCCGCGTATCTTGGCCAGTCACAAGGGTTTCTAACAAGTCTTGTGGCTCCATATTTTTCAAAGAAATTTCCCGGTGCGATAGTTTTTGAGATATGTCCTTCGTTGCCAGAGTAGACAAACTCGGTCAAGGCTTCGCCGCCAAATTTCTCTTTTATCTCAGTTAGCTTTGCAGCTATCTCTTTTAAGGCTTGATCCCAGCTTATCTTCTCCCATTTTCCCTCGCCTTTTTTACCGACTCTTTTCATAGGGTGCATGATGCGGTCGGCATTATATAGGTGCATGGCATAGGTGTGACCTTTGACGCAGACTGTGCCTTGCGTTAGTGGGTGCTTTGGATCGCCTTTTATGCTTACCATTTTGCCGTCTTTTATCTCAGCGATCATCGAACAGGCATCACGGCAGTTTCTAGGACAGGTTAGGTAGTGGTATTCTACATTTTCCTCGTTCTTGTAGGATTTTGGGTTAAAATCCACCTCAAATTGCTCCATACCAAATAGGCTAGGAGCTGTTCCAGCTGCTGCCAGAGCTGCTCCCGTGCCTTTTAGGAAAGAACGTCTTTGCATGTTTTCTCCTTAAATTTGATAGCTATTTCATCTCAAAGATAAAAACTTTATTCTCTTTGCCTTCTCGTGAGAAGATGTAAAATTTATTATCTTTGATCGCTAATGCTCTTGGGTTATTTACCCCACTAAAACTAAATGCCTCGTCTATCTCTTTGGTGGTCAAATTTAACTTTAAAATAGTTGAGAAATTTTTGCTTAAAAGATAGAGCGCATCAGGCTCTACGTCGATGCCAGTAATATAATAGTTGTTTAAATTTCTACCCTCTTTGAGCTGTAAATTTGCTCCAGCTTTTGGTACAAATTCTTCTAAGATCATCTTATCGTCGCCGTCAAATATAGCGACACTCCAGTAGTCTCTAACGTCATTTGGCACGCTAGCTGTGAAAAATTTATTCTCACTTTCTAGGTAGTCCCAGCCTAAGATGTACTGCTGTTTTGATCTAATGGTAGAAAATCTGCCCTTATTACCAAGGTCGTTTAGCTTCCACGAGTCATATCCAGCCAATAGGTGCCTCCACTGGCTATTTTGCTCATCTTTACTAAGGTTGCTAGCTGGCTCATAGAAGACAAAAGTCTTGTTGTAACTTATCATGCCAAGCTCTTTTTTGTACCAAGTAGCTCCGACTGTTGCTTCCATTTCCATTATAAAATGGCGGTCGTGTTTGGCGTAGCTAACTGGCTTTAAATTTTCATCTGCGATGTAAAATTCATTGTCGTTTGAGACAAGAGCGAACTGCTTTTTGCCTTCATCGTAGTCAGCTCCAGTTATTGCATTATCGTTTTGCAAATTTAGAGCGAGCGTATCTTTAAGGCCTAGCTCTTTTATGTTTTGGATAGCTCCATTTTTGCTATCCATGTCAAAGCTAAAACCAAAAGTAAGGCTTGCCAATGAGATAAAAAATATTATCTTTTTCATCTTTCTCTCCTTACTTTGCTAGGTCTGGAAGCTCAGGGTTCCAGTCAAATCTAAAGTCAAGCGAGCTATCCCAGTGGTCTTTTTCCCAGAACCATTTTGAAGGATCGATGCTCATTCTAGGCGGTGTGCTAGATCCTAGATATGGCGGTGGACCAGAAGCTATAAAGGCTTGAACGCAGTTTGCAAGTATGATCACGATAAAGACTAAATTTGCAAATTTGCCAAGCGGCAAGTAGCTTAGAAAGTCGCCGTATTCGCCATTTGAGCTTTTTTGCATTATAAGGCCCAAATTTTTGCTAAACAAAAATATAAGAGCCAAAAATATGATCACACAAAAATCAACAACCATAACCCAAAACTGAGTGTGGGCACCTAAAATTTCAAGGCCAAAACCTTGTTTGATGTCAAGATAGCCGCCAAATGTTCCATCTAGGCTGTAGTGGATAAAGCCGTTAAATATGCCCCAGCAAGCCATTAGTAAAAGGGCTGCTAGATATCCAGGCTTTAGTCCGTATCTGATGATGAAAAGTGCTATTAGGCTAATAGCTATCATCGTGATCCTCTCGGCCCAGCACATTACGCAAGGGTTATCACCTAGCCCAAAGCCAAGCACCAAGCAGGCGATACCAACTGGAAGTGCCACAAGAGCGGTGATGGCTAGTGACATAAGGTTGAAAAAGCCTTGTTCGTTTGCTGGGATTTCATTTTGTTTCGTTTGCATCTTGCCCTCCTAGAAGTTGCCTATTGGCAAGACTACCCATAAATTTACGTAAAATTCTAGTGCAACTAGTATTACGCACCCCAAAGCCATACAGGACGTTGCTATTTTCTTCATTTGTGGCTTTATGTATAAGATAAGCCCACTAATCAGAAATAGCGTCAAAATTAGAAATTCCATTTTGAGCTCCCAATTTGTAAATTTTCAACTACAAGCATGCTTATCTGAGAAAAATAATATAACTATATTTATTAAATTTAGTTTAAAAAATATATTTTTATAGCTAATTTTTATTTTATATAATTGAATTTTGTAAATAAAAATATATTTATACAAAAATATTTTATATAATTAAGCTATATTTAATTAAATTAATATTAATTTTTACAAAATTATTTTTATTAGTTAGCTTGTAAATTCAAATTAGCTTAAAGAATAGTTATGTAATATTTTTGCAAAGGTAAAAAGGGGCAGTAATGGAAAATATATTTTTAGAATCATACGATGTTTTTAAGGTATGTAAATCCCCAAGCAAATTAAAAATTTATGATGAATTTTTGCAAAATAACAAAAGGTACTCTATAACGCGTTGCTACTACGTCATCGTGGTGGATAATACATTTTTAACCTACTCACATCTCATGGTCTATGAGCAGCTACTCTATCTTTTATACTCGCAAAATAAACTAAAAAATGGCGACTTTTCGCTCACGCTTAAAAAAGCAGAGCTAGCTAAGAAATTTAAAACAGATATCACCAAAAGTGCCACAGATACGATAAAGTGCTTTTACGAAATGCAAGACGTGAAAATTTCGATCTTTGTAAAAGATAAGATCGAAAAGCAGATGAATATAATCGAATTTATAGACGCAGAGCAAACCGACAAATATGGCGAGCTACAAGATGAGATAAATGTGAGGCTAAATCCAGAATTTGTAAAGCTTTACCGATGTATCTATCTTGATAAGATCGAGTACTTAAACAGCTTTGACATAGAGCAAGGTAGCTTCATAAGATACTTCATGCAGCACGAGCTAGATGGTGGCGTAAGAAGCTCGGCTATCATCGATAAAATGGGCGTTTTAAACTATCTCTCTTTTGCTTATAAAAAGCGCTTTGAGCAAGAGGTGGCAAATGTTAGCTTTTATTATAAAAATGAAAAATATGAGATAAAAGATGGCTTTGTGGTCGTCACAAACCACGAAAATAGAGTGATGGATAATCAAAATGCCTCTATTGAGCTTTTTGGTCTTATCTACGAGCAGATCACCAAAAACTGCACTAAAAATATTGTGCTAAATGACGCAAATTTGCAAAATTATTATGCTAGATTTGGTAAATTTGAGACAAATCAAACTATCTTTAAAATTTTTAGCAACATGGAGCTCATGTTAAATCACTCAATACAAAAAGAAAATGCCAAAATTTCTTTCTTCTCTCACTTTTTTGAAAGCATAGTCTGCAAAAGAGATACGGAGCTTGAAATTTTGATCGAGCTAAATCAAAAAGGCTTTGAGTATATCATCTCCAAAAGTGCAAATTTGGACTTTTATAACGTGGAGTCATCTGACTACGGACTTACTTCATATCCAGCTAGCTCTTGTGCTGTGGGTGGGAATTTCTAAATTCAGCTGATTTTAGCTTTTAGTTTGGTGATCACTTCGTCAAGCTTGCCGCTATCTTGAGCGTTTTTTAGACATTCGTTTATCTCGTTCATCTTTTTGGTAAATTCGTTTTTTATAATGCCAGCCACAAAGTCCTCGCTGTTAGTCTCGTCCAAGATAGGATACATGTCTCGCCAGATATCTTTGATCCACCAGCCACATTTTGATATGCAAGGAAACTCTTTAAGCTCGCCAAGCTTTAGGCTCATCATAACCTCATCAGAGTGCTTGATATCGTCTGTGACAAAGTCTTTATACGCGCTATCAAAGCTCGTAAACATGCGGTAGCCAAGGCTTGATACGTTGTTTTCAGAGCAAATTCTAAACTGAAAAACATTATCTTCATAGTCTAAATTCGATATGCAAATTTGATGTTTTTGGGTGAAATTTGGAAATGAGTTAAACCTTTTATCATCTATGTCAAGCTGCCACTTTGAGCCACTATTGCTTGTTAAAAACTCTTTAAAGCTTAGTTGTACAAATTCTTTATAGCTCATCTCATCAGCTGCGAAAAAGTCATAGTTACTACTGTTTTTTTCTTTAAAATCTTTAAATTTCATATCATTTCCGATCAAAAAAGTGTAACTATTTTACTACTTCTTAGGATAAAAGTTATTAAATTTTACGAAATTTGTAAGATTTTTTATCCGCGAGCTATTTTGATTTTAAAAATTTGAGTTGTGTAGCAAATGTTTTTTCAAAAAAAATCAAATTTCTTCTGGGATTATCTCTATATTTTTAGAGATTTTAGTCTGAATATAGCCAGCAAATTTAATCCATAATGCCTAAAAATTTAACCTATTTTTCCTTTTAGAAATTCCAAAATTTCTTGCGCTTTTTCATTTAGTGACTCTTTTGGGATATATAAGAATGAGCCTTATTTTAAGATCAAAGCTACAAAATCATCAGTTTCGCAAGTACCAAGAAACGCACTAAACGAAAAATGAACCGTGCTATTTTTTGTGATAAACAAGACCTCATCATCATATATAACGATCTCTTGTTCGCGCTCAACATCGATTTTTGAGTAAATGGTTCTAGTAAATAAAACTGGCTTAATAATAGCCGCGTAAATATAAAGCAAGACTATGCCGACACAAAGAGCAATGGCTACATTTCTTGCCAAAGTAGAGACATCGTCCATATCAGAATATACTATTAACTCGTGCCCAGAAATGTCAAAAAGCGTGATCATAGCTACTCCACATAGCGCAGCAAATGGCAGCTCGATCGCCCTCATTAAAAATACAAATTTATTCTTTTTATAGACGGTGCGCGAGACTTCGCGTAGTAGCTTTTTAAATTTAGCATCGTTTTTTATACTAAATTTCGCTCTAAATTTTTCATTTTGCATATTATCCCTTCAAATTTTGTCTAAATTTCATCGGTGATGATCTTTATCTTGCTTGCATCAACCAAACTGCCGTCTATGATGATCTCCTCTATCCTGCCGGCTCTTATGACGCCGCTTTTTGGGTTTTTTACGCTTTTTATGCTGCTTTTTGTGCTCACATCGAGGCTTGAATACTCAAAAGCAAGACTAGTATCCATAAAAATGCAATCTTTTATGACTAAATTTTCCACATAGCAAAGGGCTTGCAAGCTCTTTATCGTGCAGTTTATGAGCGTCACATTTTTAGCGTTCCAAGCTAGGTATTCGCCTGAGATGAGGCAGTTTTGCGCGACCACGTTTTCGCAGTTCCAAAAGGCGTCTTTTGATATGAGCTTTGAGTTTGTGATACGAAGGTTTTTGCAGCTATCAAAGCAGTAGTTGCCATCTAAATTTAGCCCATCAACCTCTAAATTTTCACTATTTGCCCCGAAGTAATCCCCTTTTGCAAAGACGTTTTTTACCTTCACGTCCGCGCACCCCCAAAGTGTCTCGGCAGCGTCTGAGAAATTTACATTTTCTAGTGAAATTTTCGAGCTTTTTCTAAAGCTTTTTGGTGCATTTATGAGCACGTCTTTGAAGCGTAAATTTTTGCTGTACCACATGCCAGCCCTTGCTAGAGGCTCGAGATAGCCGCCATTTAGCGTGATGTCGCTTGCGTACCAAAGTGGATACTTGTAGGCAAAAACGCACTCGTTTAGCTTTAAATTTGAGCTGTGCTTTAGTGGTGACTCGCCATCTTCAAAGATGCAGTTAGTAAAATTTAGTCCCTTTGCGCCAAACATCGCACGCTCGCCAGTGAAAATTTCTGCGTTTCTCTCTTGCATTTTTGTCCTTTATGAAATTTCGCTTTCAAAATTATACTAGTTTTACTGCAAAGTGCCATTAAATTTACTTTAAAGATGCAAAGCGTTATAATCGCCCAAAAAAGGAGAAAAAATGGGTTTAAAAGCAGACTCTTGGATAAGGAAAATGTCGGTTGAAAAGAACATGATCGTGCCATTTGCCGAGGAGCAAGTGGGGCGTGGCGTCGTTAGCTACGGCGTTTCTAGCTACGGCTATGATATCCGCGTGGGTGATGAGTTTAAAATTTTCACAAACATCGGCGGAACCGTCGTTGACCCAAAGAATTTTGATGAGAAAAATGTGGTTGATTTTAAGGGTGATGTCTGCATAGTGCCGCCAAATTCTTTTGCTTTGGCACGCACGGTCGAGTACTTTAACATGCCTGATAATGTGCTAGCGATCTGCCTTGGCAAGAGCACATACGCAAGGTGCGGCATCATCGTAAACGTTACGCCTTTTGAGCCCGGATTTAAGGGGCATATCACGATCGAGATATCAAATACGACGCCGCTACCGGCTAAAATTTACGCAAATGAGGGCATTGCGCAGGTGTTATTTATCGAGGGTGATGAGCCTTGCGAGGTGACTTATGCTGATAAAAACGGCAAATACCAAGCTCAAGAAGGCATCACGCTGCCTAGAATTTTGAAATAATTTTCATGCCTTTGCGACTTTGCAAAGGCTAAATTTATCGACCACTTTTTATAAAAACCCTAAACAATAACGAAATTTTGACGAAATAGAAGCTAGAAAGAGCAGAGCTTTGATAAACAAATTTTAAATTTGGCACGGCTTTTGCTTAAAAATTTATAAAAAATAATTCAAATTAGCCATTTATAAATCAAAAAATGACTAGCAAAAAGGTGCAAAATGTTTAACAACAAATCGATATTGATCACCGGTGGAACGGGAAGTTTTGGTAAAAAATACACCGAAATTTTGTTAAAAAAATATAAGCCAAAAAGGCTAGTTATCTACTCACGCGACGAGCTAAAGCAATACGAAATGGCCCAAATGTTTAAAGACAAGGCTATGCGTTTTTTCATTGGTGATGTGAGGGACTATAAGCGCTTAAGAACTGCGATGAACGGCATAGACTATGTCATCCACGCAGCTGCGATGAAACACGTGCCAATCGCCGAATACAACCCAATGGAGTGCATCAAAACAAACATTGACGGCGCTCAAAACGTCATCGATGCCTCTTTGGAGTGTGGCGTTAGCAAAGTGATCGCGCTCTCAACTGACAAAGCATGCAACCCTGTAAATTTATATGGAGCTACAAAGCTAGCCAGCGATAAGCTCTTTATCGCTGCAAACAACATTGTTGGCGAGAAAAAGACGAGATTTAGCGTCGTAAGATATGGAAACGTCGTTGGTTCACGTGGCTCAGTCGTGCCGCTTTTTAAAAAGCTGATCGCGCAAGGAGAAAAAGAGCTTCCTATCACGCATGAGAAGATGACTAGGTTTTGGATCACACTTGAGCAAGGCGTAAATTTCGTCCTTAAAAACTTTGAGAGGATGAAAGGCGGTGAAATTTTCATACCAAAGATCCCGTCAATGACGATGGTCGATCTCGCAAAAGCCCTTGCACCAGACCTTGGCGTCAAGATCATAGGTATTCGCCCAGGAGAAAAGATGCATGAGATGATGATATCAAGAGATGACGCGCATTTAACTTATGAATTTGATGATTATTACGTGATAAGCCCGTCTATTCAGTTTTTAACAGCGCAGGACTTCTCGACAAATGCTCTTCATCAAAAGGGCAAACCAGTGAGTGAGGACTTTGAATATAGCTCAAATACAAATAAAATTTGGCTCGATAGAGCGGGTCTTCTTGAGATGATAGGAGATGCTAAATGATACCTTACAGCCGCCAGCAGATCACAGAAGAAGATATCAAAGTAGTAGCGGACGCGCTAAGAGACGACATCTTAACAGGTGGTCAAAAGGTTAGTAGCTTTGAAGAGGAGCTGGCAAAGTATATTGGTGTAAAGCACGTGATCGCCATGAACTCAGCCACTTCGGCCCTGCACGTAGCATATCTTAGCCTTGGCGTCAAGGAGGGCGATGAAGTGATTACGACGCCTATCACCTTTGCAGCCACTGCAAATGCAGCTTTGATGGCTGGAGCGCAGGTCAAATTTTGCGACGTAAAAGCAAATGGCAACATCGATGAAGAGAAAATCCCAGCTCTAATCACTCCAAAAACAAAGGTGATAACTGCGGTTGATTACGGCGGTAATCCAGTGGAGCTAGATAAGATCATAAATTTAGCCAAAAAACACGGTATAAAAGTGATAGACGACGCCTCTCACGCCCTTGGTAGCGTGCAAAACGGCGTCAAAGTGGGCGTTAAGGCTGATATTAGCATATTTAGCTTTCACCCTGTAAAGCCTATCACCACGCTTGAGGGCGGCGCGCTTGCTACAAACGACGATGAGCTTGCAAGGCTAGCAAGGCTTTATAGAAGCCACGGTATCGCTAAAACAAAGCTTTGGGATAGCGACATGAGCCTGCTTGGATATAACTACAGGATAACAGACGTGGCCTGCGCTTTGGGGCTTAGCCAGCTAAAAAGACTGGACGGCTTTATCGCTAAAAGAAACGAGATAGCTAAATTTTATGATGAGAAATTTAGTGAGTGTGAATACTTTAAAATCATAAAAATTCCAGCAAATACAACTAGCTCAAGGCACCTATATCCAGTGCTTTTGGATGAGAAATTTTGGGATAAAAAAGAGCAAATTTTTGAAGCACTCTTGCAAAAGGGCGTTGGCGTGCAGGTGCATTATAAGCCAACATATAAATTTAGCTTTTATAAAGCACTACTTGGCGAAATTTCACTGCCAAATGCGGAGAAATTTTATAGCTCCGAGCTTAGCATCCCTTGCCATCACGGAATGAGCGTAGATGATGCTAAATTTGTTGCAAGTACGCTTTTTGACGTGCTAAAAAGCTTTAGCGAGTAAAAATGATCTGCATCATCCCAGCAAGAGGCGGCAGTAAGAGAATACCTGGCAAAAACATAAAAGACTTTTTAGGCAAGCCTTTAATCGCATATAGCATTGAGGCTGCGCTAAATTCTAAAGTTTTTAACGAAGTGATCGTAAGCACCGATGATGAAATGATCGCAAATGTGGCTAGAGAATTTGGAGCTAGCGTGCCATTTTCTAGAGATGCGAGTCTAAGCGATGACTACGCGACAAGCACTGACGTGATAAAAGACGCGATAGGACGCGTAAATTCTGACTTTGACGTCTGCTGCCTTTATGCCACAGCACCGCTAATAACGGCTGAAATTTTAAAAGAGGCCGCAGGAGAGTTTAAAAAGCAGGAGTGTAAATTTTTATTTTCAGCGACTGCATTTGATTTTCCTATACAAAGGGCGATAAAACTTGACGAAAACGCTAGAGTTAGCATGTTTTACCCGCAGTTTGAAAAGACACGCTCGCAAGATCTTGAGCCTGCGTTTCATGACGCTGGGGCATTTTATTTTGGCAAAAAAGAGGCTTGGCTGGAATGCAGTGCTATCTTTGCGCCACACTCAAAGGCGTATTTGCTGCCAAGAAATTTAGTCTGCGACATCGATACACTAGAGGATTTTGAGTTTGCTAAAAAGCTTTATTTAATAAATAATGGAAAGATTTGATTGAAAGGATTTAAAGGACTCCCCTTGCTAAAAACGCTCGTGCGCGCTGATAGTAGCAGCAAGATAGGGCATGGGCACATCAGGCGAGACCTTTTGCTTGCTAAAAAATTTAATAACATCTCATTTGCATCTTTAAGGCTTGAAGGTGACATTTTTGATGAGATAAACTACCCTAAATTTAGCCTAAGAAGTGGCGAGACAGATGAACTTTGCGAGCTTATCAAAGATAATAAATTTGAGCTTCTTATCATCGACCACTACGGCTTTAGCTTTGAAGATGAAAGAGCTATAAAAGAAAAAACTGGCGTTAAAATTTTATCATTTGACGACACTTACGAGAAACATTTTACAGACTACATTTTAAATGTAAATTTGTATGCGCAAAAGGCAAGATATGAGGGGCTGGTAGAAAAAGGCTGTGAGGTATTTTGCGGGAGTGAGTTTTTGCTAGTTAGAGATGAGTTTTATGAAGAAGCGCAGGTAAAAAGGGAGAAAATTTACGACTACGCTATCATTCTTGGAGGCACTGATATCTCAGGACTAAGTGCTAAAATTTCAGAAAAACTGCTTCTTAAAAAGCTAAAAACAGCCGTCATAACAACTAGCGGAAATAAAAACTTAAGCGTTCTAAAAGAGATATCTAGTAAAAACGAAAATTTTAGCCTTTTTGTAGATAGTAAAAATGTAGCAAAGCTCATGAACGAAGCCAAAATGCTCATCATAACAGCAAGCTCGCTTGTAAATGAAGCTTATGTTTTAGGAGCTAAATTTAAAGCCATTTGCGTAGCTGATAATCAAAAAGAGATCTTTGCTTGGCTAAAAGAAAATGGATATGAAGCTTATTGGGGAGATGAAATTTGCTTGAGCTTATAAATTTTACATCGCTTAGTGGCGAGCAAAAACTGATGGTCTTAAAGTGGCGAAACGACGAGCGTATAGCCAAATTTATGAAAAACAAAAGCGTTGGCAAAGAGGAGCATTTTGCTTTTTTAGAGAGATTAAAGAGCATTCAAGATAAGATCTACTTTTTAGTAAAAGACGAGGGTGAATTTATCGGAGTGGTGAGCTTTGTTGATATCACGAAAGAGAGTTGCGAATTTGGCGTTTATAAAAACCCAGAGCTAAAAGGTGTGGGCAAAAAGCTGCTTGATCTCATAAAAGACTACGCTTTTTTTACATTAAAAGTTGGCAGATTAAAGGCAAAAGCTTATAATAACAACGAAAAAGCGCTCGCACTTTATGAAAATTTTGGCTTTAGGATCTACGCAAAAGATGACGAATTTAGCTATCTTGAGCTTAAAAATGAAACGGACTAGCGGATGAAAATAGGAAATTTTGATACAGACAAAAAAGTCTTTATAATAGCAGAGCTCTCTGCTAATCACAGCGGTAGCCTAAAAACGGCGGTAGATACGATAAAGGCGGCTAAGCGCGCTGGAGCTGACGCGATAAAGCTTCAGACATATACGCCTGATAGTTTGACTCTAAATTCGCACCTAGACGACTTTGTCATAAAG
The DNA here is from genome assembly GCF_002913225.1 of Campylobacter concisus. Taxonomy (GTDB): domain Bacteria; phylum Campylobacterota; class Campylobacteria; order Campylobacterales; family Campylobacteraceae; genus Campylobacter_A; species Campylobacter_A concisus_J. Next base: position 12,205 of record NZ_PPAW01000056.1, on the reverse strand, counting down.
GGCGGACTTTGGGACGGGCGAAATTTTTACGAGCTTTACCAAGAGGCGCTAACGCCAAGAGAGTGGCATGCTGAGCTTTTTCAAGTGGCAAAAGAGGAGGGGCTTGTCTGCTTTTCAAGTCCATTTTGCAAGGATGATGCCAACTTTTTAGAGCAGTTTAACCCGCCAGCTTATAAGATCGCAAGCTTTGAAGTGACGGACTATGATTTTGTAGAGTTTGTGGCCAAAAAAGGTAGGCCCATCATCATCTCAACTGGCATAGCCTACGAAGAAGAGATAAGAGAGGTAGTGCAAATTTGCAAAAATACAGGCAATAGCGATATCGCCCTTTTAAAATGCACCTCAAGCTATCCAGCACCGCTAAATGGCATGAATTTACAAACTATTGCCGATATGAGAGAGAAATTTGGCGTTGAAGTGGGCTTTTCAGATCACACTTTGGGCGTGACAGCCCCAGTTGTTGCGGTTAGTTTGGGCGCCAGGATAATTGAAAAGCACTTTATACTTGATAAAAACGTAAAAAGCGTTGATAGCGCATTTAGCCTTGATGAGAGCGAATTTGCTCTTATGACAAAGTGTGTTAGAGAGACTGAAGAGCTTTTAGGCAAAATAAACTACGAGCTAGATGAAAAAGCGGTTTTAAACAGGAGATTTTCACGCTCGCTTTATGCAAGTGCAGATATAAAAAAAGGTGAAATTTTTAACGAACAAAATATAAGGAGTGTGCGTCCAGGATATGGCCTGCATCCTAAATTTTTAAAAGAGCTGATCGGTAAAAAAGCAAAAAGAGATATAAAATTTAGCGAGAGATTAATAACAGAGGATCTATAAGGAGAAAAAATGGCTATTAAATTTCATGATGGTGTCGTTGCACCACAAGAAAAAAGTGAAGAGAGGGCAAAAGAATACGCCCAAACTGTCAATAAAATAGAAAATGCTGTTTTTAGAAATAACCTAAATGCGCTATTTTCTCAAGATGAGATTTTGGCTACTAGGCTTTTTTCTTTGGGGGAGCAAAAAAACTATGAAGTATTTATCGGCAAAGATCCGATCGATATAAACATAATAGACAAAAAAACTCTATCTTATCTTTATGAAAAGCCAGCTTTCGATATACAAAATATGCTTGAAGGGCTTGGTGCCGAGTGTAAGCGCTATCCAGTGATGTTTTTCTATGGACTTGGCAACGGCGTATTTTACAAAGCTTTGCTTCACAATGAAACTCACCAACATATAATAGTCGTCGAACCAGAGCTTGAGATACTTTATATCACGTTAAATTTGATTGACCTATCAAAAGAGTTACTTAGCGAAAGACTTATCATATTTTATTCAGAGCTAACAACCTATTCGCAAATTTATCAGCTCATGATAGGTCAAGTTTATTCAGTCTATGCTAAGACATATAACTTTCATATTCACACACCTTTTTATGATAAATTTGCAGATGACTACAATAGAATTAATCAATTTTTTGTAAGAGCTATTTCGCAGGTTGTTACGTCACATGGAAATAGTGTAGATGACCTACTTCAAGGTGTGAGAAATAATACCGAAAACCTGCCTCAACTTATAAAGGGCTATGTCTACCAAGACCTTATAAAAAAACGAAAAGGTCTTATGGATACGGCTGTTATAGTAGCTACTGGGCCGAGTTTAGACAAACAGCTTGACACACTTAAGAAATTTGCCCCTTATGTTACTGTTATCAGCCTAGATGCCTCTTTGCCGATACTTGCAAAGCACGGAATAAAGCCAGACTATGTTACGTCTATAGAAAGAGTTATAGAAACATCGAGCTTTTTTAAAAAGAGAAATGGAAATTTAGATAAAGATGCATACTTTATCGTAGCATCGCTAACACATCCTCAAAGTGTAAAAAATATTTTGCCAAGACGCCTAGTTCTTACATTTCGCCCACAGGCTGAACGCGCTATGGGTTTAAACAAACACGGCTATCTTGGCATAGGACTTAGCACGGCAAATCAGGCCTATCAACTAGCCTATACGCTAGGTCATAAAAATATAGTCTTGGTAGGTCAAGACCTAGCCTTTGCACCAGATGGTAAAAGCCACGCAACAGGCCATGCGTTTGCCCAAGCGGATGAAAATTTATACACTACAGCTTATGGCGGAGTGGGTGAGGTTAGGACGACTTATGTTTGGGATAAATTTAAAAACCAATATGAATCAGACATCGAGTCAACAAACAAAAAGGGTATAAAAAACTATAACTGTACAGAAGGTGGCGCTATGATAAAAGGCACCATTGAAAAGCCTTTTATACAGGTCATGGAGGAGCTCACTCGTGGCAAAGATATAATAAATTTACCTCATATCAGTTTGCCTAGCCAAAAGACTATAAAAAAAGAGCTTTTGCAGGCTTATAAATTTATACAAGCTAAGATCAAATTTGAAGAAGAGGTAAAACAAAAGCTTGAAGAGGTCTTTTTAGAAGTTACTCCAGATATAGACAAAATGATAGAGATAAGAGATAGAGGCGAGCTTAGCGAGAAGCATTTCAAGAAACTATTATCTATAACTAAAAAGATAGACAAGATCAAAAATTTCGTAGGAAGACAACAATATAGACGATATATCGAATACATCTTGTCGATCTCTGTATATTACCAAGAGCTTGAGCTTGCTAAAATTTCAGTTGAGTCTAGTGATACGGCTATGCAAAAGGTAAATAAGCTAGCAGAGTGGGTCGAGATGCATAAGTATTGGATATTCTCTCTAGCTGGTGGCTTAGATGCTGAGATACAAACTACAAAGAAAGCTAGTAAAAATTTACTTAAAGAAGTTAAAAAGCTTGGCCTGATATAGGCTGGGCTTTTAGTCATCCATTAAACCCAGTCCAAAGTAATTTTTATAAAAAGCCTTTAAAGTTTTTCTATCTTTGAAGGCTTTTATTCAAAACACTATTTTACATATTGATTTTATTGCTTATAAATTTAAAAAGCCCCAAAGCTAGGCTTTGAGGCTTGGGGGTTTGCGTATTGTAAAAGCATTAACACATTAAGGCTTTGCTACTGCAACAAAGCCCTATTTAAAACTTAATTTAACTAGCTACGTTATTGTAGTAGCTTCATTACGTTTTGCTGTACGCTGTTTGCTTGACTCATAGCATAAGCACCTGATTGAGCTAGGATGTTATGTTTTGAGAAGTTAGCAGACTCGCTAGCAAAGTCAACGTCTCTGATTTGTGATTCTGCTGATTTTACGTTAACTTGAGTTACAGTTATGTTATTAACTGTAGCTTGAAGTTGGTTTTGAACTGAACCAAGGTCTGAACGAATTTGGTCAAGTGTTTTTTGAGCTGACTCAGCGATACTCATAACAGCCATCGCACCGCGAAGTGTCATAACACCAGCACTTTGGTTAGATGTCATAGCACCACTATTGTTCATCCTTGTAAAGCCCATAGCAGCAGCTAGAGTTTTATCTATCTGACCTTTGATCTCACGCAAAGAAACAGATGCTTGAGCGCCACCGTTACTACCAGTTTTAGTAGCACTAAAAGCCACTGATAATTTACTACCGATGTTGCCAGTATCCATCTTAATGTCACGTCCATCAAGTTTTACTAGGTTTAGTCTTCCGATAAACATAGTAGATAGTGCTGTTCCAAATGATACCGCATCTTTACCTTCGGCAGCATAACCAAAGATAGCAGACATATTGTTTGCAGCTGTTGCTGCATCTGCTGTTGATTTAGCTTGTATAGCGCGACCATCTACTGATGTAAGCACTAGCTTGCCTTTGTCAAGTGAAGCTGTTACGCCAGTTTGGTCTTTAACAGCATTGATAGCATTTATAAGTGCGCCATTTTCGTCATTTGCTTTAATGCTAATGTCGCCTATTTTAACGCCATTTATCTCTAAATCTTTCATCTCGCCAGCAGCGATAGCTTTGTTTCCTACCCAAGTAACATCATAAGTAGCACGAACGCCAGTTTCTTTTGCAACTTTGTTGATGTTCTCTGCTAGAGCGCCTACACCTTTACCAAGACCAAACGAGAGAGTAGCAGCTTGAGCTTTTACGTTATTTACACCATCTACGTTAAGGAATGTGATACTAACTGCACCAGCTGCACCAACTGTAAGTAGTTTTGAACTCTCAAAACGTGTAAGACCGATCTTATCAGATGTAGTCGCACCAATACTTGCTTTAACAGTTTGGTTTGAGTAAGCACCTATTTGGAACTCTTTATTAGAGAATGTTCCGTTTAGTAGTTGCTGACCGTTAAATGAAGTAGTGTTGCCGATATTGTCAAGCTCTTCCATTAGACGAACGATATCAGCTTGCAACGCTTGGCGTGATTGAGTTGTTTGGCCGTCTTGAGCTGATTGAGTAGCTTTAGCTTTGATAGTGTCAAGAACTTTTAACTGCTCGTCCATAGCTTTGTCGGCAACTTGAATGATACCAATAGCATCATTACCATTTGCAATAGCTTGACCTAGAGCTGAAGCTTGGCTTCTTAAGCTATCTGCGATAGATAGACCTGAAGCGTCATCTGCAGCTGTTTGGATACGAAGACCTGAGCTAAGTTTACCTAGTGACTTAGATAGGTCAGTGTTGTTGCTAACTGCGTTAGCGTGTGTGTTAAGTGCGTTTACGTTTGTGTTAATACGAAAACTCATTGTAAATCCTTTTAATTTTTTAGTTACGACTTCATGTCGCACGAAAACTATATCGATCGGTTTTTAAAAAAGTTTATAGATGAAGTAAAAAATTTATATCATAAAAACATTTGATGTAAAATTTCTTTTAACTCTTCGACCTGTTCGCCCTCTAACTCGCCAACTTTTGAAACAAATCTATCAACACTTACACATCTTATCTGATCGCAAAGTATTTTTGCTTCTTTATCTAGCAACTTGAAATTTACCCTATAAGGTGCATCAAAACCTTTGCTGGTAATGGGTGCAATTAACCTAGTTTGTAGATAGTCAAGTTGAGGTGGTGAAACAATTACACAAGGTCTAGTTTTTTGTATCTCGGCTCCTATCGTTGGATCAAGGCTTATAAACCAAATTTCATATCTGCTCATCACCACTGCCACTCTTTATCGCTTATGTCGGTAGCTTCAAACCCACTATCTATTTTTTCACTTTGTGCTAGTTTTCTAAGCTCTAAAGTATCCCACTCGTTTATATTGCTTTGTTTTACTGGTCTTAAAAATATGCCATCTTTTAAAATTTCAAGAGAAATTTTTTTAAATCCAAACTGCTCTATAACAGCTTTTGGAAGCCTTATGCCTTGAGAATTTCCTATTTGGATTAAATTAGTTATCATGCGTTTGCTCCTTTTGTGTAATCATATTGTAATTACATTTAAAAGCACTTAAAGAGATTTTATGGTTTCAATCGATTTTATTTCTGCTACAATTACGCCAAAAAAATTAAAGGCTATATATAAATGAAAAGCTTAATCATCGTGGAATCTCCCGCAAAAGCAAAGACTATCAAAAATTTCTTAGACAAAAGCTATAACGTCATCGCCTCAAAAGGCCACATCAGAGACCTGCCAAAAACGAGCTTTGGCATCAAGATAGAGGATGATAAATTTACCCCAGAGTATCGCATCAGCAGCGATCACTCCGCCATCGTAAAAGAGATAAAAGAGCTTGCTAAGGGTGCAGATGAAATTTATCTCGCGACCGATGAGGATAGAGAGGGTGAGGCGATCGCATTTCACATCGCAAATGCCATCGGCAAGGAGCCAACCAGCCTGCCTCGCATCGTCTTTCACGAGATCACCAAAAGCGCCATACAAAACGCTCTAAAAAGCCCAAGACATGTCGATATGAATAGCGTCAATGCCCAGCAAACAAGGCGCTTACTAGACCGCATCGTGGGCTATAAGCTAAGCCCGCTTTTAAATTTAAAGATACAAAAAGGGCTAAGCGCTGGCCGTGTGCAAAGTGCAGCACTAAAAATAATAGTCGATAGAGAGCGTGAAATTCAGGCGTTTAAACCGGTTGAATACTACACTATCGACACCATTTTTAAAAAAGACCTAGACGCTGAGCTAGTTAAATTTGAAAATCAAAAGATCGAAAAGCTAACCATCCAAAACCCAGACCGCGCAAAATACATTATTGAAAATTTACAAAATGAGAAATTTAGCGTCCGTGAGATCGAGAGCAAGGATAGAAAGATCCAGCCAAGTCCGCCATTTATGACCTCGACCCTTCAGCAAAGTGCGAGCAACCGCCTTGGCTTTAGTCCGAAAAAGACGATGATGATCGCGCAAAGCCTCTATGAGGGCGTGCAAACAAACGAGGGCTTCATGGGTGCGATCACTTACATGAGAACAGACAGCTTAAATTTAGCCAAAGAGGCCGTCGCGGCAGCTAGAGAGCACATCCTGCAAAACTACGGCAAAGAGTATCTGCCAGCCAAAGCGATAAGCTACACGACAAGCTCAAAAGGCGCACAAGAAGCCCACGAAGCGATCCGCCCTACAAATTTAAACTTCACACCGCAAATCGCAGCTAAATTTTTAGATAAAGACGCGCTCAAACTCTACACGCTCATCTACAATAGATTTTTAGCCTGCCAAATGAGCGCATGTGTGAGCCAAACGCAAAACATCTATGTCGCAAGCGAAAAAGGCGAGTTTAAGATAAGTGGCAGAAAGGTACTATTTGACGGCTTTTACAAGGTTTATGGCGAGCTTGATAAGGATAAAATTTTGCCAAATTTAAAAAAAGGCGATGAGATGAGTTTGCAAAGCATAAAAAGCACGCAAAACTTCACCGAGCCACCAGCTAGGTACTCTGAGGCTGGCCTTGTTAAAAAGCTAGAAAGCCTTGGCATCGGCCGCCCAAGCACCTACGCACCGACCATCTCGCTGCTAACATCAAGAGACTACGTAAGGATCGAGAAAAAGCAGCTCATACCAAACGAGATCGCATTTAGCATGATAGGCGTTTTGGAGGAGCACTTTAGCAACATCGTCGATAGCGAATTTACATCACATCTTGAAGAAAAACTCGATGAGATCGCACTTGACAAGGCTGACTGGCAAAAGGTGCTAAGCGACTTTTACTATCCATTTATGGAAAAAATAAGCGCTGGCAAAACTGGCATAAAAAGCCTAAAAACAGCCACTCCGATCGGCGAGAAGTGCCCAGAGTGCGGAAGCGAGCTAGTGCTTAGAAAGGGCAGATACGGCGAGTTTATCGCTTGTTCAAATTTCCCAAAATGCAAATACTCAAGAAACGTTGCAAAAGATAATGAAAAGAGCACAGAAACCGGCACTACTGCGGTAGCTAAGCCAAAACGTGAGCTTAAAAAACTTGACGTGCCATGTCCAAAATGTGGCGGCGAGATCGTTGAGAGATTTAGCAGACGCGGTAAATTTTATGGATGTGCCAACTATCCAAAATGCGACTTCATCTCAAACTACGAGCCAGTCGCGCAAAAATGTGACGAGTGCGGCGGCGATATGATCAAAAAAGAGCTAAAAAAAGGCACATTTATAGAGTGCACAAAGTGCAAGAAAAAGACGTTAGTTTCTGAAAACTAAAAACTTCTGGCCAAATTTGAGCTTTTGAGCCTAAATTTGGCTTTTATAAATTTGGACTTTAAATGCCTGAAACTATCGTAGAAGTTAGCCAGTATAAAGGGCAAAAGAGCCTTGTGATAAACTGCACGCAGCTAGGCGACAGCTTCACGCCGCAGTATAAAACCGCCAAGCAAAAAAGAGTAGTGCTTGATGAGTGGTGCGACTTTTTAAGAAGCGAGCAAGAGGCATTTGATGAGCTTAACTTTTGCACTAAAATGCCTCAGAAGCTCTTTGACGCGGTGTGCTGCCAAAGAAATTTAAAGAGCCTTCACATAAAATGGGGCTCGTATGAGAGCCTCGACGCGCTGGCTGATCTTTCTAGTCTAAAGTGCCTTTTTATCGGATCAGGAGCTAACGTAAAAAGCATAGCACCGGTCGCTAAACTTGTCGCGCTTGAAAGCCTAGCCGTGGAGAATTTTCAAAAGATAAGCGACTACTCTGAGTTTTCAAATTTGCAAAATTTAAAGAGCTTAGAGATCAGTGGCGACGGACTTTCGCCTAAATTTATCCACATAGATAGCCTAGAGTTTTTACGCCAGATGCCAGGACTTACGAGCCTTGTGATCTTGGTGGCTAGGATAAAGAGCAAGGACTACTCGCCCATCTTATCTCTAAAATCCCTAACTCACCTCAGCCTGCCGCCACAACATGCACTTTTTGGACTTTTCGACGAGCTTAGTGCTTTGCCAAATTTAAAAACAGGGCTTTTAAAAGAAAGGGCGGAAATTTATAAGAAAAAGTGATGCTGTAAATTTAAGTTTGTGCCAGACTTGCGGTAAATTTGATGGTTTTAGGCAAATTTTAAAATTTCACTCACTCGCAAGAGTTGACTACTGATTTTAGGTCTCGCAAAGCTTGCCACTAAAATCAGAGCCGAAATTACTCGCTCATGAAATTTTAAAATTTACTTGACACTTATCTTACTTCACAAGGCAAATTTGTAAATTTTAAAATCTTACTCGCTCGCCTTAGCAGACTAATAAATTTAGGCTGCACTTTGTTTAGCACTAAATTTAGAGCCGTGATATGCCAGCTCTAATTTTAAAATTTGCCTGTTTTTCGTAAATTTACAAGCCGCTCTACTTAAATTTTAAACCTACCAAAGCTATAATGCTCCCCAAAAAGGACAAAAAATGAAAACGATTATGCTTTGTGCGATATGCTCCGTCACTCAGGGAAACTGCGGCGAAGACTGCGCTTATTGCACGCAAAGTGCCAAAGCTGGCGCTGATATCACTAAATTTAAAGAAAAAAGCGTGCAGCAGGTGGTGGACGAGGCCAAAATGGCATATAAAAACCATGCTCTTGGCTTTTGTTTAGTCACAAGTGGCGCCAGACTAAATGACAAAAAGACCGACTACATCGCCTCTTTAGCAAGAGCCGTGCATAAAGAAGTACCAAATTTGATGCTCATCGCATGTAACGGCATGGCGACTTACGATCAGCTTTGCGAGCTCAAAAATGCTGGCGTTTTTAGCTATAACCACAACCTAGAAACTAGCCGTGAGTTTTTCTCAAAAATCTGTACAACCCACTCTTGGGACGAGAGATATCAGACAAATTTAGACGCAAAAAGGGCTGGGCTCATGCTTTGCACTGGCGGCATTTACGGCGTTGGCGAGAGCGAGGCCGACAGGATGAGCTTTAGGGCGAGCCTAAAGGAGCTTGAGCCGTTTTCATCGCCTATAAATTTTTTCATAAAAAGTGACGCACTAAGGCTTGATCAGCCACCTCTTAGCGCGGATGAAGCCCTAAAAATCGTGCGCGAAACCAAAAGCGCACTGCCAGAAACTAGGGTCATGATAGCTGGCGGCAGGGAGAAGATTTTGGGTGAGAGGCAGTATGAGATCTTTGAAAATGGCGCAGACGCGATCGTGATAGGCGACTACCTCACCGCAAAGGGCGAGAAGGCAAGCAAGGACATCGAGGAGCTTACAAAGCGCGGTTTTAGCTTTGCAAGCATCTGTCACTAATGCTTGTAAATTTGCTTTTTGCTGGGCTTGGAGGCTTTATCGGAGCTGGGTGCAGGTTTTTAGCTGGGGAGCTGCTAAAATTTAGCCACTTTCCCCTAGCCACGCTTGGCGTAAATGTGCTTGGCAGCTTCATTATCGGCGTTTTATATTGTCTAAATTTAAGCCAAAGCGTGAGGGTTTTCTTGGTCGTTGGCATACTTGGCGGCTTTACCACATTTTCAAGCTTTAGCCTTGATAGCGTTAAATTTTTACTAGAAGGCGAACTTGTAAAAGGCTTTTTAAATATATTTTTAAACCTTAGCCTTTGCCTGCTCGCAAGTTATCTTGGTATTTTGCTTGGTAAAAATTTATGAATTTAAGTAAAACTGTTTGCAAAATTAAAATTCACTAGAGTTTATAACCGCATGCGACGCAAAGCGCTATCGCATGCACCTCTAACGTGCGAGGGGTCTTTGCTTCGACTTCGTCTTGCAACTGCAAGCAGACAGGGGATTTCAAAAAAAGGATAAGGGGACGGCCTTCGTGTCTGCCCTGCAGTTGCGAGCCCGCGAAGCGAAATTCAAGTCCCCTTGTCTTCCTTTTGAAAAAAAGAGTCTATAAATTTAAAGCCGTGATTTTAAAAATAGAAATTTACTATTTTGCAAATTTTAAAACTTTCACTCGCTCGCAAGAATTTGACTACTAAAATTTGGCTTCGCTTGCCGCTTAGCTCAAATTTGTATCTTTGGGCAAATTTTAAAATCTTATTCACTCGCCTTAGCAGGCTACTAAATTTAGGGCTCATAGCCACTCGCCACTAAATTTAGAGCCGTGATATGCTCGCTCATAAATTTTAAAATTTGCTAGAATTTTGTGTATTTATTCAGGTAACACAAGGTGCTTAACAAAAGATGCGGCAAATGTGAGGATATTAATAACTAGCAAGCGAGTAAATTTACATTTTCTAGCAAATTTGCTCAGCAAAAAAAACCACATAAATTTACGCAAAATAGCCAAATTTAGCTCTACGTAAAGCCACACTAAACGGCTAAATTTCCTTAGCGATCTTGCTCATTTTGTTTATCAGCTCTTCGCGTTCGCTTGATTTTAGGTTGCCGTATTGAAGCTTTGTCATCATCTGCATGAAGTCAAACTGCTTAAACATCTGCGCGTCGCTCTTTAGCTCTTTTTCAAGCTTCTCGTAGATCTTCTCTGTCTCTTTATTCGCTTTTTCTAAATTTTGCAAAAAGCTTCCAGTTGCGCTCGCATCAAGGTCGTTTTTTGCTGCCTTGTCGATGGCATTTTTTAAATTTGATAAATTTTCAGAAATTTTCATCTGCACTTCCTTTTGGATTTTAAAATTTAGAGCAAATTTTATTCCTAAATTTCATTCCACCACTTTTTTCTAGGTGGATTTTGTACGGTGAAAACCTCTCCGATCATCGGCGTTGCGTAGTTTATCTCAAGTTTTGTCGCAGCCTTTTCAAAACGCTTGATCGGCTCATCCCAAGCGTGATAAGAAAGATCAAATTTACCCCAATGCACCGGCACGCCAAGCCTTGCACCAAGATCTTTTAGCGCTTGCGCTGACTCCTCTGGCTTCATGTGCACGTAAGGCCAGCCATCGCCGTAAGCGCCATTTTCTATGAAAACTAGATCAAATCCGCCAAATTTCTCATTTATCATCTTAAAATGCTTGCCATATCCGCCATCTCCGCTAAAATAAAAGCTAAAGCCAGCCTCCTCTACCGCCCAGCCACCCCAAAGCGTGGTATTTCTTTTAAATGTGCGCCCGCTAAAGTGCCTTGAGGGGCAAAAAGTGAAGTTTAAATTTTCTATTTTTAGATCACCAAACCAGTCAAACTCGTAAATTTTGCCTTCATCCACGCCCCATTTTACGAGGTGAGCCTTGACGCCAAGCGGCACTAGAAATTTGGCTATCCTATCCTTTAGCTCAAGGATTGTTTTATAGTCAAGATGGTCGTAGTGATCGTGCGAGATGAGGGCGATGTCGATCACCTCTGGGTAGTCGCTAGCGGTGATGGCGTGCTCGTAGGCAAAGGACTTGCCGCCAAGTGGGAGAGGGAATGCTCGGTGCAAAACGGGGTCTGTGATGATGATCTTGCCATCAAGCTTGCAGATTAGGCTAACGTGCCCAAGCCAGATAAACTCGCCATTTTTGAGGGCGTTTGCGTCAAATTTTAAATTTGACAAAGGGCGCTTTGGTAGCTTGCCTTTTGGTGGAAAGAGTGCTTGAGGGACGTAATTTAACATAGATGCTTGCGGACTTTTCTTTACCATATCAATCGTTGGCTCTAAATTTATAAAAACTTTGCCGTTAAAATTTGGCGAAGCCTCTATCAGCTTTTGGCTCTTGGCATCTGGTCTGCCGCCAAAAACAGGGGCAAATTTCATAAAAGCAAAACCTGAAGCGATAAACAAAACTATGACTATAAAAATTTCCATCAATAATCCTTTTAAATTTAAAGGTTGGATTATATTTTAGATTTTTAAATTTCAGTTTCATTTAATTAACCCAAGCTTAAAAAACTAATTTTTAAATTTAAACTTAATTAAGATAATTTTACTCTTTTTACTAATTATCCGTTATGAAATATTAATCTTTTTTGATTAATCACACGATAATAACGCTGTTTAATAGCATATCTTAAACT
>NZ_PPAW01000055.1 GCF_002913225.1 Campylobacter concisus | reverse complement strand
AACGAGGGCGATCGAACAAATAACCTGAAGGGCCAAGCTATTTGATAACCTCGCTGAGGCTCCATGCAAGAAGCAAAATAACAACTGTGATGATCATAGTGTTCCAGCCCTTTACCCATGTGCGAAGGGCCTCTTTTACATCAAAAATTTTGCGCCAAACACCCATGACGATAGCCACCATACTGGCAAGTAGCGCTGCTTGAAATAGCGATGTAGCAGAGTCAGCTGCGCCAAAAGTATCTTTAAAGGTTGAAAATGAAAGTGGATTTGCAAGTGCATTTTTAAGAGTATCGCCCTCAAGTGCAGCAAGACCACTAAAATAGAAGCTAGTAAATGCGCCGATGACTGGCACAAGATGTGGCACTATCGCATTTGAAGCGCTTAGTTTTACGCCCTCTTTTGGCTCAAGAGTTTTGTCTTCAAGGTCTTGAAT
>NZ_PPAW01000054.1 GCF_002913225.1 Campylobacter concisus | reverse complement strand
CTACTATACTACTCGCTTTTTTACGCGGCTTTAGGCTTGCAAACGATTTTTACGCTTTACGTAATTTCCTTTTGGATTGACGAAAAATTAGCTATCGCGACGCTAAACCCGGCATGGTTTATCCCCGTAGTGGGCAACTTGCTAATCCCGATCATCGCCGACAAATCTCAAGCGATCTGGTATTATTTTAGTTTGGGGTTATTTTTCTGGATTATTTGCTTCGCCGTTATATTTTATAGGTTAGTTTTTTGCGATAAGTTAGCCGACAAATTCGTCCCTACGCTAGTCATTACGCTAGCGCCGCCGGCTATGGCGTTTTTGGGATACGTAAAATTAACCGAGCAATTCGACGCTGTTGCGGCGATACTACTTCAGATAAACGTATTTTTCGCGGCGCTTATACTTTTTTCGTATAAAAGATTTATTAAACTCAAATTCGCCCTATCG
>NZ_PPAW01000053.1 GCF_002913225.1 Campylobacter concisus | reverse complement strand
TTGCCATCCTGCTGCTGCTGTGGGCAGGCATTCCGGCCATGATTTTCGGCAAAGCCTACGCCGTCAACCCCACCACCACCGCCTTCCTCGGCCTCTCCCTGCTGCTGCTCAGCGGCGTGCTTACCTGGCAGGATGTCCTGACTGAACAAGGCGCGTGGGACACCGTTACCTGGTTCTCCGCCCTGGTGATGATGGCCACCTTCCTCAACAAGCTCGGCCGGATTGCCTGGCTCTCCAAACTCTTGGAAAGCGGCATCGGCGGCATGGGCATGGGCTGGGTTGGCGCAGTAACCCTGCTGCTTCTGGCCTATATGTATGCCCACTACATCTTCGCCAGCACCACCGCCCACATCACCGCCATGCTCAGCGCCTTCTATGCCGCCGGCCTGGCTCTGGGTGCCCCCCCCATGCTCTACGCCCTGCTGCTGGCCTCCTCTTCCA
>NZ_PPAW01000052.1 GCF_002913225.1 Campylobacter concisus | reverse complement strand
GTTAAATCCAAGCTCAAATTTACTCCAATCAACACATTGTTTATACTCATTGTTTAAATCAAATGCGATGATAGAAACATCGATGATGACTTGTTTTTTAAGTCTTCTTTGCAACTCAGCTATATATTTTTCAACGCGTTTTAGCTGAGAAGGGGTAGCTGTAACAGTAATAAGTCCAGCATTTTAGTGTATGATAGGGTATGGCGCTGTGATATGCTCACTGCTATTATTTAAGATAGCTGTTAGCTCAGCATCAAGCTTCTCCCAGAAGTCACATTTCTCAGTTGTTCTTATCAAGCTATTTTCATTTTTTATATCCCTCTAACAATTATCGCTACTTGAACTATTGCCTCCCTCTGATGGAGAGGCTTCAACAGATGTTTTTGTAATGGCTGTGCCTTCACGGCTAGAGTTTATACACTCTCTTTTACAATATCCCGCATCACCCAACGTGTTTTTTATGCTG
>NZ_PPAW01000051.1 GCF_002913225.1 Campylobacter concisus | reverse complement strand
TTACAAGAAGAGAAGTATCAAAAATCAAAAAAGGGATTAGGAGTATTATTCGGGGTAATTGTTTATCGGAGTATTACGATCTGATGAAGTATCTAGATGCGGGAGGAGTTTGGGAGCGTAGCGAAGTAGCCGAAAATAAGACAATTCACGTTGACGATTTATTGAGATCTATACGACACAAGAAAGAATAAAAAGTGGGATTTCCTAAAAAGCACGAACAAAGCGTAAGACGCAGTGTTAGAGTTCCTAAAGTCATACAAGATTTTTTAAAAGAGTATTTTAAAAATAGAGATGATTTTACTGATAATGATTTTATAAATTTACTTATTGAAAATGCCGACGAATACAAGAAATTCATTGCTCTTAAAGCTGCAGAAGATAAGCAGCAAAAACTATTCGCATAATCGCTTCCTTAAAACTGGCATTTATTTAATAATTTGACAAGTGTACCCTTATTAAGGGGTCAAGGGGATATCCC
>NZ_PPAW01000050.1 GCF_002913225.1 Campylobacter concisus | reverse complement strand
TTGAGCAAATGTCAAGCTCAATGAATGCCATCTCTCAAAAGACAGCTGATGTTATAAGACAAAGTGATGAAATTAAAAACATCATAACTATCATTAGAGATATAGCAGATCAAACAAACCTTCTAGCTCTTAATGCTGCAATAGAAGCAGCACGTGCAGGAGAACACGGCAGAGGATTTGCAGTTGTTGCTGATGAAGTTAGAAAACTAGCAGAGAGAACTCAAAAATCACTTGGTGAGATAGAAGCTAATACAAATGTATTAGCTCAATCAATAAATGAGATGAGTGAATCAATCAAAGAGCAAAGTGAAGGCATCAATATGATAAATCAATCAGTTGCTCAAATAGATCACCTAACAAAAGAGAATGTTGTAATAGCCAACCAAGCAAACTCAGTCACATCAGAAGTAGATGAGATGGCTAAAGCCATAGTTGAAGAGGTTAGGAAGAAGAGGTTTTAACTTCTTAATAAACAAACTCAAATTTGTTTAATGCAAACTACTGAATTTAATAAACTCCAACCTGGTTTAGACTGGGTTGGAATTTGTATATTTTAAAATTTATGAGCGAGCATATCAGTGGCAAATATTTATGAGCCCTAAATTTAGTAAGTTGCTAAGGCGAGTGAGTAAGATTTTAAAATTTGCAAAATAATAAATTTCTACTTTTAAAATATAGACTTTAATTTTTAAGCTCTTTTTTATTCAAAAGGGGAGACAAGGGGACTCGAGTTACGAGGCCGTCCCCTTATCCTCCTTTTTAAATCCCCTAATCCACTCGCACGTTAGAAGTGGCATGCCTCAGTGCTTTGCACTGCATGCAAATTAAAACTCTAGTAAGTTTAAATTTAGCGATATGGTATGTTTGTTCATAAATTTTAAAATTTTAGAGATATTTATTATTTGATATATAAAATTATATGTATTTTTATTTGTAAAATTTTACAAAATTTCAAGTCTTGCGCTGATGTCGGCAACGCCTTTTGAGTACATTGCAGAAGTGACTATCGCATCGGCATTTGCATAATCTTTTGCATTTGACAAATTTACGCCGCCAGCTGCTAGTATCATAGTATTTGGTGAAATTTCATCTCTTAAGGTTAGCACGTTTTTGATAAGCTCTGGGCTAAATTTATCACACTGCACGACGTCGCATTTTGCTTTCAAAAGCTTACTCGCCTCATCTAAATTTTCAGCCTCGACGCAGATCTTTCGCTCGACCAGTTTGGCTTTAAATTCTGGCAAATGTGATAGAAATTCATCAAAGCTAGCGTAGACTTTTATGTGGTTTTTAAAGAAAAGAACACTGTCGCTAAGTCCAAGTCTGTGCATACCGCCACCGCCTTCAAGCACGGCTTTTACGCAAAATTTCTTTGCAAATGGGAAGCTCTTTCTGGTTGCTAAAACCTCACATTTTTCATTGATGCTTTTTGCAGCTTTTGACATTTTATTTGTGTAGGTTGCGATGGCGCTAGCATATTCTAGTGCGACTTGGGCTAGTTTCCAAGCCTTATGCACATCTTTGTAGCTACCATAAATTTTTATGATCACATCGCTAGCCTTGCAAATTTGAGAGTTTTTGACAAAAATTTCGCTCTCGCAGCCAAGTAGCCTTGCTATGCTTGCTGCCACATCTACGCAGCTAACGCAAATTTCATCACGCGAGTAAATTTCAAGCGAGGCTTTTTTATCGATATCTTGAAGCGACGTTGTGAGGTCAAAGTAGGGTAGGTCCTCGTTTATGTAGTCTAAAATTTCAGCGTCGCTTAGTCTCATTTTATACCTTTTTTGAAGCGGTTTTTGCTTTTACGATCATCTTTTTGAAGATGCCGTTATCGTAAAGTCCAGCGTGGTAAAGCGCAAAGCATGTAAATGCGATGCCAGAAGCTACGTGGAATTTTTTAACAGATCTATTTTTCATAAAAAGTGCGCTTAGGCAAACAGATGCCAAAGTGACGCTCATGCCGACCTTTGCTACTTGTCTATGAGTGTTTAGATCTAGTAGTTTGCCGCTTATCTTTATATCTTTTCCCAAATTTTCTCCTTTAGTTTTTGCCCCAGCAGCTTGTGTTTTTGATGCCTAGACTCTCTGGGTCAAATTCTGGATTTTTACCAGCTTTTCTTTGAGCTTCGTAGTCTTTTATTGCTATTATCACCACTTTTGATAGTAAGAAAATAGCGATGATATTTATCGTAGCCATAGCTGCCATCGTGATATCAGCGATATTCCAAGCTAGTTTTAAGTTCATCTGAGCGCCTATAAATATCATAATCACTGCTGTGATCTTAAATGCTAGCGTTAAATTTTTACTTTTTGTTAGAAATTTCATATTTGCCTGGGCGTAGTAGTAGTTGCCAATGAGCGATGTGATGGCAAATAGCACTACTGCAAGGGTCGTAAAGTGTAGCCCAAAGTCGCCAAAATACTCTTTCATCGCTGCTTGAACGAGAGGTAGGGCGGTTAGCACTTCGCCACTTACGCCAGTTTGTTTTGTAAGATATGCTTGAGAAAAAAGCACGATCATACCAGAGGCGATGCATATCGTCATATCGATAAAGACCGCCATTGCTTGCACTAGTCCTTGTTTGACTGGGTGGCTTGTGTGCGCCGCAGCCGCTGCATTTGGCGCTGAGCCCATGCCAGCTTCGTTTGAGAAAAGGCCTCTTTTTATGCCTATCACGATCACGCTTCCAGCAAAACCGCCAAATATCGCTTTAAAATCAAATGCACTTTCTATGATCATCTTGATAACGGCTGGAATTTCTTTGAAATTTAAAACGATCGCGATGATAGCTAGCAAGATGTAAGTAAGCGCCATGAAAGGCACTATATATGAGCTAACTTTGCCGATGATGTGGCTCTTGCTAAAAAACATCACAGCCGTAAATGCTGTAAGGATAAGTCCGATGCCAATAGGCAAGCCACTTTGCGCAAAGGTGATGTTGCTGCCTGCTTGGTCGTAGTAAATTTCAAAGGCAGAGGTCATGGTGTAGCTTTGAAGCCCGTTAAAGCCGTATGCATAGGTGATGATGAGGATGATAGCAAACAAAGAGCCAAGCCACTTTATGCCAAGCCCA
Organism: Campylobacter concisus; assembly: GCF_002913225.1. Lineage (GTDB taxonomy): Bacteria > Campylobacterota > Campylobacteria > Campylobacterales > Campylobacteraceae > Campylobacter_A > Campylobacter_A concisus_J. The sequence continues at coordinate 20,852 of NZ_PPAW01000050.1, read as the reverse complement.
TTTTTGATGTAGTAAGCCGGACCGCCTTTAAAGCCAAAGACATCTTTTGTTTTATAAATTTGAGCCAAAGTACTCTCGATAAAGGCTGAAGCTGAGCCTAAAAACGCCATCAAACACATCCAAAAAAGTGCTCCTGGACCACCTGCGACGATGGCAGCTGAAATTCCAGCGATGTTGCCGATACCAACGCGTGAAGCAGTCGAGATCATCAGCACTTGAAATGGTGTTAGATGGTGCTTGTTATACTTGTCCTTTTTTTCTACCAGAACTCTGCAAGCTTCAAAGAACATCCTAAACTGCACAAAACGGGTAAGATAGCTAAAGTAAATTCCTGAAGCTACAAGGATGATAACCAAAAAATATCCATATAAAAAGTCGTTGGCTACATCCATTTTGCCGTTTAAAAAGTTTAAGAAATTCTCAAACACCATCTATCCTTTCAAATTTATTTTGACTTGATCTTCACGCCCTTCATTGAGTTGAGCAGAAGCCAGATCGTCGTGCCATTGTGAAGCATAGCAGTTGCTATTGGATTTAGCATGCCAAGCGTTGCGGCACTTAGTATGGCTGTATTTACGCCAACGGTTGAGCGGAAATTTGAGCTTATTAGCTTCATCGTCTTATTTGCGAGCTCTTTTGCAAGCGCCACGCTCATAATGTCATCTTTTAAAAGGCTTATATCAGCCGTTGCTTTAGCGATATCTGCACCTTTGTGCATGCTTATGCCAACATTTGCTTTTGTTAGACTTGGCGCGTCATTTATGCCATCTCCGACAAAGGCGACCTTTTTGCCTTCATTTTTTAGCTCTTCGATGATCGCTGCTTTGTCCGTTGGCAAGCACTCAGCATAGACCCTATCAAGCCCCAGCTCGCGCGCTACCTCTTCAGCTTTGCTCTTTATGTCGCCACTTAGCATAACTATCTCTTTTACGCCAAGATTTCGTAGTTTTGCCACCATATCTTTAGCGTTTGCTCTCATATCATCTTTCATGGCTATTACGCCAACAAGCTCTTTGTCGTATCCTACGTAAAGCAAGGTTAGTCCGCTTTGCAAAGCCTTATTTATAAGCGCTTCGTGAGCTTTAAAACTTATCATCTCATCATCTTCTAAGAAGTGCCTACTGCCGATGACCACCTCTTTGCCATGCATCGCTGTTTTTACACCGTGAGCCACGATAAATTCGACCTCGTCGTGGTGAATGTGGCTAAATCCACGCTTGTTTGCAGCCTCAACTATCGCTTCAGCCACTGGGTGGAAGTAGTGCTCCTCGGCACTTGCTGTTAAATTTAAGATATCAGCCTCTGAAAATCCATCTTTAAAAGAGTAAATTTCAACCACGCTTAGGCGTCCATGAGTTAGAGTGCCGGTTTTGTCAAAGACAAATGTATCAACCGAGCTTAGAGCCTCGATCGCCTTTGCACCTTTTATGAGGATGCCGTTTCTGCCGGCTTTTGAGATGCTTGACTTAAAAGCAACTGGTGTAGCAAGCTTAAGCGCGCAAGAGTAATCAGCTTGAAGCACGCTTGCAACGCTGTTCATATTTTTATTTATAACATACGAAAGCCCAGCAAGAGAGAGTGTGACTGGCACTAGCTTATCAGCTAGTTTTAGAGCTTTTACGCCGATGGCTGATTTTTCATTAAGTGAAGTTTGGATGTACTCTTTGATCCTTGCGGTTGCGGTGTCGCTACCTACATTTTCAGCCCAAATTTTGATCCTGCCCTCATCGACAACAGTGCCACTTATGACGCGGTCGCCTCTAGCTTTTGCCACGGGCTCTGCCTCTCCAGTCATTGAGACTTGATTGACATCAGCATTACCCTCGACGATGTAGCCATCAACGCCTATCGTCTCGCCAGCTCCGACTACTACGATGTCACCTTTTTTTAAATTTTCGGTTTTTACCTTTTCAAGCGTCTTTTCACCGTTTAAATTTCGCTCGACCCAGACCTCTTCGATGTTTGGTTTGGCTAGCTCTTTTATGAGATCATCGCTTCTGTGGCTAGCACTTTCTTCCATGTATTCGCCGATATTTATCATCAAATTTGTGCTATTTGCAGCCAAATGATCGCCCATCGCAAGGCTAGTGCCAATAGCTGTTGCCTCAAGCACTTTTGAGGTGATGCCCTCGTGCCTTAGCTCTTTTGCACCTTCTATTAAATTTGGAGCTGTTGCGTAAAGAGTTACGGCTGATTTTAGAGTTTTGTTACTCATAAACGGCGTTACACCAAGTGCAGCAGCAGCTTTGTAGATATTTGCTTTGCTAGGCAGGCTCTCATCTTTTGGCTTGGTTGGAAAATCATAGCTTTTTATAAAATCTAAAATTTTCTCATAGCTCTTATCAAACTCGACGACGATGCTTTTTGCGTATTTATTTACACGCACGCTTTTTGCATCGGTTCGCTCTGAGATTGCAGCCTCGATAGCGCTGACATCGCTTCTAGCGTTTAGGCTCTCGCAAATAAACCTCGCTCTGTTTTTGCTCTTGTGAGCTAGAGTGACCTTATTTTTGTGAGTCAAGTTCAGCTTTGACATCTTCAAAACGCTCTTTTAGTTCTTCTATGCCAGCGTTTATTAGTTCGCCACCTTTAATGATCGCTTTAAATACGCACTCTTGTGCTTTTGGATTAGTTAGCACATAAGCTGCTATGCCGCCTAAAAGTAGGCCTTTTACAAAGCCAGCTGCGTTAAAATTTTCAGGTACAAATGGTAAATTTTGAGCTGCATTGTTTATTGCATTATCAACTGCACTTGGCTGAGTTGCTGCTGTGTTATTTGCTGCTACTTCGTTTGCGTTTTCTTCATTAATATAAGGGTTATTCATTATTTACTCTCCAATTTTATTAGTTCTTCAGCTATCAAAAGACCGCCGATGCCAGCTGCTGTGAAAGCTGCTGCGTTTAGATATTTTTTTTGCGCTATCAAATTTGAAGCGTGAATGCCAACAGCACCTACAAAACCGCCAGTTACAGCATATTTTACTATCTTCTTAGCGACATCTTTTTTAGTTGCTCTGTTGTTTAGATAGTCGTTAAAGCCAAGTGCAGCCGCACCCATGCCAGCGATTAAGGCTCCGCTGATGAAGTGATCAAACGGAAGCCTTGTATTTGAAAGCGTAAAAAGATTATTTTCTTGCATTCTCTATCCTTAAGCTATATCGTTTGGTGTGATAGTTTTTGGAGCTGCTGGCTTTTTGGCGCGTGGTTTTCTTGCTTTTTTAACCACTTTTTCAACCTCTTTTTCTACTTTTTTAGCGCCGCGTTTTGCTTTTTTCTCTTCTTTAACCATGAAGTCTTTTGCATCTTTTGCGACATTTTTGCCTTTTTTGTAAAGATCTTTTGCAGCCTCTTTGCCTTTGTCTAAGCCGTCTTTTGCACACTCTTTGATCTTATCTCTTTTACTCCAAGCAACTACTGCTAAACCGCCTACTGCTAAACCTGCTAAAAATGGTAATGCCATTTTAAATCCTTTCTTTGTTTGATTTTGTAAATTATTCATCTTCTTCGTCCTTATTTAAATTTTTGCTAACTACTGAAATGCCTAATGCCCCAAGTGCAAGCCCGCTAAAAAACGAGAAATTTGGGTTGTTTGTGATCTTTGCCAACTCGCTTTTATCAGCCTTACCACTTGCGATATTTTGCAAGCTTTTAGTTATCTCATTAAAGTCATTTTGATAGCTTTGCAAAATGTTTGTTATGCCATTTTGCTCAAAATTTTGTGAAATTTCATTTAAATTTAGCTCATTTTTTGCCTTAGCTCCGCTATAAATTTCTTTTAAGCAGTGCTTTAAAGAGGCGATATATTCATTATTTGAAGTAGCCCAAAGTCTAAAAAATAGATCTTTTAGCTCCTCATCGTCTAAGCTTTCACAAAATTTCTCATACATTTTGTTTAGCTCATTTTCATAGTTTAGTGCCTCTATCAGTGCATCTTCTCTATTTTTTGCTGGCAAAAAGATAGCTTCATTTTCGCAAACAATCTCATGCTCATGCGCACTTGCAAATTTCTCTATCAAGATGATAGCATTTTTTCTCACACTTGCGATTTGATCAAATACTTCACCAAATGAATTTAAACTTTCATATAGCCTAAGTGCGTTTTTCTCGCTCGTATAAGAGGCGTTTAAAAGCTCATTAAGCATATTTTACTTCTCTTGCTACTTCATTTACTTTAGCTGAAATTTCTTCTAAATTTTGCCCTTTTAAGAGATCCTCCCAGAGATTTTTAGGGAAAATTTCATGGTCGTATTCGATCGTTACAGAGCCGATTATCTTGTTAAATTTAACATTTTTTATGCCATTTATCTGAGCTATCATGTCATCTAAACTAGCTAAATTTACGCTACTACTTAGCTCTTTGATCTTTGGGCTAACTCTTACTCTTAGTCTGCCATTTGTGTGAGCTATCATCGAAAAATAGCTTGCAACTTGTGCTAAAGTTTGTGTTTTTATATCCATTTGTTTCCTTTTATTTTCCTTTTATATTGATGGCGTATTATCTATTATGTAGCTTAAACAAATCTGAAATTTTTTTGTCTTTCATTATCAAAAAGTAAAATGAAATGATAAAACCAAATCTCATTTTTTAGCTTGACAATCGCCGCAAATTCCATAAAGTATCATCTTATGAGACTCTGCACTAAATGATCTTTGGCTACAAATTTGATCTTGTCTTTGCTCTATCATATCATCTTCAAAATCAACCACTTTACCACAAATTTCACATATCAAGTGATCGTGAGAGGATTTTAAATTTAGCTCATAGTTTTTAACACCATTTTGCTCAAAACTATTTGCCAGATGGTGCTCTTCAAGAAAATTTAAAAATGTATATATCGAAGTCATTGAAATTTCATTTTTGTAAGTTTCATAAATTTTTTGACAAATTTCTTGAGCATTTAGATGTGACTTGCTTGCAAAAAGCACACGCAAAATTTGCTCTTTTATCTCAGAGCCTTTTTGACCAAAAGCTTTTAAAAACTCGTTAAAATGCTTGTAAAATAGTTCAAAGTCTTCCACAAAATCCCTATAAAATTGATAATGAATGTAAAGATTTTACAACTTTTCTACTAAAAAATGCATAAAATTTATTACAAATTCTAAGTAAAGTATTTTATAAGCTTCTTTTGGTATAGTTTCGCATTTTTTAAATCAGAATTAAGGAACGAAATGACTTACGACGAGCTAGAATTAGACGCCGTTTTGTTAGAGGTTTTGGAAAATAGAGGCAGCTTTGACTCGATGGATGACGAAGAGCTTTATGAGCTTATCGAGCAAGTCGCGCAATATACAGACGGCGACTACGAAGAGGCGTTTGAATATATGACTCAATTTTCTCCAATCCCTAAAAAACGCTTTGTATCACTATTTATGGTTTAGCAAAAGGCTAAGCCATAATCTTGCTAAATTTATAAACTAAATTTCAAAAATCTTTAAAATGTAAAAAAGAGCTTGACTCTTCTAAAAGAGCCAAGATATGAGGTTATTATAAGAAGTATTTTGAGATTATCTCTTTAAATTTGATTGTGTATTTGCTAGCTTTTGGGCTGTTGTTGTAGATATCTTCAAATTCATACATTCTATCGTAGTAGTCGTTTGTATCTTGTGCGTTTATCTTAAGTCTTGCCACGTCTAAGCTAACGCCAACAAAAGCTCCGCTAGTCTTGCCACGCTCCTCGACAAATGCTGAAATTTCAGGCAAATCACTAGCTATCGCCACTTCGTTGCCAACGCCGCCAGTTGCCTCTGCTTTTAGGCTGATCGTATCTTTTGCGTTAAATAAGCTTGCATAGGCTTCTGAGTTTTTAAACAAAATGATCATATCAGCCGAGCTATATCCTAGCTGAAGGCCGATGCTGCCAGATGTGTAATTTACAAAAAATGGGCTTGACCACTCGCCATTGTCGTTTTTAGCGATAAATACGCCTCTGCCTTTTGAGCCAGTGATGATAGCACCTGCTTTTGTCACATCTGGGATGATAGCGATGGCTTTGATGCCTATAAATTTAGTATTTGGTTTTAAATTTCTAGTGCCAAAAGCGTTTAAAATGTTTATCGCATTTTTTAATTTTTGATTTTGAATCACATCAGCGTTTAAATTTAACGCAAAAAATGAGCCGATCAAAAAGAGCAAAGTTAGAATTTTTTTCATCAAATTTCCTTATTTAAAATTTTTGTTATTATAGCCTAAAATAAACTATTATTTAAAAATTTATTAATGAAATTTTATGAGATTTCATTATAAAATGCCCATTTTTAAGGAAAAAATATGAGCTTAATACTTTTTGTGGAGTACGTTGGTATCGCATCAGCTGCGCTTAGTGGCTTTTTGTTTGCTGTTAAAAGGGAGTGCGACTGGCTTGGCGTCTTTTTGTCTGCATTTTTGACCGCACTTGGAGGCGGTATCGTGCGTGATATGCTCGTTGGCAGGGCGGTTTATTCATTTACTCACTACATGCCAGTAGGCGTCGTCATCTTTATGCTTGTCGTATCTAGGATCACAAATTTACACACAAAAAGAGAGGGTTTGGAGAAGAAATTTGTCTTTATCTTTGCCGATGCGATTGACGTTATCTGCTTCTCTATCGTCGGTGCGATGGTGGCGATCGAGTACGGCTACAACATCTTTGGCGTCATGATGATCGCCTTTTTTAACGGCGTTGGCGGCGGTATCTTAAGAGATATCTTGCTAAATGAAGTCCCATGGTTTTTGCGCACCGGACTTTACGGCACGATAAGTCTTGGCGTGGGGCTTGCCTACTTTATCCTCTATCATCTGGGCCTTACCAACATATTTTTTACCATGCTTTTGCTTGCTGCTGGTATAACGGTCAGGATGTTTGCATTTTATAGAGGCTGGAAGCTGCCTGATCTATGAAATTTAGCGAGTTTTTTGATATCTGGGTCAATGAAAACTACTATAAATTTGGCGTGGATATCGGCAAAAAGGGCGACTTTTACACAAATGTAAGCGTTGGCTACCTCTTTGGCGCCTGCCTTGCAAACCATTTTATAAAGCTACTTAAAAATGGCGAAATTTCTAGCTCATGCAAGGTCGTGGAGATCGGTGCAAACTCAGGCGATATGCTGGCTGATTTCGTGCAAGGTGTCTTTACACTTGAGCCAGAAATTTTGTCAAATTTAGAGTTTATCATCATAGAACCTCATGAAATTTTACGCAAAAAACAGCTTGAAACATTTAAAAACCGCTTTGGTAATGAGATAAAAATAAAACACTATGAAAATTTAGATGAGTGTAAATTTGATGAAATTTTTGTCATCTCAAATGAGCTGCTTGACGCATTTGGCTGCGAGGTGGTAGAGGGAGAAAATATGCTTTTTGTGGATAGTGACTTAAAATTTCACTGGCAAAAGGCAGATCAAAATTTGCTAGCCCTTGCAAAGAAATTTGGCATAAAAAGGGGCGAGATATCAACTAGCTACGCTAAATTTGCGCTCCAGCTTGCAAATGCGGCTAAAAAGGTGAGATTTTTAAGCTTTGACTACGGCGAATTTGAGCCAAAAAATGAGTTTAGCCTAAGAGTTTTTAAAGATCATCAAGTTTTTTCTTTGTTTGAAATTTCTGATCTTGCACCGTTTTTTAAAAGCTCTGATCTAACTTATAGTCTTTGTTTTAAGCAGGTAAAAGAGGCTTTCTCTCTGGCTGGCTTTTTGATGCTTAAATTTAAAAAACAAAATGATGCTTTGGTTAATGATCTTGGCGTGGATGAAATTTTATCTTTGGTGCTTGAAAAAGGGAGCAAGCAAGCCTATGAAAATGTCACCAAACAGGCAAAATTTCTACTCTCGCCTGAGTTTTTAGGTGAGAAGTTTAAATTTATAGAGTTTTTAAAGAGCTAGCCTGGCGATATCAGCGTAACTCGCCTCACAAGCCTTTAAAAGGTCGTTTGGAGCTATCTTTATCTGCTTGCCTCTTACTCCAGCGCTTACTAGCACGTATTCTTGCTCTTTTGCTCGCTCATCGATGAATGTGGCAAAGTGCTTTTTCATAGCAAGTGGCGAGCAGCCGCCCCTGATGTAGCCGGTGATCTTTTCTAGATCTTTTAAATTTATAAGCTCGCAGCGCTTGGCTCCGCATGCATGAGCAAGTGCTTTTAGATCAAGCTCCAGATCGCCTTGCAAGCAGGCAACGACAAAATTTTTAGGCTCGCACTGGCAGACGATCGTTTTGTAAATTTGCTTTATATCTTGCTTGGTGCTAGCTGCTACGTGAATAGCTGAAAGATCGTTTAGATCGACTTCGTATTCAAGTATCTCATACTCTATTTTTAGCTTGTCTAAAAGCCTAGCGGCGTTGGTTTTATGTATCATCTTTTCTCATTTTTGCGAATTTCTTGTATAATTATAGCCAAAACTTAAAGGAGGAAAGATGGCTGAAGAAGTTGAAGAGAAAAAAGCAAAAAAAGGTGGCAATGGCGCTTTGATGATAATCATCATCGCGATATTTGTTTTATTACTAGTTATCGGAGGGCTAGTGGCGTTTTTGATGCTTAGTTCAGACGAGCCAAAAGAGGCAAATATGGCGCAAACACCAGCTCAGACTCAAACTCAACCAGCACCCGCTCAAAACAAAGCAAAACGCGGTGGCAACGACTATTCGAACATGGGACCGATATATCCGCTTGATCAGTTTGTCGTAAATTTACTTAGTGAAAATGGATCAAGATTTCTTAAGACTAAGATCGATTTGGAGCAAAGCGACGAGCTACTAACTGCCGAGCTTGATAAGAAAAAGGCGCTTTTAAGAGATATCATCATAAGAACGCTCTCTTCTAAAACTTACGAAGAAGTAAGCACTGCAAAGGGCAAGGATAGGCTAAAAGACGAGATCGTCGGCAAGCTAAATGAAGTGCTAAATGATGGCTACATCAAAAACATATTTTTTACTGATTTTGTGGTGCAATGATAGGCATCGATATTGTTAAGATAGATAGAATTTCAAGACTTAAGGCTCGTCACGGCGAGCTTTTTTTAAAGAAATTTTTAAGTGATGATGAGATCGCGCTAGCAAAAAATGATGCGACTTTGGCTGGATTTTGGGCGGCCAAAGAAGCAGCTAGTAAGGCCCTTGGCGTGGGCATCAGCAAAGAGTGTGGCTTTTTAGACATTATGCTCAGCAAAGACGCAAGAAACGCACCAAAGATAAAATTTAGCCCAAGAATTTATACAAATTTTAATATCAAAGAAGGAAGCCTTAGTATAACTCACGACGGCGGATTTGCCGTAGCTGCAGTGATGATAGTGTGAAATTTGTCTGTTTTAAAATTTTAAAGCATAATATAGATAAAAAATGATTTAAATTTCGTATGCTTGAGCTACTAGATACAAATTTGAAAGTTAATGGAGGAGCTTAAGTGATAGTTAGATGCGTAAAAATAAACGAGAAGCGAGAGGAGCTGAAACTATATAAAAAATATATAGTATATGGTTTGCATTTTGAGGATATGGATGTTAGTTATCTTCTTGATCCTCTCGATGACGGTTATCCTTTCTTTTACGACTCTAAATATTTTGAAATTTTAGATAACTTTATGCCGACTTTTTGGGTGCTATCAAAAAGAGAGCTTGTTATTATTTATTCATACAATGAGATAGCGTCCGATTTTGGTAAATATTATTATTTATTATCAGATAAAGATCCATGGTATTTGGAAAATTTTATGCAAAGAAAAATAGAGATTGATAAAGAAGTTGTGCAAAACAGACTTAAAAATGGCATAGAACTAAGACTAAAGGCTATAAACGACCTTCAAGCACTAGGCAAAGTATCTAATTTTAAGCTAAATTTTGAAAATGAACTAGTTAAAATAAACATAAATATTGAAAATAAAACAAGATATGAGTATCTAAAAAATAGCGATCAAAGCTGGTGTTATATGAAGCTAGATGACGGCAAATTTGAAGCGATGACAAGTGCTGATAGGCTAAATTTTGTTCTTAAAAGAGCTATTAAATTTATAGAGACGACATAATCTAAGGGATAAAATTGAAAGTAAAACTAAAATCAACCGTTGATATTTCATCGCTTGAGCTTCGCGAGCTAAGTGCATTTGATAGACTAGAAAAAGATACTATTTACGATATCTTGTCGATGGAGATGTATGAAGACAAGGTAAAATTTATTTATAAAATACAAAGACTTATAAATATATTAGAAAAAAGAAGTTTTAATATGTTGACTGATGTAAAACTAGAATTTGCTTAGGATGAAAATAGACTAATTACTGTAATTATAAAAAGAGGTAAATAATACTATGTTTGTTACAACTCGCTTTTTAGAAACATTAGAGAGTTTAAAAGAGAATGTCGGTGGCAATATTATATATTGTGGCGATGATACATACAATAACTTTTTATATATTAAATTTACATATAAAGCTTATGGCATAGCTTGTTGTGATTATGGGATTAAGCCACAAATAAGTTTTAACTCAAAACAAAATTTACTTTACATAGGTGCTAGTCAAAATTTTATTTGTTTCAATATAGAAAAGGAAAGTATAGTTTTTAATAGCAAATTATCTTTTTTGTTTTATGAAATTCTTACTGAAAATGAAGGTGAATATGTATTTGTTATATGTGAATGCGGTGTGATATGTTACATCGGCTCTACACAAATATGGGAGACATATTTTAAAGATATTATATGTGATTATAAAATAATAGGAAAACAGCTGTTTATAAAATGTATGGATGGCTTGGAATATTTTGTGGATTTACAAAGTGGAAAAACAAGTTGATGTAGCTTTTACATAAATAATTGTGCTAATTTGATTAAATAGGAAGATACAATAATGATAAAAAAAGATAACAATTTAGAATTTATACATAGTATTTTGTCTAAATTGTTAAATAACTATGAAGAAAAATTTATAAATTTGAAAATATCAGATTTTATTAAAAATGAGATGATCAATATGGATCACGGTGAGTATGGAGTTGTATTGGAAGATTTATGCGTTCAATTATATGAATATGACATAAAGGTGTCTGTTGAGGATTTTGAAATGATAAAAGAAGCAGCAAAGATTATTGGTATAAATAAAGATGTATATGATTTTTTACGTTTGGTCTAAAATTGTAGTAGCTGTTTGTAATAAAATTACTAGATCCTAAAAAGGATAAATTTGAAAGTAAAACTAAAAGCAGGTGTTGATAATAGGCTGTGTCCCATTGTAGAATGTTTGGACGAAAAATTTAATAAATATTTGAGACCAAATGTTTTATATGAGATAGTTCAGATAAATATAAAAGATATGCAAAATAAGTGTAGTTGCACATATATGATCATAAGTAATGATAATAAATACGGAGCATATTTTAGTGCTGATTTGTTTGATATAGTGGATGATAAAATAGATAACGACTGGACTATAAGACACAACAATAATGAAATAATCATGGCACCGAGTGTTATAAACTATCAGGATTTTTGGAACAATTATGTTGATGGTTGTTTAAAAGAAGAGAAAATATACTGCGAGCGTTTTGGTCACATTGTGCAAAATCAATTTTCAAAAAAGTGGTTTAGAAAAATCTTTAACGACTATCAAGACTCAAGTATCAAAGCTATCGGAGTAGATACACAAGCAGATGGCTACATAGTTTGTCCGCATTGCTATAATGCTGAGCAAGCAAGCGCAGAACTAGGCGTCATAAAGTGCGAAAAATGCCACCAAGAGTATAACAACCCACTTGCAAAAATTTGCCCAAGTGGGATATCTGTGCTTGATGATTAAAATTAAATGTTTTTATAAAAGCTTATATGCCCAAAAATTCTATTAGCTCATTTGCAATCGATAAAGTTTCTTTGCCAAAATACTTCTCAATTTTCTTATATTGTTCTTTGCTTGAAAGATTTTGTATCGTCTCAATAAAGCCAGTCAAAAATGCAGTGCTAACGTAGTTATCGTTCTTAATATTTTTTTCAACTAAGTCAAAAATTTCTAGCTTATCTTGCTCGCATAATTCATCAAAAATATGAACTGTAACATTTGCAAAATTTTCCAATAAAGTAAGTAACCCTGGGGCATCTGGAATAAAATTTAAAAGTTCGGATTGATAAATTGCAAAATATCTAATGTCTTTTGATATAAAAATATATAAAAAATCTTCATATACAAAAATGTCTTTTTGAGCTAGCATGGCTTTGCCTTATTTTTTGTATTTTCACCAAAATACTTCTCAATTTTCTTATATTGTTCTTTGCTTGAAAGATTTTGTATCGTCTCAATAAAGCCAGTCAAAAGTGCCGTGCAAACATAATTATCGTTCTTAATATTTTTTTCAACTAAGTTAAAAATTTCTAGCTTATCTTGCTCGCTTAGTTGATCAAAATTTTCCACCAAAATAACCGCAAAATCGACAAGCAATAGCTCTAAGCTAGGATAAAGTGGTAAATTTCGCGTGAGCTCTTTTTGATATTCACTAAAAAATCTTTTATCTTTTGACACAAAAGCATAAATAATCTCTTTGTGGTTTTGTAGATCATTGCCATTTTGCGTAAAAATCATCTTTAATTCTCTACATCCACTCAAGCACTTGTGTGATATCTTTGGCGTAAAAGCACTTTAGACCTTGTGTGTCAAGCGGTTTATTTGGGATGATGGCATTTTTAAATTTCTGCATTTTTGCCTCTTTTAGTCGCTGATCGAGGTTGAAAATTTCTCTTATCTCGCCGTTTAGACTTAGCTCGCCGATGAAGACGCTGTCCTTGCTGATAGGGCGGTTTTTGAAGCTACTGATTATCGCTGCGATGACGGCTAGATCGGCCGCAGTCTCGCTTATCTTAACGCCACCTGAAACATTTATAAAGACGTCGTAGTGCCCAAGCGGAATTTCAAGCTTTCGCTCAAGTAGGGCTAGCAGCATATCTAGGCGGTTTCTCTCAAAGCCAGTCGAGCTTCGTTTTGGATAGGCGCTTTCACAAACAAGCGCCTGAATTTCTATGCTAAGCGCCCTTGAACCCTCCATTATGATGGTGATCGCACTGCCACTCATCGCTCCGCCACGTGTGAAAAATTTACTCGATACCTCATTTGCGCTCACGAGTCCTTGCTGGCTCATCTCAAATATACCAACCTCGCTCGTCGAGCCAAAGCGGTTTTTAAACCCACGCAAAATTCTTAGCTCCCTGCTCGCATCACCTTCGAAATAAAGCACCACATCGACCATGTGCTCAAGCACTCTTGGCCCTGCGATCGAGCCCTCTTTGGTTATGTGACCGATGATGAAAACGCAGATATTTTGGCTCTTTGCAAGTCTCATCAGCTCAAATGTGATCTCGCGAACCTGCGTTATCGAGCCTGGGGCGGAGGTTATATTTTGGCTATAAAGCGTTTGAATAGAGTCTATCACAAGCACCTTGTAGTCGCTTTTTTGCACTTCTAGTAGGATATCTTCTAGGCAAATTTCAGTTAGAAGGTATAAATTTTTATCCACCGCATTTAGCCTATCAGCTCTCATTTTTATCTGACTTTGGCTCTCTTCGCCGCTTACATAGAGCGTTTTTTTGCCGTCTTTTGCTAAATTTGAGCCGATTTTTAGAAGCAGGGTTGATTTGCCGATGCCTGGGCTGCCACCTATTAAAACAAGTGAGCCCTCGACCACACCACCACCAAGAACAAGGTCTAGCTCGCTATCTTTGGTGCTAAATCTCGTGAAATTTTGAATTTCAACTTCGTCTATGCTTATGGCTTTGCTTGCTTTACCGCTGCTTTTTGCTATCTCTTTGCTTATCTTTATCTCTTGTTGGCTAAGCTCGACAAAGCTATCCCAAGCCCCACATTGTGGGCATTTGCCCAGCCACTTTGCCTGTTGATTGCCGCAGGCTTGACACTCAAAAACTGGCTTTGCTTTTGCCATAATATATCCTTTTTAAAATTTCAACTACTATCACTCCAAAGGCTGCTCCGATCATGTCAGCCACGATGTCAAGCAGGCTAAAGCTCCTATTTGGTAAAAAAGCCTGAACGAGCTCTATTTGCACGCCAAAGGCTAAAAGTAGGGCTAAATTTTTTAAAATTACAAACTCGTAGCCAAGGTAGAGCAGGATATAAAGGACGAAAAAGGCTAAAAAATGGTTTGCTTTGTCCCACGAATTTTCGATGATCGCAGGACTTTTTGGAGTAAAAGCAAGAAAATCAATCGCCAAAAGTGCAGCGAAAAAGCAAATTTTACTAAGAAATTTTACTCTACTCAAAAATGGCGTCCATCAGCTCGTCTAAAAACTCGTCTGGGTTAAATTTGATGATATCGTCCATGCTTTCGCCAACGCCTATATAAAATATAGGTAGCTCAAGCTCTCTTGCCACGCCAAATAGCGCTCCGCCCTTTGCGGTGCCATCAAGCTTTGTGATGATGACGCCATCAAGCGAAACGATCTCGTTAAAAGCCTTTGCCTGTGCGACGCCAGCGTTGCCCTGCGTGCCATCAAGGATGAGTATCTTGCGGTGAGGCGCCTTTTCGTAGGCCTTTTTGCTGATACGAACGATCTTGTCAAGCTCGTTGGCTAAATTTGTCTGGTTTTGAAGCCTGCCAGCTGTGTCTAAGATGACGCGGTCGATACCTTTTGCAACGGCTGAGCTGATCGTATCGTAAGCCACAGCTGAAGGATCATGCCCCTGCTGGGTGGCGACTATTGGCACATTTAGTCTAAGTGACCACTGGCGTAGCTGCTCGATCGCCCCAGCTCTAAATGTATCGCAAGCACCCAAAATGACGCTTTTGCCGTTATTTTTATATAAATTTGCTAGCTTTGCGATGGTTGTCGTCTTGCCAGCGCCATTTACACCAAGGATGAGATCGACAAATGGCTTATCAGGCTCGATCACACGCTCCTTTTCGTAGATAAAATAACTACTCATAACACGTCTAAGATCAGCTCTGCTCACTTCATCTTGTGGCGGCAAGTAGTATAAAATTTCCTCCACGATCTCGTAAGCCACGTCAGCTTCTAGTAAAATTTCTTCCAAGCTCTCTTTGTCGATCTTTTTTGACTTTTTAGCCGAGCTTATAGCTCCAAATGTCTTTTCAAAGCCTCTTTTTAAAAACTCAAGCATTATTTTATGGCCCTATTTATGTCAGTTTCGAGCATCTCTTCAGGCACAAGACCGATGTAGCCTTGAGCATAGTCGCCGTTTGCTTTAAAGAGCGCAGATGCAGGGAGTCCTTTGATGCCGCCCATCGCCTTTTCAAATAAGAAATTTCCCTCGCCAACTGCGATGTCGTATTTGATCTTATACTTTTGAGCAAATTCTTTGACTTCGTCCTCACTCTTGTCTTCAAGCAAGACAGCAACGATGTTTAGCTCATTTTTAAATTTCTCACTTAGGTTGTTTAAAGATGGGATCTCAGCCTTGCAAGGTGGGCACCAAGTGGCGAAAAATACGTAAAGTGTCGCTTTTTTGCCGTCTTTTACGTCAAAGCCATTGCTTCTTTTTGTGATCTGCATAGTTGTGCCGTTAAGCAGTTTTAGGCTTATATCTTTTACTTCGTCACTTTGTACGCTCTCGCTTATCTTTGGTGTGAGCGTATCTTTGCTTAAATTTTCATCTTTGCTGGCATTTTCTTCTAAATTTTTACTTTGCACAGCTGGCTCGCTACTGTTTTGCTCGCTCTTTTGGCTTTTGTCGTCGCTGCATCCGAAAAATGCAAAAAGACAAAGTGATGTTATAATTACGCGTTTTAGTGTCATAAATTTCCTTTTAAAAAATGTTTCAGGATTATACAAGAAAGAGCATAAAATGAGCGTTAATTTAGAAAAAAATGAATTTAGAAAAAATGCAAGAGCAAATTTGATAAAGCTTACTAAATTTAGAGCAAAATGCACACATCATAAGGTAGCAAAAATGCTTTTAAATTTGATAAATTACACAAATTCTAAAAAGGTGCTCTTTTACTTGCCGCTTAACTACGAAGTCGATGTGCTTAAAATAAGACGAAATTTATCACAAAAATGTGAAATTTTTGCCCCTTTTATGGTAGGTCTTAGCTTAGAGATGGTAAGATTGCGACTGCCATTTATAACTTATAAATTTAATGTCAGACAGCCATCTGGCAAAAAAATGAATAATGTTAAACTCGATATGGCGGTAGTTCCAGCGATTGGGGTTGATGGAGCTATGGCAAGGATAGGGCACGGAAAAGGATTTTACGATAGATTTTTTGACACTTTGCCCGTTAGGCCAAAACTGATAGTTTTCTTAGAGGTAAAAGACTTCTACACCAAAGATGTGCTCTCGCAGGCGCACGATGCGGTAGGGGACTTTTATATAACCCCAAGTAAAAATTATATAAAAAGAGGAATAAATGATAGAGGTTTTAATAGGCTTAGGAGCCGGTGTGGTGGGCGTTGGAGCAGGGTATCTCTACGCCAAAAAGATAAATGATGCAAACTACAACATATTTTTAGAGCAGGCAAAAGCAAAGGCAAAAGCCATCGAGTATGAAGCTGAGCTAACGCTTAAAAACTCTAAAATTTCAGTGCAAGAGGCTGAATTTGAGGCTAAAAAAAGATACGATGACAAGACGACAAAGCTTCAAAAAGAGTATGCAAGTAAATTTGATGAGCTAACCAAAAAAGAGAAAATTTTGCTAAATGAGCAAGAACTTTTAAATGAGAGCAAAGAGCTTTTTGAAAAAGACAAGCAAGATGCGAAGGTTACTTACGAAGAGGGCTTAAATTTAAAAGCGACTTATCAAAACAAAGTAGAAGAGGCGATAAGGGTGCTTGAGCACGCTGCTGGCTTAACAGAGGAAGAAGCAAAAGAGGTTGTGCTTAAAAAGGTCGAGGAGAAGTCACGCGCCGATATCGCTCACATCGTTAGAAAGTACGAAGAAGAGGCAAAAAGAGAGGCTAAAAAGAGGGTTAATTATATCTTGGCGCAGGCTACGTCAAGATTTGCTGGAGAATTTGCAGCAGAGCGTCTAATAAATGTCGTAAATATCAAAAACGATGAGCTAAAAGGCAGGATCATCGGCAAAGAGGGGCGTAACATCAAAACCCTTGAAATGGTGCTTGGCGTTGATATCATCATCGATGATACACCACATGCGATCATCTTAAGCAGCTTTAACCTTTACAGACGTGCGATCGCAACAAGAGTGATCGAGCTTTTGGTGGAGGATGGCAGAATTCAGCCTGCGAGGATAGAAGATCTGCACAAAAAAGTAACTGAAGAATTTGAGCAAAGCATACAAGAAGAGGGCGAGAACATCGTCATGGACCTTGGTCTAAATAAAATTCATCCAGAGATAGTAAAACTAATAGGCAAGCTTAAATTTAGAGCAAGCTACGGTCAAAACGCCCTTGCTCACAGCCTTGAAGTAGCTCACCTTGCTGGCATCATCGCGGCTGAGTGTGGCGGAGATGAGAAGCTAGCAAAAAGAGCTGGCATACTTCACGACATCGGCAAGGCGCTAACTCACGAGTACGAGGGCAGCCACGTTGATCTTGGAGCTGAAATTTGCAAACGTTACAAGGAACATCCAGTTGTCATCAATGCGATCTATGCTCACCATGGTCACGAAGAGGCGACAAGTATAGAAAGTGCTGCTGTTTGCGCGGCTGATGCACTAAGTGCAGCTCGTCCAGGAGCAAGACGTGAGGTGCTTGAGAGCTTCTTAAAACGTGTTGAAGAGATCGAAAACATCGCAAAAAGCAAAGAGGGCATCAAACAAGCTTATGCGATCAACGCTGGCCGTGAGATCCGCGTCATCGCAAACGCTAAGCTCATAAACGACGATGAGGCAGTGCTTGTGGCAAAAGAGATCGCTCAAGAGATCGAGAGTAAGGTGCAGTATCCTGGTGAGATAAAAGTAAGCGTCATCAGAGAGACTCGCGCTGTTGATTTTGCGAAATAACGGCAAGATATGAAATTTCTTTTATCATTAATAATGTTTTTCTCGCTTGGCTTTGCCAGCGAGGAGCTCGTGCTAGACTCGGCAAATTCGTTTATAACTACGATGAGAGGCGCTAGAAACGCTCCTATAAAAGAGCTCATCGAGCAGTCAAAAGCGACGATCATCTTTCCAAGTGTAAAAAAAGTCGGTTTTGTTGTCGGCGGCATGGGCGGAGATGGCATCATGATCGTTGGCAACATCAACTCGCCAAGTGAAATTTTACCAGTTAGTATAAGTGGCGGCAGTATCGGCATACAGCTTGGCTACGAAGATAGCTCACTTGTGCTATTTATATTTAAAGATAGCATTATCTACGACATAAAAGACGCTAAGATCACGCTTGATACGAAGCTTTCAGTGGCATTTGGCGATATTGGACGCAATTATAATAAAGTAAGCGATTTTAAATTTTCAAGCGACATCTACGCTTACGCCGCAAATGATGGATTTTTCGCTGGAGCTAGCTTTGGCGGAGCAGTGATTAGCGCAAAGGATGAAATTTTAAAACAAAGTGGCTACGCATACGAGCAGCTAATATCTTCAGCTTCTAAACTTTTAGGGCAATGATGCAAGATATTATAAACTCAATTTCGACTTACGGCTACATCGTGCTATTTTTTTACAGCCTTGGTGGTGGCATGGTCGCGCTTATCGCCGCTGGGATATTAAGCTTTGCTGGTAAGATGGACATCACTCTTAGCATAATCGTCGCTGCCGTGGCAAACACGATCGGCGATACTTTGATCTTTTACGTAGCAAGGTTTAATAAAAGCTCACTTATGCCTTATGTAAAAAATCACAAAAGAAAGCTTGCTTACGCTGGAATTTTGGCAAAAAAGCACGGCGATAAGATAATATTTATCAAAAAATTTATCTACGGCGTCAAAACTTTGGTGCCTATCGCACTTGGACTTACAAAATACTCTTTTTATAAATTTAGCGTTATAAATTTGATCTCTTCAGTGCTTTGGGCGGTGATCGTTGGTCTTGCTAGCTATAAAGCAGGGGATTATTTCGTGAGTTTGAGTGACTATCTTGGCGCGCATGGATATATCATGCCACTTGCTATGGTTGGCTTGTTATTAGGCATCTGGTTGTTTTTACAACACATTACAAAAAGGAGAAAAGTATGAAAAAGGTGATATCTGCTCTAATCGTAGTTATCGTGATCGTCGCAGGCGCTGTTTATTTTGCCTCAAACAAGGTTGAGGAGAACTATCAAAGGATAGTTGATAGACTAAATGATGTAAATGGCTTTAAAGTTTCAGAAAATAGCTATCAAAAAGGCCTTTTTGGTTCAAAAGGATCATTTGATCTTGTAGTTTCAAAAGATCTTTTGAAAAATTTAGCTGGCAAAGATGTAGATGAGGATCTAAATTTTAAGGTAGAAAATGAAATTTCTCACTCAGTGCTTGCATTTGTAAATGGCTTTGATATTGATTCAAAAATTTCTATACAAAATGAAGCGATAAAAAATATCGTAGCTTCATTTCTTGGATCAAATGTCGTCGCAATGGCTAAAACAAAGGCTAGCGTGAGTGGCGATAAAGATGTAAAAGTTAAATTTAGCGATATCGACTTTAGCGACAAGCAAACTATGAATGTTCATACAAAGGATGTGAAATTTGGCTTGAAACTAGACGCAAAAGATAATGTAAATAGCGCAAACTTTGGTCTTGAGAAAGTTGCCTTAAAAGATCTCAATGAAGAAAATAAAGCAGAAGTTAATCTTGAAGGCGTCGATATAGATACAAGCTACACTGTGCCAGTTGAAATTTCAAAGATATTTGAGAGCAAGCTGGCTCCTTACATAGCAAAGGCTAAGATCAAAAAACTAGCTTTATTAGATGAAAAAGATGGCAATGTTGCTTTAGACGATCTTGAGTATAACTCGAAATTTGAAGTCTCAAATGATCTTGGTAGCTCAAAAGATGTGGTGAAAATAGGTGCAGTTGCTGTTAATAAAGTTAAATTTACAGATTTTATCTTAGATAGTAAGATAGCAAATATCAACGTGCCAACTATAAACAATATACTTGATAGACTAAGCAATGTAAATGTTGATTTAAATGAAAGTGTCTTTGCTGGGCTAAATTTAGACGAAGTCATGGGTCAAATTTTAGAGAAAAATCCGAGTGTGAAAGTGGATAAATTAAGCTTTAAAAATGGCGATAATGCGATAAATTTGAAATTAGACGCTGCTATTAATGGCTTTAAAAGCGGAGAAAGTCAGCTTGCGATCTTTGATAAGCTATCACTTAATGGTGAGCTAAGTGTAGATGAGACTTTAGCTAAATTTTTTGATACACTCTTCCCTGAGATGACTCTTATTGAGCCAACACTTATATCTGCTGGATATTTAAAAGAAGATGGCAAAAAAGTAGTAAGTAAATTTAAGTACGATCCAAATAAAAAAGATATTATTTTTAATGAAAAGGTTGGACTTCAAAATTTATTTATGGGCTTTTAAAAAAATAGCCTGATTTTTATCTACTTTTAAGCATCACTTCTATATACTTCACTTTCTGTTTTGCAGAACGCAGAGCAGAAAGTTCTTTTAACTTACAATTGTTAAACTATTAGTCAATCTTTGAAATCTAAACAAGTGATCGATTGAGCCAGTCTATTATGATTAAATAATAGATTAGACAAACTAATATAAAAACTAAAAGTTTTTTTTGATTAAAAACTTCATAATAAATACTAAAAGCAATTTTAGTAAAAACATTATTACTAGATTGCATTAGCAATCTTAGTCTTTAGTGTTGTTTCTTAGTAAAGCTTTGCTTTACGCTAAAGAAGGTTAATATGGAGAGTTTGATCCTGGCTCAGAGTGAACGCTGGCGGCGTGCCTAATACATGCAAGTCGAACGGACGAGTAAGAGTTTGCTCTTATGAGTTAGTGGCGCACGGGTGAGTAATGTATAGCT
>NZ_PPAW01000049.1 GCF_002913225.1 Campylobacter concisus | reverse complement strand
GTGCTGCTGTTCGACCCGCTCTCGGCTTTGGGCGTGGGCTTTTGGTTTTCCTTCGGCGCGGTGGCGGCGCTGATTTGGGTGGCACAAGGGCGGCTGGAGGCCATGCCGGATGACGATGCACCAGAAGGCGGCTGGCTGCGTACGGCCAAGCATTCCGGCAAATGGCGCATCGCGCTGCGTGCCCAATATGCGGCCACGCTGTTGGGGTTTTGGCAGGCCGGGCAGGTATTCGGCACCGTGCCGCTGGCCGCGCCTTTGGCCAATGCGCTGCTGATTCCGTGGTTTTCCTGGGTGTTGGTGCCGCTGGCTTTGCTGGCGGTGCTGCTGCCGTTTGAAGGCTACCTGAAAATGGCGGCTGCCATCGGCGAATACACCATGGGCGCGGTGGTGTGGGCGGGCGGCATCGTGCCCACCGGCGCACTGGCGCATTTGCCGCCGCTGTTTTGGCTGGCCGTGTTGGC
>NZ_PPAW01000048.1 GCF_002913225.1 Campylobacter concisus | reverse complement strand
AAAATAGGGCTAACTAAAATTTCTTGTATCTCTCAAGATGGCACGATTTTTAACGCGCCAGATCAAGATGAATTACCAGACCCACTTGAGATAAGCCCAAGTGAACTAAACTCAGCCATTATAGTGTTAAAACTACCTATTAGCTCAGGTCTGGTTGATATTAGCTTGCAAAATAATTTACCAAATCTAAAATTTACAGCCAAGCAAGCACTTATTAGCTCAAGAGTGCATGATGAAGCTAGCAATGATATATTAAACGAGCTAGATGATAAAGATGATTTTGAACTATCTTCTGCCTTTACACAAGATAAAGAAAATCTAATCCTAGCAAGCCAAAGATCGTCTCTTGGGGTATTTGGCTCAAAGATGCCTTATGAGCTTAGCATACCAATTTGTAAAATAAAAAATATAGACCTAAATAAGCAAATAACACTTGACGAAAAATTTATTCCAACTTGTATTGACATCAGTAAAAACACCTTTATAACAAATTTTATAGAGGAGCTTAGCCTTGCTACAAAGCAACATCAAGAGAGTTATTTTGGGTTGCTAGGAGGTTTTGATCAAGCTAAAAATAGACTTGATTTTTCAACATATTTAAC
>NZ_PPAW01000047.1 GCF_002913225.1 Campylobacter concisus | reverse complement strand
TATGCAAATTTTGCATATTACTTTGACGCTGAATTTACGGAGCTTTTTGCCGTTTTTGTCTTATTTTGAATCTGGTTTTTTTAGCTTAAGTGATTAAAAATAAATTTAAAAAATATGAAAATTTATAAAAAGATGGGCGATTGCTCGCCCTTTGAATTAGTTTTTGCGTGTGTTTGCGTCTGGAGTGAAAAGTGGCTTATCAAGAAGTTTGAAGTCGCCTATAAATTTCTGACCCTCTTCGCTTGTTGCCCATTTTATAAATTTCTCTGCATTTTCGATGTCGGTTTTAGGGCAGTGTTTTGGATTTACTGCGATTAGAGAGTAGAAATTTTTAAGGTCGTTGTCGCCCTCATTGATGATGACCATCTCAGGATGACCTTTTTGGTTTGCTTCATATTTAATGTAAGTACCGCGGTCAGTAAATGTAACGCCTTTTTGCTCAGCAGCAGCATTTATCGTAGCTAGCATGCCTTGACCTGTTTGCATATACCAGCTATCTTTTTCAGGGACTTCGCCAGCGATCTTTTTCCAGATGCCTTTTTCTTTATTATCTGTGCCTGATTTGTCGCCACGTGAGAAGAATTTGATACCATCTTTTTTGATAAGCTCAAAGCTTTGTTTGATATCTTTACCTTTAAATTTATCAGCGATTGATTTATCAGCGATAACGACAAAGTCATTGTACATTACGGCATTTCTTTTTAAGCCAAAGCCTTTTTCTACAAATTCTTTCTCAACTTTTGGTGAGTGAACGAAAAGTATGTCAGCGTTGCAGTCTTCGCCAAGCTTTAGAGCTGCACCTGTACCAACAGCTGTCCATTTTATATCAACACCTGTTTTTGCTTTATAAGCTGGATAGATCGCATCAAGCAAACCAGTGTTGTCTGTACTTGTTGTAGTCGCCATGATTAGTTCATTATCAGCGCCAAACGCCAAAACTGCGGCTGCTAGTGAGCCTAAAATAATCTTTTTCATTTTTCTCCTTTAAAAAAAATTGTGATATTATAGCACATTTAAAATAATCTTAAGAAATATGCTAGGAAAGAATAATTGGATTTTTTACTTAATGGCTTTGTAGAAGCCTTTAATCTACTTTTAAACGGCAATCTTGAAACATATTCAGCCATCAAGGCTACCCTTTACACATCAAGCGTGTCGATACTTTTTGCTGTTGTTGTAGGCTTTCCGCTTGGTTTTATACTTGGATTTTATGACTTTAGGGGCCGCAAAATTTTACGCCTTTTAAGTGACACAGCTCTAGCCATGCCAACGGTTGCCATTGGTCTTATTTTATACGCATTTATCACTAGAAACGGCCCTCTTGGCAGCCTAAATTTACTATTTACGCTAAAAGCGGTCATGCTAGGCCAGTTTGTGCTTGCCCTTCCTATCATCATCTCGCTTACTGCAAGCGTGGTTGAAAATATGGATAGAAAGCACTATCTAACTATCCTAAATTTACGCCTTGCGCCAGCAAAGCTAGTTTGCTGTGTGCTTTACGAGCTGCGCTACGCTCTCATGGTAGTTATCGCCACAGCCTACGGCAGGATCGTGGCTGAAGTGGGCGTTGCGATGATGATAGGCGGCAACATCAAGTATTTTACTAGAACGATCACCACAGCCGTTTCGCTTGAAACAAACAAGGGCGAATTTGCCATGGGTATAGCGCTCGCGATGGTTTTGATATTTATCGCATTTTTAGTAAATTTAGCGATCTTTGCATTAAGAAAACTAGACAAATAGGAGCAAATTTTGATAAAGATAAGAAATTTACACCTAAACTACGGCAAAAGCGAGATCCTAAATATCCCAAGCCTTGATATAAACACAAAAAAGATAACCGCTCTAATGGGCAGCAACGGCAGTGGCAAAAGCACGCTAATACGAGTGCTCTCACGCTTGCAAAGCCCAAATGGTGGGGAAATTTCACTCTGGGGAGAAAATAAACCAAGCCTTGAAATGCTACGTAAAATTTGCGTTTTACTACCTGAG
Source organism: Campylobacter concisus (assembly GCF_002913225.1). GTDB lineage: Bacteria > Campylobacterota > Campylobacteria > Campylobacterales > Campylobacteraceae > Campylobacter_A > Campylobacter_A concisus_J. The sequence continues at coordinate 89,030 of NZ_PPAW01000047.1, read as the reverse complement.
CCTGCCCTTTTAAAAAGAAGTGTTAGAGAAAATTTCAAAGTCATCTTAAAAAGTAGAAATTTGCTAAGCGAATTTGAGGAGCGAACCAGCGAAGCTCTGGCACTTGTGGGACTTGATGAGAAATTTTTAGACAAGCGCCACTTTGAGCTAAGCTCTGGACAAACGCAGCGCATCGCATTTGCTTTGGCACTTTCTTTAAGAGCGCCATTTTATCTGCTTGATGAGCCGACAAACAGCGTTGATATCGCTACTTCAAAGCTATTTAGCAAGGCTATAAATTTGATGCACGAGAAATATGGCTGCGGCTTTGTGATCGCAAGTCACGACGAAAAATGGCTTAGCATGCTAGCAAACGAGTGCGTGTTTTTGCACAAAGGCAGGGTCTGCGAGTTTGAATACAAAAATATATTTGAGATAGAGGATGGCGTGCTAAGCTTTGGCGATGATGCGAAGCTAAATTTACCTTCAAATTTTAAAGGCAAAAGCAAGATCACGATCAACCCAAGCAAGATAAAAATTTCTAAAACAGGTGGTGAGGGTCAAATTTCAGGGATTTTGCACTCGGCCTCGCTCTACATGGGCGATGAAAAGCTTTTGAAGGTCAAAGTTGGCGACTTTTTGATCAAAATTTTTAGCCATGATGATGAAATTACAAAGATCGGCGAGAGAGTATTTTTAGAATTTGAAGATGGCTCGATGCTAGCTTTGGAGTAAAATTTACTCCCACTCTTTAAATTTAGTCCAAATTTAAAAATGGATATCAAAAAAGAGCTAAATTTTAATAATCATGCTAAAAAATCATATTTTTTATAACCTCCTAAAAATGGCGTTTTTAAATATGCACATAAGGCATATTTAAGCTTTTTTTAACTTTTCTAATTTATTTTATTTTAAGCCACATTAATAAGGCAATTAATTGTATAGTTTCAGTGTCATTAAAAAACTATTTAAGGAAAAAGGTGAGCACAAAAGAGGAATTTGCAGCTGGCAGAAAACTTTACTACGCTACTTTCTCTAAATTCTTCGTATTTAGTGAAGATGAAAAGAGATTTGATGGCCTTAGTAAAATGCTTGATCTCATTGAAGAATATAGCTTAAACGATGAAGTGTCGCAAGCCGCTACTAATATAAAAAGTAAATTTAATGAAAAAAATCCAGAGAATTTGATCACCGAATTTGATGACATTTTTCACACTCCGCCAAGTCCGCTTCGAAACTCGCTCTCTTTTTACGATGAAGGATATGAAGTGGGTCATGCTTGCGCTAATGTGCGTAAAATTTTAGCTAAGACAAACATCAGAAGAGATGAGAGTAAATTTAAAGAGAATGAAGATAACGTGGGCTTTGTCTTTACGCTTATGAACGAGTTTATCGGTAAATTTGACGAGTGCGAAGAGGAGCTTTTTAAAAATATTATAAATCCAAACATTGATGAGTTTATAGAGAATTTATATGAGCATAAAAATAGCGAAATTTACAAGGATGTGGCCGTTTTGCTAAACGAATTTATCGCGTTTGAGCGCGTGGCACTAAACTCACCAAAACCAGTCAAGATAGACCACAAAAAGAGCGATGGTCTTTCAAGATCTGAAAGCATAAGAAGAGAAAAAAACAGGATAAGAAAACTAAGAACGGAGGGTACATATGCAAAATAGACGCGAATTTCTAAAAAAAGTCGGTCTAGTTGGCGCTGTAGCAGCAAGCGGTGCTGTAGCAGCAAATGCTGATGAAAATTTAAAATCAGGAAAGAGTAAAAAGACCGAAGTGCTTTACAAAAGAAGCAAATACTGGGAACTTTACTACAAACAAGCAAAATAAAATTTGATAGAAATTTAAGAAAGGATGAAAATGTCTGAAGCTATATTAAACGCTACGCCAAACAACATCGGCCGTAGATCGTTTTTAAAAATGGCTGCATTAGCGGGCGCTAGTGGAGCGGCCGGCTTTGCAGCAAGCAATGTCACAAGAGAAGCAACAGCTCAAGAGATGGCAAACCCATTTCCAGACTCAAAAATAGTAAAAACTGTCTGCACAGTTTGCTCTGTAGGATGCGGAGTGTTAGCAGAGGTAGAAAACGGTGTTTGGGTGCGCCAAGAAGTAGCACAAGATCACCCAGTAAGTGCTGGTGGTCACTGCTGTAAAGGAGCAGACGTTATCGATATGGTGCGCTCACACTGCCGTGTAAAATATCCGATGAAAAAAGTTGGTGGCAAGTGGCAACGCATCTCTATGACGCAAGCACTTGACGAGATCGGTGCAAAACTAAAAGCTTACCGCGAGAAAAATCCAGAGCAAGTAATGTTTTTAGGATCAGCAAAAGACTGCAACGAGCAAAGCTATTATATAAGCAAATTCGTTGCGATGTTTGGGACAAACAACCTAGATCACCAAGCACGTCTTTGACACAGCTCTACAGTCGCCGGTGTGGCGAATACTTGGGGTTATGGAGCTATGACAAATCACCTTGGAGATATCCAAAACGCGAAGTCTATTTTTATAATCGGATCAAACCCAGCGGTCAATCACCCAGTTGGCTTTAGACACTTTTTAAAAGCAAAAGAAAAGGGCGCTAAGTTAATAGTAATCGATCCAAGATATACAAGAACAGCTGCAAAGGCTGATTATTTCGCACAAATTCGCCCAGGAACGGATATACCTTTTGTATATGGTATGATGAATCTCATCTTTGAAAATGGCTGGGAGGATAAGAAATTTATTGATGACCGTGTTTATGGTATGGATCTGATTCGTGAAGAGGCTGCAAAATGGACACCAGAAGTCGTTGAAGATGTGACTGGAGTGCCAGCTGCAACTCTTAAAGAGATCACAGAAATTTATGCTAAAAACCGCCCTGGCTCAGTCGTTTGGGCGATGGGTCTAACTCAGCACACAATAGGTAGCTCAAACACTCGTATAGCTCCGATCTTGCAACTAGTGCTTGGCAACATGGGCGTAAGTGGCGGCGGATGTAACATCCTAAGAGGCCACGATAACGTTCAAGGTGCAACTGATATGGCAAATTTACCAGACAACCTACCTGGTTATTACCCTAAAAATGAAGGAAGCTGGAAATATTTTGCAAAAATGTGGAAGGTTGATTTCGAGTGGTTGCAAAAGAATTTTATCAAGCCTGAGTGGATGTTTAAGCCAGGATTTTCACTTGCACGCTGGTGGGCTGGTACGCTAAATGGTAAAGATGGCAATGATGCGATCGATAATGCAGGAGATAGCCTAAAAGCTCTTGTAGTTATAGGAAATGGTATCACATCTACTGCACAACAAGCAAAGGTTCAAGAGGGTCTTGATGCACTTGAGTTGCTTGTTTGTGTAGATCCGTTTGTAAATGACGCTGCCGTTATAACAAATAAAAAAGATAATGTATATATCATACCTGCTTCAACTCAGTATGAAACTAGCGGCACAGTCGTAGCTACAAACAGAAGTGGTCAATGGAGAAGCCAAGTATGCAAACCACTTTATGAGAGCATACCTGATCATGAATTGTTATTTGAACTAGCTAAACGCATAGGCTTTTATGACGAGCTAACTCGCACTATAAGGGACGCTGATGGTAAGATAGAGTGGCCAGAAGCTGCTACTCACGAGATAGCAAATATTATAAAAACTATCGGTATGACTGGCTGGACACCTGAGCGCTTGAAACGCCACCAAGAGAACTGGGATAAATTTGATGAAGTAACATCTCTTGGCAAGCCAGGCACTCCTGTTGAAGGCGAATACTACGGACTTCCATGGCCATGCTGGACAGAAAATCACCCAGGTAGCCCAATACTTTATGATACACATAAATCAGTTCGCGAAGGCGGAATGGGCTTTAGAAACCGCTTTGGTTTAGAGCACAACGGTGTTAGTCAGCTAGCAGCTGAAGGCTCAGCGCCAGTTGGTTCATCTATAAATGGCGGATATCCTGAGATCAAAAAAGACAATATCGAGAAAATTTTAGGCATCACACTAACTGATGATGAAAAAGCAAGGATCGGAGCTAGCTGGTCAACTGATGATAGTAATATCATAGCAACAAAATGTTTGGAGAAAAACATCGCTCCGTATGGCAATGCACGTGCTAGAACTATCGTTTGGACATTTGCTGATCAGATCCCTCAACACAGAGAGCCGATCCACTCACCGAGACCAGATCTAGCCAAGAAGTATCCAAGCTTTAAAGATAAAGCAAAACAATACCGCGTTGATACTAAATTTGAAAGCTTGCAACAAAGCAAGGACTTCTCAAAAGAATTCCCTATCAACCTTATTACAGCTCGTCTTGTAAATTTCAGTGGTGCTGGTATGGAGACGCGTGCTAGTAAGTATCTATCACGCATTACGCCTGAGATGTTTGCCGACATCCACCCAGAGCTAGCGGCTAAACATGGCATTAAAAATTGGGATTTTGTTTGGGTTCATTCACCTGAGGGCACTAAGATCAAGGTTCGTGCAAGGATCGTGCCATCGGTCAAGCCTGATATGATCTTCTTGCCATTCCACTGGGCTGGATATATGCAAGGTGTTGATATGACTGGAAATTTCCCAGAAGGAACTTTACCATTTGCGGTTGGTGAGAGTGCAAATACCGTAACAAACTATGGATATGATATCAACACTCAAATTCCAGAAACAAAAGGCGGTCTTTGCCGCATAGAAAGGGCATAATATGAGCGCATTTAACGATAACAATAGACTTAAATTTTACTGCGACACAGATAGATGCATTGATTGCAACGGTTGCGCGGTAGCGTGTGATGAAGCTCATGAGTTGCCTATCGGCGTTAGAAGACGCCGCGTCGTCACACTAAATGAAGGTATGCCTGGTAAAGAAATTTCAACATCAATCGCATGTATGCACTGCGAAGATGCACCTTGTTCGCTTGTTTGCCCAGTTGATTGTTTCTACATCAGAGCTGATGGCATCGTGCTTCACGATAAAGATATCTGCATAGGCTGTGGATACTGCTTGTATGCTTGCCCATTTGGTGCGCCACAATTCCCTAAAGATGGTGCCTTTGGTGCAAGAGGCGTAATGGATAAATGCACCATGTGCGCAGGCGGTCCGCTACCAACTAATAGTGAAGAAGAGCGCGAAGTATATGGACAAGATAGAATTTCTGAGGGCAAAGTGCCAGTTTGTGCTGCGATGTGCTCTACAAAAGCTCTACTAGTTGGCGAGTCAGATGTCATCGAAAAAATCTACAATGACAGAGTTACTGCAAGAGGTTATGGCGAAAAAGACCTAAAACAAACCACTGTTTGGAAGATCGCTTACTACGCTGGCGACAGACTAAAACTAAAAGCGTAAATTTATAGGTGCTTTTTGCACCTATAAAATTTGTTATTTTCTCTAATTTTATACTTTAAGAAACATGCCTATCTTGCATATCAAATTTTAATCACAATAACGTTTATTTCGTATCAAAATACGTTTAAGCTTTTGCTTTGTTTAAGCAAGTTTTTACTACAATCCAAAATTAAATTTAGCTTTTTGGGCTATCATTTGTGAAAACTTCAAGGAGCAAGATGGAACCGATTTATAAAACGCAGATCATCAAATATAAAGGCGAGCAAAAAGCACAGGTTGATGATATTTTGGTGCGTGAGATCAAGCTTGAAATTTACATAAATGACAAAAAATTTGGTGCCGTTATGGCAACGCCAACGGATCAAAAGGCGCTTGCTATGGGGTATTTGATCAGCGAAAACGTCATCACAAAGCCAGAGGACATAACTGAAGTTAGGCTCTCAACCGACGAGCTAAGCGTCTATGTAAGCGCCAAAGTGAATGAAAAACGCCTAGAGCAGTTTGATGAAGAAAAGGTCATAATAAGTGGCTGTGGCAGAAGCTCAACGGCAAATATCGACCCACAGGCGATGGCGGCAAGAGCCGTAAAAAGCGGAGCTAAATTTAACAAAGATATGATCCTTGCCCAAATGAAAGAGTTTTACACGCAGTGCGAGCTTTATGAGATGACTGGCTGCGTGCATACGGCAAAGCTTTTTGTGAGCGAAGATAAATTTTACATAGGCGAGGATATCGCTCAGCACAACACGATCGACAAAGCCGTTGGCAAGGCCGTTTTAGACGGAGCTAACTTAGCAAATTCATTTTTGATGGTGAGTGGCAGGCTTAGTTCAGAGATGGTCGCAAAGGCCGTTATGCACGGCATCCCAGCGCTTATCTCAAGGACAGCACCGACTAGCCTTGGCGTGGTGATCGCTCGTAAATTTGAGCTCACGCTTTGCGGCTTTGCAAGGGGCGAAAATATCAACATTTATAGCGGCGAAGAGAGAATTTATGAGTAAAAACTTAGAAGAGCTAATAAAACAAACGCTAAATAAAAGCGGCAAACTTGACTGCGGCACGGCTTTTAAGATCGCAAATAAGCTAGGCATAGAAGTTGGCGAAGTGAGCGACGAGGCAACCAGGCTTGGCATCAAGATAGACAACTGCGAGCTTGGACAGTTTGGTGGCTTGGATAAAGACCGCGGTAAATTTACATTGTCACTAAAACTAAAAGAAATGAGCGACGAAAAGGGCAGAGTTTTTTGCAAAGATGCAAGGGAGATGGCGGCAGCTAATGGCGGACTAAAGACCATGCGCTCGACGCTTAGAGACTACGGCTTTGACGTGAAGTACTGTCAGCTAGGCTGTTTTAAGGAAAAGAAAGGCAAAAAGATGAGAGTAAAGACAAAGACTTGGATAGAGAACGACGAGGGCGAGCTTATATTTGGCAAGGGTAAAACCGAAGTTTTAGACGTTATAGCCGAGGTTGGCTCGATATCAAAGGCAGCTGAAATTTTAGGTATGAACTATAAAAAATGCTGGTCGCATCTACAAATTTTGCAAAAAAATTTAAAAGAAGATCTCTTTACGACCAAGCAAGGCGGCGGAGATAGCGCTGGCACCACGCTAAATGATAGGGCTCATGAGCTCATAAACGCTTATAAACAGCTTCAAAACGACATCGAGGACTACGCAAATAAGCGCTTTAAAGAGCTATTTTTAAAACAAGATGAAAAGAAAAACGATAAAAAATAAACCAAATTTTTAAAAGGAGAAAAACATGTATGTAAAACTAAACGACAGGACTTATCTAAACAAAGATAAGATCACTAGAATCAAGATCGATAGCGTTCAAGACGGCATTCGTATCCGTTTTTACGAGGGTGCAAACCAAGTTGCTAAGAGCCAAAGATTTGAGAGTGAAGCAAAAGCTAACGAGTGGTTAGAAAAAAACTTCTTAAACAAATAACGCGAGTGGGCGCCCTGCCCACTTGTAACCTCACTTTATACAAAATTTCATTATAATCGCGCTTTTAGCCAAAAGGAAAATCGTGCCAACTATAGATGAAGTAAGAAAAAATATCATTTTAAAAGATGGAATTTACTATTTTGACTACACGGCCTCAGGCCTTGCCTATGCGCCTATCGAAGATGAAATTTCAAAATTTTTAAAAACCTACGCAAACACTCATTCAGACAGCAGTTCAAGTGCAGTGCTAACGCAAAAATGCTACGAAAACGCAAGGGCTGAGTTAAAGGAGCTTTTGGGGCTTGATGATAGCTTTTATCTCATAGCAACTGGTCAAGGCGCAACGGCTGCGATAAAGAAATTTCAGGAGATAATAGGGATTTATCTGCCGCCAACGACAAGAGCCTTGATCGGCGAAGCAAATTTAAGAAGCGTAAATTTACCACTCGTGCTTGTTGGGCCCTATGAGCACCACTCAAATGAGATCAGCTTTCGCGAGGGACTTTGCGACTGCGAGCGCATAGCACTTGATGAAAACGGCGAGATAGACTACGTGATGCTTGAGAGGACGCTAAAATTAAACGCAAAAAGAAAGATCATCGCCTGCTTTAGCGCCGCCTCAAACGTCACAGGCGTGAAAACCGACTACAAAAGAATTTACTCGCTCGTTAAGAAATTTGGCGGAGTGGTGGCATTTGACTGCGCAGCGACCAGCTCGCATGAAATTTTAGACGCCGCATACTTTGACGTAGCCTTTTTCTCGCCTCACAAGCTACTTGGCGGAGTTGGGAGTTGTGGGCTTTTAGCGATCAAAAAAGAGCTTTACACAAGCGACATACCAAGCTTTGCAGGTGGTGGCACCATCGCTCTTGCTACGCCATCAAAGCACCTTTTTATAAAAAATGCCGAGCAGCTTGAAGAGGCTGGAACGCCATCTATATTGGGGCTGGTGCGAGCAAGTCTAGCCTACAACTTGCAAGCGAGTGTCGGAGTAGAAAATATCAAAGCACGCGAAGATGAGCTAGCAAATTTCTTTGAAAAAGAGCTTAGCAGCATCGAAGATATCACCATTTATGGCCCTAAAAATGCAGAAAAGCTGCCTATTTTTTCATTTAATGTGCGAGACGTTTCGCCTTATGACTTTGCCGCAACACTTAGCAACAACCACGGCATACAAAGCCGCGCTGGCGTGATGTGCGCTGGGCCTTACGCCTTTGATCTGCTTGGGCTTAAAGAGAATAAGATCTTAGAGAAAAAGCCAGGTTTTGTAAGGGTGAGCATGCACTACACACACACAAAAGAGGACGTGCTCTATCTCATAAACGCTATCAAATCATCTATCAAAAAGCACCGCGAACTTTGGGGCGAGGAAAAGGCGATGTATGAGATGTTTGGCGGGAAAATTTAGGCTAAATTTTTTGAGTCAAATTTAATATGTTTTGGAGATTAAGCGCTTTATTTTTAAATACCAGCACAGATACAACTAGCTATATCATAATTACATTGAAATTTTAAACATTTTGCTTTCAAATAGCTTTCTTAAAATTAGCTCTGTTTTTTTAAATTTAAACCAGCTTATCTATATCAAATTTAGTCGGTCTGAAATAAAAATTTAAAATTTATCATAGCAACCCAGAAACCTAACCGCAAAGCAAAGCATATCTGCCCTCTTTCAAATTTGGCTTATAAATTTAGCTGTGGATACAACTTTTGATTTGCCTAAATTTTAATAGCAAAGTCTTTTAAAAATAGATTTTAAAATTTAAGCATTTTGTTTTTTAAACAGCCTCTGTAAAGCTAGCTCTGTTTTTCAAATTTAAACTTGCTCTACCTATATCAAATTTGGTTTTGAAATAAAATTGATCATGCTAACGCATAAGCTTACCTGCCCCACTACTCAATAAAAATATTCAAATTTAACTTGTAAATTTAGTGGCAGCTACTGCTTTTGCCCTATCTTACTTAGCTTAAATTTTAGTGGCAAAGCTTTTAAATTTTAGATAAAGTAAGCCATATAAATTTAATATCTTACATGGTTAAATTTAGTAGCTTTAAATTTAAAAGCCGAAATTTCAAATTTCACTTTGAAATTTCGGCTTTTATCTTTTGATAAAGCTCCAAAATTTCATCTTTTTTGATGATAAAACTATTTTTATTTGCGATCAGATAGGCTGAACTTTGCATGATGTCACCAGTCACTTTTAGCCCATTTTGCTTCATGGTTGAGCCAGTCTCGACCACATCGACGATCGCGTCACTTAGCCCAACAAGTGGCGCTAGCTCGATCGAGCCATAAAGCTTGATGATCTTCACGCCAACGGCAAGCTTGGCAAAGTAGTTTCTCGTGATATTTGGCATCTTAGTAGCAATCCTTAGCTCAGACCTTGAAAAATCAAGCTCATCTTCGTTTTTTATGCCGATGCAGACCTTACACTTGCCTATTTGCAGATCAAGTAGCCTCACCACATTTGGCTTATGCTCTTCAAGCACATCAAGGCCGACCACGCCGATATCTGCAGCGCCTTCTGTGACGTATGTTGGTATATCTTGGTTGCGAACCATTAAAAATCTAAAATTTCCCTCTTCAAGGATAAGCTTTCTATCCTCAAACATAAAGCTAGAGCTAAAAATCTTTCTAAAAATTTCAAGTGTATCTTCTGCGATCCTGCCCTTTGGCAAGGCTACTGTTATCATTCTAAAATTTCCTTTTTCTCATCGATTATTTTTTGCATGGCACGAAAGATCAGCATCTTGTCGCAAATGGCATTTTTAAAAAATTTAGATAAAAAGTCACCATCTCCGCCAGTAAAATAGACCTTCTTATCGCCAGCAAGCTTTGAGATGAGCGTGATAATGGGCTTTATGATGCCATAGCTCACAGCGTCGCTCGTCTTTTGCGGCAACGCATCGATGTCGATTTGCGAATTTAGCGTCACATCAAGGCGTGGAGAGATCGTTTTGTAGGCATTTAGCATGGTTGAGATGCCTGGCAAGATGTAGCCACCAAGATGGATAGAATTTGCCATGATATCAACCGTGATAGCACTTCCAGCGTCGATGACAACGCCATCTTTTATCATATAGCACCCTGCTTTTCTATCTACCCCTAGACCTTGATATATCGTGTCGATCTCAATGTAAGGCTCCAAATTTACAAACATATCGTTGCCGCTTATATTGGACAAAATTTCTTCGTTTACACAGATAAAATAGACCTTTTCGTCTGGCTTGTAGTTTTTAAATTCACTAATTTTTATGTGTGTGATCTTGCCATTTTGCAAAAAAGAGGCGTTGGTGTTGCCGATATCACACAAAATCATAACAGCTCCAGCCTTGCTCTTTGAAGTAGTTTAGGGACTTTGAGCAAATTTGAGAGTTGTAAAAGATCACACGTTTTTTGATCTTGGTTTGAAATTTCTCCTCAAATTTCGTGCAAATTTCATTTATCTCGCCGGCTTCTTTAAGTAAAAGCCTGCTCTTTGCATTTCTTAAAAAAACGATCTCGTAGAAATTTTTTGTATCGACACCAAAAAACGCCTCAAGCGAGCGTTTCTTGGTAAATTCGCTAAGATCAAGCCTTTTTAGATCCCTTAGCAAGATCTTTTTAGCTTCAAAAAGCTCCCAAATTTTCTGGTTCATTGCCCTAGATTAACATACTCGTTATCGTAGTAAAATGCGCCATTACCCATGAAGCTTTTATCTTTTATCTCGTCGCTAAATTCATAAATTTCAGCTCCGCTAAGGTCTAAATTTGTCTTTATAACATAGCCTGTTTTTTCGATGACATAGAGCTTATTGTTGATGATAGTAGCCGCTGAGAAGATAGCAAATTTGAAATTTACCTTATTTTGCTCTTTTAGCATGAGGTCTGTTCTTACTATCGTGCCATCTTTTTTGAAGATGTAAATTTCATCGTTATGAACTAGTACGTCCTTGATCTCACCGTCATAATAAACTGTCTGACTTGGGTTGATGACGATTAGTTTTTTAGCTGTAGCTGCGATTAGATTATCGCCCTCAACGCCTAAAAATATGATGTTATTAAAGAAATTTTCAGAGCTTACGACAACGTCGCGTAAAATTCTACCAGTATCTTTTTGCACGATGTAAATTTTGCCATCAAGCGCTGGATAGACGATAAGTGAGCTCATGAAGTAAGGTGCCACAACTCTTGAATCAACCGCTGCGATGTCAGAAGAGCTATACTCCATTAGTGTCGTAGCTGTGTTGATGTCGATTAGATAGATGTGGTTTGATGCGCTGATAGCCGCAAGTTGGTTTTGATCAAGCGAGGCTGCTACGATCGCAGTTGGAAATTTACCGCTATAAACGCTGTGACCGCTAGGATCAGTAACGTTTAGATCGCCATTTATGCTAGCTGAGATGACAAAGCCGTTGTTTTCATTTAAGAAGTTGAAATTTTCAGGCAAGGTAACGCTTTTATTTAGCCCATTTTTAGTGATGATGTTGCCATTATCAAGCGTTGCGCCATTTGCATTTGCTGATTTGATGTAAGAAGGAAGATCTTTTGACAAAGATATCTCACCAGAAGTTTGCGCAGGCTCAAAATATTGTCTTTTTGTGCCGCATCCGCTTAGAACTAAAGCCATAGCAAAGGCCAAGAATAGTGTAAGTTTTTTCATTATTTTATTCCCTGATAGTGTTTTAAATTTTTAACTAAAGTTTGAAGTTGTGAGTCAAGTGCGATCTTGTCAAATTCTACATTTGCCTCTTTGATTTTATTTTGTTTTAAAAGCTCAAAACCTTTTAAAAGTGCGTTGTATTCGCTTAAAATTTGAGTATTTGCATCACCAGTTTGTGAAAGAATGATATCTTTTACGATCGGATTTACTTTTAAATTTACAAGCTCGCTAATGCCTTTTGTATCGTTTTTATCGAGCATTTGTCCAAGTGAAAAAAGTGCATATAAGCTTGGCTCTTTCTCCTTTAAAACATTTAGAGCGTTTGCGTCATTTGGGTTTAAGATAAGCTTTGAATAGGCTAAATTTGCCTCCTCAACTCTGTTGTCGTTTAAAACCTTACTAGCGTAAAATCCGATGAGTGCGACGATAGCTGCCACGCATAGCACGATCAGCAAAGTTTTGTATTTCCTAAAAAAACGCTCTCCCTTGATCATACTCTCAAGAAACTGCTCTTGGGCGTCGATCTCTTTTTTTATCTCGGTTAAGTCTTCTTTTATAGCCAACGTTTTTCCTTGCTTTTAAAAAATTTTAATTCGCAGATTTTAGCATAATTAAATTAAAAGTAGCCCAAAATTAAAGCTTGAATGTGATATAATGCCTCAAAATCAATTAAAAGGTTGCTTAATAATGCAAATAGACGACACTCTCTTAAATAAACTAGAAAAACTCTCAGCATTACAAATTAATGATGAAAAAAGAGAAGAGATCAAGAAGCAATTAAGTAAAATCGTATCTTTTGTCGATGTTTTAAACGAGCTTGATCTAAGCAGCGATGAGGCCGTAGTTAGCTCTATAAAAGGCGGCACTCCATTAAGAGAAGATGAGCCACATTTAAGTAACGTTGTCGATGAAATTTTAAAGCACGCCCCTTCACGCGAAGGACACTTTTTTGCCGTGCCAAAGATCATAGAGTAAAATATGGATCTAATCGAACAACTAAGAGCGCAAAGCTCGGACGCTCAAGCCAAAGCATCAGAAAGCAATCTCTCTGGTGACATCCAAACGCTTCTAAAAACCGTTGTTTTTAACAAAGCCAGTGACCTTCACCTAGTCTCAAGGTCTGAGCCTCAAATAAGGATAGATGGTACTTTAAGGCCACTTGAATTTGGCGTGCTAAGCGGTAAAGATATAGAAAATTTATGCTACGCGCTTATCACAGACGCCCAAAAAAGCGAGCTTGAAAACAATAAAGAGCTTGACTTTGCCATAGAGCTTCCAAATATCGGCCGCTTTCGTGGTAACTACTACTACACGATGAATGGCGATCTAGCCGCAGCTTTTCGTATCATACCTATCGATATACCTTCGCTTGATGATCTAAATGCGCCACAAATTTTTAAATATATCATCAAACGAGAAAAAGGCCTTATCCTAGTTACTGGACCAACGGGCAGTGGTAAATCAACGACGCTTGCAGCGATGCTTAATGAGATAAATTTAAATTATAGAAAGCACATCATCACCGTTGAAGACCCGGTCGAGTTTGTGCATAACAACAAAAAAGCCCTATTTTCACATAGAAATGTTGGCACCGACACGCACTCTTACTCAAAGGCGCTAAAATTTGCACTTCGTGAAGACCCAGATATCATACTTGTTGGCGAGATGAGAGACAAAGAGACAGTCTCTACAGCTATAGGGGCGGCTGAGACTGGACACCTAGTCTTTGGCACTCTTCACACAAACTCAGCTATACAAACTATAAATAGGATCGTTGATAGCTTCGATGGAAGCGAGCAGCTTCAAGTAAGAAATATGCTTAGCGTTTCGCTAACTGCCGTCATCTCACAAAGTCTGATACCAAAAATAGGCGGCGGAAGGTGCGCTGTACATGAAATTTTGATAAACAACATGGCGATATCAAACTTGATACGCGAAAACAAAGTGCATCAAATTTACTCTCAAATGCAGCTAAATCAGCAACAAACTGGCATGAGCACGCAGACTCAAGCCCTGATGAAAGCACTAAAAGAGGGCATGATTACAAAAGAAAACGCGCTAGCATACTCAACTAGCCAGCAAGAACTTCAAAATTTAATAGGAACTGTATGATGGATTTAGTAACTTGGTTTGACATTATCATTATCGCCCTTGTCTTGATGCTGGGCGTAAAGGGCATAATAAATGGTCTCATAAAAGAGACTTTTGGGCTCATCGGACTTATCGGCGGTTTAGTTGTTGCTAGCAGGTTTTCAGATGTGGCTGAGAGCTTCATAAGCAAAAATATATATAAATTTGAAAATTCTTCATTTTCACAATATATAGCACTCATCGGCCTTTGGCTAGTTTTTTGGCTAGTTTGTCTGCTAGTTGGCAAATTTTTATCAAAGATAGTTTCAGTAAGCGGACTTGGCTTTTTAGATAGGCTTGGTGGATTTGTCATGGGAAGTGGCAAAATTTTCCTCACATTTTCAGCAGTAGTCGCCGTGATGGCAGGCACTTCGCTAAATAAAATAATCGAGCCATACTTTACAAACAGCAAGGTCTATCCGCTCCTACTTGAAACTGGTAGATGGATAACAAATATCGATGTGAAAAACATCAAAAATGAGCTAGATGAAATGGTAGCAAGACCAAAGGATACAAACAAAACTGACGCGTTTATATCAATGGATGCAAATGCGAGCACAAACACCGACACAAACGTCACCAAAGGGGAGTGAGATGATAGAAAATTTAGAATACGATGCGTTACTTGAGAAATTTAAAAGAGTTCTTCGCGACAATGGTTTAAAATATACAAAACAGCGTGAAATTTTGCTAAAAACGCTTTATAACAACGACGAACACTTTACGCCAGAGAGGCTATATCTTTTTATAAAAGAGACTTACCCTGAGCTAAATATCGGCATCGCAACCGTTTATAGAACGCTAAATTTATTAGAAGAATCAGAGATGGTAACATCTATCAGCTTTGGTTCGCAAGGCAAGAAATTTGAACTTGCCACAAAGCCACACCACGACCACATGATATGCAGAAAGTGCGGCCTTATCATAGAATTTGAAGATCCTATGATAGAAAAAAGGCAAATAAGCATTGCAAAAGAGCATGGCTTTAAACTAACTGGTCACATGATGCAGCTTTATGGAATTTGCGAAAAATGTTCAAAAAATAATATAAAGGGAAAGTAAGGTGATATTTGACAACCAACATGAAATTCAAAGATTAGAAAGCATAGATGAGCTAAAAAATTTAGGCATAAATCCATATCCTCATTTTCTTAGAAGGGATATGAATATCTCTAAATTTAGACTTAAATTTAACTATATAAAAGATACAGAAGAGAAAAAAGCAGAGGGGCAGCTAGTAGGCCTTGCTGGAAGGATAAAGCTGATCCGTGACGCTGGTAAAGCGGTCTTTGCAAACATCGAAGATGAAAATGGAAATTTACAAATTTATTTTAGTAACAAAACGCTTGATCCAGAGTGGTTTAAAATCGTTAAAAAATATGTAGAAATAGGCGATATTGTCTATGTTAGAGGCTACGCTTTTATAACAAAAACTGGCGAATTTTCAATGCACGTAAATGAGCTTAGCTTAGCTACAAAATCAATAAGTCCGCTTCCAGAGAAATATCACGGCTTAGTTGATGTAGAGACAAGATACCGCCAAAGATATCTTGATATGATAATGAACCCTGAAGTTAGGGCTGACTTTAAAAAGCGCTCGGTGATTATAAGCACGATTAGAAGATTTTTTGAAGAAAAGGGCTTTTTAGAGGTTGAAACTCCGATGCTTCACCCAATAGCTGGCGGCGCAAATGCAAAACCATTTGTGACATTTCACAACGCTCTTGGAGTTGAGAGATACCTAAGGATCGCACCTGAGCTATATCTAAAACGTCTTGTAGTTGGTGGCTTTGAAGCTGTTTATGAGATGAATAGAAACTTCAGAAATGAGGGTATGGACCTAACCCACAACCCTGAATTTACAAGTATCGAGTTTTACTGGGCATATCACAACTACCACGATCTAATGGGCATCACAGAGGATCTATTTAATGTCATTTTAGAAAAACTTGGCATGGAGAAAGTGATAAATTTTGATGGTATGGAGATTGATTTTAGCAAGCCATTTAAACGCATAAGCTATAAAAAAGCTCTAGTTGAGATAGGCGGACTTGCTGAAGATATCGTAAGCGATAAGGCTAAAATTTTAACAAAACTAAGAGCTGATGGCTTTGAAGCAAACGAAAAGCTTGACCTTGGCCACTTGCAGGCTGAACTCTTTGACAACTACGTAGAGAGCAAGCTCATCCACCCAACTTTTGTCATCGACTATCCGATCTCTATAAGCCCACTTTCAAGAAGAAGCGACACAAATCCTGATGTAGCAGAGAGATTTGAGCTATTTATCGCTGGTCGTGAGCTAGCAAATGGCTTTAACGAGCTAAATGATCCAATCGATCAATACAACCGCTTTAAAGCGCAAATCGACGCTAAAAACGCAGGCGATGACGAGGCTCACGAGATGGATGAAGACTATGTAAAAGCCCTAGGATACGGCATGCCACCAGTTGCAGGCGAAGGCATAGGCATCGACAGACTTGTCATGCTTTTAACAGATAAAAAATCAATACGCGACGTTGTCCTCTTCCCAGCGATGAGGCCACTAAAAACTGAGACAAAGGAGAACGAAAAATGAGTTTGCAAAGCTATGATAAAGATATTTACGACCTAGTAAATTTAGAGTTAAAACGCCAGTGTGATCACCTTGAGATGATTGCTAGCGAAAATTTCACATATCCAGAAGTTATGGAAGTAATGGGCTCAATCCTAACAAACAAATACGCCGAAGGCTACCCTGGAAAGAGATACTATGGTGGCTGCGAATTTGTCGATGAGATCGAGCAAATCGCGATCGATAGATGCAAAGAGCTTTTTGGATGTGAATTTGCAAACGTTCAGCCAAACTCAGGCTCTCAGGCAAACCAAGGCGTTTATGGTGCTTTACTTAATCCAGGCGATAAAATTTTAGGCATGGATCTAAGCCACGGCGGACATCTAACTCACGGCGCAAAGGTGAGTAGCTCTGGCAAGATGTATGAGAGCTTCTTTTACGGCGTCGAGCTTGATGGTCGCATAAACTACGATAGAGTTATGGATATCGCAAAAATAGTAAAACCAAAGATGATCGTTTGTGGCGCGAGCGCATACACAAGAGAGATCGAGTTTAAGAAATTTAGAGAGATAGCTGACGCTGTTGGTGCGATACTCTTTGCAGACGTTGCTCACATCGCTGGCCTTATAGTGGCTGGAGAGCATCAAAATCCTTTCCCACACTGCGACGTCGTAAGCTCAACCACGCATAAAACTCTAAGAGGCCCAAGAGGCGGTATCATCATGACAAACAACGAAGAGTACGCTAAAAAGATAAACTCTTCTATCTTCCCAGGCATCCAGGGCGGACCACTAGTTCACGTCATCGCTGCAAAGGCAGTTGGCTTTAAGCATAACCTTAGCCCTGAGTGGAAAATTTACGCCAAACAAGTAAAAGCAAACGCTAAAAAACTTGGCGAAGTGCTAATAAGTAGAGGCTTTGATCTAGTAAGTGGCGGCACTGATAACCACCTAATCCTAATGAGCTTCTTAAACCGCGATTTTAGCGGAAAAGACGCAGATATCGCTCTAGGAAATGCTGGTATAACTGTAAATAAAAACACAGTTCCAGGCGAGACAAGAAGTCCGTTTATCACAAGCGGCATACGTGTAGGTAGCCCAGCTCTAACAGCTCGTGGCATGAAAGAGGCTGAATTTGAGCTAATAGCAAACAAGATCGCTGACGTGCTAAGCGACATCAACAACGCATCTTTACAAGAGAAGATAAAAGCCGAACTAGTCGATCTTGCTCATAAATTTATAATCTACGATAAAGCGACATTTTGATGCAAAGTATTGATACATCTCTTATAAAGATAATAACGACCCACTACTACATCAAACGTGACACGATCGTCAATAAGATAGAGTACAAGGGCAAAATTTTCTTTGATAAATTTGAAAAGATCAACGAACCACTAACTTATAGTGTCATGAAAGAGCATGAGGAGGGCAAAGCTATAATCGCCCACTCGCTAATCAATGCAAGTGACAAGGTCGAAAACATAGTCTTTGACTACAACGGCAGAACTCCAGATAGGTTTTGGCATAGAGCGCAACTTCTTTTAAGAGAAGAAGGCTTTATAAATTTCACAGCCTACGAGACCAAGACCCCAGGACATTTGCACCTTTACGTGCATAAAGGTCACACCACACTAAATGAAGCTTGCACGCTTGCAAATATGCTAAGCGCAAAGCTCTCACAAAAGTTAGCCAAAGAGTGGAGAATGTTCCCAAATCAAGATATGCCAAAAGAATTTAACATCCTAACTTTGCCATATAACCTCTATCAAAAAGAGCGCGGAGCAAGTTGGTCAAAATATATGTAAGGAGAGATAATGGAAAACGAAGAGTTAAAAGATATACTTTTAGAAAAAGATGATGAGGCAAAGGGCGCAAAACTAAAGAAACTTCTTATGTTTATAGCAGCTCTTGTTATACTATTTTTAATCATCATCGTAGCCATGAAGCTTATAAACTCAGGCGACTCAACACAAGCACAAAACGAAGCCGACTCAAGACTAGTTCTGCCTCCAGTGCCAGCAGAGCAGCCAGTCGATACACAGGTGCCTGCACAAGATACAAATTCAGATGTTAAAAAAGGCGATACCCAACTTTTCGAGCAAGTGCCTATCGTGCCTGAAAATAAGCAACAAGATGATTTTGAAGATATGATCAAAAAGCTAAAAGATAAAGAAGGTGCAAAATCAGCTCCTAAAACTGAAGAGCCAAAAGAGATAGTAAAAGCTGTCGAGCATCCAGCTGAAGCACCTAAAAAAGCTGAGACAAAGGTAGAAGCTCCAGCTAAAAAAGCTGAAACAAAAAGCGAAGCTAAAGCAGAGAAAAAAGCTGAAGCAAAGCCAGCCAAAACTGAGGCAAAAACCGAGAAGAAAGCTGAAACTAAAGCTGAGAAAAAAACTGAAACTAAGGTAGAAAAAAAGGCTGAAGCTCCTGCAAAAGCAGAAAAAGTGGAGAAAAAGGCTGAAGCTCCAGCAAAAGCCGAGAGCGTCGCAAAAGGCTCCTATGTACAAGTATTTGCAACTAGCAAATTTAACCCAAATGCCGACTATATGAAAAAAATAGCAGCCAAAGGATATAGCTATAAGACTATAAAAGCTGGTGAGCTAACTAAAATTTTAGTTGGTCCATTTGATGAAAAAGGGCTACAAAAAGCTGTAAATGACATAAGGAAAGATGTCAATAAAGATGCTTTTGTCTTTAGAGCAAAATGAAAACCTTTGCAGTTTTTGGAGATCCGATAGCTCACTCGGTATCTCCAAGACTACACAACAAAGCCATTGCCGATCTAGCTCTTGATGCCCTATATACTAGGGTTTTGCTAAAAGATGGCAATGAGCTAATCAATAAATTTAGATCCTTAAAACTAGATGGCGCAAATGTCACGCTCCCGCATAAAGAATTTGCACTAAATTTAGCCGATGACGCCTCAGAAGCAGCACGTAAAATAGGCTCTGCAAACACTTTAGTGCTAAAAAATGAGAAAATTTATGCCTACAACACTGACGCACCTGGCTTTTTAAAAGCGATAGCAAATTTCAAAGAGGCAAAAAGCGCCATCATCCTTGGAGCAGGAGGCACCGCAAACGCCCTAGCCTACGCACTTAGATCACAAAACATAGATGTTTGCATACTAAATAGAAGCAAGGCAAGACTTGATAAATTTAAAGATTGCTACGAGTGCTTTAGCTGGGATGACTATAAAGAGCACAAATTTGATCTAGTGGTAAATTCGACCTCAGCAGGGCTAAAAGACGATCTTTTGCCAGCGCCAAAAGAGATTTTAGATGGCATTTTAAAAAGCGCTAAATTTGCATTTGATGTTATTTACGGCAAGCAAACGCCATTTTTAAAGGAGGCTAAAAACCAAAATTTAGCATGCAAAGACGGAGCTGATATGCTCTTATATCAAGCGGTTTTAGCGTTAAATTTATTTTATAATGGCAGCCTTGATGAGAAAAGGATAGAAATTTCTATGCGAGAGGCTTTGAGTTTATAAGGCTTGCAAGATTACATCATTCATTGCGTAAAAACTCTAAAGCTTAATAAATAATGCTCTAAAGCTTAGCGATATAAATTTAACTCATTTAGCCATTCTAAAGCGCCTTAAACTACGATGATACTAACTTGAGCGATGAAACGCTTGAAATAAAACATTTGCACGATAAATTTAAAAAGCTAGGCATCTTGCAAGAGCCAAATGAGCACTTTGATCTTGGTTTAAATGGTGAAATTTTGCTGTCTGCCATCTACCTTAGGATAGATACTTTAAAATTTGATGAGATCAAATATCTAGCCAAACCACTCATGCTCTATACATACTCCTTAAACGAGTGTTTTTATATCTCCAAGCCTAAATTTAGCGGTTTATCCGTATGATGAGAGGAGATTTGGATGCATAGGACTAAATGACGATAAAAAAATGGATTAAATTTTCTAGAGTTTTGTAAAAGAGAGAAAAATGCAAAGGTTGTTATAAAAGAGCAAATAAATTTTAAAATCAAGCAAAACTAAAAGCCCCCCTTGCCAAAGCAAAGGAGGAAAAAATTTACTTTTCAAACGCTTTTTGCAAGCTAAATGGAAACGCTTGATAGCCCATAGCATTTGTCATCTTTATCTCGATGCTAGGCTCTTTTGCACCCCACTCAAACTCATCGATGTGCGGGCTAGGAAGTCCCACCGGGCGACCTTTTGCGATGTCAAACTGCATGCCAGCAACGGCTGAATAGACCATCACGCTATCAAGGTCATCTTGATACTGCGTAAGGCTAGTAACTGAGCTATACCACTCTTTACCGCGCTCTTTACCGTACTCCCAGATCTGCTCAACGGTCTTTTTGTTCTCATCGATCTTATAAACGACCGCGCGAGAGTACTTCATACCAGCGATGGCTGGTTGCTCCATGCCCCTTGTGTCGCCGTTGTCAAAGACACTTAGATAAATTTCGCCTTTTTTAGACTTGCTATCTATCCTAAATGCCGTATGTTGCGTCCATTGCCAGTCAAAGCCACCTTTGTCGCTCTCGTATCCTGGGCATTTTGAGTACTCATCTTCACAGACGATCTTGTTGCCTTTACTATCGACTGGCTGAAGGAGTTTATCTTTAAATTTATCGCTCCAGCCCTTGTGAGCACCCATGATCCATTTTACTTGTTTGTCACGACCGATCTTGATAACTGCGTCTTGGTGGCGGCTTGAGATGATGATGCTATCATCGCTTGGATCGTAATCCACACTATTTACGTGTGCCCAGTTGCGTCCTGGACCTGCTCCTACGATATCACCCCATTTATCGTGTGTATCCATAGACTGAAGCTCATCAGAGCTTGCTGTGTGGCCTGCTTTTTTAGCGTCTATGTTTAAGCAAACTGCACCTTGATCAAGCGTTTTTAGCACGATATCGCGGTAAGGATCGAGGATTTCATATAGTCTAAAGTCATCAACTACGTTGCCGTCGCGGTCAAGCTCAACGATGACGTCACGCACTGTTCTTACGTTTTTGCCATCAGCCCTTTTGTAGTCGGCATTTGCCACGCGCAAGAAGTAGTGTCCGTTTTGTGCTACGTCCATTGAGTGAGAGAAGTCGTTGTAGCTAGCTGGTAGCTCGCGGTTGAAAATTTCTCTACCCATGATGTCGTATTTTGCGTATCTTTGGCCGTAACCCCAAGTCATAGCGCCGTCGTCATTTTGCTTAAAGCCCATCATAACGCCAGCGTGAAATGGCTGTTTTAGGTCGTAAATTTTACTTGGCTCAAGATACCATCTAACCTCGCCTTTTGTATCAAGGATGAAGTTATTTGGGCTGTAGTTCCACTCGATCGCACCGCCAGCTGGGTTGTTCCAAACGACTTTTGTGCCCTTGCCTGTTTTATTTACAAAGTTATTTACGTAGTAGAGGCGGTTTGCAAATTTAGCGCTTGCTGGCTTAGTAACCTCGATCTTATCAAATAGTGCGCCCTTTTGATTTGGCGTGCCAGCACTCTCTAGATAGATAGCTGGGGCATAAATTTTATAGCTCTCTTTTATATGCTCAGTCTTACCCTTGTAGCTCTTGTCGTACTCGACTTCAACGGTGTTTTGATAGTCAGGATACATGCCAAAAACTGGGATGCCGCCATGTGTGCGAAGATGCTTGTCAGCCACTTTGTAGCTTATAGTTTGGCCGCCTTGTTTTGGCACGATAGTGACCTTAGCGTTGCTTAGTGTGTAGCCGCCATTTTTTATAACTGCAGTAAGAGGCGCTGTATCGTATGGATTTACCACTACTTCGCCGATCTGCCCAGTGATAGCGTAGTCAAGTTTAGCCCCGCTTGGACCGCCTATCGCAAAAGCGCTCGAGCAAAGCACAGAGGCTAGTGCAACACAACTCAAAGTCTTTTTCATAACATCTCCTTTAAATAAATTTTATAAACTCTACTCATAAAGCTTATAAAATTTAGAAAAAGCCTTGGCTAACCAAGGCCTCAATCAGTAAAAGGAATAACAAAAATGATTTGCTTTGTGTGTAATTGTAGTAAATCTTTATAACATAAAAATCGCATGAAAATTAATACTTGCTTAAAATCAAAAAATAATTTAAATTTTTACAAATTTAGGTGAAAAAGAGCTAATTTGATTTAATTATGGATTTATCAGAGATAAAAAGACTCTAAATTTTAAAGCCTTTATAAATTGATATCCTTAAGCCTACTTACAATTAACTCTTTTCTTAATCCAATATCTACTTGACTTCTAATAGCATCCATACTACTATTGCTCTCATCTCTATAAGGTGTAATAGGAAGTTGTTTTACAAATTCAAGAACATCTTTTATGCTCAGAATTTTTCCGTGCAGATCAAAACCTACGTTTAAAATTTTACCTCTAATATTCGTCATAAAGTCATGCAAATGTCCATGAAGCATGATTGAGCCGTGTTGCTGATCCTCCCAACCAGCCATAGGATAGTGAGATAATGCAAACTTACCCTCAGGTAACCTTAAGAATTTATAATCCCTAATGTCCTCAAACAATCTATTTCCATCATCTTTTATTATATTAACAAGATCTTCTCTTTTTCTTTTAATAGGATAGTCATGATTGCCAAGTATTAAAAAATGCTTACCATTCAATCTTTTTGCAACATCTATGATCTTACTGACATTCGAAATCAAAGACAAATCGCCCATGTTATAAACTATATCTTCACTTTTTACAGTGCTATTCCAAAGCTCTATAAGACATTCATTCATCTCATTAATATCGGTATATTTTCTAATAGCAGGCGAATATTTAATAATATTTCTATGGTAAAAATGCAAATCAGATGTGAAAAATATCATATTAAACCTTTTTATTATTAATTATTTTAAATCCAACCAAACATTATATCTCTTTATAAAATTTGATCAAAAAATTTCTGATATAAGCTATCCTGCCTTGTTCGTCCAATACCAAAACTTCATCAATATTTTTACTTAGATGTTCTATTAATGGGAAAAATTCCTCATCTATAGAATATTTTTGTATAAAATTACCATCTACTTTATGATCCTTTAGCCCCATAAACATCTTGTTTAGATCTTTCTTTCGACCTATAAATTTAGTAATCAAATAAAAAGGTGTCTTTAACTTAAAAACTATCTCTTTAAAGTCTAGGTCATAGACCACAAAACCCTCGTGCATCGCGCTAAAACCTATCTTCTGTATTTCTTTAAAGGCTATGTTATGAAAAATTTGAGGAAATTTAATCTGCTTTAAGAAATCATCACTTTTGCTTATTTCGCCCACAAAGTGTCTAAGCTCATCTTGGTTTACAAGCTCTCCAGTTAAAACATCTCGACAAGCCAGCAGATACTCTCCTAACTCTTCTTTTATTATATGCGGATCTTTCTCATCTACAATCTCAAACAAAAAAGTATAATTAGGCTTTGCAACAAATAAATTTTGATATTTTTCAAGATGCTCTTTAGCCATTTGCACAAAAGATGAGTCTAGCGAACCTGTTGTTGAAAACAAAACTTTATTGTTAAAGCTTTTACCCTCAAACTCATCTTTACTTACATAGGTTGCACAGCCTAAAAATCCATTTATTTTCAAGACGGCATTAAAGTGGTCATTTGCATCTAATTTTATAGGATATTTACTATTTTTTGCCTCTCTTTCGCAAAGATTAAAAGCCTTATTAAAAGGGCGGACAATAATATTGCCCTCATCATCCAAAACAAGCCCTCTAAGCTCAAGCAAAGCATCGTCAAATTCATTATTATAAAATACTTTGTTGGCATATTTATATGTGCTAAGCTCTGGATATTGATCTGAGCGTCTGCTTTTGATCTTATTAGAATTTGCAAGAATGTAATTAATGTTCACATAGCTATTAGTTGCTTCGTTTTTAACTAGCTCATTAGTCCTTCTATATAGCTCTATCTCAGCCAATATTTCATCACTAGGACCTTTTTGACAAGGCAAAATAATCTCATCTTTGATAGGATTTTGATTAATTTTAATAAACGCATCAGCAACAATCTTGGCAGAACAGTTGTGAGTATTATCAAAAAAACTAGCAAGCCTAATAACCTCCACCTTGTATCCACGCTTTTTGGCATAATCTATATAGGACTTAAAAGCTTTTAGAGTTTTATTTGTAGCTGAGTGCACAACTAAAATGTTCTCATCTCTACTGCCATGAGCCTTTACAAATTCTCTATATTCATTCCATGCTATATTCATAGCATTTGTGATATTTTCTGGTGTCCAAATATATTCTCCACCGTTTTCTCTTACTAGAATGTCATCATAAGAGATCTCATATATCAAGGCATTGTTATATTCGGCTTTAAATTTATTAAATAGCTCTTTGGCATAGGTTGATTTGCCAGATCCTTGGTGTCCGCGCAAGATTATTATTTTTTTCATATTTTTACCTCATTTAATATCTCGTAATTAGACAATTAAATACATTAAATAATTATTAAATTTAGTTGTTATTAGGCTTGGAGTTTGGGCTCTTTTAAGAATCTATACTCTTTAAAAAATTTGCGGAGTGATTTTTGCTCTTTTGGGCCTATTTTGTAGCTTATAAATTTCAAATACCACTTGATATCTTGCTCGCTTATGCCGCGGCTTTTAGCGTACTTGGCTAAGATATAATTTGGGATCTTTACATTTTTTTGTAGAAATTTTGCGACAAGTCTTTTGTAAAATGAGCCGTTTTTTACGTAAGAAAATCTACCAAAAACAAAGGGCAAATTTGTCTTTTCGTGCCAAATTTGACCAAGGTCGTAAAAGCACTCTTTGCCCTCGCTTAAGTATGCCTTTAGCGCCCTGTCGCCTATGATCACCTCGCCATTTAGCTTAAGCACCTTGGCTAGGGCGTTTGAGCTAGCTGAGGCAGGATCTGGCTTTGGGGCTGAGTTTTTGCGCACAAGCACGCTTTTGACATCTTTTTTGGCGACTATTCCAAAATTTAGCTTCTTTAAATTTGCCTTTTTGCTAGCTATGCTTGAGATCACCGCAGCGTCGATCTTTCTAGCATTTAGGGCTCTATTTAGCTTGCTTGGCACGCCCTTTTTAAACTCGATCGCCTTTTTTATCTGAGAGCTTAGTGGGGCTGATTTTAAAAAAACGTGAAATGGGAGTAAATTTAGATAATCAATCTTTCCAAATATCATTTTTTATCTTTTACAAGCTCAAATTTAACTAGCTCATTTTCGTTGCAAACGTCGCAAAATAGCTGGGTTAAGCTCTCTTTTGTGGCACTATCCAAAGCATTTTCATTTTTTAGCTTTATAAGCGTTGGCTCATTTATCTCGCAAAGGCAGTCAAAGAGTGCGTCTAAATTTTTGCCGTAGTACTCTGGCAAGTCAAATTTCTTAGCAAAATACTCATACATCTCCTCTTTTTCAACCATCTTTTTTGCATCTAAGATCACGCTTTTCATTGCATCCTCTTCTCATAAAGCAGGTAAAAATGCTCGTAGTGATCAGGCGTGTAGTAGATAAGCCCGTCGTTTGAATATAAAATTCTCTCAGCGCCGCGCCTGCCACCATTATAATTTACATCGCACTCAAACCACTTTCTACCATCAGCCTCAGGCAGCCTCTTTTCTCGGTTTGAAAATCTATCTCCACCGATGCTTTTGCCGCCGCTTATCTGCCATAAATTTCCGCTTTTTGCGTCCCAGCCAAGAGCCATTGCCTCTTTTTTAGTTATGAAATTTTTTGGCAGCTTGTTAAATTTGTAGATATAAAGTGCGACCTCATCTTTTGATATGTATGAGCCATTTTCTGCGAGGCTCTGGCTCTTTTGCCCCTCTTTGTTTAGCTGCTCAAGTAAAATTTGAGCGTTTTTGTTTGCCTCTCCGCCCTCTTTTGAAAAAAAGAAGGTGCCGATGATGATGGCAATAATAAAGGCAACTAAGGCCGGCAAAAGTCTTTTGTTCAAATTTAGCCCTTAAAGAGTGTTAAAAACTCTATCGCCAGCATCACCAAGACCTGGAACGATGTAGTTTTTCTCATTTAGTTTCTCATCGATCGATGCCGTATAGACCTCAACGTCTGGGTAAATTTCGCTAAATCTCTTTAACCCTTCAGGTGCAGCGATGATGGAGATAAATTTGATCTCTTTAACGCCTTTTTCACGCAAGAATTTGACCGCATCTATCGCCGTGCCGCCAGTTGCAAACATAGGATCGATGATGATAGCCATGCGCTCTTTTGCGTCTTTTGGAAGCTTTGCGTAGAAAAACTCAGCCTGCGCTGTCTCCTCGTTTCGCTGAAAGCCCAAAAAGCCAACACTCGCGTCTGGGATGATAGTAAAGACGCTATCAAGCATGCCAAGCGCAGCCCTTAAGATAGGGCATATCATCACCTTTGTAGTGAGCCTTTTTGCGTCTGCCACCGCAACTGGTGTTTGGACTTTGACATCTTTTACTTTTAAATTTCTAGTCGCCTCAAAGATCATAAGGTAGCTGATCTCATCAACTAGCATCCGAAACTGAAAAGGCTGGGTGTTTTTATCACGTAAGATTGTTAATTTATGCTCGATCAATGGGTGTGAGATGAGCTTCACGTTTTGCATTTTTTGTCCTTAAATTTACTGTTTTTACAAGGTTTGTCTTTTACAAAATGCCAAGAGGAGAATTTAGCCCAAAATTTGGGCTAAATTTGATTAAAAACCTTTTGCAAGTTTGGCTTTGTAAGCCTCAACATCAAAATCTTTTACTCTCGCTACGCCATCTTCAACTGCAGCTTTTGCAACTGCTGGAGCGACCGCCGTTAGCACGCGCTTGTCAAATGGTTTTGGGATGATGTACTCTTTGCCAAATTTTAGCTCGCTAACGCCACTTGCTTTTAAAACTTCAGCTGGCACTGGCTCTTTTGCAAGCTGTGCAAGCGCTCTAGCTGCAGCCATTTTCATATTTTCAGTGATCTTTTTAGCCCTAACATCAAGCGCGCCTCTAAAGATAAATGGAAAGCCCAAAACGTTATTTACTTGGTTAGGATAGTCGCTTCTGCCTGTGCCCATCATAACGTCATCTCTTACAGCTACGACGTCCTCTGGGAAGATTTCAGGCACTGGGTTTGCCAAAGCAAAGATGATAGGCTCTTTGTTCATCGACGCAACCATCTCTTTTGTCACAACGCCAGGCTTAGAAAGACCTAAAAACATATCAGCGCCTTTCATCGCATCAGCTAGTGTCCTATCCTCAGTCTCAAGCGCAAATTCAACCTTTTCTGGAGTTAGGTCTGTTCTTTTTGAGTGGATAACACCTTTGCTATCTATCATCACGATGTGTTTTGCGCCAAGTGCTTTATACATCTTTGCGCAAGCGATGCCAGCTGCACCTGCGCCGCTAACTACGATCTTTATCTTAGATATATCTTTGCCAGAAATTTCCATCGCATTTATAATGCCAGCGCTTGTTATCATCGCTGTGCCGTGCTGATCATCGTGCATTACAGGGATATCGACTGCTTCTTGAAGCTTTCTTTCGATCTCAAAGCACTTTGGAGCGCGGATATCTTCTAAATTTATACCACCAAATGTCGGAGCAAGAGCCTTGCAAATCTCAACGATCTTATCAGGATCATGCTCATCTAGCTCGATGTCAAAGGCATCAACGTTTGCAAATTTCTTAAATAGCACCGCCTTGCCCTCCATAACTGGCTTACCAGCGATAGCGCCGATATCGCCAAGTCCAAGAACAGCCGTGCCATCGGTGATGACAGCTACTAAATTTGCCTTATTTGTATATTTATAAGCTAGTTCATTGTCAGCCTCTATCTCTTTACAAGGCTCTGCAACGCCTGGTGTATAGGCCATCGAAAGGTCTCTTGAAGTCTCGCAAGGTGTCTTTACCCTGATCTCGATCTTACCGCCGATGTGGTAGTTTAGTGCCTCTTCTTTAGTTACATGTGTCATTTCTCTTCCTTTAATAAATTTTGTATTCTGTTTTTGATCTCGCTGCTGCCTACTACTTCAAGCACCTCAAAGATACTTGGGCTCACGCTTGAGCCAGTTAGCGCTATCCTTAGAGCCTGAGCTAGGTCTTTTAGTTTTAAGCCATTTTGCTCTAAAAATTTATTAGTTAGCTCCTCGTAGCCCTTTGCGTCAAGGTCGCGGTCTAAAATTTGAGCAAATTTCGCCAAAATTTCTTTGCTATTTTCATTTATAAATTTAGCCCAAGCTTTCTCATCGTAGCTTTTTGGAGCGTTTATGATTGCATTTGCGCTGTTTGCCATTTCAATTAGCGTCTTTGATCTCTCACGGAGCGAATTTAGCAGTAGCTCGCCCTTTACCAAAGCCTTAAAATCCACGCCAAACTCGAGCATATCGTGCGCTAATCTCTCGTAAGGTAAGGTCTTGATATAGTGAGAATTTAGCCAGTCAAGCTTTTGAGCGTTGTAGGTGCTTGAACTTTTGTTGATATCGTTTGGATTAAAGTATTTAAGCATATCCTCGATAGTAAAAATCTCATCATCACCGTGGCTCCAGCCAAGACGAACGAGAAAATTTAAGAGCGCTTCAGGCAAGTAGCCCATCTTTTTATACTCCATAACGTCAGTCGCGCCATGCCTTTTGCTAAGCTTTTTGCCGTCCTCGCCGTTTATCATAGCGACGTGATAAAATTTTGGCACCTTAAAGCCAAGTGCCTCGTAAAGAACGATCTGTTTTGGGGTATTTGATAGGTGGTCATCGCCGCGAATAACGTCTGTGACGCCCATTAGCGCATCGTCTATCACAACTGTGAAGTTATATGTTGGCGTGCCGTCGCTTCTTGCGATGATGAAGTCGTCTAAGATATCTTCAACCTTAAATTTAACCTCGCCCTTTATGCCGTCATGTATGACGATCTCGCCGCTAAGCGGAGCTTTTATACGGATGACTGGCTCGATGCCAGCTGGAGGCGTGCCGGTAAAATCTCTATATCTATTATCATATTTTGGGCGCTCTTTTCTAGCCTCTTGACTAGCTCTAAGCTCCTCAAGCTCCTCTTTGCTCATGTAGCATTTGTAGGCTTTGCCCTCATCAAGCAGCTTTTTAACGTACTCTTTGTAAAGATCAAATCTCTTTGACTGATAGGTCACTTCGCCGTCGTGATCTAGCTTACACCAAGCAAATGCCTCTTTTATCGCTTGTGTGGCTTCTTCTGAGTTTCGTTTTAAGTCAGTATCTTCGATGCGTAGCAGAAATTTTCCATTGTTAGCTCTTGCGTATAAATAATTATAAAGAGCTGTCCTAAGTCCGCCTATATGTAGGTATCCAGTAGGCGACGGAGCAAATCTAGTAACTATCATTTTGTGCCTTATTTTTATGTTATAATTGCCCAAAATTATATTTACTAAATACTTAAATAAAGGTTTCATTATGAAAAAATTGCTCTTTTTGGCTGCTGGCGTGTTAAGTGCCTTAAATTTATATTCAGCTCAGATGATAAACGGCATCGCAGCTATCGTGGAGAACGAGCCTATCACGCTTTACGAGGTTTATAGCTTGAAGGAACAGCTAAAGACAACAGAGCAGGACGCTTTAAATTTGCTTATCAGAGATAGGCTTGAAGATGCGCAGATAAAAAACTTAAATTTAAGCGTGACACCTTTTGAGCTAAACGACAGGATCGAGGCGATCGCAAAGCAAAATGGCATGACAAATTCGCAATTTAGAAGCTCTATCCAAGCTCAAGGCATGGACTTTTTGGATTTTAAAAACAACCTAGAGCACAAGATGCTTCAAGAAAAACTTTATAAAAGCATAGCTGCTGAGGCTGGCAAAAATATAAACGAGCAAAAAGCAAAGGCGTATTTTGACGCTAATCCTGATAAATTTAAAGTTTTTAGCACCGCTAGAGTCGTAGTTTATCGAGCAAAAGACCCCGATCTACTTGAGGCTCAAAAGACAAGTCCAAAGCTACTAGACGGCGTGCAAACACAAGAGGTCAGTTTGGACTATCAAAGCATAGATCCAAGACTTGCTGCGATCATCTCAAGCACAAATAACGGCGACTACACACAGCCTTTGCAAGGACCTGATAGCTTTGATATGTTTTTAGTAAAAGAGAAGATCGGCTCATACACACCAAGCTTTGCTGATGTAAAAGATAACGTTATAAACGAGCTTTACCAAGGCGAGCAAGAAAAATTAATGAGTGATTACTTCGAAAAACTCCGCGCAAAAGCAAAAATTCAAATTCTAAGATAACTTCAAATTTAGCCACTTTGGTGGCTAAATTTCTTCAAAATTTAACTTCAAACTTTATAAGCAAAAACCTGCAAAAGCAGTCAAATTTAATTACGATTTTAGTGAAAAATCCAACGTAACTCGAAAATTTTACTGATAGCTCCCACTGAGCAAAATTTACTTCTTTGCATAAATGCGCCGATGATGATGGCGCAAATAAGCGAGATAAATAAATTTGCATGCTGTGAGCCTGGACCTTTTTCTGAGCTAAATAACGCGCCATTTTCGCCAAGTTTTAGACCAAAGATAAGTGTTAGTAAAAGTAAAATAGCAATGATCAGTGGCAAAAATCCGATAGCTTTTGCAGTATCTTTGCTACTTTTTGGGTGTGAGATCATCTAAAATACGGCAAATTTGCAGGTATAACTCGCGCCTAATCTCTGAAATTCGTAGTATATCAGCCTGCCAGCTGGGCTTGCTAAGATGAATATTTTTAGTTTTGCCTATTTACCACACTTGGCGCTAGGGCTTGGTGTGCTGTTTTACTTGGAGTTGGCTATTTTCTAGGCTCAAATCCTGACAAACAGACGCTTCTAATAATAACGATCACCATTTTAGCAGTGGTTGCGGTAATAAGCATGGTCTATATAATGAAGCAGTTTTGCTCTCAGGCAAAATGTAGCCATTTTTCTTAAAAGTTCGCCCTACAAAAACGCCAGCAAACAAGCCAACAAAACACTAGCAATGGCGTTTAAATTTAACTATTTAATAAAAAAGAGATTAATAAAAATTTTCTATGAGGTCTTTAAAAACTTCATAAAGTTTATTTATTTCATCAACGCTAACTCGTTCGTTTTTGGCGTGTATGCGGTCATTTATGACGCCAAATTCTATCGCATCTACGCCAAATTCAGCAAAATGCCTTGCATCGCTCGTACCGCCCTTTGTGTTTAAAAGTGGCGTAACACCAGTGATCTTTGTAACAGATGCCATTAAATTTTTTACGATCTTGCTATCTTTGTTCGTTAAAAATCTCTTCGAGCTTTGCTTTACACTTAGCTCGTAGCTAAGCCCATCTAAAACGCTTCTAAGATAGCTTTCGACGTCATTTGCGTCAGTTAAATTTGAGTTTCTAATGTTAAACATTATGCTAAGCTCGCTTGGCGTGACGTTGCAAACCTGCATGCCGCCACGAATGTCCGTCACTACGATCTTACTTGGGCTAAAAAACTCGCTCCCGCCGTCCATATCGTGATCAGCTATCTTGCTTAAAAGTGGGGCTATCAAATTTACTGGATTTACGCATTTTTCTGGATACGCCACGTGGCCTTGAACACCCTTTATCACGATCTTACCATTTATCGAGCCACGTCTGCCGACCTTTATGCTATCGCCAAATTTCTTATCACAAGTTGGCTCAGCCACGACGCAAAATTTGGGCAGATCCCCTATCTCTCGCAGATATTCAAGTGCCAAAGGTGTGCCATAAGTGCCATCGCCCTCTTCGTCACTTGTTAAGATGAGGCTTAACTTGCCATCAAATTTAGCCTCTTTAGCAGCACAAACAAAGGCAGCCACGCCACTTTTCATATCCTGAGCACCCCTTGCGTAGATATAGCCATCTTTTTCTAGTGGGGTAAATGGCTCGCTCTCCCAGCCATCTCCTGGAGGCACGACATCAACGTGTCCTGCAAAGGCTAGATGTTCGCCGTCTCCATAAATTTTAGAAAGTATGAGATTTTTTGTGCCATTTTTTTCTATAAATTTAGCCTCAAAATCAGGCAAAAATTTAGCGATAAACTCCAAGCTGCCTGCATCATCTGGCGTGATAGAACGAAAGCTTAAAAGCTCTTTTAAAAAGCCAACTACCACTAAAACGCCTTTTTAGAAGGAATTCCCAAGTAAAATCCCTGGAATTCGTCGATGCCTATCTCCTTACAGACGTTAAAGATTTCTTTAGAATGAACATACTCCGCGATCGTTTTTATGCCAAGATCCTTTGCAAATGCCACGATCGCGCTTGCGATAGCGTATGAGTCTTTATTGATATCGATATCTTTGATGATAGAGCCATCGATCTTCACGTAGTCTGGCTTGATCTTTATGATGTAAGAGAAATTTGAGTAGCCAGAGCCAAAGTCGTCGATCGCTATCATAGCGCCCATGCTCTTTGCACGCTCAACAAAGACTGAGACGCGCTCAGCGCTCTTTAGCTCCTCGTCTTCGACTATCTCAAAGACTATCCTGCCAGCGACATTGTGCTTGTTTAGTAAATTTAAAACAAGTGCGCTAACGTCGCCATCTATCATATCTCGGCTGCTTAAATTTATAGAAAGAACCAAATTTGGATCTTCAGTGAGGTGCTCAAAGCACTTTTTAATGAGCTGTTTTTCAAGGTCTGCGTAACGCTTGATACGCTTTGAGATATCCAAAAATACGCTTGGCGAGATGACATCGTCGCGGTCTAAAATTCTTATTAAGCATTCATATTTTATAGGGATCTTTTTCTCGTCAAATATCGGCTGAAAATACGGCACGATGTTATCGTTTATCGTAGCGTTTTGGATCAGCTTTGAGCGCTCGATCTGATTTGCGTATTCATCTTTTTGACTTAGCCCTTTAAAGTAGCAAACATAGTCTTTATCAAGCGTTTTGGCTGATTTTAGCGCGATGGTTGCCTTTCTTAAAGTCTGATCGCTATCAAGCGCAAAGCCTATGGTGTTGTGAATTTCTATATCATCGACCTCTACGCCATTTTCATCTTTTATGCTAAGCATCCTGCCTTTAAAGATATCTAGTAAATTTTCAGCTAGCTCCTCGTATCTGTCGATAAAGTCGTTATTATCTTCGACCAAAGCAAATCTGTCCGCCTCGATACAATAAGCCTTCATATTCTCATTTTTTGCAAATTCTTTGATGAGATTAGCCATCTGTTTTAAGATCTGATCGCAAACGTATTTGCCGTAGTAGTCGTTCATCTTGCCAAAATCATCGATATCCATAAGTATCACTTTTGGATATTTATACTCGCTCACATCTTTTATGAGTGCTGCCTTGTTAAAAAGCCCTGTCATCGGATCGATATATAGCTTCTCTTGTAGCTGGGCGATCTTAGTAGTGCTCTCTTCTTTTACTTTTAGATAGTCAAATTTGATGTTTAGATACTTAAATACAAACCAAAGACAGACCGCAAGCCCTAAAAATAGACCAATCGAGCTTAAGATCAAAGTGACAGCCATGTTTTTCATCAGCCACTGAAAATAAAATTCATCGCTAGTGCCAGTTATCCTTTGATCGATATGCGCTTTAAAGCCTAAAATATAGTCGTTCACGGCGACAAACATACATACTTTGGCGCTGTTTTCTGGCAAAATTTCAGCCCAAAAATAATCCTTTTGAAAATCATGCGAGTAGATGTCGCCACAGCTCTTGTCTTCGTAGTCTTTATTTACGAGGCTTTTGTTTGAAGAGGCCTCTATCTTAAAGCCGTTTTTGCCATTTTCTTTTAGCAAAAAGACATCGCCAACAGCGTTGTCGGTTATATAATTTTGAAAATCTATAATATTAAATTTACTTATATTTTTAAGATAATTTACATATTGAGATGTTAGATACTCGGTCTTTTTTTTGAGGCCAAAGTTGTTTGTAGAGAGCGCGTTATTGTATTTATATGAATAGACAGTTAAATTTTCAATTACAAAGAAAGCAAAAAGCAAAACCACGACCAAAGTGACGGTTTTAACCATACTAAAGTGCTTTTTTTGCGATTCGTCACCTGGCATAAAGTTTAAACTTCCTTTCTTAAATTTAAATTTTTCTACTGGATTATATCCAAGCTAAATAAAAATTTTCTTTCATTTTTTAATTAAAAATTTAGCTCAAAGTTTAACTATCTTAGCACCGTATCCGCCTTGATTTGCCGGTGCATCGTGGAATTCTTTCACGCTTGGATGCTCTTTTAAGAAATTTTTAACAGCAAAGGCGAGCTTGCCAGTGCCGATGCCGTGAAATACGCTAACCTCATCAAATCCCATAACAAGACTATCTGAGATAAATTTATCAAGCTTAGCTATCGCCTCGTCAGCTCTCATGCCGTGTAGATCAAGCGAAAGCGAGGCCGTTTTTGGCTTATCAACACTTAAACTTACTCCTCCTTTTTTAGGCAAGACCACTTCGTTGCCATTTTTTCTTAAAAGCTCTAGTGGCACACGTAAATTTATGCCATTTGACTCGATCATCGCATCATTTTTAGAGATGCTTAAAACCGTGCCTTTGATATTTTCATACTTCACTCTATCGCCTACTTTTAGGCTCTCACGCTCAGTTTTTTTAGGCTTAACGATGGCGGCTTTTTTCTCATTTGCCACGTTTAGCGCCCTTTGCTTGTCTTTAATGTCTTTGAAATTTATAACAGCTTTTGCCGCATTTATCGCTTCATAATACTCTTTTTCTAGGCGCGAAATAGTCGCATTTAGCCTGATCTCATTTTTCTCTTTTAGCTCTTTTTGCTCCTCAAGCAAGCGCTCCAGCCGCTCCTCTTTTGCCGTGACCTCTTTTATCCCCTCATCAAGCTTGGTTTGTAAATTTAGCGTCTTTGTGATGATCTCGTTTAAATTCTCTTTATCTTCGCCGTAAATTTTCTTTGCCTGCGCCACTAAATTTTGAGATATGCCGTATCTTGCCGCCGTTTCAAAGGCATAAGACTTGCCGATCGTGCCCTTTAAAAACTCAAATTTAGGCCTTTGAGCCGCTTCGTCGTAAAGTGCCGCCACTAGCTCAACCTCTGGATTTTTAGCTAATAGCATCGCAAGGCGCTTGTGGTGGGTCGTGATGATCATTTTGATATCTTGAGTGATGAGACGCTCTATCATGACGCCATACAAGCTCGCAGCCTCCTCAAAATCGGTGCCAAGCTCGATCTCGTCGATGCCGATGATGATTGATTTTTTAGTAAAAAGCCTTGCAAAATGCACCATCCTGCCAGCAAAGGTCGAGATGTCGTTTTTCACACTTTGCGGATCTTCTATGATCGCGTCAAATTCTTTAAAAGAGCCGATACTTGAGCGGTTTGCGTCGATACGCATAGGCAGCAGATACTTTGCAAGCAGCGTGGCTGAGATGATTGATTTTAAAAGCATCGACTTACCGCCAGCATTTACGCCAGTAATGAGAAGCACCTTTTTGCTAAAATCCACACTCACGCTTTTTGGGTTTTTTAGCGCTGGGTGGGCAAATTTCTCAAGCTTTATGACGTGCGAGCTGTTTGGCAAAACAAACTCATAGTCACGTGATCTAGCCAAATTTACACGAGCTTGATACGCGTCAAACTGATCAAAAGCGTTATTTATAAATTTCAAAAAAAGCAGGCTCTTGCTCATCTGCAGGCTAAATTTCTTGCAGTGCTCAAAAATGATCTCCTCTTTTCTATCAAGCAGCTCGCTTTGCTCCTTTTTTAGGCGCTCGGTGCTTGCAGGTGCGACGTAGAAGTAGCCGCCTGAGCTTCTAGCGATGACGGTGCCTTTTAGGGCGTGGTTAAAGCCGCCACGCACCAAAAGTGCCTCTTGCGAGTTGATGTAGTGCGTCTGGGTATCGACTAGATAGGGCGTGATGTGCTTTGAGTAGATGAGCTTTTTAAGTTCAGCGTCAATCTGACGTTTTTTCTCGCTAAAAGCCTGCTTTATCGCAGCAAATCTCTCATCCACGCTGTCGCTAAACTCGCCGTTTTCATCAAAGCTGTTTGCCATCTGGCTCATCGCTTCAGGGATTTCAACCTTTGCGATCCACTCGCCAAGCCTGCCTTCAAATTTTTGCTTTTTTAGATATGAAAAATACTTAATGATCTTTGCAAACTCGTAAATTTCACTGATGTGAAGCACTGCTTGCTTGCTAAGTCTCATAAGCGCGTCATCAAGCTCTTTTATCTCGTCAGGCGCCTTAAAATCATACTTTGAAAGCTCGCTGATGTTTTCAAAGTGGATTTTGCTGTCGCCTTGTAAAAATAGCGGTTTTTGCCTTGCTAAAAAGGAGTTAAATTTATCCAGATACTCGCCCAGATCTAGCTTTAAAAATATCTCTTCAGTCATTGCTCACAACTTTTTATAGGCACGATAACGCCTGATAGATCGCTAAATTCTCGTTTTGGCAAAAATGACGCCGTGCCAAATTCGTAGTTAAATTTCTCAGCGCTTACGTTGTATTCTCCACATTTTAGTGTTTTACCCTGTTTAAAATCGCTAACTAGCTTTGAGATGGCGTCCTCATTTTTTGATAAATTTTGCTCGTAAAAATAGACGCAAACAAGGATCGCTACAAGCACCGCGCTAACGAGCGCTTTTATGCTTTTGCTGATCTTTTCATCTTTTATCGCCCAGATAGCTCCAAAAAGTAGCATCACGCCGGCGATTATTATCAAATTTCTTACCATTTCACGCCTTTATACTTTGCGATGAGCTCTTTGTAAAGCTCAGCATGAGGCTTGATCTTTTCTAAAATTTCAGCCCTAACCTCGCTGATATCTTGCTTTTCAACCAGCAAGCAAACGGCTAGATATGTGGCATTTGGCAGCATCTCTTTTATCTGGGCGCTACTTAGCTTTTGTGACCTTGCAAGAGCTATCAAGATATCTTTTTTGCCTAAATTTATAAGGCTTGAAATTTCTTCTTCACTTAGCTCTTTTTCTTTTATCTCTTTTAAAATTTCATTTTCATCTTGAGGCTTGAAACTACTTAGATCCATTAATATCCGCCTCTTAACTGCACGCTGATATCGCCCGCTCCAAAGCCAACTACGATGCCGTCACTTAGGCGGTTTTTCACGCCAAATTCATCTGTAAATTCTATCCCCTCTTCAACCCTCTCGACCTTGTCTGTAAAGATCGGGTTATACTCGCTAAATTCGCTCTTCATATCAACTTCGATCGGATTTTCTCCAGCTGCATAAACTGGCAAGATGACAAGCTCATCAACGCCTTTAAAGCACTCTTTAAAGCCAGGTAAATTTGTGCTAAGTCTTGTGTAGCGGTGTGGCTGAAATATCGCTGTTACGCTGTTTATACCTAAAATTTTGGCGTATTCAAAGACTGATTTTAGTGTCGCTTTTATCTCTGTTGGATGGTGTGCATAGTCGTCGATTAGGACGAAATTTTTGTTTGCGCTAAGTATGTCAAAACGCTTTTTGATGCCTTTAAAATTTAATAAATTTTCTCTTATGTCTTTAAGCGGCGTCTCGTGCATCGCAGCAAGAATAGCCAAAGATGCGTCTATAGCGATGTGCTCGCCCATGCCAAAGGCTTCAAATTTGCCTAAATTTTTAAGGTTAAAGCTGGTGTATGGCTGATAATCTCTTACCACCATCGTAAGCTCAGTGATATCACTGCTTGGATAAAGTCTGATCGCATCAAGCTTAAGCGTGCTCAAAAACTCGTCCTCAGCGTTTATCACTCTAACTTTCGCGCGCTCCAAAAAGCCCTTATAGGCTGCGTAAAATTTAGCTAGATCGTAGTCGTAGTGCTCCATATGCTCTGGCTCTGCGTTTGTGACGATGGCTAGATATGGGTTTGAGTTTAGAAAGCTAGAATCGCTCTCATCAGCCTCAAATACGACGTTGTCGCTTTTGGCGTAGCGCATATTTGAGCCAAACTGCTTTGAGATGGCGCCGATGATGACTGAGCCTTCTATTAGGCTTGCTAACATCGCTGAAGTCGTACTCTTACCGTGCGCGCCAGCAACTGCGAAAACGCACTTATCTTCAAGCACATAAGGCAAAATTTCTTTTCTTGAAAAGCACTTTATGCCCTTTTTTCTGGCCTCGACTAGCTCGATGTTGTCCTCTTTTATCGCGGCCGAGTAGACCACGAAGTCTTGGTCTTTTATCGCCTCTTTGCAGTGTGGCGTGATGACCTCGATGCCTTCATCTTTTAGCTCAAGCGTCGTCTTGCTCTCTTTGATGTCGCTACCGCTTATCTTGTGGCCTTTTTCGTGTAAAAATCTAGCGATGGCCGAGATGCCGATGCCACCGATGCCTATGAAATGGACTTTTCTTATCTCGTTGTTTAGCTCTTGCAAATTTTATCCTTAAGTTTTTCGTGATTTTAACAAAAACTACTAAATTTAAGGCTGAAAAATGGCTTTTATTTGCTTAAGCTAAAGCTTTCATCTATCAGGTCAAAAACGGTTTTTTGTGAGATTTTGGAGTTTAAATTTACGCTTATCCAGTGCTTTTTATTCATGTGATATGCTTTAAAAATCTGCCTCTCATCAACTAGCACCATCGCTAGATCAGGGCTACATTTTAAATTTAAAACTTCTATCATCTCGTCACTTTCAAGACCAAGCTTGCTAGCGCTTATATCTAAAAGCAGCGCAAACCACTTCTCATTTTTCTTGTGACGAAAGGCACGAAAATTTGGATATTTTGGGAAAATTTGCTCACCTAAAATGTCAAATTTCTCTTTTATATATTTTTCAACTTCGCTTCGTTTCATTAAATTTTACCTTTGCAAAAGCACTCATTTTCGTGATCGTCTATGACGCCAACTCCTTGTAAAAACGAGTAGATGATGATAGCACCTACAAATTTAAAGCCATGCTTTTTCATATCTTTTGAGATATGCTCTGAGAGCTCGCTACTTGCTGGCATATCTTTGACACTTTTTATGTTATTTATGACGCGCTTGCCATTTGTAAATTTATAGATGTAGTTATAAAACGAGCCAAACTCAGCACAAAGTTCCAAAAAAGCCTTGGCATTTTTTTGGCAGAGAGTAAATTTTAAGGCGGTTTTTGATCGCTCTATCTTCTTTGACCGCCCTGCTCCGCTCGCAGCCCTGATAGCTCCTGCTAAATTCGCTCTTTTCAGCCCAGGCGCAGCGTTTCACTTCCTAAATTTTGCCTCTATCTGCATAAAGCCCCAGGTGCTTCTAGCCTCGCTAAGCTCCTTTTTACTAAGCTCATCGATCATCATCTCTTCATTTTTACCAAGTCTATTTTTGACCTCACCAAATGGGCTAATAAGCATCGAGTCGCCGTAAAAACTCCACTGCTCGTCCTCGCTCTTGTGGCTTCCCACGCGATTTACACGAAGCACATAGAGGTTGTTTGTAAAGGCTCTAACCTTTAAAAGCTCCTCCCAGCGCGCCTGAGAAAAAAACGTGCAAGCCGTTGGCACAAGCACAATATCGACCTTTTTAGCGCTCATATACGCCCAGCACACGTCAAAGTGCGCCTCGAAGCCAAACATGACGCCAACCTTAAATTTATCGTAGATAAAGATAGGTAAATTTAGCTCCTCGCTTGCGTTGCTAAAAAATTTTGCCTCGTTCCAGTGCGCATAAGGCATGAGGATCTGCTGGTCATATAGCTTTACTTGAGTTTGGCTAAATTTGGCTAGGCTCTTAAAAACCTCCTTGCCTTTTAAATTTATGATAGGTGCGATAATGTTTAGATCATACTTTTTTGCCATCGCAAATAGCGCCTCTTTTTTGCGCTCGCTCTGCTCTTTTATGAGGCTTTTTGGCATGCTGACAAGCTCTTTAAAGAAGCTATTTAGCACGTATTCGCCAAGCACAACCAGCCTTGCGTTTTCATCCGCGCAAATTTT
Source organism: Campylobacter concisus (assembly GCF_002913225.1). GTDB lineage: Bacteria > Campylobacterota > Campylobacteria > Campylobacterales > Campylobacteraceae > Campylobacter_A > Campylobacter_A concisus_J. Next base: position 48,687 of record NZ_PPAW01000047.1, on the reverse strand, counting down.
AAGGTAATAATCAAGCCTAGCCTCGCTTAAAGGCTGCGTTGGTAGCTGAAGGGCGCAAATTTTACTCATCATCCACCTGCTTTATGCTAAGTTTTGCGTTTTCTAAAATTTCTCTTGCTTCATTTAAGAGCTTTTTGCCCTGCTCGTGCAGCTTTATGCTGTTTTCTAAGCTCACATCATCTTTATTTAGATCGTTTAAAATTTTATCCGCAAGGGCTAATTTCTCTTCAAAACTTTGCTCTTTTTGCTCCATTTTCTATCCTTTTAATATATTTTTTATATATCCATCAAATTTTTCTATCTCGACCAAAAAGGCGTCGTGGCCGTAGTTGCTATCTATCTCTATAAAATTTGTCCTATCTTCTCGCCCCATCTGGCAAAGTGCGTCATAAATTTCTCTCATGCAGCTTGGCGGAAAGAGTAGATCGCCCTTGAATGCGATTAGGTGTAAATTTGCTTTGATCGGTGCAAGGGCGTCTTTTAGGCTATCATAGTGCCTTGTGCAGTCAAAGATATTCATCATCTTTACGATATATAGGTAGCTTAGCGGGTCAAACCTCTTTGGGAAGTTGTAGCCGTTATACTCCATGTAGCGATCGACCTGAAAATGCCCAAAAAGATCGTAAAGGCCGTCAGTTTCTACGTAGTTTCGTCCAAATTTTTTATCCATGCTATCAGGGCTTAAAAAGCTGATGTGCCCTGCCATCCTGCCGTAAGCCATGCCTTTTAGCCCATTTTTTCTTATAAATTCTGCGTCGTATTCGCCTTTTTTGAAATTTTCATCATTTAAAATGGCTTCGATGGCGATTTTATTAAACGCTATCGCCCAAGGTTTGGTTTGGTAGGTGCTTGCAAGCATGACGATATCTTGGGCAAACTCTGGAAACTCGATAGCATAGCAAAGTGCCTGCATACCGCCAAGACTGCCGCCTATCACGGCTCTTGCCCTTGTGATGCCAAGCTCGCTAAATAGCCTCATCTGCGCCTTTACTACGTCGCTTATGGCAAGGACTGGGAAATTTAGCCGATACTCTTTGCCGCTACTTCGATCCACGCTTAATGGCGAGGTCGAGCCAAAGCACGAGCCTAAGATATTTACGCAAATAACGTAAAATTTATCCGTATCAACCGCCTTTTTGCTGCCTATTAGCCCGTCCCACCAGCCAGCTTTCTCATCGCCTGCGTATGTGCCAGCTGCGTGGTGTGAGCCAGTTAGGGCGTGGCAGATTACGATAACGTTGCTTTTATCAGCATTTAGCGTGCCGTAAGTCTCATAAATAAGCTTGAAATTTGATAGCATACGGCCACTCTCAAGATAGAGTGGCTCGTTAAATTTAATAGTTCTAGTTTGCAGGTCTAACACTAATTCACTTTGTAGTTTGGTGCCTCGTGAGTGATAACTACGTCGTGGACGTGGCTCTCTTTTAGTCCTGCGCTTGTTATCTCGACAAATTCGGCTCTTTCTTGAAGAGTTGGGATATCTTTTGCGCCGACATAACCCATAGCGCTTCTTAGGCCGCCTATTAGCTGATGTATCACATCTTTTATACTGCCAGCAAATGGCACACGGCCCTCGATGCCTTCAGGTACAAGCTTATCTTGAGCGGTGCCCTCTTGGAAGTAGCGGTCTGAGCTACCCTTTGTCATAGCGCCTATTGAGCCCATGCCACGATATACTTTATACTGGCGACCTTGGAATGTTATAAGCTCGCCTGGGCTCTCTTCGCAACCTGCTAGCAAGCTACCAGCCATAACGCACGCTGCCCCTGCTGCAAGGGCTTTTGCCACGTCGCCTGAATATTTTAAACCGCCGTCTGCGATAACTGGGATGCCATATTTTGCTGCTTCGCTTGCGCAGTCGTCAATCGCTGAAATTTGAGGCACACCAACACCAGCAACGATCCTTGTAGTACAAATCGAACCTGGTCCAATGCCCACTTTTATGCCGTCAGCTCCTGCTTCTGCTAGGTCTTTTACGGCTGCTGGGTTTGCGATATTGCCAGCTACGACATCAACTTTAAAATTTGCTTTTACCTCTTTTAAAGTATCGATGATGCCCTTTGAGTGGCCGTGAGCTGAGTCGATGACGATGACATCTACGCCAGCATCAACTAGCGCTTTAGCGCGGTCTATCTGACCCACGCCAATAGCCGCAGCCACGCGAAGTCTGCCGTAGCTATCTTTGTTTGCGTTTGGATACTCTTTACGTTTTTTTAGATCTTTTATAGTGATAAGGCCGTCAAGTCTGCCGTCTTTATCGACGATAGGTAGCTTCTCAACCCTATTTTGAGAGAAAATTTTCTCCGCATCATCAAGCGTGCAGCCCTTTGGTGCAGTGATAAGCGGTGCTTTTGTCATGCGGTCTTTTACCAAAGTGCTCATATTTGTCTCAAATCTCAAATCGCGGTTTGTTAAAATTCCTATTAGTTTGCGGTCTTTGTCGATGACTGGAACGCCTGAAATATGAAGATCTGACATAAGGCTTAGAGCTTCAGCCACGGTTGCTTCTGGATTTATAAAGATAGGATCGATGATGACGCCACTTTCGCTTTTTTTGACGCGTTTGACCTCTTTTGCTTGGCTTTCGACGTCCATATTTTTGTGGATGACGCCGATACCGCCGAGCCTTGCCATCATGATAGCAGTTCTATGCTCAGTCACCGTATCCATCGCAGCAGAGACGATCGGGATATTTAGAGTGACGTTTTTGCTGATCCTGGTTTTTACATCAACTTGCTTTGGCAAAATTTCAGAGTATTGCGGCACAAGAAGCACATCCTCAAATGTTAAAGCTCTCTTTACTATCTTCATATTTTTATCCTTTTATTAAATTTTCTAGGCTCTTAGCACCATTTATCAAGGTCTGTTCGTCCCACGCTTTTGCGATAAGCTGGGCGCTCACGTTTAAATTTTGATCATCTTTACCAACTGGCACAGAGATAGCTGGTAGGCCTGCTAAATTTACGCTGATCGTGTAGATATCGCTTAGATAGGCTTGAAGCGGATCGCTGTGTGCTCCAAATTTATAAGCTGTGCTTGGAGCAACTGGCATGAAGATGAGATCATTTTCTTCTAAAATTTTCTCGTACTGAGCTTTTATATGCGCTCTTGCTTTTTGCGCTTTGATGTAGTAAGCGTCGTAGTATCCGCTACTTAGCACAAATGTACCAAGCAAAATTCTCCTTTTTACCTCTTCGCCAAAGCCTTCTGAGCGTGAATTTACATATAGCTCTTTTAAATTTTTAGCATCTGCGCGTCTGCCGTATCTTACACCATCGTAGCGGCTTAAATTTGCGCTTGCCTCTGCGGTTGCTATGATGTAGTAGGCAGCAACGTCATATTTTGAGTCTTCAAAATTTGTGTAAGTTACGCTGTGTCCGTGTGATTTTAGCTTTTCGATCGCTAAATTTAAAGCAACTTTTGTCTGCTCGCTTGCGTTTTCTACGTAGTTTTTGATGACGCAAATTTTTAGCTTTTTGTTGCCATCTATCTTGTCGCTAACGCTCACAAACGGCACATCTGCGCTCGTGCTATCTTTTGGGTCGTGTCCAGCGATCGCGTCATATAAAATGGCTGCGTCTTCTACGTTTTGAGCGATAGGTCCTATCTGATCAAGGCTGCTTGAGTAGGCACCAAGGCCATATCTGCTCACTCTGCCATAAGTTGGCTTAAGTCCTACGCATCCACAAAATGCCGCTGGTTGGCGGATCGAGCCACCAGTATCGCTACCAAGTGCGGCTACTGCAAGGCCAGCTGCGACTGCTGCTGCTGAGCCACCGCTACTGCCACCTGGGACGTGAGCGTGATTTAGTGGGTTTAGTGTTTTGCCGTAAAATGAACTCTCAGTCGTGCTTCCCATCGCAAATTCGTCCATATTTGTGCGGCCAAATGGAGCTAAATTTTTGCCAAGTAGCTTCTCAATGACGGTTGCATTATATGGTGCTACGTAGCCTTGTAAAATTTTAGAAGCGCACGTGACACTCCAGCCTTTTACTTGGATGTTGTCTTTTATAGCGATAGGCACGCCCTCGCCTAGTTTTGCGATCTCTAAATTTGCTAGCTGCTCGACATAAGCGCCAAGCTCTTTTTCTTTTATGATCTTCGCCTCAAGCTCGGCTCTTAAATTTTTTATCTCTTCAGCTGAAAATTTCAAAGCTTCTTTTAAAGTTACCACTATTTTTATCCTTTAAATTTATTAACCAAAAATATGCCAAACAAGCTAACAACGACCACCGCAGCGATCGTTGCTATTATGATAGTTGCGCTTACTGGCTCACTTAGCACTTATGACCTCTTCGCATCTTGGGCATAGCGCATCTTCTTTGCTAGCGTTAAATTTCCAGCATCTTGGGCATTTGTGAAGGTTGCTTGCTATGATCTTAAATTTATCGCCCTCTAGCTCAAACTCGGCTAGTGGCTCACTATCGTCGTAAGGCCTAACTGAGCTTACCATATAAAGGTCAGCCACTTCGCGCTCGTCGTAGCCTGTGATGTTGTGGTTTGTGGTCTCTAGGCTTAGCTCTAGGGTTGATTTTATCTTTTTGTCCTTTTTAAGAACGTCCACGATCTCGTTAAATTTCTCCCTGCTGGCAAAAAGCAGCTCATCTTCAAAGCTAAGATCAAAAACGATCGGCTCATAAACTAAGTCAAACGCGTCTTTTGCATCGCCTTTGATGATCTTTGGAGCGTAGTCCATCACCTCATCAACGGTGTAAGTAAGCGTTGGAGCGATGAGTGGCAAAAGTGCCTTTGTAATGATCGCCATTGCGCTTTGAGCTGATCTTCTTCTTGGAGCGTCTTTTGCGTCGCAGTAGAGCCTATCTTTGCAAACGTCAAGATATACGCCGCTAAGATCAGCTGATAGGAAATTTAAAAGGATGTTAAAGCCCTTTGAAAAGTCGTAGTTTCTAAAGCAAGCGCTCGCCTCATCAAAGACCTTTTTAGCACGTGCTAATATCCATTTATCAAGGATGTTAAACTCTGTATTTAGGCTCTCAAGATCATTTACGTTTGCTAGTAAAAAGCGGATCGTATTGCGGATTTTGCGGTACTGCTCGCTTATTTGTTTTAATATATCTTCGCTTATTTTTAGGTCGCTTGAATAATCACTCATGCCAACCCAAAGGCGTAAAATTTCTACGCCGTGAGTCTTAGCTACGTCTTGTGGAGCGATGACGTTGCCCTTGCTCTTGCTCATCTTCTCGCCCTTAGCATCGACTGTAAAGCCGTGAGTTAGTATGCTCTCGTAAGGTGCGTGAGAATTTATAGCTGTGCTTACTAGAAGTGAGCTTTGAAACCAGCCACGGTGCTGATCTGAGCCTTCTAGATACATGCTTGCAGGGTATTTGCCAGCGTCGTAGTTGTCGCTTTGCAAGACCGCATGCCATGTCGAGCCGCTATCAAACCAAACATCAAGGATGTCCATCACTTTTTCTAAATTTTCAGCCTTGTATTTTGTGCCTTTTGGTAAAAGCTCGTCTATACTTAACGCCCACCACGCATCAGCGCCTTTTTCTTTAAAGATAGCCACGATATGGTCTAAAATTTCACTGTCAAATATAACTTCTTTTGTCGCTTTATCTCTGAAAAATGCGATCGGCACGCCCCAGTCACGCTGACGAGAGATGCACCAGTCTGGGCGATTTTCTATCATAGAGCCTATTCTTTTTATGCCCACACTTGGGTAAAATTTAACCTTTTCAAGCTCTTTTAGCGCTGTTTGTCTAAGCGTTTTTCCACCTAGTTTAGCCTCGTCCATAGCTATAAACCACTGCTTTGTGGCTCTATAAATGACAGGCTTGTGCGTTCTCCAGCAAAATGGATAAGAGTGTCTAAATTTAGATACGCTAAGCAAGCTTTTGCCAAGTAGCTCTAAAATTTTCTCATTTGCTTTAAAGATGTGCATACCTACAAACTCATCTACCACGTCACTTCTAAATAATCCGTGATGTTTTATGCTCTCATCGTAGCAGCCACCATCATCAACTGGCATCAAAATTTCACTAAAGCCATATTTCAAACAGACGTAGTAGTCGTCTTCGCCGTGTCCTGGAGCTGTATGAACAAGTCCAGTACCCCCATCCATCATGACGTGATCGCCCAGTAAAAATTTAGACTTTCTGCCGTTTAGTGGGTTTATCGCGTGAGTATTTTCAAGCAGGCTTGATTTAAACTCTTTTTTGATCTCACCCTTGCTTAGGCCGCTTTGCACAACGCTTTCAAGTAGTGGCTTTGCAAATATCAAATTTTCAGCCGTTAGCACATAAATTTCATCTGGCTTTAGGCTTATGGCTTGATTTGCTGGAAGCGTCCAAGGCGTGGTCGTCCAGATGACAGCGCTTGCCTCTTTTACGCCAAGCTTTTCTAGCGCGTCGCCATCAAGCTCAAATGCTACGTAAATAGAATAGTCCTCTTTCTCCTCGTACTCGACCTCAGCTTCAGCTAGCGCCGATCTAGCTGCCCAGCTCCAATAAACTGGCTTGCTTCTTTCAACCAAAAGCCCTTTTTTAGCGATCTCGCAAAGCGCTTTGTAGATGTCAGCCTCAAACTCAAATTTCATCGTCATGTATGGATTTTCAAAGTCGCCGATGATGCCAAGGCTTTTAAATTCATTTCGCTGAATGTCTATAAATTCTCTCGCATGCTGCCTGCAAAGCTCCCTGATCTCGACCTTGCTAAGCTCTTTTTTCTTATCGCCGAGCTTTACTTCGACTTGTTGCTCGATCGGCAAGCCGTGGCAGTCCCAGCCTGGCACGTAGCGGACATTTTCGCCGTAAAAATAATGCGTTTTTGTGATGATATCTTTTAAAATTTTATTTAACGCGTGGCCGATGTGTAGGTGGCCGTTTGCATACGGAGGGCCGTCGTGGATGTTGAAGTTTTTAACCGCATTTTGGCGATTTTTCTTCATTTTTTCATAAACCTTGCGCTCTTCGTACCATGATTTTAGTCTTTGTGGTTCATTTTGTGGGAGATTTCCGCGCATCGGGAAATTTGTCTCTGGGAGTAAAAGTGTCTCTTTGTAGTCCATTTTTTACCTTGATTTTAAAATTTGCTAATTTTACACCTGTGCTGGTTAAATCACACTGAAAAATAGTATAATGAGGCAAAAAAAGGAGCTTAAAAATGAGACAAAGTATCTTGATAATAGGCGAAGATCTTGAGATAAATAGAGAATTTCTAAACTACATTTTTCAAAGTTACGAGGGTCATTTTGGCGAGCTTGGAGTGGTTAGTTTTGCTCCGAAAAATAGCAAAGAGCTACCTTTTATCATCGAAAATTTATCAAAAGATTACGACTTTGTAAGCATTTTTGGCTCGGATGAAAATTTTGCCATCGCCGCAAAGATCGTAGCGACGCTAACTGGGGGCTCACTCGAGCTAAAAGATAGCACGACGCTTGCACTTAAAGATAGCTTAGACTACTCTAAAAATAGCTTCTTAGCCAGCCTAAATAAAGCCCAGATAAATCTCATAAAAGCTAATCCAAATGAAGAGTTGGGCGAGTTTTTAGTCGAGTACGAGCCTGATTTTAGCTACTTTCATCTAATAGACATCGACGCAGATAGCGCGAGGATCCTTATGCTACCACTTGCTAAAACTTATGAAGTTGATATCACTCTTGCGCAGATCCTGCCAAATTTGATACTAGTAAGGGCAAAAAGCAATAAATTTGGCCAGATCGAGAGCTTTTTACAAGGGGTAAAAACGCTATTTTCGCAAAAATTTATCCCACAAAAAGATGTGATCAAATTTATAGCAAAAAAGCTCATGCAAAAAGGGCTTAAAATTTCATTTGCTGAGTCTTGCACGGCTGGGCTTGCGGCGGCTAAATTTGCAAGATATGGCGGCATCTCAGCTAGCTTTGATGGCTCGTTAGTAACCTATGCAAATCACATAAAGCACGAGTGGCTGGGCGTTGAGGATGAAATTTTAGATACTTACGGAGCCGTGAGCGAGCCTTGTGTAAAAGCGATGATAAAAGGCACGCTAAGCACTACAAATGCGGACTTTGCGCTTGCTATTAGCGGTATAGCAGGACCTGGTGGGGGCACAGCTAGCAAGCCAGTTGGCACGGTATATGTCGCAGCTGGCGATAGAAATGGCAACATCGAGGTTGAGAGGCTACTTTTAAAAGGGGAGCGCAACTATGTTAGAGAGCAAAGCGTGCTAAGCGCCTATCTATGTTTGCTTCGTCTAAAAAGCGAGATATTTTTCGCGTAAAATTTTGCTTTTACTAAAAATTTATAAAAGGCTTACACTAAATTTAATGAGCTAAAATAAAATCCAGCGGTGATATTTACAATAAAATATCAAGAATAAAAAGCCAAATTTAGGAGGCTAAAGATGCTTAAAAAGATATTGTTACTCGCCATTAGTGCGTTATTTGCATTTGGCGCTGAGGCACAGGTGGGCGAGATAAAAGCAAGTGACTCGCCTTTTGGCTACGCTAGCATTGGTGCGGAGCAAAATTTTGGCGGATATGCCGGCAAAGAGAGTAAAGAAGTCGTCGTAAAAGATAGACAAGAGCTCGTAAAATACGCTCAAATGGGTGGTTACGTCATCTATGTGGATGGGCTCATAGACCTTAGCGAAGGCAAGATCCCGCAAAATGGCAATAGCGATGGGCTGGATAAATTTATAAGTGAGATTAGCGGTGGCGAGTTTGACACTTATACTAAATTTATGCGGGCTTAGAGCGCCTCATGCCGTGCAAATTTAGTAAGCTATAAATGTAACAAAGACACCATTTTTGAAAGCGGCAAATAGAGCTTTCTAAAAAAGGTAGCGTTTGTGAAAAGCTAACTAAGCCACCATTTGAGCCTCCATATAAATTTGAGCTCCTCAAAAGCTCAAACATCCAAAACTAGGCAAATAAAAACGCAGGCACTGGCAAACTAGCCATCATAAAATAATATCACCAAAGCCCCGAGCTAGCCAAACACTTGGGGCTAAATTTCTCAGCCTCAAAACCGACAAAAAGATAAATTTCACCCCTTTTTATAGGCATTTTCAACTCTTTTTTTATACTCTTTTGCACTTTCAAGTGCCCCTCTAAACTCGCCACTAACCGCCCTTAAAGCGTCATTTTTAAGCTCGATCTCATCTTTAAACGATCTGATCCTTGGCGTAAAAGCGACCTCATCCTCTCTAAAATCAGCCTCTTTTAGATCAAAGTTTAAATTTTTAACTTTTGCATTTAAAATGTGAAAGGTGCATTTTCTTGGTCCAAAGATGAAATTTCGCTCTTTTAACGGCTTTAAACTCCTTACCAAAATGCCGCCATAAAGTGCTGGCTCGCTCTTAAAAGAGATATCAAAACCAAAGTTGTGAAAGTAAATTTCGCCTGGCTCGCACGATCTTTTGTAGGTGTTTGTATCAAAGCAAGTGTAAATTTCAAGCTCACTAAATTTATACTCCACGCCGCTTACAACGAAGATCTTGCTTTGCATCAGCTCACACAAAAAGCCCTGAAATTTCGCGTCAAGATACGCCTTAAAACCTGCTATTTCAAGAAGCTCCTCTCTTTGGCTCTTATCTAAGCTTTTAAAGCCATCTCGCCTGAGTGCTTTAAATTTTTCTTTGTCAAAATGACTTTGCTCCAAAAACCCACTAAGCATTGCCGATAGATCAAATTTTGCAAAATGGCTTTTAAGTAGCTCGCCTGATAGCATTTTTGCTCCTAATTTTTTGGCATATTTTAAGAAATTTATCTTTTATATGCAAATGGCGAGTATAAAATACACAAAATGATCCTTTGTTCTACAAAGAAAAATGGCAAATTTTAAAATTTCGTGAGCGAGTAATTTCGGCTCTAAAATTTGAGCTAAGCGGCAAGCGAAGCCAAATTTTAGTAGTCAATTCTTGCGAGTGAGTGAAAGTTTAAAATTTGTAAATTAAAGTTTTTTAAAAATTTAAAGTTTTGTTTTTAAAAAAGGAGACAAGGGGACTTGAATTACGAAGCCGTCCCCTTATCTCCCTTTAGATCCCTCAATCCCCTCGCACGTTAGAGGGGCATGCTTTAGTGCTTCGCACTGCATGCGTTTTATTGAAATTCTAGTAAATTTTAAAATTTCGTGAGCGAGTAATTTCGGCTCTAAAATTTGAGCTAAGCGATGAGCGAAGCCAAATTTTAGTAGTCAATTCTTGCGAGTGAGTGAAGTTTTAAAATTTATAAAAACATAAAATTATTTTAAGAAAGCAAAAGCAGGTAAATTTCACCAGCTGCCGCTAGCTCCGCCTCCGCCAAAACCACCGCCGCCGCCACTAAAGCCGCCTCCTCTGCCGCTTGAGCGACCGCCGCCATTTGAGTCTGAACCACCTCGTCTAAAGCCCATTGGCAAAGAGCCACCTTGGCTATTTCTCTTAAAAACGTCTTTTAATATTAGAAAAAATACCGCAAATATAAAGGCAAAAACACCAAAAATGATAAGGTAGTTTTGCACGCCAAATCCCTGCTCAAGTGCGGTTGATACAAGTCCTGCAAAGCACGTGCTAAAGCCAGTTCGCATAAAAAATTTGCCAAAGATCACAGAGGCAAAACAAGAGAGCATGCCAACAAAAAAGGCAAACACGCCAAAAGGCAAGTCGCTAAGGCTAGTTTTGTTACTAAATTCCTCGCCGCTAGCCACTTTTATGATCGCCAAAACACCATCTTTCACGCCTTCGCTCATATTGCCGTTTTTAAACTCAGGTATCATCACGCTATTTATGATCTGGCTTGAGATGGCGTCAGTTAGCACCCCTTCAAGCCCGTATCCAACCTCGATGCAGACCTTTTTCTCATTTGGAGCAACCACTAAAAGCACGCCGTTACTATCTTCTTTTTGACCTAGTTTGTAGCCTCTAGCTATCTCTAAAGATAGCTCTTCGATACTCTTATTTTCAAGCGAATTTAAAGTCACTATGGCGATTTGCGTGGTGCTGTTTTGCTCGAAATTTTGCACTAAATTTAGAAGCTCATCTCTTTCGTTTTGTAAAAAGATATGAGCCTCATCATTGATCTGCTCATTGAAATTTAGAGCAAAACAAAAACAAAGCGCAAAGAGTAAAAGGCTAATGATTTTTTTCATTATTTCTCAAACGAAACTTTTGGGTTTTTCATATCTTCGCTGCTAACCTCGATGCCTTGCTTTGGCTTCATCTCTGGATGAAAGATACTAGCTATAAATTTACCAGGAAAGCTTCTAAGAGCTACGTTGTACTCTTTTACAGCCTCGATGTAGTCGCGTCTTGCTACGCTTATGCGGTTTTCTGTGCCTTCAAGCTGGCTTTGGAGTGAGAGGAAATTATGGTTTGCTTTTAGCTCTGGATAGCTCTCGCTAACCGCCATTAGCCTGCCAAGTGCGGAGCCTAGCTGACCTTGAGCTGCCATAAACTCTTTAACCTTTGCCTCGTCGCTAAGACTGCTTGCGTCGATGCTTACTTGCATGCTCTTGCTTCTTGCGTTTGCCACGTCTTCAAAGACCTTTTGCTCGTGAGCTGCGTAGCCTTTTACGGTTTCAACTAAATTTGGCACGAGATCGGCTCTTCTTTTGTATTGATTTAGCACCTGAGACCACTTCTCGTTGGTGTTTTCATCAAGCACCACAAACGAATTTGCGTATTTGAAAGCACCAAAAACAAGTGCGGCGATGACCACAACGATGGCTATTAAATTTTTCATGTCTTCTCCTTTAAAAGGGGTGATATTAGTAAAATAAGGCTTAAAAAATGATGTAAATTTGAAGTTAGGTAAGTGAAGTGAGTGCTTAGAGTGCACTCACTTTTTGGGGATTATAGGTCTGTTTGGACTTTATCGTCTATTTGTATATGGATAGTTTGTCCGCTTACTTGATCGACGCTTGAGTAGCCCTTAAAGCCACTATCTGCATGTATAGAAGGATCTTTTTCTAACTCCCACTTACCTTTGATATCCACTTTATTGGTTGCGTCACCTTTTATCTTAAGGATAGTGTTTAGATTATCAGTGATATCAAAGATTGCATTTGCATCAAATTTGATCTCAGAGTTGCCTTTAAGTTGGATATTTTCAAAGCTTTCAACTTTAGCATCAAGAAGATTAAGACGAGCCAAATGACTAAAATCAACTGTTTTTCCATCAACTATTAAAGTGTCACTATTGTTATCGCCACCTTTCATAGTTGTGTGCTCATTGTATTCAGCTGTAACTGCCTTAGGCAATATAGAGAGTTCACCAGTTGAAAGCTTTTTTAGACCGCCATCAGTTTCAAATGTAGCATCAACTTTTAGTTTGTATTCTGATATAGGGTTGATATCCAATGACTGCTCAAAGAAGCCTCTTGCTATATCATCAGTAGTTATAGTATGATCTTGATCCACATGTTTCATTTGTGAATGATCATTTGGATCAGTATACTGGATATTCACTTTATCACCGGCTCTTGCATCTTCATTAAGATAAATTTTAATAGGCGTTGTGTCCTGATCTTTAGAATTTTCATAAGTTTGCAACGCATTATCTCTGCTTGTATCTTCTGTAAATTGAATACCTCTTATAGCATCAATCTCAGCATGTGCTTTGACATTAATCTCATTGCCATTTTGATCTATTTTTGCTGTGCTCACTGAATTACCAAATGCATCAGTTAGAGTGACTTTCGCTTTTGTCTCTTGTCCTACTGCGATAGCTGCGTCAAGTACAAGTGGTTTGCCATTTTCAAGCGTGAAAGGGCGTGTGGTGAGATCGTCTTGATCTTGCAACTCTATCTTACCAAGCGCATCTTTGCTAATAACTTTGAAATTTTTAATTTTAGGCGTAGTATCACCAGGATTTGTGATCTCTACTTTTATGCTATCGCCGGCTATTATATTGCCAGGAAGAGATACATTTACTTTTGATTTATTACTACCTGACTCATCTCTTGTGATAATGCCATTATCATTTGCATCAGCTGCTATGCTTACACTTAGACCTTTGCTGCTTAATTGCTCTAGTTTTGCCTCTGCGTTAGCATTTGCCGTTTGATCATCTTGAGTAGTTATAGTTGCATCTACCTTTGTTTTCTCTCCTGGCTTCATAGGGACATTAAATACTTTAATAGTGTTGTCTTCTGTGATATCTTGTGGTATTTGTGGTATTCTACTATTTATATCTGTAGCAGTGATTTTACCATCTGCTGTTTTAGTTATTTTAAATTCTCTACTTTCTGGGGTACCAGTATTTGGATCAACATACTCAACTTTTACGTGATCACCTGTTACAACATTGTAAGGCACTTTTACACTTACTGTTGTAGTTTTTAGGTTGTGGTCTGATATAGCCTCATCTCTGCTTAGTTCATTGTTTCTGTTAGCATTATCTTCGTTGAAAATTACACTTAGCTCTTTATTGTTTATAGGCTCTAGTATCGCCTCTGCTGATTTAGATGCACCATTAGGTAACTCTACTTCAACCTTAGCAGGATTTTTAACGCTTACAGCGATACCATCTATCTTTAGTAAGTTACCGTCTTCTAAATGCACATTACCATCTTTGTCTTCTATCTTTAGAACATCACCAACCTTGCTAGTTACTTTATATGTAGTTGGTACACCATTTACTTTTACAACAAATGTATCATCTGTATGTAGGTCGCCACTTGGTAGAGATACGGTTGCAGATGTTTCTTTAACATTGCCATCTGAGTTTGCCTCATCTCTACTTAGCTTGCCATTTCTATCATTGTCTTCATCAATAAGCACATAGAATTTTGTGCCATTGCCATTGCCATCAGCATCAAGTGTGATATCACTACCAGCTTCTACCTTATCAACGCCTGTTGCATCGCTAACTGTTGCACTTACCTTGCTTGTTTTATCTTCCTCAAGCGGCACAGTATACTCAACAGCTTTATTGCCAACTACACCAACTACATTTGGACCATCTACTGTGATATTGCCATGAGCGTCTTTGTGGATAGTATGACTTGTAGTAGTTGGTGTGCCATTTTCTATGCTTGTAGTTATCTTTAGTATGTCACCATCTACAACATTGCTTGGTAGTTTTATGGTAGCCGTGGTTTTATCTAAAACACCATCTGAATTTGCTTCATCTCTATTTAGAATTCCATTAAAGTCTTTATCTTCTTTAAATATAACAGTCATATCATCGTGAAGATTTTCAAGAGTAGCGTGGTTTGTTACTATGGTTTTTGCAAAACCTTTAGCATCTGTAAATGTTGCCTGAGCCTCAGTGTTTTTACCTTCGCCTATTACTATGCCTGGTACTGTGATTTTATTATCACTATCAGCTGTTATAGTATCAGTGCCATCTGTTAGAGTAATGCTATTGCCATTTCTTGTGATAGTAAATTCTTTTTTTAAAGTTGTGTTGCCATCAGCTTTAACCTCAAGTATCATCTTGTCGTCAGTTATCACATTATTTGGCACTTTTACTTTTAGATCTGTCTTATGAAGATAATCATCTGTCTCATGAAGATCACCTTTTTCCTTATGAAGATAATGATCTTTCATACTCTCTTCTCTTGTGATAGATGTATTAGCATCAATGTCTTCACCAAAGAAAATTCCAGAGTCATCAAGCTCTGTTACGCTTACACTATTTGTTCCAGTAGCACTTTGAACATTGTCTTTATCGATGATAGTAGCTGAAATTTTAGTCTCAGCTCCTGTTAATGTACCAACGTGAGAAATTTGAAAGCCGTTGTCGCTTACTGCTACATTATTGTCATGCTCATCTGTTATCTTAACGCCTGAAGCATCTTTATGAACATTAAATTTAAGCGTTCTATCTTCAGTTGTGCCATCAAGCTGTGGCTCAGTGATCTTAACTTCGATCCTATCGCCATCTACTGCATTTTTAGGGATCTTGATTGTTGCAGTTGTGTTAAATTCATCACCATCAGCAGCTGAATCTTTTCTGCTCATAGTTTTTGAGTTATGCGCCTCATCAAAGATAACCTCAGGTGCTTTTACATGCTCTAAGCTAGCCGAAACTTCTGGCTCATTTATATATGTATCATGTCTGCCTGGTTTCATGTTTGTGATACTAGCTTTGATAGTGGTGTCTTGCCCGTGTCTTAGATCAAATCCTGGAACTTTAAACGAGTATTGGTTGAAGCTCTCTTTTGTCAATGGGAAATTTTGTCCGCCATTGCCAATCTCTGTTATACCAGTTATAACACCTTTATCGTCCATATGTATAGCGAATTTTCTATCATATGGTGCTTTTCCAGGCTCATTTATATGAAGTGTGAGTGTATCACCATTGTCTATTTTGTTTGGAAGTCTTATAAGAGCTGTTGTTTTATTTACCTCATGCTCGTCCATACTCTCTTGTCTTGAAATTTCATGAAGAGTATCTTGCTCTATAAATTTTATCTCCATGTTTCTACCGATAGGTATTACACTATCTTTGTCGGACTCTGCACTCTTTTGTGTGCCATCTGCAGCTACAACATGAGCGCTTGCATGGTTCCATACGTCAGGGAATACTGGAAGATCAGTATTTACCTTATGGTTATCAACATCTGCTTGCGTAAGAGGCACTTCTTTCGTTGTATCTTGTTTAGTTAGTGGATCAGTGTAAGTTATGACAACCTTATCGCCTGCTACAACATCTTTTGGAAGTGTAACTTCAACAGTTGTGCTTCTAAAGTTACCATCTTGGCTATTTTCAAAATCATCTATACCACCATCGTTTTTACCAGGATTATTTGTGTCTATATTTGCACCGATTCCAATATCTTCAGTAAATGTCAAAGTCGGTCTTACATCTGGCTCAACATTATCAGATGCTTCATTGCTTTTTATTGTATTTGGATCTGCGCTATCAGTAACATAAGCATCTACTTTTGAAATTTTACCCTCAGCAACTGGCATATCAGAGATGATTTTAGTAAAAGTATTATTTACTATATCAGTAGCATTGATAGTTATAGGTGATAAAGGCGTTACTGTGCCATCTGGTTTTGTTAGAGTAATATGAAGGATATCACCAGGGACAACATCCGTTACAGTTATTTTTACTGGACTTGTATTTAAATCATGAGAAGAGGCATTATTGTCAAAATTTTCTGTATAAGTTAAAAAACCATCGTTATTCTTATCTTCTGTAAATTCAACACTTACACTTGGTTTTGGAGGGATCAAGTCGCCACCATTAGCATTTCCATCACTATAACCACCTATTGGGCTATCGTATGAAGCAAAAGCTCTATTTGTATCGGTTAAATTTCTATAAGTTTCATTGATATTTGAGTAGTGACCGCCTTCAGCAAATCTAGCTTCGCCAAGGCTAACGCCATCTCCACCACCAGCAGCAGCATTACCACCAGCAGCAGTCTCTTCAAGTTTTGTTAGATCGCCACCATTTAAAATAGCATTTTGTAAAGCGCTTATATCAGCTAAGCCCTCAGCACCTATCGTATTTGGATTTAAAGAAAGCGTGTCACTGCCTAGTACAGTTAGCTCTTTGCCGTTATTTGCAACGATAGTTACTTTGTCGGCTGCATCGCTAGTTTTGACACTCTCGCCCATATAAACGATGTCACCAACTTTTAGCTCTCTCTCGTTTCCGTTTTGATCAACTGCGACTGCCTTACCTGTCAATGATTTTACTACGCCAGCTTCTTTAGCCATAAAACTCTCCTTAGTATTTTTTACGCGATTATATAATAAGACTATGCCTAGCGGCATTAAGTAAAATTTTGGTAAATTTAAGCTTATTTTTAGTTATTTAATATTCTTATATTCTGCTTTAATATTTTTATCTAATTTAACCTAAAAATAGTGTTTAGTGTAATTTTTATGTAAAAAATATTTAAGACATTCTATGTTACACATAGATATTTCGTTTCATAAAAGCGTTATTCTGAACGCCTTAAGAAAGAGCATCTTTTAAGCTAACACGAAAATATTATGCGATTTTTAGCTACTTTTGCCAAAAAATTTTCTTGCCAAAACCTAGAGTATTGCTCGTGAATTTAACCTTTTCAAGGCTTATAGACCAAATTTTTGGATCCATCGCTTTTGCGTAAAAAAATCTTTTAAAGTAAATTTCTCGCTCACTTTCGCTAGCCTCTCTCATCACCCCTTGAAACTGCACGCCCTCTATCTTGCCAACGATCTTTGTATCAAGAGCAATGGTGCCAGCAACGAGCTTTGAGTTTTTTAAAAATTTAACATGAGAGCTCTCATCACAGCTAGCTAGCAAAAGGCAAAAATTTACCTCATCAAAGGCGTAAAATGCGCTAAAAGCGTAAGGCTGACCCTCATCATCAACGACGCAGACACTTGCAAGGTGCATCTTTTTTAGAAATTTAACTATCCTCTCATCCATCTAAATTCCCCTAAAAATGTCAAGAATAGCTTGAAATTTAAAGATAACAACAAGCAAGATAACAACCCAGATCAAAAAGATAATGAGCTCGGTTAGGTTAAATTTATCATTTGCTACTTTTTTAAAAACAAGCATCGTTAAAAATGCTCCCAAAAAGCCACCGATTAGCGAAAAGTAGTGGATCGCATTTACTTTTACGAAGCTTGGCAAAAGCCCTTTAAAAAATAGTGAAAACATCAAAATGGCAAGCAAATTTGCAAGTATAAAGTAGTAGCCAACGACTGGCAAAACAGGCCATAGCCTAGCAAAAACAAAGCTTAAAACAGTGATAAACATCAGCAAAAAAACCCTAGTCCCAAAACAACACATCGCCCGTCCTTTTTTGACGCATTTTACAAAATTTTGCTTTATGAAATTAAAATTTTGCCGATTTAGCCTCAAAAGGATTTAAAAATGCAAACAAATTTTTACTCTCAAGGAAGCTACAACAACATGAGCTTTTCGATGAAGACTAGCTCAGGCGATGAGATAAGCTTTTCGATGTATGACAACAAAAATTTAGAGTTTTCAAGCCAGAAAAATGGCACTTCAAGCCAAAAAAGTCTAACTCTTACTCATGAATACGGCTACGAGTTTGCCTACAAAGGCAACGGCATAGACGAGCAGGACATTAAAGAGATCGAAGAAGCGATGAAGCAAATTCGCCCACAGGTTGATGAGTTTATGAAAAATGTCAAAGAGGGCGACAAGATCGCAGGTAGCAGCCAAAGCATAAGTGAGCTTTCAAACAAGATCAAGCAGATGTTGCCTGACGCAAAAGATCTGGATCACAAAAATTTCATAAATGACAATATGCTAAAAATGTTTGACGAACTTTTAGCTAAAAATGATGCAAATAAAAATCTACTAAATGCGACAAAAAGGTTATTTGATACCTTGCTTGATGAGAGCAAAAAAGTATCTTACTACGCTTAAATTTAGAGCTTTTGGCTCTAAATTTTTATAAGCGCCTCTCTTTGATAAAAGAGGTGCGACAAGACTATCACGAAATAAAGCTGAAAAAATAATCCCACAAGCGGCACAAGCGAGATGAGATAAAATAAAAGTGTAAAAGCAATAAATTTAACCCCGCCGCCTTCAAGCAACGCTAACTCAAATTTATCGCTATCAAGTGTGTTTGAGCCAACATCTATGAGTAAAAGTTTGTAGTAGATGTAAAAAAACGGTACGTTTATGATGAAGAAATTTAAGACTGGCACAAACAAAAGTGGCAGGCAAACGAGCAAGATTCCAAGAAATTTCATGATCTCAACCATCATCACCTTTAGCACTCTAGCCGTGCTAGCCTCGCTTTTAAGCACGTAGTTGTAGTGCCTTTTGTTTATCTCTTTAGCCACGACTGGTGTTAAAAAGCCAGCTACGATTAGGGCGATCACGATGCTAATGATGATCGTTAAAAAGGTGCTTAAGACGTAAAAAAGTATGCTAACTATCCACTTTGTAGCGCTAAAGCTTAAAATTTTAATAGCTATAAAAGATAGCGTCGAGTTTGACTCTAAAAAGGCGAAATTTTCGTTTTTAGCGCCGTCACTTAAAAAGTCAAATATCTCGCCACCTCCCCAGACGCTAAGCCAAGCTAGGCAAAGTAGGCTAAGACAAAGTGGCAAGATCGATAGCGTTATAAATTTGGCTGTAAAAAAGTCTTTAAAGCCAAGGCGAAGAAGATTTATCATTTTACCTTTTTGTACTCACGCTCAAGTGCGGCGTAAATTTCATCTATCTTACTAACGCCATTTGATAAAATTTCGCTCATCACTTCGTTATCTTCACGTCCGTTCCAAATTTTCTTATAACTTCCCTCTTTGTAGCCGTTATTTTGGCGAAAGCGATTTAGCACGTTTTTAGCGATATAGCACTCATAAAGCGAGTATAAATTTACGCCACATTTTAAAGACATTGAGAAATAAATTTTAAAGATATCAAAGATATCATAGTCAAAGCCGCTGCACTCATGTATAAGCATCTCAACGTCGTTCATGATCTCATAAATACTCTCATCTTCAACCTTTAATGGCTCTTTGCAATAGTCACTAAAGCCGCTTGACTGGCAGATATCCTCAGCCAAAGTCTCAACATCGCCAAGCTGCTTTGCCTTATAAATTTGTAGTGCTAGGCTCATTATAAAGTGCCAGATATCGACAACCTCGATACGTAAATTTTGCTCATCAGTCTTGGCATCTATGCTCTTCCAGTGCTTCCAAGCAAAGCTGTCAATAAGCTCAGCGCACTCCATATATATGCAGCGCCTCCAGCTTATGAGTTTATTTTTATTTGTATAGCCATTTTCCCAACCAAGCCCGTTTGTCTCGTCATTTAGGCTTTGTTGCATCTTTAACATCTCTAAAACAATAGTTCTTTCATCCATTTTTAAACCTTTTAAATTTTAAATGATTATAACAAAAAACAATTAATGCTCAAGCGACAAGCTTGACCCAAATCATCTTAATGCAAGCTTACAAGATGTAAAATCACCCAAAATTTCAAAGGAGAAAAGATGAGAGAGAAAGATCTAGTAGTTTGCAACGTTTGCGGACTAAAAAGCAGCGATGATAAAAATGCAGTTTTCATCCACGCTCACAAAAACGGCGAAGAGGTCGATATCTGCACAAGCTGTATCCCAAGCGTGATACATGGCTCAGGCATGGTCGTAAAATCAAACGAAGAGATAAAGGCTGAAATTTAAATATCAGCCACCATGTGAGAATTCTGCCTTAAAGAATTCTCAAACTCCTCCGCACTCATCGGACGAGATAAGAAATATCCTTGCATTTCATTACAATTAAGCTCTTTTAAAAGCTCTTTTATCTCGTGGCTTTCCACGCCTTTTGCTGTTACTTTTAGCTTCATTGATTTTGCTATATTTATGATAGCAGCGACTACTTGCATATCTTTTTTATTTATCACAGACTGAGCGACAAAGTCATTTGCTATCTTTATACGGTCGATCTTATACTTTCTGATATAGACAAACGACGTATATCCAGATCCAAAGTCATCTATACAAATATCTATGCTATTTTTCTCTAAAAGTGAGAAAATTTTATCAAGCGTCTCTTGGTCGTTTTTCCAGATATCTTCGCTAAATTCAAGCTCAAACTGCTTTGGATTTAGATGGTGTGAGTTTAAAGCAAGTATAAAGGCGCTTACAAATTTTTCAGATGTGCTTTGTATCTGATCTACATTTATACTTATCTTTGGTATCTTTATACCCTTTTGTCTCCACGATACGACTTGTTCTATTGATTTTAGGACAGCAAGAGTGCAAATTTCGTTTAAAATTTCACTATTTAAACTAGCTATCTCCATAAACTCGCCAGCCTCTTTTAAGCCAAATTCTTTTGAATGCCATCTCAAAAGTGCTTCTGCGCAAGATATCTTTTGATTTTCCATATCAACAATAGGCTGAAAGTAGATTTCAAAGTCCTCTTGCAAATTTGCTCCTTTAAGAGCTATTTCGATAGCTGAATTTCTATATGTTTCCCTATCTATATCTTTATTATAAACCATAGGGTTTAAAGCTGGATTATTCTTGGCATAATACATCGCCATATCAGCTCTTTTGATGATATCTCTAGGTTCAGTGATATTTTTTCTATTTACAACATAAATTCCTATGATACTTTTAAGATAAAAGTGATATTTATCTACTTGCATAGGCTTTTCTATCGTCTCTCGTAGCTCCAAGCCAAATTTCATACGCTTAGTGTGGCTATTTTCTTCCATATTTGAAAGTACGATAAACTCGTCAGCACCTATCCTCGCTATGAATTCTTGTCTATTGCACGCTTCACGTATGCGCTTTGCCACCATTTTTAAAATTTTATCGCCGATTCCGTGACCATAGGATGTGTTTATATTTTTAAAACGGCTTATATTTATATAATAAACTACAATCTCTTGTTCTTCTTCTATGGCTTTACACATCTCATCTAGCTTATTTAGTAAAGAGTCTCTATTATCAAAAGATGTGAGATAGTCCTTTTCAGATACATTTTCTAAGCTTAAATTCATGATCTCTAGCTCAACCATCTTATTACGCTTTTCTTTATTTTTTATATCATGTAAAAGACGTTCGGCCTCATATGCTTCATCACTTTCATTAGAAGCCCTACAATAATAACCCAAAACAGCGCCAATAACAATAATAACTAATGCTAGTAGATCAGATGTAGCATCTATATCACCTTTTATCAAAAGCAAAAAAGCCGAAGTAATTGGTATTAGTTTTGACACAATACCAACACCAACATTTTCCATATTTATATCTTTGTTTTTACCTTTTAGATAAAAACTTCCAACCATTAAAATAATAAAAGGAACAAGATACAGCGAATGAAATCTAACTTTAAAGTCATTAAATAAAAAACCATTATAAAAAACATATAAATTTAGTAGTGTAAAAATCACGCTTCCCACAATGAAATAAAAGCCACTATATTTAAGTCCAAAAGTAGTGCTTGTAAAAATTTCACTAAGCGTTATAAATAAAATTAGTAAATTTATAAAAAAAGCAAGACTAAAAACGATGTTGTTTATATTTTTTGAAAGTATAAATTCTTTGAGATAGCCAATATCCCCAACCATACAATAAGTAAGAATGCAAACTAATAAAAAAACATTAAAACTATCGGATAAAATCTGTTTCCATTTTCTTTTTGGAAGCGCCTTAATCTTATTAATAAAAAACATGCCAACAGCAGCTAGGAGTAAAAACATAGGGAGCAGATCAAAAAAATCAAGATAAGAAATTTGCTCTTTGCTTCTTAAAAGAAAGTCTTCATTGACACTCCTAATGGCGTCAATAATGGTCCAGATAAAGACTCCAAAGCATGCAGCAAGCCAGTGCATAGCTTTAAGCTTTGATCTGCTCATAGAGATGTAGATACCAAGAACTACAAAAACAAAGCCCAAAAATATCAACAAATTTTCAAAAATTTTATAGTTTAAAATGCCGGCAAACTGAGAAAATATAAAAAGAGCTATAACGGCATAGAAAATTTGTTTTTGTCTTACGATAAGTGACGAATTTGACGTAAAAAAAATGTTTCTCTCCATTGTTTATTCTGTTTCAAACCCTATTTTTAGTTATAATTTTACAATTTTTTCATTAAGGTTAATCATGAAATGTAATATCGTCTTATCTGGAGAAAATTTAATAGACTACCAAGCATTTAATCTATTTTTCTCAAAAAAGGCTAGAAAACAATATTTTATAAATGTTTTTATGATTTTTACGGAGGCCATTATAGCCGGCTTTGTCGCTGATATGCTTTTAAAAACCAAAATTTTTACCGTTATTGGCATCATTTTTGCTATTTTTTGGATCATTTTTTATCCAATTTTTTTAAAAAATAGACGAAGAGCGGCGCTAAAAAGCTTAGAAATTTCAGACTTTAAAAAAGAGATGATCTTTGAAGTAGATGAGAAAAATTTGGCATTTTATGAAAATGAGCCAAAAGAAAATGAAATTTTTGACATAAAAGATGTAAGTGAAATTTATGAGCTTAAAAATATCTTTATCATATTTATAAATGAAAAAATTCATCTTGTCTTGCCAAAAAATAAAGAAACCTCAGAGCTAGTAAAAACACTTATAAAAGAGAGTAAAAAAGAGCTACTGCTTTTTGAAAATTTAGACTACAAAAGTGTTATGAGCTAAAAACCCGTACAAATTCATAAAAAATTTTCTTAAAAAGTTATTAACCTCGTGAAAAACCTGTGAAAAACTTCTGTTTTTTAGACAGAAGTTTTAGGCACTTAAATATTAATCAAATCTAACTATAAAATTTAAATTTACATTAGTCCAATGTGCTTCTTATGAGCTCTTCAAAGTCTTTAGCGTTCATCGGCTTACCCCAGAAATAACCTTGTATCTCATCGCAGCCTAGCTCTCTTAAAATTTCAAGCTGAGTTTCATCTTCAACACCCTCAGCTATCGTCTTTAGCTCGATATTTTTAGCTAGCGTTATAACACTTTTTACAACGTCTCTATCGATCTCATTTATAGCGATGTTATCAACTAGCTCTTTTGCGATCTTTAGCCTATCTAGCGGATATTTTTTGATGTAGTTCATCGATGAAAAGCCAGTGCCAAAGTCATCGATCGAGATGCTCATGCCTTTATCTGAAAATTTCTTTAAGACTGTTTGCATGATCTCTTCGGCATTGACGAGGCTTGCCTCTGTAAGCTCGATATCAACGCACTTTGGATCCATGCCAAATTCTTCAACATAGCCAAAGATGTCCGATGCAAAATTTACATTATCAACCTGTTTTGGTGAGATATTGATGCCAACTTTTAGGCTGATACCATACTTTTTATTCCAGTAGCTCATCTGCCTTATGGCCTCTTTTGCCACCCATATTCCTATTGTATTTATGATAGAGCTTTGCTCGGCTACTGGGATAAATTTAGCCGGACTTACAAAGCCTTTTACCGGAGAGTTCCACCTTATAAGAGCCTCAGCACCTATTATCTTTTTACCATTTAGCAGATACTGCGGCTGGAAATTTAGGCTAAATTCCTCATCAAAATTCATAGAATTTAGCAAAATTTCTATGTAGTTTTTCTCCTGAATGATCTCTTTTATATCATCGTAAAAGACATATTTTGTATTGACATCTCTTTTGGCTGCATCAAGTGCGGCTCCAGCTTGCATGATAAGATCATCAGCTAAAATTTCGCTTGTTTGCGTTGAGCTAACGCCAACCTTTGCTCCAAGAGCTATCTTATAGTCGCCAACTGAGATTTGCTCGGCTATGATGTTTAGCAGATAGTATAAAAATTCTCTATAATGCCCCTCATTTTTTTGCTTTAAAACTATCATAAAGTCATCGCCGCCAAACCTTGAGACGATAGCGCCCTCTGGCAAGATCGCTTTTATATTTTTAGAAAATTTCAAAAGCACCTCATCGCCCACGTAGTGGCCGTATGAGTCATTTATAGCCTTAAAGTGGTTGATGTCGATGCAATAAATATCTATCTTTTCGCCAAGCGCTTTGGTCTTTATCATCTCTGATAGTTTGCTTAAAAATGACTGTCTATTTAAAAGCCCAGTGAGTGAGTCAAATTCGCTAAGCTGCCTTAAGCGTTCGTTTTTCTCTTCAAGCTCTTTTAAGCTATCTTGGATCTCTATATCTAGTTTTTTTATTATTGTTTTTTCTTCAAGAGATAGTCTTTTTATCCTTTGCGAATAAGATATGTTGTAAGTTATCGCAGAGTATATTAGTAAGGTCATAAGCAAAAATACAATCCACGATGAATATATCTGATCGGTCTTTGTAGCGCCTAATGTAATACAACAAAGAATAAACAAAAATGCGTTTTTTTCCAATAGAACTCTTTGGGAATCTCGCCTAAATAATCTTATTTTAATATTTGCTTCATTTTCTATCAAATGTAGGCTTGCTAAAAATATAATAAAAAATGCGATTTTAAATAAACTCTCATAATGAATATCTGCACCATCAAGACCAAAATAAGGTCTAATTGAGTAATATGCATCGCAACCGCATATAAACAAAATGGCTAGTAGATACAAAAATAAGCCTCTATGCCTTTTCCTTGATCTCAATAAAAAGAAAGTGGTAAAAACCGCACAAAGCAAAAGCGTATCTATGGATATATATGCAAGATTTAGTAAATATTTTTTATCAAAAGCCACATTAAAGCTCATATGAAAAACAGAGAACCAAAGAAAGCTTGAAACGATAAAAATAATAACTAAGGCATCAGCAATTAATTGCTGCCATGAAACTTTTTTAAGACTACTAGTAAAAAGTCCAACAAAAGATATAAAAAACATCAAAAACGGAACCAAAAATAAAATTTGCATAAATGTTCTACTAGAGACATTTTTACTAACAAAATTTAATCTATCGTAAAACATCAGCAACACATCAGCCGCTACCCAAAACCCAAGAGCAAGAAGAGCATATATCCAATACGAATTTAAAACCCAAGCTCTTTTTAATGCAATAAAAAAGAAGATAGCTATTGCCGCATCCACAGCAATAGAAGCGCCACTTAAAAGTAAATGATCTCCCAGATAAATAGCAGAAAAATAAGCAATAATCAGGGCAAATATAAATAAAAAAGAGCCGTTATGAAAATTTGTTATCCTATCAAGCACGGCCGCTCTCCGCTTCTTGGGCTAGCTTTTGCCACCTTTGCCACTCGCCGCTATCATCGACATCGTTGCCGATAGCCTCGTACCTAGCGTAGAAATGCTCAACAAATTTCTTACACTCTTCATCTTTTGGCAGATAGCTTAGCTCATCTTTTTGGCAAAATTTCTCCAAAAACGTGCTCGCATCAGCTTTTTTGGCGTATGTTTGCGCTAGATCGAAGTAGTTTTGTAAGCAAATTTCTTTAAATTTAGCGTAAGCTTGTTCGCTCATATCCACGCTTAGTTTGCCGTCAAATTTAAGCACTCCAGCCCTAAAAAGCAGGCTAAGATGTATGAGCCCCTCGCAGTAGTAAGCCCTCACCTCATCGACCTTTCGCCACGCGATAAGTCCGACCGCACGGGCTATTAGCTCGTGAAAGACGGCCATTTTGTACTCCGCCTCTTCGTGCAAGAAGAAATTTACTAACCCGCCAGTCGTCGCCTTGTACTCTTCTATAAATTTAAAGACGCCACTTTTATTCATGCTCATCTCAGTATCAAGCCCGATAAAGAGGATGTGCCCAAACTCATGGCCGATCGTTGAAATTTCATATACTTTTTTCCAAATTTTTGGCTTTAAAAATAAAATCTCTCTACCAAAATCCAAAAATTCCTTGCTAAAAATTTCAGCCCCAAGCTTCATAAAAGGCTTTGCCTTTGCGCCCTCATAGACGTGATTTACAAAGGCAAAAATTTTCTTGCCACATTTTGCGCTCACACTCTCGTCATTTGGCACGACTTGAGCGCTAAAAAGCCCGTTTAGCTCTGCCCCATAATAGATCATCGGCACGCTTATATAAAGCTGCGTTCTAGCGATATTTTCACTAACTGCCTTGTTTGTTGCGGCGTTATCAAATTTGATCTTTTCGCAAACGCTTTCGTAAGTTTTTGTCACTTTTTCTTTAAATTTAAGCTCATCAATGCCCTCGCTATTGACCAGCCTGATGTCCCACTCAAGCGCGACTGCGTGCGTGTAGGCGTCCTCGTAGTACTCTAGCGGATGGCCTGGCTGAAGCGCTCCTTTTACATCCATCCACGCTATCTCAGCCTCTTGCCAAGCGTTTATCACCTTTGCATTGTCCTCTTCGCAAAAGGCATTTTGCAGCTTTTCAAGGTATTTTACGTAGGATTTTTGCTCGTCGCTCTTAGCTAAATTTCTTAAAATTTCAAGGTTTTTTATAAATACTTTTTTAAGCTCTCTAACCTCATCTTTAAAGGTGAGCGCATAAGGCAAAAAGCTAAATTTCTCGCCCTCTTTACAAACTGCACCGTAAGTTCTATCAGCTCTTACGCCGTTAGCGTCACACTGAAATAAGGCGTTTTTAGTGATAAACTCATTTGCCTCGCCTAAATCTTTAAATTTAGCTTCAAACTCTTTGTTTGTAGTGTCTATTATCTTATCTTGCCACGAAATTTGCCACGCATTTAGACTAAGCCCAAGCTCGTGCATAGCCTCTACAAAAGCTTGATAAAAAGGCTCTAAAATTTGCTCATCTTTTGCTTTTTTTACAAGATCGGCGTGTAAATTTTCATATAAATTTCTAACGTAGCCGTAGATCAAATTTAGCACACGCTTTTGCTCGTCCTCGCCTAAATTTAGCTTTTTTAGCTCATTTTGAAGTGGATCAACTTTAAGATCAACTATCCTTCTTGCAAGGGCTAGTTTTTGGCTCGGCGTGCCAGCAAGGGCGCAAATCTTCAGAGCATCAGTTATGATCTTGTCATCTAAATTTTTATAAATAGTGTTTAGCTTGGATTTTTGCTCTTTTGTAAGTTCATTTAGTCTTTTAAAATCATTCATCTTTTCATCCCTTAAAGTTGCAGGATTTTAGCATAAAGCCATTAAAATTTGCTACAATTTACCAAAAATTTAAGATCTAAAAGGCAAAAAATGGATATTTTAAAGGACTTTGGCGAGCCTCGCATAAAGCAAGTTATGCTACCAAAAGATACAAACTCAGCTGGCAATATCTTTGGCGGCTGGATAATGAGTCAGATAGACCTTGCAGGTGCTCAGGCTGCTAGAGAAATTTCGCCTGAGCGAGTTGTGACGATTTCGATGAAAGAGATCATATTTAAGCAACCAGTCTTTGTTGGCGACGTGCTAAGCTGCTATGCAAAAATCATCGCAGTTGGCAAAACATCGATAACAACACAGATAGAAGTGACTGCACTTAGGCTAAATGACGGCGGTTTTAGAGAGAGCATACACGTCACAAGCGCCATTGCGACCTATGTTAGTGTGACAAAAGACGGACACAAAAAACCGATAGATGAGAAGCTAAAAGAGCTTCATGGCTTTTAAATTTGGTTGCAATTTATGCAGCCAAAACCCCCGAATTTATCACTATTTTTAAAAAAATTTGAAAAAAAGTAACACAAAAAAAGAGAAATTTCAACTTATTTAAATGCTTTATAAAGTAAAATCTGCCCTTACACTTTTTTGGGAGAAAGATGAAAAAATCACGCTTAGGGCTTTTACAAACGCATATTTTAGATATCTTAACACAAGATGAGCTAGAGAAATTTGAGTTTAAAGAGCTGCCAAAAACAAGCACGATCTACACAGAAGACATCGAGATAATTATCCTAAAAAGCGGCTCAGCAAAGCTCTCATTTTTTGAAGATGGCGAGGAATTTATCCTTTATCATTTAGAAAAAAACAACATCGCCATACTCGATGATAACTGCGCCTTTGAAGTGCTTGAAGATGCCCAAATTTATGTCATTAGACTGGATAAAATAGGTGAAATTTTACATAATCCAAAAGCTGCAAGCGAGATCCTAACAACCACGCTAAACACCATCATCGTGCAGCGCCAGATCACAAAGTCAATACTCTTTGAGGACGCAAAGGGCAGGATCGCAAATTTCTTGATCGAGCTAGCAAATGAGCAAGATCTAAAACAAAATGGCTACCGATATGTGTTTTTACCATTTTCTTTAAAGGTGCTCTCAAGCTTTGTTGGCCTCAAGCGCCAAAGCGCCTCAACAGCCTTTAATGAGCTTATCAAAGACGACATCATCAGAAAGATCACACCGCACGAATTTCTCATCATCGACCACGAAAAACTTGAAAGTTATACCAATTAATATCATTCAGGATCCTCAGAGAATTCATTATCTCTAAAAATTGCATAAAAATTTATGAGCCAAAAGACAAAAGCAAGTGCTATTAAAGTCGCTGGTAAATGAATATAAAATCCACTCCAAAAATATGCCAAAATTCCTCTGCTAACGCCAGCTAAAAAGACTAAAATAAATGCAATTTTGCTAAGGCGTAAAAACTCAAGCTCTTGTCCGCTGTGACGAAGTCCCGCAATATTAAAAATAAGCATAACACTAAAAATAACGGCATTTACGGCTATTAAGTGCATAAAATTTACTTCAAGACCTAGATTTAAAAGCCCACTTACTCCGATGCCTAAAAATCCAACCGCTAAAAATATCTGCATAAAGTAATAGTAAATCACAAAATTATGCCTCAAAAGTTGCTTATAGTGCCACTCTTTAAGCTTTGCAAGCACTGCACATCCGCAAGCAATGGCTACATAGTAGGTGCCTATACTCTTTTCAAAAAATATATTAAAAAGCAAAAACGCACAAGTCATACAAATAGCAATATTTTTATAGATAAAATTTGGCACAAAGATAGCCTCATCCATATCGTTTTCTCGCTTTAGCGCTTCTCTGCCAAGTACAACGCTAACGCGATATGAAATAAGCAAGATAGCGATAATATGAAGATAAATTTGCAAATTTAAAAATTTTTCGTTGTCACTTATTAGATAGTAAATTTCAAAGCCTAAAATGCCAAATAAAAAGCCAAGTACGCCAAATTGATCAAGATTTTTATCTCGCCAGATCATATAAAGACAAAGCATCACTAAATATGCCCAAAAAAGCGTAATAAAAAAATGTGCTAAAAATAAGCTAAAAAGTGCTGCTATAAAGCTAGTTGTAAAGAGTGAAAATAAAATGTAAGCGTGGACTTTTAGTGATGAGCTGAAATTTGTCCAGTCGGTTAGTCCAGTGAGTAAAAAACCAGCATAAGCAAGTGCCAAAAAAAGGTGTAAAAATATAAATTTATGCAAACTCACAAAATCAGTTGGTGTAAAAAATATAGCAGCCCCCAGCACAGCACAGGCAGCACTTGTAAGAAAAAATATCCTCATAGGATATGTAAAAAAGTTGTTAATCATAATAAATTTGCCCTTTAAAATTTTCATCTATTGTTTTGCTAATAAATGCAAAATCACGGTCTTTAAAAGCCTCGTCTAAAACAAGCTCTTTTTGTATGATCGCACCTTTATTTGCGAGAAAATAAATTCTATTTGACATCTTTACGGCCTCCATTCTGTCGTGTGTGACGAGTATTATGCTCATGCCCTCGCTCACTCTTTGGCTAACGATATCGATCAAAATTTCTTTCATATCATAATCAAGCCCCGAAAAAGGCTCGTCCATTAAAAGAAGGTCAGGTTTTGTCACGATCGCCCGCACGAAAGCGACCCTTTGGCGCATACCGCCACTTAGTTCATTTGGATATTTTAGTGCGTCTTTTTGACTAAGGCCAACCTTAGCAAAGAGCTTTAAAACGCTGTTTTGATCAGCTTTATCCATAACCAAAAGTACATTTTCAAGAGCATTTTTCCATGTAAGCAGACGATTTTCTTGAAAAAAATATGTCATTTTTTTAAATTTATTAAAAATTTCCCCTTTTCTAGGCTCATTTAGTCCGCTAATAAGGCGCAAAATGGTAGTTTTCCCACAACCTGATGGTCCAAAAAGCGTCACCACTTCGCCTTTTTCTACCTTTAAATTAAAATTTCTTACGACCTTATCTCTTAAAATTTCATACTCTACATTTTTAAGCTCAAGCATCATCTTCTCCAAGGCATCAGGGCTATTTTTAAAGGCTCAATGATGAGGTACTCAAAAAGCATGATAAGGGCGATACTTAAAAGAACATACGCCATTACCTCGGTTGTTTCAAGCATCGCCCTTGCATTTGCTATCTTTGCTCCCATGCCGTTATTTGCACCTAGTAGTTCGGCCATTATGACTATTTTTACACCCATTGCAACAGCTACGCTAACAGAGCTTATGATATAGCTTGTAAGATGTGGGATGTAGAGATGTTTTATCTTTTTTAAAAAGCCTAAATGATAGGCATCAAACATCTCTTTTAGCTCCTCATCTACACTGCTCATAGCAACTGCCGAGCTTGCAAAAGTAAGCGGTAAAACGGTGATAAAGATAGTAAAAATGGTGCTAAAATTTCCAAATCCAAACCAAAAAATAGCAAGCACTATCCAAATAATTGGTGGCATCGACAAAAGCAAGGTAATGACAGGTCTTAAAAAGGCCGCAAAGCTTTTAAAACTACCTGCTATTAGCCCTAAAAATATACCAAAAAATGTCGCCGTGCTAACCCCAACTAGTGATCTGCAAAGCGTTATATTTATCTCGCTATTTTTGTAGTCCTTTATGATTTCACAGACTTTAAAAAATACATCTTTTGGCGAAGGGAGCAGGAGTGGGGAGCTAAACTCGCTTCCCACTTGCCAAATAGCTAAGATCAAAAAAACTACGGCAAGTCCGCTAAATCCGCCCCAAAAATAGTCAATCATTTTTAAAAAGGCTGAGCGATCTTTTTTAACGCCGTCGATTAATATCATAAAAATAGACCTTTATCTGGCATCTTGCCACCTAGAAATTTTGGATTGAACTGATAAATTTCTTCAAAAAATGCCATGATTTCACTTTGTAGTTCATTTGCTTTTGTCACTGTTAAATTTGCCTTATCAAAAGCATTTGCAAGTGCCACTTCTGGAGCCGGCAAGTAGCTTGAACCTATCTTTGCTGCACTTTGCTTGTTCTCAAGTATCCATGAAAGTGCATTTTTAAGATCGCTATGAAGCGTATCAAATAGATTTAAGCTCTTCTCATAAAAGCTTTTTTCTACGATAATGCCAGCCATTGGGATTATCGGTTTTGTGCCAAAGCTCTCGCCCCAAATTTTTGGAAAATCAACTGAGTAATACACGCTAACGCCTGCTTTTTTGCCGCGCAAAATAGTCGCTTCGCCAAGAGGTTGTGGGACTAATAAAATATCAAAATCTTTTTGTAAAAATAAAAGCAGAGCCTCAGGCGGCGTTGCTGTGTAGGTGACGTCTATCTTGCTAACGTCTATGCCTCGCTTCTTGCAAAGTGCTCTTAAGACAAGATCAGGCATGTCGCCTCGAAATGGCATGATAAGCTTTTTACCTACAAAATCCTCTAAATTTTTGATCTTTTCGTCCTTGACCATAGCGTTCATTACGCCAAGGGTCAGTAAATTTAACATCGCAAAATCAAGCCCTTGATTTCTTAAATTTGCAGCGACATTTGATGGTGACATCGTGACTTTAATATCCCCACTAGCGACGCCTGCACGAAGCTGATCTGGTGTTTTCCAGATATTTAGGCTTACATCATAAGTTTTATTTAACTCTCCTTGCAGTGCAGCAACTGCCATTATGACACTTGGGATCGCTGGCGCGCCCCACATAGTAAAGCTCTCTTTTGCAAATAAATTTGGTGCAAAAGCGCTAACGCCTAAAGCTGTGCTAAGTCCTAAAAATTTTCTTCTATCTAACATCTTTTTCTCCTTTAAAAACTGCTGTGAAAGCTAATGAAAAATGTCCTGCCAGGGGCATGAACGACTACTGGATCAAGTGCTGCTACGTGATCACCGCTGATAAATTCTGCATAATCTTTATCAAATAAATTTGCTACGCCAAATCTTATGCCGACTTTGTTTTTAAACTCTACGCCACCATAAAGATCAAGCAAGCCAAAACCTTTTGCTGCTTCTTTTTTATCGATACCTAGACCATTTTGCTTGCTAAAATCACCTCTAGTTTGCTTTGAAACTAGCCTTAGTGCAGTGCCTAGGTTGTAGCTACCAAAGCTTGCATAGTCTTTGTAGTCAAATGCAAAATTTGCCTCAAAAGGCCTTATTTGATAAAGTGGCCTTCCATCGGTTTTGTTTTGCCCGTAGTTGTAGTAAAGTGAGCTTTTTAAGCCAAAGTGCCTTGCAAAGCTATATTCTGAGTTTAAATTTACACTATAAAGCGTTGCATCAACATTTCTTGAGATGACAGCATTTTTATTTAGTGGCATGGCGGCTTTTGAGTGGCGTCTATCAAAAATGATTAAATTTTTTACGCTATCAGCGATGAAATGCCCACTAAAGCTAAATGCATCTTTGTTTTGCAAGGAATTTAGGTATTCTTTATAAAACTGGCTACCAAATTTAAAGCCAAGAACTGCTCTATTGTGCCTTTCTGGCTCTAAATTTGGATTTGCTATCCAGCCATTATCGCCCGCACCATAAAGTGCGTTAAAACGCTCCATATTACTTGGCAGGCGAGATAAACTCTCAAGTTTTGCGAAATAGCTATCCTTATCGTTTAGTGTAAATTTATATTTCAAACTTGCGCTAAAAGCGTCTTTTTTGATCTTATCACTTACGTCTTCACCATAAATTTGACGAAGCAGTCCGCGAGTGGTGCTAATGGTTGGATTTGGTGCGAAATATTTAGTATCAAGCCCATTAAGCTTACTTCTTTGCTCTTCATATTTTAAGGCAAGAGAAGCTTCGTTTGCTTCATTAAATTTATAAGCAAGTGTATCAAAGAGCATAAATTTATCATTTCTAACATCAGCAAATCTGTATCCGTTAAATACCCAGTTGCTGCCTTGCTTTATGTATCTTTTGCCATCATGTTTATCTTTTTCAAAGCCAGCACCTATTTGATTATGAAAGCTTGCGAAATCAACATCATATTTTAAATTTGTCTCAAGCACATCTCTTTTTATCTCAACTTTTACATTTGGACTAGCATCCCTTAGATGAAAATTATCAGCTTTTCGCTCAATCTTTTTTAGGATAAATTCAAAATTTAGCGTATTTGAAAGGTCTTCTTCGCCCAGCCTGATATTTAGCTTGCCAACTTTTCTGGTTGTTTTAAAGGCGTCCATTGCATGTTCTGGCTGCTTGTCTTTATCGATATTATCTCTTAAAAACGTAAGTCTAAGCTCACTAAGCTCATTTGGCACGAAACCTAAAATAGCGCTTTGGCCCTGCCTGTTGTAGCCATAGTCCCATCTTTTGCCACTGCCATCTTTGTAGCTATTTGCTTTGGTGAAATTTGCGTTTAAAATGGTATAAAAATTTGTGCCACGATATTTAAAAAGTGATGAGTTGTAAAAGCTTTTGCCATACATTCCAGCTGAGATATGAAACATATCCGTTGAGCTATCAAGTAAATTTGTCACAAATGGATATTCGCTTCTTTGAGTGCGGTCAAATTGATTTTCCACAAAGGCACTTTGTGCAACATTTGGCGTTATAATTGGCGGTGGCGCAAATTCTTTAACAGGCTTTATAGTGTCCAAATTTGCTTCATTTGCTAAAAGCAGTGACGAAAAACTATTAGGCTTAAAACTTGCCTCATAAAAAACTCCTTTTAAAATACAATTATGATTTTTCTTATCGAAATTGTAAATAAAAATCTCTTATAAGATATTGATATAAATCATCATATATTTTTATAAAAAAATTATTGAATACAGAATTAATCAGCAGGTAAAAATAACATAATAAGGCAAAAATAATGTAAAATTTTGCTATATATTTTGATAATTATTATATAAAAATTTAAATTATAAATAATTAAGCAAAGGGTAAAAAATAATTAAAAATTTTTATCTAACTAAGCCCTATCTTTAAATTTAGCGAGCCTATCTCGAAGCTCTTTTGAAAGTGTAAATTGAGAAAGCTCATATCTGTCAAAAATGACGATCATATCATCGCCAAGTGCCTGAACTAAGCCAAAACACGCATCTCTATCTAGGCGATTTTTTCTAAATTTAACACTTAGCGCATCGACTTTTTTCTTATCGCCAAAACTTTTAATGGCGATCTCGTCGATATCTTTGAATAAAAATTTGATATTTTTTGAGCCTTTTGTGATGACAAATCCATCATCATCTATCTCAAAAAAGTTATTTTGCAAGATCTTCCTAACGCAAAAAAAGGTCGAAACGGCGCCAACGATGATGCCAAAAAGAGAGGGTGTGCCAAGATCAATATAAAGGTAGCCAACGATACTAAAGACAAAGAGCCCAAGCCCAAAGGCTAGCGCCCAAAAAACATCTTTTTTACTCTCTTTGGTTATCATTTTTGCCCTTTTATGCCAAAAGTCCGGCGCCATTTATTGCTTGGCTGCGCTCTTTGGCGTAAATTCTCTCGCCATTTATCACGTCATATTTCCAGATCGGCGCATTTGCCTTAAAGTCCTCGACAAACTCGTTTATAAGCCTTAGCGCGACCTTTCTTTGAGGGCTTACTACACCTGCTACATAAGAGCTTGTATGCACGGGCACATCGCCTTTTGAGTGAGCAAAGAGCACGTAGGCATTTTCTTTTTTGGCTCGCTCCTGCCAAGCATCTAGCCATTTTTTAAGGATCGGCTCATAGATATCAAAGCTAAGCGCCGAAATTCCGCCCTCTTCTCTTACTATGCCTACAAAAGTGATGAGCGCGCCGCAGTTTTTATCCTTAAACCTATCATACCACTCGTTTGTGATGCTTTGAACGTCCAAGCTTCCATTATAAATTTGCATTTTAGCCTCCACAAACTGGTGGCAAGATAGAAATTTTATCGCCTGATTTAAGAGCGAAATTTATATCGCTCACGATCTCGTCATTTACAGCCACAGCGCAGATATTTAGCCACTTTTTAAGCTCCTCTTTCTCGCTTAAAGCCGCTTTTACCTCGCCTAAATTTTTTGCTTCTACTTTTATACTCTCAAGCCCGATAGGCCCAAGAAATTCGATCTCTACCACATTTTATCCTTTGAAATTTTTGCTGATTTTACTTAAAAATAAATTTAGATATACTTATTTGAAAATTTACAAAAGAGAAAGCAAATGAACGAAATTTTAAAAAGCATAAAAACCCCAGCCTACGTCTGCGAAGAGGCAAAAGTACGTAAAAATTTAGAGCTCTTAAAGTATGTAAAAGAGCAAAGCGGAGCTAAAATTTTAGTGGCTCTTAAAGGCTTTGCATTTAGCGGCGTGATGGATATGGTAGGCTCATATCTTGATGGAGCGACTTGCAGTGGGCTTCACGAGGCTAAATTTGCGAGCGAGTACGTAAAAGGCGAGATCCACACGTATAGCCCAGCCTTTAAAGATGAGGATTTTGATGAAATTTTAAAAATTTCAAAACACATCACATTTAACTCTTTTGCGCAGTGGCAAAAATTTAAAGGCATTGCCCTACAAAACGACATCATCTGCGGCCTAAGGGTCAATCCAGAGGTCTCACTTGCGCCAACTGATAGCTACAACCCATGCGGTAAATTTAGCAGGCTTGGCATCACGAGAGCAAATTTTAAGCCAGAGCTTCTTGATGGCATCACTGGGCTTCATTTTCACGCGCTTTGTGAGGAGAGCACTAGCAGCTTGCAGGTCGTGCTGGAGGCGTTTGAGGAGAAATTTGGCGAGTTTATACCAAAGATGAAGTGGATAAATATGGGCGGCGGTCACCACATCACGAGAGCCGACTACGACGTGGAGCTGCTTATAAGGATCATTAGGCGCTTTCGCGAGAAATACGGCGTGGAGGTCTATCTGGAGCCAGGCGAAGCGGTGGGCTGGCAGACTGGCTTTTTGATAAGCAGCGTGCTTGACATCGTGCACAACGAAAAAGATATCGCCATCCTTGACACCTCAGCTGAGGCGCACATGCCAGATACTGTGCTCATGCCTTACCGCCCAGCCGTTAGAGGCGAGAGCAAAAATGGTAATTTTGCTTATAGATTTGGCGGCAATACCTGCCTAGCTGGCGATATAGTGGGGCTTGAAGCGGGCGATGCGGAGTATAAATTTGATAGTGAGCTAAAAATCGGCGACCGCGTCATATTTGAAGATCAAATTCACTACACCATCGTGAAAAATACGACATTTAACGGCATAAAACTGCCTGATCTTCTTCTTTTAAAAGAAAATGGCGAGATAAAGATGATCCGTGAATTTGGATACGAAGAGTATAGGCGCAGAAACTAGGCTGAGTTTTTGAAGGTAAATTTGGCTTTTTAAATTTAGGTCAAATTTATCTGGCTTGTAAATTTTGCCAAAATGGCTTTAAACTGCTTAAATTTAAAAATTTATCTTGAAGCTATTTTCGTTTTCAAAAATTAAACTTAATTAAATTTGGCAAATTTATAGCTAGGCTCCAAAATGATTTAAATTTATTATCTACAAATTTTATCTTGACACTTTTTGCTAAAGATATTTTGACTTACTATCCTTATTAAATTTAGCAAATTTCTGACTTTATCAAAAGGTCACAAGCCACCTTAAATTTAATACCCATAAATTTTGGCAAATTTATCTATCTTTGAGCTTTTTTGCCAGTTGTATTCGGTCTCGTTTGCGATCTTTTGGGCTAGCTCCTTGCCAAAATGATCACTGATAAAGCCAAGCGCCATATCCATACCAGCAGCCACGCCTGAAGCTGTGTAAAATTTATCTGCCCTCACCCATCTGGCACGCTCTTGCCATTTTACCGCCTCGCCGCAACTTTTTACCCACTCGAGCGACCTTTTATTTGAAGTAGCCTTTAAGCCGTCAAGCTCTCCAGTGCGAGCGATGAGCACTGAGCCAGTGCATACGCTTAGGCAAAATTGTGAAGCCAAAACGCACTCTTTAAGTCTTGAGATAAACTCACTATCATCTACAAGTATCCTCGTGCCCTGACCTCCAGGGAGTAGCAAAACACTCTCTTTTGGCGTCTTGCTAAGCTTTTTTGTTTTTATTTTAAAGCCTTGTTTGCTTCTTTTCATCCCGCCATCAAACGAAACGTAGCTTATCTTCACTTCAGGCACCCTTGCCAAAAACTCCAACGGACCCATGAGATCAAGCGTCTCGTACTCATCAAATATAAGGCAAAAAAGATGCATAGTGCGGTCCTTTTTCGGCTAAAATTTGGCTTTATTTTAGCTAAATTTTCAGATAAAAAACGATAAAAATTAACAAAACTTAAATGTTTTTTATAAAATTTTTAGTAATCTTTTTTGCTAAGGTTTGCTTGTGATTAGCTCTGATATAATAGCCGCAAAACGGCATAGCTGTGTGATTTTAGCATATTTAACCAAAGCTTAAATCATTTAAGCTTTAGCAAATAAAGGAATAAAATGACGAGAATTCTTACTCTACTTTTTACATTGTCCGTTGCGGCAATGGCCATTGAAGGACCAACTGGCGTCAATCAATTTGACAGCACCATTTGGGCAGCACAGAGGATAGAAAATATCAAGCCTTATGAGCATGGCTGGGGCCCGATATTTACTTTTATACAAGGCAACGACTACTTCGCGATAGCTGCACTTTCTATCATTTTAGCTGTTATCGGCGCGTTCGTGCTACACTTCTTGATCATCGGACCAAAACACTTTAGTCACGATGGCAAAAAAGTATTTGCGTTTTCACTGATCGAACGTATAGCTCACGGCTTAGCTGCGATCTCTTGGATCATCTTAGTGCCAACTGGCATCATCATCATGTGGGGTGCAGAGCTTGGTGGTGGCACATTTGTGCGTTTCTGTAGATACTTGCACGATATAGCGACTATTATATTTGCTATTTCTGTGCTTCCTATGTTATTTGCTTGGACTATCAGAATGCTTCCAGCTGTTTATGACATCAGATGGATGATGATAGTTGGTGGTTATCTATCAAAGAAGAAAAAACCAGTTCCTGCTGGTAAATTTAACGCTGGTCAAAAGGCATGGTACTGGATCGCTATCCCTGGTGGTATCGTGATGATCATCACTGGTGCGATCATGTATTTCATGGATATTAAAGAGCCAGCGGTTGCTAGTTGGTTTGGTATCTCTCAAATCGATCTTTTAAGATATAGCGTAGTTATCCACAACTGCCTTGGCATCGTCTGTGCGGTATTTTTCCTAGTTCATATCTATATGGCTGCGATCGCTATACATGGCGCTATCTGGTCAATGGTCACTGGATACAAAGAAGAAGAAGAGGTTTATGTACTTCACCACTACTGGTATCAAGAGCTTGTTAAAGAAAACAAGATCCCAGTATCTGACTACGAGAAATCTTACACAAATTTAAAATAATCAACCTTGACCTTGCGACTTACGCAGGGTCAAACTCTCTTTTATAGCAAATTTCACAGCACAAATCCTTTTAAAAAATTAATATTTTTTAGCTATAATCCAAAATCAGTTTCAAGGTTTGAAATACTAATCACAAAGGAAAAACAATGACAAGAACAATTGATTGCAGAAATTTAGAGTGCCCAAAACCAGTCATCATGACTAAAAACGCGCTTGAGGGCCTAAACGAGGGCGAAAGCCTAGAGATCATCGTAAATGCCCTAGCTCCAAAAGAAAATATCTCAAGATTTTTAAAAAATCAAAATATAGAATTTAGCCTAGAAAGCAACGGCAATGAGACTAAAATTTTAGCCATCAAGGGCAAAAGCGCACTTGAGCTTACAAATTTTGACGAATTTGTCTGCGATATAACACCAAAAAATGAAAAAGTGCTCTATCTAAACGAAGAGCGCGCAGGTAGCGGAGAAGTTGGCATAAATTTGCTATCAAAATTCCTAGGCGCGCTTCTTCAAGTAGAGAAAAAACCAAAGATAATCATATGCGTAAATAACGCTGTTAAGATGACAACAAACCGCGCACATCCAAGCTTTAAGCCGCTTAAAGATCTTGAAGCTGCTGGCGTTCAAATTTTAAGCTGCGGAAGCTGCTTGGAGGCTTATAAACTAGTGAGCGATCTTGCAGTTGGCGAAATTTCAAACGCTTATGAGATCATCGACATACTCTCAACTCACGAGCAAATCAAACTATGATCTATCACGACAAAAAGCTTACGCAGTTCGTTAAAGCCGCTGGTTGAGCTGCTAAGCTTGACCCGTCGGGTCTTCACAAAACGATTAGTAGTTTAAATTTATCTCATCCAAACCTGCTCTCAAGCATCGGCTCAAACGAAGATGCGAGCGTTTTTAAGCTTTCAGACGATCTTGCACTCGTTCAGACGCTTGACTTTATCACGCCAGTAGTCAATGACCCATTTATCTACGGTCAGATCGCTGCTGCAAATAGCCTAAGTGACGTCTTTGCAATGGGTGGCGAGGTGATAAACGCCCTAAATATCGTGGGCTTTGATAGCTGCAACCTTGCACCTGAAATTTTAGGCGAAATTTTACAAGGTGGAGCCGATAAAGTAAGAGAGTGTGGCGGCGTCATCGTTGGCGGACATACGATAGAGACGCAGCAGATGTATTATGGGCTAAGCGCGACTGGCAAGGTGAGCCCACAAAATTTCTGGGCGAACAACACAGCAGAAGTTGGTAACGTTTTGATCCTTACAAAGCCTCTTGGCAGCGGCATCTTAAGCACAGCGATCAAGGCCGATCTACTAAGCATGGAGCAGATAAATGAGGTCGCAGGCATCATGGCTCAGCTAAATTTCTATGCTCTAAAAGCACTAAGTGGCATCAAGGTTTATGCCGCTACCGATGTGACTGGATTTGGATTTTTAGGGCATTTAAGCGAGATGTTAAACGACAAGATCAGCTTTAACGTCTTTGAAAAAGATGTGCCAGTGATCGCAAGTGCGAAAGAGTTTGCCGATATGGGCATCATCCCAGAGGGAAGCTACAAAAACCGCGAATTTGCAAAGCACTTTGTGAGCAAAGAGGCTGATATCTTGCTATATGACGCGCAAACTTCTGGCGGTCTTTTGCTAGCTGTTAGTGAGAACGATGCGAGCCTAGCTCTAAAGCGCCTAAGAGAGGCTGGCTATGAGCGCTCAGCCATCATCGCAGAGGCGATACAAAAAGGCGAGTTTGATATATTTTTAAACTAACTCTAGGCTAAATTTAGCCTATTTCAAGGCCAGCTAAAGTCTGGCTAAATTTCTTTTAATTTACCTAGTCGCTTTATAATGTCAAGAAATTTAACAAAGGAGATATGATGAACTATCTTGAAATTTTAAAATTTCGTCACGCTTGCAAAATTTTTGACGAGAGCAAAAAGATCGGAGCTGGCGAATTTGACTTTATCTTGGAGGCTGGCAGGCTAAGCCCAAGCTCAACTGGGCTTGAGCAGTGGGACTTTTTGGTCGTGCAAAACAAAGAGCTTAGAGAGAAGATAAAAGCTGTTTCGTGGAACCAAGTGCAAATCACCTCTTGCTCGCATTTGGTTGTCATTTTAGCAAAGATCAAAGAGATAAAATTTGGCAGCAACTACGTTGATAAAATGATCGCTAGAAGGGCTGATAAAGACCCTGAAGCTATCGCTGCAAGGCAGAAATTTTATCACGACTTTTTGCTATCAAATTTCAAAAATGACGATGAGCTAACCTTTCAGTGGTCACACGAGCAGTGCATGATAGCTGCGACAAATATGATGAACGCAGCTGCAAGCCTTGGGATCGACAGCTGCCCGATCGAAGGCTTTGATAGACACGCTTTAAATGAAATTTTAGGTCTTGATGAGAGCGAGAAAAGAGTGGCTATCGTAGTGCCATTTGGCTACCGCCTAAACCCACAGCCTGAAAAATACCGCAGACAAAGATCTGAAGTAGTTACTTGGATCTACTAACTCACGGGGCAAAACGCCCTGTGTCTATTTAAATTTAAACAAAAAGGCATTTTATAAGCTAAAAAAAGTAAATTTGCGTTAAAATCATGGCTAGTTTTAAAAAGCGAGGCTTAAATTTAATGCAAAAAAATAGTGTTAAGTCGATTTTGCAGATTTTTAAGAGGTTCTATGTAAAGATAGCACTACTTCTTTTTGCCTTCATCTTTCTTGCACTCTTTGTCATATTTGCTGGCATAAACGACATAAAATATGAAATTTCAACGCTAAATTTAATCACTAAAAACAATATCACCAACGCATTTTCAGATGTAAAAGATAACATCTCCACAAAGGCAAGACTCATTGCAAACGGCATAGAGCCGTTTTATGAAAATACTATTATAAGTAAATTCTACGCCGCTTTTTACGTGATAGCAAAAGATAACTCTTTGCTTTACGAGCGTAAATTTGACAGCGCTTTTGACCTACACGACTACGATATCGCATGGTTTTCAGATATCAAAGAGGGCGAGTTTAGGCTTTCTGATAGATTTTATAAAAATAGACGATTTAAAGATATCTACATAGCTTATGGGCTAAAAAATGGCAATAAAATTCTTGTTCAACTAAGTCAAAATTTTTTAAAAAACAGAGTTGATACAAGTTATAACAAAAATTTTGGCGCATACGTCTTTTTGGTTGATAAAGACGGCAACCTCTCAAGAGATGAGTTTTATAAAAAATTTATAAAAGAGGACTTTAATAAATACATCTCACAAGGTGGCGAGTTTAAAAGTGACAAGATCATTTTTATGCTAAAGGATATGAATTTTTACAAAATCAGCTACCTAGAGGAGCAAAAACTATTTGTCATAACAGGCTCTAGCAGGCAGCTTCAGATCTTTATCCAGCTAGTTCTAGTCGTGCTTTCGTTCTTCTGCTTTGTAGCATTTAGCATACTTTGGCTACGCGACAACTCATATATGAAAGACAAAATTCTCTCTGCATTTACCAGGATCACTCTTTTTGCGACAGATAAAAGCAAGCCAACTGATGAGGACTTTGACGTAAAAGAATTTATCTTACTAAATAACAGCATCAAAAAACTATACGAAGATAGAGATAAAGCTTACGAGACGGCACAAAGCTACGAGAGTAGATTTGGCTATGTCTTTGAAAAGAGCTTTTTAAAGATCGTGGTCTTTGACGCTTATACTGGCGTCATCACGGACATTAGCAACGCTCTTTTAGAAAAACTAGGCTACAAAAAAGATGACGTAGCGGATCTAAATATAAAAGAACTTCTTGAAGATGAGTCTAAGAATTTAGCAGAA
Organism: Campylobacter concisus; assembly: GCF_002913225.1. Taxonomy (GTDB): domain Bacteria; phylum Campylobacterota; class Campylobacteria; order Campylobacterales; family Campylobacteraceae; genus Campylobacter_A; species Campylobacter_A concisus_J. Next base: position 6,139 of record NZ_PPAW01000047.1, on the reverse strand, counting down.
GATAGAAAAAATGCTATCAACAATAATCTATCATACGAGGCTAAGCTAAGGCGTAAAAATGGTGAAATAATCGATGTTTTAGTAACCCAAAGTAGCTTTGAGCTAGAAAACACAAGGCTAAATTTCATACTTATAAAGGATATCACTCAAGAAAAGATGACGCAAAAAAATGACGATATCATCAAAAGCTACGTCATTTTATCGCCAAATGTTATCGCTATCGCTTCAGCTAATGAGCCATTTTTGATCATACAAAGCACAAACAATGTCGAGAGAATTTTTAATGTCCAAAGCCAAAGTCTCATAAATTTAGAAGATATCATCGCAAGCGAGGACTTTGATAGCTTTAAAGCTGCCGTGTTAGCAAGCAAAAAAGCCTTTTTGCAAGCAAGCTTTAAAAATGAAGAGCTAAATTTCATAGCAAATATGACAAACGCTTATGGCAAGAAAATTCCATTTAAGATAAAGGCTAAATTTATCGATGCAGACGAGCAAAAGATCATCTACTCATTTACCGATCTTAGCGATATGCTAAAGCTTCAAGAGAGATTTGAAAAACAAAGCAAAGAGAGCAAGGCGCTGCTTTGGGCGAGTGAAGCAAATGTCTTTACTTGGGATAAAAGAAGCGACATGCTCAACATCTCAGACGAGCTAAGTAAAATTCTTGGCACGCAAAGCACTCTAAATTTCGAGCAGGCAAAGTCGGTCTTTGTCGATGAGTTTGATAGTTTTTATAGCTTTTTTGAGAGTATAAGAGACGCTCAAACTTACATTAAAGATATCAAACTTTATAGCATAGATAAAGAAATTCTACACTTTAGGCTAAGAGCAAAAGCACTTGAATACGATGAATTTGGCGAAGTAAGCTTGATAAAAGGCACACTAAAAGACCTTAGCCTAGAAGATAGCTTCTTTGTCTGTCAAGACCTACTTGCAAAAATTTTCTCATTTAGCAAAGAAGAGGTCATCTTGCTTGATGAGGAGCTAAAGGTCATTGATGCAAATGATACATTTTTTGAAAGTGCTGGCTCAAAAGATAGTGTATATCTAAAAGATATCACCTTTATAAAGCAAGGCTTAAGCGATATAAAACACCAGATCATAGATACTATAAACAGCGGTGGCTCATGGAGTGGCAAGGTTTGGAGTGAAAATAATAAAAATAAGAGCAAGCTTGAAGTCATAGAAATTTTACCACTCATCGATGCGAGCGAGAAAAGAACTGGTTACATCATGCTCGCAATGCTTGCAAATAACGAAGCTCAAAATGAGAAATATCTAGAATTTATCGCATATCACGATCCGCTCACAAAGCTACCAAATAGATTTTTACTCTACAACAAGCTAAATTCTCTCATACAAAAAAATGAACAAAAAATAGCTGTTATCTACCTTGATATAGATGATTTTAAGGGTATAAACGACAACTTTGGTCACCAAATAGGCGATAAATTTTTAGTAGCTATCTCTGAAAAAATAGGCGCTATGTTTAATGGCAAAAATATCTTTGCAAGGATAGGCGGAGATGAGTTTGTAGGCGTTATAAACTACGAAAATTTAGGTGAAGTCTATGAGATAGCGCAAAATATGCTAAGGCTAGCTTCAGATGAAGTAAAGATAGACGAGCTAAAACTAAAAGCAAGCGCTAGCGTAGGCATAGCCTTGGCTGATAGTGAGCTTGGGGCTGATGATGTGCTACAAAGAGCCGACTGGGCGATGTATCAAGCTAAGATAAGCGGCAAAAACAGAAGCTATACATTTGATGCGAAAAAAGATGTCTATTTTAAGAGCCAATACGAAGATGGCTCAAAAATTTTAAAAGCGCTTGATGCTGGCGAGATGTTTTTAGAATTTCAGCCAGAGATCAGCTTTAGCACGGGCGAGACTTTAAGTTTTGAAGCGCTTATTAGATGGAGAAAAGATGGCGAGATCATCTACCCAAGCGACTTTTTACCACTTATAAGGACAAGTAGCGCATCGAGCAATATTGCTTTATTTACGATAAAAGAGGCGCTTTTAGCTAGAAAAATGTGGCTAGAAAATGGCATAAACGCAAAGGTTCGCGTAAATTTAAGCGTTAAAAAGCTCTTTACGCAGGAGTTTTGGCATAAATTTAAAGCGATCTTTGATGAGGATAAAAGCCTTGATCCAACTGGACTTATCATCGACGTTATCGACGCTGCAACAGCTACAAATTTAGAAGTTTTAGAAATTTATGTTAGAAAGTATAAAGAGCTTGGCATACACTTCTCGCTTGATGACTTTGCCTCATACTCAAGCTCGATCGAAGCTCTTGGCATGCTAAAGACAAACCGCTTTAATATAGATAATAAATTTTGCAAGCATATCTTTAACTCAAAAGAGGCACTTGAGAGCATAAATATGATAAGGTTTGTGGCTGATAAATTTGGACTAAATGCGACTATAAAAAATATCGATGACAAAAGAACGCTTGAGTTTTTACTTGGTCTTGGTTTTGATAAATTTCAAGGTAACATTTTCTCATTGGCGCTTTTGGCAAAAGATGCTGCTTCGTTTAAATTTGAGAGACCATATCTGCACATAAAAGACTATAAAAATAGCGAGAATTTCGAGCTTTTCAAAGGCTTAGTCGTGCTAAAAGAGCTTGCAAATGAAGTGATAGCAAATTTAAATCAAGACGACAAACTAACACAAAGCCTAAAGCAAAAGATAGAAGATGAGATAAAAAATATAGGCAAATTTAATCAAGAAATTTCTATAAATTTAAGCAAACTAGCAAGTAGTAGTGACAGCGGCGAACTCTATAATCTAGCCGTGTCCATCATCAAAGAGTGCGATATAAATTTAGGTTTTAGTAAGGAGATAAGAGTTGAGTGATGTAAATGTTTATGAGCACGAGATCCCAAACGGAAGCAAACTTTACTTTGCAAAAAGTGCAAAGCTAAAGAGAAAAATCGAGCAAAAAGCGAGTGAAATTTTAGAAGATGAAGGTTTTAGCGAGATCGTAACGCCGTTTTTTTCGTATCATCAACATCTAAGCGTAGATGCGACAAACCTTCTGCGCTTTAGCGACAGTCTAAACCACGAGATAAGCCTAAGGGCTGATAGCACGGTTGATACCGTTAGGATCGTGCTTAGAAGACTTAAAGCAAATGAGCCAAAGAGGTGGTTTTACATCCAGCCAGTCTTTCGCTACCCAAGCCAAGAAATTTATCAAATAGGCGCTGAGCTTATCGGCGAAAACGACATTTTAAAGAGCATAAACATAGTAGCAAAGCTTTTTAGCGAGCTTGAGATCGGCGCTTGTTTGCAGCTTAGCAACATGCAAATCCCAAGGATAATTTGCGAAATTTTAAACTTAGAGATAGAAATTTTTGAAAACTCATGGCTAGAAAAGATCTTAGCCCAAAATGTGCCATGGCTTAGCAAACTAGCCCTTTTAAAGGACACTAGCGAGCTTGATGAGATAGTAAATTTAGTCCCTGATAAGCTAAAAGAGGCGCTAAAAAATTTACAAAGTGTAGCCAAATCACTAGAATATAAAAATTTAAGAATAGTTCCGCTATATTACTCAAAAATGAGATATTATGATAGTTTATTTTTTAGATTTTTAAAAGACAACGCCATCTTAGCAAGTGGTGGAAACTATGAAATAGACGATATTTCAAGCAGCGGTTTCGCTGTTTATACTGATGCATTGATAGAAGAAAAAATTAATTTAAGGAAGTAAGAATGAGAAAGGCTGATTTAGTAGTTGGTGTTCAATGGGGTGATGAGGGCAAAGGCAAGATAGTTGATATGCTAGGACTAAACTATGACATGATTTGTCGCTCTCAAGGTGGCCACAATGCTGGTCATACGATCTGGGTCGATGGCGTAAGATACGCACTTCACCTTGTCCCAAGCGGAATTTTGCACAAAAATATCGTAAATATCATCGGCAACGGCGTCGTTGTCTCTCCAGAGGTGCTCATCACTGAGATGGCGCAATTTGACAACTTAGAGGGCAGACTTTATATAAGCGACAAAGCACACTTAAATTTAAGCTACCACAGCCAAGTCGATCAAGCAAAAGAGCGCTTAAAAGGTGAAAAAGCGATCGGAACGACTGGAAAAGGCATCGGACCAACATACGCAGACAAGATAAGCAGAAGCGGCCACAGAGTTGGCGAGCTACTTGAGCCAGAGCGTTTGTGCGATGCTTTGATGCATGATTTTGAAACAAACAAACCCGTATTTGACGCTCTTGGCGTAAAGATACCTGAAGAAAATGAGCTACTTGAAGAGCTAAAAAGATATAAAGAGGTGCTTGCTCCATTTATCGCAAACACTACAAATTTAGTTTGGAAAGCGCTTGATGAAGATAAAAAAGTCCTACTTGAAGGCGCTCAGGGCACACTTTTAGACATAGATCACGGCACATATCCTTATGTAACTAGCTCAAATACCATAAGCGCTGGCGCTTGCACAGGCCTTGGACTAAATCCAAAAGAGATAGGCAAGGTAATAGGCGTCATCAAGGCATATACAACTCGCGTAGGACACGGACCTTTCCCAACTGAAGACAAAGGCACGAACGGCGATAAGATGTGCGAGATCGGTAAAGAATTTGGCACAACAACAGGTCGTCGCAGACGTTGTGGCTGGTTTGACGCAGTAAGCGTAAAATACGCTTCAAGGCTTGATGGCGTCGATACTTATGCGCTTATGAAACTTGACGTGCTTGATGGCTTTGAAGTGGTAAAAATTTGCAAAGCGTATCAATATAACGGCGAGACGATAGACTACGTGCCAACAGATCTTGAAAATGCAACGCCTATTTATGAAGAGCTTGCAGGCTGGGACAGCGTAAAAGGCATCAGCAGATATGAAGACTTGCCAGCAAACGCAAGAGCATATATCGAGCGTATCGAGGAGCTAACTGGCGTGAAGGTTGGCTATATCTCAACAAGCCCTGAAAGAAGCGATACGATCATTAGATGAAAAGTAAATTTACCTCCGTCGTCCGCGTCAAAAAGCAGGAGATGGATAAGGTAGAGGCTAAGCTCGTCGTTGCTAGGCTAAATGTAAGAAATGCTGAAGAAAAAATAGCACTCTTAAGGGCCAAGCTCAACGAATTTAGCCTGCCAAAAAGTGGCAACATAGGCGAGCTAAGAGAGAATTTAGAGCTCATAAATATAGCAAGAGCCGAACTAAGTGCCTGCAAAGAGAGCTTAGAGATAGCAAAAAAAGAGGTCTTGCACTACGAGCACAAATATAAAAATGCAAATTTAGAGTATGAAAAGATGAAATATCTAGAAAAAGAAGAATTTAAAAAAGAGATAAAACGCATACAAAAGGCTGAAGCGCTTGCTCTTGATGAGTTTGCGGTTATGAAATTTGCAGCCAAAAGCGAGGCGTGATGAGAGCTGTTTTACTCTTTTTTATGGTCATAAATTTTGCATTTTGCTTTGAAGTGCCGGTTGATTGCACTCAGATCTTTGAAGCTAGAAAAGAGGAAATTTCAAAGGAGCTTGAGGTCATCGACGAGCAGCGCCAAGCCCTAGAGGTCTTTCGAGCAAGCTCGGCTGCGGCTTATGAAGAAAACAACAAAAAGCTCGCCAAAAAAGAGGCTGATCTAAATGCGACGATGAAAGTGATCGAGCAAAAACGCAAAGAGATCGACGAAGTTGTAGCTAAAAATGAGAAAATTTTAAAAGAGCTTCGCACGATGACTACCGATAAAGTCAATGAATCCTATGCCAAAATGAAAGATGGTGCAGCAGCCGAAGTGCTCTCACAAATGCCAAGATCAAATGCAGCCACCATACTTTATGCCCTTGATGCCAAAAAGATCTCAACCATAATGGCAAAAATGGATCCAAAGGTTGCTTCTGAAGTGACAGCCCTACTTCAAAAAGGCCCCCCATTTATCGATGAAAAAGGCGATATGCCAGCTCCAGCTGGAAGCATAAATATGCAGTAAATTTAACTTACTGCTGCTCTATAAAAGCCAAATTTAACTACTCGTTCGCACATCTCCCATATTTTGCGCCTGCCCTTGTTGGCTTTAGCGTGCAAAAAGATGAGTTTTGGTTTAAAGAGCTTAGCGGCGTTAGTCTAAGCGCGGATGTAGTGATAAATACCAAAAACGAGAGCCGTAAATTTAGTGGTGACC
>NZ_PPAW01000046.1 GCF_002913225.1 Campylobacter concisus | reverse complement strand
CTATTTAATATAAAATATTATTTAAAATAAAAGATTAAATTTATATTTTAAATATTATAATTCTACTAATATTTCACAAGGAGGATGAAATGAGATCTATATCAAACAAGATCGCATTGACGCTTATTGTTCTTTTGAGTGTATGCTTTGCTGCGATGTCGGCTGTTAGCTACTTTAACGCAAAAGAGGAGGTGGTGAAGCTGATCAGCCAAAACCAAGATCAAATTCTATCTGACATAAAGTCTGTGACGCAAAGTTTTATTGATGACTACATGGAGGACTCGCAAAAGCTTGCAAACAAGCTAACAGGTAGCGTTGGTAGAGAAGATGAAATTCTTGCTCGTTTAAAATCTACAAAAGAAAATTTAAAATCAATAGTCATAGGTGCCTATTTTGCGGCAGAGAGCAACGGCTATACTTACGGCTCAAATGGTAAAACCTTAACCCCAGAAAAAGATAAATACGAACCAAGGGGTAGGGGCTGGTATATCGCTGCAAAGAGTAGTGGAAAAACCATCTTTACAAAGCCATATATAGACATGGTCGCTCCAGAGCACGATCTGTGCATGACTTTCTCTACACCGATAGTAGAGGACGGCAAGCTTCTAGGAGCTACATTTACTGATGTTAATATCAGGCTTTTAAGTAAAAAGCTTCTAAAGATGGGTAAAACCGAGTTTGGCTATGTTTATTTTATGGATAAAGATGGTGTTATCTTGTTGCATGAGGATGAAAGCCTTATAAATAGTTCTGTTGAAGCGACTAAGACCTTGGCTGCTAAATTTGCAAGTAAAGACTTTGATGAAAACGGACTAATCTCTTATAAAAATGCGAAAAACGAAAATGTCTTGGCTAAAATTTTACCTATAAACGACGACGGCTGGCTCGCAGTTGCTGCGATAAATGCCGATACTTTCTCGAGCCAGACTTTGCCCCTCCTAAAGATCCAGCTAATCCTAGCAGTACTATTTATCGTTATCCTCTCAGCATTTGTCTATTTCTTGCTTAAAAAGTCTCTTAACCCTATAAAAACCATCCAGTCTAAGCTTGATGATGTATTTAAATTTGTAACTTACGAAGCAAAAGCACCAAGCAAGCTAGAGGTAAGATCAAATGATGAATTTGGCGAGATGAGTAAGGCGATAAATGAGAACATCGACAAAGTCATAGCTGGCATCAAAAAAGATAGCACTATGATAGATGAGCTAAATAAGGTAGCAAATTTAATGATCAAAGGAAACCTTGGAGCAAAGATAGGCTCAACTCCAAACAACCCATCACTAAATGAATTAAAAGAGCTACTAAATAAATTCTTTACATCTATCTCGGCAAATTTAAAGGGCATAACAAATGTTCTTAGCTCATATACTAAAAATGACTTTACAGCAAAGGTCGAGATAAATGAAGAGCTAGAAGCTGACCTAAAGTCTATGATACTTGGAGTATCAAACATGGGCGAGGTAGTTTGCTCTATGCTAAACTCAAATTTAAGCCAAGCACAGCTACTTGAAGAAAAAGCTAAACTTCTAGCTAGCTCAGTATCTCAAGTAACAAGCTCAGCAAACACTCAAGCAAATAGCTTACAAGAAAGTGCAGCTGCAGTTGAACAAATGTCTAGCTCAATGAATGCTATCTCTCAAAAGACAGCTGATGTCATAAGACAAAGTGATGAAATTAAAAACATCATAACTATCATTAGAGATATAGCAGATCAAACAAACCTTCTAGCTCATA
>NZ_PPAW01000045.1 GCF_002913225.1 Campylobacter concisus | reverse complement strand
CAGTGTGAAAAGAGCTTGTGGCTTAAAAAGAAAAGGCCTGAGGTTTTGCAAGCTCCAGATGATAGCGCGCAGGCTGTGTTTGATACTGGCACATCGGTAGGCGAGCTAGTCTTAGACGTAAATAGCGATGGCATCGTAACTCCAGATCAGCTAAGAGCCGTCATGGACGAAAACGTCGCGCTTGTCGCCATAATGAGCGCAAACAACGAAACTGGCATGATCTTTCCTATAAAAGAGCTTGCCAAAGTTGCCCACGAATACGGCGCTTTATTTCACACTGACGCCGTACAGGCAGTCGGTAAGATAAAGATAGATGTTCAAGACCTAGACGTTGATTTTTTAAGCTTTTCAGCTCATAAATTTCACGGACCAAAGGGCGTTGGAGCGTTATTTATAAAAAATAGCATGCCACTAAGCAGCTTGCTTCACGGCGGCGAACACATGGGCGGACGCAGAAGCGGCACACTTGATGTACCAGGTATCGTTGGCATGGGCAAGGCGCTTGAACTAGCAAATAAATTTATGGATTACGAGCACTCACACGTTCGCCGTTTGCGTGACAAACTTGAAGACGCGCTACTACAAATTCCTGACGTTAGCGTCGTCGGCACAAAAGATCAACGCGTGCCAAACACCATCCTAGCCTCTATCAAAGGTGTCGAGGGTGAGGCTATGCTTTGGGACCTAAATAGAGCTGGCATAGCAGCATCTACCGGCTCTGCCTGTGCGAGCGAGACGCTAGAGAGCAACCCTATCATGGAGGCCATCGGCGCTGACAAAGAGCTAGCCCACACCGCACTTAGACTCTCTCTTTCTAGGTTTAACACCGAAGAGGAGATCGACTATGCGATCGAACATATAACAAAAGCGGTAAATAGGCTAAGAAGCATATCAAGCACCTTCGCGTACGCCCCAGAGTGGCATAAGAGTGGATTATAAAATTTAAAGGAAAAACATGGCAAAAAATAACTTAATCGGAGGCTCTATCTGGGACGAATACTCCAAGGTAGTGCAAGATAGGATGAACAATCCTAAATTCATGGGCGAACTCACCGAAGAGGACGCCAAAAAAGCAAACGCAAAGCTCATCATCGCTGACTTTGGCGCAGAAAGCTGCGGCGATGCGGTAAGGCTTTACTGGCTCGTTGATGAGAAAACTGACAAGATAATAGACGCTAAATTTAAAAGCTTTGGCTGTGGCACGGCGATAGCTAGCTCTGATACGATGGCTGAGCTTTGTATAGGCAAAACGGTCGATGAAGCGGTTAAGATCACAAACCTTGATGTAGAAAGAGCTATGCGCGACAACCCAGACACCCCAGCTGTACCACCTCAAAAGATGCACTGCTCAGTCATGGCTTATGACGTCATCAAGGCAGCCGCAGCAAGCTACAAGGGCATAGACCCAGAGCACTTTGAAGATGAGATCATCGTTTGCGAGTGCGCTAGAGTGAGCCTTGGCACGATCAAAGAGGTGATAAGACTAAACGACCTTCATACGGTCGAGGAGATCACGCAATACACCAAAGCAGGTGCATTTTGTAAATCATGCGTTAGACCTGGCGGACACGAGAAAAAAGACTACTACCTTGTTGATATCTTGCGTGACACTAGGGCTGAGATGGAGCAAGAGAGGCTCGAAGCTCAGGCAAATGCTCAAGCAAACAACACGCTTAGCGACGTTAGCTTTGAGAGCATGACGATGGTTGGCCAGCTAAAAGCGATCGAATCGATCATCGATAAAGAGATCCGCCCGATGCTTATGATGGACGGCGGGAATTTAGAGATCATAGACATCAGAAACGACAACGGCGAAAATATCGACGTTTATATCCGCTATCTTGGCGCTTGCTCAGGCTGTTCAAGCGGCTCGACTGGCACGCTTTATGCGATAGAAAATGTCTTACAAGAGAGCCTAAGCCCAAAAATCAGGGTCATGCCTATATAAATTTATCGAACGGCTTCTTTTGGAGCTGTTCGCCCCCCTACTAAATTAAATTTACCACCTAGACAATTTAAATTTAACCTTTTAAAAACTTCAAAATTTCACTTCTAGTCTGCGCCAAGTCGCCCACAAATTTCTTCTCAAACTGCGATCGGTTAAAGGTTCGCTGACGCTTAGCAAGCTGGGCTGTGTGCGTGGCGATGAGCGTTTCAAGCTCACTTTTTGAAATTTCACCCTCCAAAAACCGCTTGCACTCCTTTAGACCTATTGATTTTAGGGGTTTTGGCTCGCTTTTATACTTGTCAAATAAAAACTTCGCCTCATCTATCAAGCCCTCATCTAGCATATTTTTCGTTCGCTTTGCTATGCGTGCCCTAAGCTCCTCTTTATCCCACAAAATTTCAAATATCGCAAGCTCTTTTATGACGCTCTCTTTGGTATTTTGCTTTAGCCAAACGCTTGGGATTTGGCCACTAAATTTATAAATTTGATACCATTTTTCGAGGCGATAAGAGTCGTTTTGGCTAAATTTGCCTGCAAACTCATGGTCGTTTTGCAAAGCTAGCTCGTAAATTTCCTCGTTGCTTAAATTTAGCTCGCATTTTGGCACGTCTGGCGCAAGACCGCTAAGCATCGCCTTTAGATAAAAGCCGCTTCCACCTGTGATGATGAGCAAGCACTCTTGCGAGCGCGCAAATTCTTTTGCATTTTTGTAAATTTCAAAAAATGTCCCAACGCTAAATTCCTCATCAGGGTAAATTTCATCCACCCCAAAGTGCCTCACAGCCCCCAGCTGCCAGGGCTTTGGCTTTGCGCTAGCGATATCTATCTCTTTATAAAGTGCGAGTGAGTCAAGGCTCAAGATGACGCCATTAAATTTCTTTGCTAGCTCAAAGGCTAGATCACTCTTGCCGCTTGCCGTGGTGCCAATTAGTGCTAGCTCGCCAAACAAGCTTAGCCCTCGTAAAGTGAGCTAAAAAGTAAAATCTCATCGCTATCTTCGTTGCTTTTGCCCTCTTTTATAAGATCAGCCAAAACGCCTGCAAAGTGCGGTGCAAAGCTTAGTTCATTTAGTCCGTACGCTTGATTATAGAGTAAATTTTGATATGTCTCATCACGTCCAAGAGCTGGCTTGTCGTTTGAGCTAAGAAGCACGAAATTTGCCCTAAAACTAGGCTCTTTTAGCTCGCTTATGCCAAGGTGTCTTTTTAGTTCGTTTAAAAATGCGTTGATCTTTTCTGTTTTTACAAGCGTATCGATCGCGCCCACTTGTAAATTTGTGATGATCGTGACGCCATTTTTGGTTGGATAAATTTTGGCAAACATATCATTTAAAATGATCGGTTTTTTAGGGATTTGACCCTCGTTTAGCGCGAGATCTATCGTGTAAAATTTAGCCAAAATGGCACTTAAATTTGTCCCAAGCTTACTTGAAAGCTCCAAATTTCTACTCGCCACGACAAAGCTATCAGCCTCGTACTCGCCAGCCCTGCCAACAGCCTTTTGCACGGCTTGCCCCTGCGTTTTTAGCTCATAAATTTCATCATTTATAAACTGCACTCCAAGCTCATTTAGCTCGCTAACAAGTGCGTTTCGTAGCTCTTTAACATCGATGCTCGCGTTTTTAGCTAAATTTAGCGCCCCTTTTATATTTTTATTTATCAGGCCAAAATTTGCTAGCTCACTATCCACGCTTAAAATTTCTTGCTCGCTATCAGCAACCCTTGTCTCATCAAGCCTCTTTTTAAAGCTCTCGTCCTCGCTAAAGATGAGATAAACGCCGCTCTCATCAAAATTTATCTGCGGATATTTTTCGTTTAGCTCTTTTAAAATTTCAAAGCTCTTTTGTCCAAATTTCTTAAACAAAATTCTCATCTTTTTATCGTGAGCCTTTGTTGATTTAAGCGTGAAATTTGCCATCCAAGCTCTAAAATTTTCATTTAAGCAAAGCGCTATATCAAGCTCACTTTTTTTACTAACTAGCCCCAAAAACGAGCTAGATATCGCTCCATCTCTTGCGAGCGCTGGGGTGTTAAATGGGGTTAAAATTCCGTTCTCAAACTCATCTTTTTGGCTACTAATAACTAAAATTTCCTCACCCTTTTTAGCTAGCTCAAGTGCCGTAAATAACGCACTAAAACTATCTCCGATAATCGCTATTTTACTCATCATAACCCTTCATTTTAAATTACTCTCGCAATGATAATATAAATTTAGATTTAAAGCAAAATGGTGTAAAATCAGACACTTTTTAAAAACATGGAAATTTATATGATCAAAAAGCTAAAAGATATCGCAGAACTCATCGTTTTTAAGCACTCGGTTTTTGCTTTGCCCTTTATCTTTGTGGCGATGATAGTTGCGAGCAAGATAGAAAATGGCTCGGCTTGGTTTGGCTTTAAACTACTTATTTTAGGCACTCTTTGCGCAGTCAGCGCTAGAAATTTTGCCATGGCGTTTAACAGATATCAAGACGAGGACATCGACAAGCTAAACCCACGCACCGCAAGCCGTCCAAGCGTCGATGGGCGCATCGGCAAGGGCAATATGCAGCTTTTCATCGCAGCAAACGCACTTATCTTTATCATCTGCGCTTATTTTGTAAATTCGCTCGCATTTTGGCTAAGCTTCCCCATACTTGCCGTGCTTGGCGGATACTCGCTGTTTAAGAGATTTAGCGAGCTAGCGCACTTGGTGCTAGGCCTTAGTCTTGGACTTGCTCCTATCGCTGGCGTGGTTGCAGTGAGCGCTGCCATACCGCTTTGGAGCGTGCTACTTTGCCTTGGTGTGACATTTTGGGTGGCTGGATTTGACCTGCTTTACTCGCTTCAAGATATGAAATTTGACCAAGAAAACAAGCTCTTTAGCATACCAGCGATATATGGCGACAAGGCGACACTATTTTTATCAGCCATTTTTCACGCTTTGGCTTTTATACTCTGGCTACTTTTTGCATGGGCGGCTGGACTTGGAGCGATGGCGTTTTTTGGCATTGTGGTAAGCGGCGTGATATTATTTTTCGAGCATAGGATCGTAAGGCGTGACTTTAGTAAGATAGACAGAGCGTTTTTTACGCTAAATGGCTACTTGGGAATTTTATTTTTCATCTTTGTTTGGATAAGTGTATTATGAGTGAAGTAAGGCTTTTTAAGGCACCTCTTAGCATGGTTTATGAGTGCGACAGAAGTGGAGATGAGAAATTTTTAAGAGAATTTAACTCTATCTTACCAGGCGATGAAGATGCACTTGGAGCGTGGCTAAAGCGAGCAAAATCACGCGGCGAGACCAAAGAGAGCGACCAAGTCTTGCTAACGCTTGTCATCGAGCTTCATAGAAAGATCGATGCGCTAAGTGATTATATAAAAAATGAGCACAAGCAATACTTGCCGCTAAAAGAGAGCGCAGATATCGATGAGATCGGCTTTACACATATAAAAATAAGCGAAGATAAATTTAAAAAAGATGAAATTTACTACGCAAGGATCGCGATGCCTATCTTTCCAAAGAGAAATTTGAGCCTTTATCTAAAGGCGGAGGATGAGAGGCTAGCAAAGATAGAGAACATGCACGAAGAGGATGAGGCCGACTGGAACGCTTATGTGACGGCTAGAGAGCGTGTGATGATAAGAGAGCTTAGAGCGAATTCGTAAAGGAAAAATATGGAAATTTACATTTTTTTAGGTTTTGGTATCGTTTTAGCGATAATAATAGCTTTGATATTTATAAAAGATAGCGAAACAAATAAGAAATTTGCAAGGTATGAGCGTGCCATAGAGAGCGCCATGCAAGAAAACTATAATCTCAAAAAGCAGCTAGTCGCACTTGCGAGCTTTAAACCTGATGATGACGAGCAGCTAAAAGATGTAAAAGATGAGCTAAAAGAGCAGATAAACGAGCAGATAAACGAAAAAATCGTGCCGATAATCCGCGCTATAAAGAGCATCGAGCGAGTGATAGATGACTTTGCAAACGAGCAAAAAGATAGGATGTTTAACCTTGAAGAGCGAACAAGAGATATCAACAAGATCGCCCCAAGCGTTATCAACGAAGAAGAGCAAATTCTAAAGATGTTTAAGGACGGAAAGAGCGCGGCTATGATCGCTAAAGACCTTCACGTGGGTATGGGGCGAGTTGAGTTTGTGCTTAAATTTCATAAATTAGCCTAAATTTGGGCTAATTTTAAAAGACAAAACTACTCTTAAACTACAAAAATTAGCTTAAATTTTTATTTAAATTTAAATCTTTTAACATATAATTGAAAATTAAAAAAGCTCTAACCAAGCTTAAAAAAGGTGCTTTATGCTAATAGATAAATATGGTCGGGTTGTTGATTATTTAAGAATTTCTGTGACGCAGCGCTGCAATTTTAGATGTAGATATTGCATGCCTACGACGCCATTTAGTTGGACGCCAAAAGAGAATTTACTGACATTTGAAGAGCTATTTTTATTTGTTAAAGTAGCTATCGATGAGGGTGTGAAAAAGATCAGGATCACAGGCGGCGAACCACTCGTGCGCAAGGATCTGGACATCTTTATAAAGATGATAAGCGATTATAAGCCAGATATCGATCTAGCGCTTACGACAAATGGCTTTATGCTGCCACACTTTGCCAAAAGGCTAAAATACGCTGGTCTAAAGCGCATAAATATGTCGCTTGATACGCTAAATGAGCAAAAGGCTAAATTTATCGCTCAAAAGAGCGTCTTACACGAGGTTTTGGCTGGCTTTGAGGCAGCACTTGACGCTGGGTTAAAGGTGAAGATAAACACAGTCGCACTAAAAGGCTTTAACGACGATGAGCTAGTAAATTTGCTTGAGTTTGCTAAATTTAGAAACTCTCAGATCAGATTTATCGAATATATGGAAAATTCGCACGCCAAAGAGGATCTAAAAGGGCTAAAAAGCGATGAAATTTTAAATATCATCTCGCAAAAATATAATGTCACAAAAGATGAAAAACTGCCAAACGCACCTGCGTCTATTTATAGGCTTGATGACGGCTATAAATTTGGCATCATTGACCCTCACAAACACGACTTTTGTGAGAGTTGCAACCGCATTAGGCTAAGCGCTGAAGGGCTTTTGATACCTTGCCTTTACTTTGAAGATGCGCTAAGTATCAAAAAAGCAGTTGCAAATGGCGACATCGTCGCAGCAAGCGAGATCTTAAGACAAGTGCTTGCCAACAAGCCAAAAGAGAACAAATGGGCGCTAGGGGCTGAAAACGAAACCTCTTCAAGGGCCTTTTACCAAACTGGTGGTTGATGAGCAAAGAGCTAGAACTAGTTGAGGCATTTTTAAGCATCCAAGGCGAGGGCGCTTATCAGGGCAGCCTCGCTATATTTTTACGCTTTTTGGGCTGCAACCTAAACTGCTCTGGCTTTGGCGTAAAGACAAGATCTTTAAAAACAGGCGAAGAGCTTTTGGGCTGTGATAGCATAAGGGCCGTTTTTAAGGGACATTTTCACCACAAAAGACACAGCGCAGATGAAATTTTAAGCATAGTTGATAGCTTTAGCAAAGGCTTAGAACAAAAGCCGATCATCGTTTTAACAGGCGGCGAGCCACTCATCTGGCATCAAAATGAAAATTTCATAAATTTGGTAAGAAATTTGCTTATAAATTACGAGGTGCATTTTGAGACAAATGGCACGATCTTGGTTGATTTTGATAAATTCCAAATTTATAAAAATTGCCATTTTGCACTTGGCGTAAAACTAGCAAATAGCGGAGTTAGCAAGCAAAAACGCATAAATTTAGATGCCATTTTAGCTATCAAAAATAACGCAAAAAGCAGCTTTTTAAAATTTGTCCTATCTCGCTTTGATAAAAGCGAGCTGGAGGAAATTTTATATATAAAAGATAGAGTAAATTTGCCCGTCTGGTGCATGGCGATGGGCGCAAATAAAGACGAGCTAAGCAAAAATGCTCTAAAAACAGCACAATTTGCCATAAAGCATGGATTTAACTACTCAGAGCGTATCCACATCAGGCTTTGGGGCGACAAAGAGGGTGTTTGATGATTATTAGAAAACTTTTTAAATTTGAAAATGCGCATATCGTGAGGTTTTGTAGCTCGAAACGCTGCAGGACGAGCATTCACGGCCACAGCTACGTAGCGGAAATTTTACTTAGCTCAAATTTTCTTGATAACGCTGGCATGGTCTATGACTTTGGGCTGATGAAGCAAAACATAAAGACGATCATCGATAGCTTCGATCACGCTACGACCATATTTTCAGGCGATAGTGACGAATACAAAAACGACCTTAAAAAGCACTCTGCAAGGTGGATAGAGATCCCACTAAATCCCAGCGCAGAGCAGTTTTGCCGTATATTTTTTGTAATGATCGAGCGGATACTTGAGCTTAGCGTGATGAACAACGGCGAGCGCGAAGTAAAGCTTCACAGCGTCATCGTGCATGAAAC
Source organism: Campylobacter concisus (assembly GCF_002913225.1). Classification (GTDB taxonomy): domain Bacteria; phylum Campylobacterota; class Campylobacteria; order Campylobacterales; family Campylobacteraceae; genus Campylobacter_A; species Campylobacter_A concisus_J. Next base: position 30,418 of record NZ_PPAW01000045.1, on the reverse strand, counting down.
CGACACTGGCTATGCGCAGTGCTTCAAAGAGGACGCGACAAACCCACAAATGGGCGAGATAAAGCTTAGTGATATCAAATTTTCAGAGGCGATTATAGACGAGTGGGAAGATAAAAACTTGCTTGAAAAGATGATAAATAAGATAAAAATAGAAAATCCAAAGGACGTTTAATGAAAAAATTTATAACCTCTTTTTTGCTTATAGCTGGCGTATTTTTGGGATGTGGAGATAAAGAAGAGGCCAAAAGTGACGTTAGTGAGCCAGTCCCCAGTGATGTTACGATAGCTCAGCCTGATGCGAATGTAACTATCGACGAGCAGCTCCCACCTGAGCCAGTCGTCGAAGAAAACGAGCCTCCTAAAGATAAGAAATGAACGAACACTTAAGCTCGCTTTATGCTTATACTTTGCCATTTCACGTGACATTTTTTTATGTGCTTCTTGCCTTGGCGGCGCTTTATCTAGCGCTTACTCAGTTTGGAGTGAGGAGTAAAAATTACGTGCTTCACATAAGGTATTTTTTGCCTATTTATCATATGCTACTTAGCTTTTTGGTGCTAACTGGGCTTATTTTGTGGGCATATTATAGCTATGAGCCAAAATTTAACGCCATAAAAATGCTTCTTATATTGATAGCTTTGATCGCACTTAGCGCCGTTGGATATAAAAGACTAAAAAGATACGCCATTGCTGGCGAGCTAGAGAAATTTAAAAAATTTGCCCTTATTAAAGGCATTTGCGACATTATTTTGATCATCATTGCAGGAATTTAGATGAAATTTTTATATGACAAAAACGCTGGTGAAGAGCGCTTAAAGATAGTAAATGAGGCCTTTTTACACCTAAAAGCTAGAAGAGTTGAAGCAGGAGAGCGCATAAGTGTTAGAAATTTATACGATGGCAAAGAGTATATCTATGAGATCGATGAGATAGAGCGCAGAAGTGCAAATTTAAGTCTTGTCTTTGCCAGCCTAAACTGCGAGCATAAATTTGACTTTACCATCGCTTGGGCGGTCGTTGATCCAAAGACGATCGAAAAGGCACTACCATTTTTAAATGAGCTTGGCGTTGGCAAGATCGCCTTTGTCTATACTAAATTTTCTCAAGCAAATTTCAAGATCGACCTTGAAAAGCTAAACTACATAAACGCACTTTCATGCGAGCAGTGCGGGAGAACGTCGCTAATGGAGTTTGAAATTTATAAAAATTTAGACGAGCTAATGAGCGTTTATAAAAATGTCTCGGCTATAAATTTTGGCGGTAAAAATTTAAATGAAAAAAAAGATGATGAGATATTAATAATCGGTCCAGAGGGCGGATTTAGCGAGGATGAGACGGCTAAATTTAAAAATATCTACGGCCTAAATACAAAAAATATCCTAAGATCACAGACCGCAGTCATATCTGTGGCGGCAAAATTTCTTGCCTGATTTATTTGATTTTTAGATTAGTTTTTATATAATCAGCAACTTTTAAGGTAACAAATAGCCCAAAATAATAAAGGAAAGATGATGAAAAAAGAGATCCATCCAGAGTATGTAGATTGCACCGTAACTTGCGCGTGTGGCAACACTTTTAAGACAAAGTCAAACAAAAGCGAAATCAGAATTGACATTTGCGACAAGTGCCACCCATTTTTCACTGGCAGCGAAAAGATAGTTGATAGCGCTGGCCGTGTTGAGAAATTTAAGAAAAAATACGCTCAAAAATAAGCCTTGCTCTACTTTGTTCCTACTCCAATAGGAAATTTAGAAGATATCTCGCTTCGTGCGATCAAAATTTTGCGTGAATGCGAGATAGCTATCTGTGAAGATACAAGAGTTTGCAAAAGCCTTGTAAATCTACTAAACGAACGCTTTGACGCAAATATAAACATCTCAAATTTTATCCCGCTTCACACCCACAACGAAGATGAATTTTTTGCAAATTTAAGTGATGAAATTTTGAGCAAAAATATAGCTTATATGAGCGACGCTGGCATGCCAGGCATAAGCGATCCAGGCGTTAGCCTAGTAAGATACGCTCAAAAAAATGATATCAAATACGAAATTTTAAGCGGAGCAAACGCTGCACTTTTAAGCGTGGTCGCAAGCGGACTTTGCGATAAAGAATTTATCTTTTTAGGATTTTTACCAAATACCGGCAGAGATAGAGCCCTAGCCATACAAAACGCTCTAAACTTAGCCTATCCAGCCGTGATCTATGAAAGCCCAAAACGCGTATTAAGCTTAGTGCAAAGCATCGCAAATTTAGAGCCAGAGAGAGAAATTTTTGCCATAAAAGAGGCCACCAAAAAATTTGAGACCAAATTTAAAGATACAGCCAAAAATTTAGCCCAAATTTTAGAAAAAGCAAATTTAAACGGCGAGTGGGCCGTGGTCATCTCAAAAAGTGCGAATATAGCCACTCAAAACATCACAAAAGATGAGATCATCTCGCTTGACATCGCCCCAAAAGCGAAGGCAAAACTGCTTAGCAAAATAACTGGCAAGGACGTCAAAAAGCTATACGACGAGCTTATAAAAGCATAAATTTAAAAGCTCAAATTCTCTCAAAAAGTTTCAAAAATTCAATCGAATTTAGAAGCAAAATAAGTTAAATTTTACTTGACTTTAGCTACCATAAGCAACCATGATAATATACGGAAAACAGCTATTTTTACATATTTTGAACAAGCGCCCGCAGATCCTAGAAGAGATCTATCTCTCAAAAGAGTGTGATAAAAAGCTCTTCTCAAAAATTTGCGGCACAGGCAAGAAGATCATCCGCGTGGATAATCAAAAAGCTCAGTCTATGGCGCATGGCGGCAACCATCAAGGCTTCTTAGCAAGCGTTAGTGAGTTTGAGTTTTCAGACTTTAGCGAGCTCAAAAAGCTAAATTTCATCGCTGTGCTTTATGGTATAAGTGACGTTGGAAACATCGGTGCCATCGCTAGAAGTGCTTATGCTCTAGGCTGCGAAGGGTTAGTCATTGTTGCAAAAAGTGTAAATATGCAAGGCGTTTTAAGGTCAAGTAGCGGTGCTGCTTACGAGATACCAATAGCCATTTTTGAGGACGGACTTAGCCTGCTAAACGAGCTAAAACAGTGTGGTTTCAGGCTCTACGCTACGGCAAGCAACGGCAAAAATATAAAAGAGATGAAATTTGCTGGCAAAAGGGCTTTGGTGATGGGCTCAGAGGGCGAAGGCATACCGCAAAAAGCTCTAGCAAAGTGCGATGAGTGCGTCGGTATCAAGCTAAAAGACGGCTGGGACTCCCTAAATGTAAGTGCAGCCTTTGCGATAATTTGTGATAGGATGATAGATGAATGAATTAGAAAATTTAAAAGAGATAGGCATAAAGGAAATTTCGCGTAAAACGCACATTGAACCCACTTTTTTACAATACATTTTTGACAAAAATTTTGAAAAATTATCACGCTTAAACATGAGAGGCTACGCCAAAATTTTACAGCGTGAGTATGGCGTCGATCTTAGCGAACTTCTCGCCGAATACGACGCTTTCATGCAAGAAAACATGCCTGATGAGAGCAAAAAAACAAAAGTTAGCCCAAAAATTTCTTCTTACACACCTGAAGATGTCTCGATCCAAAGACAAAGTAGCGGTGGCGGGGCTGGATTTTTCTTCTGGGTCATCATTTTAGCTATCATCGCTGGCGGTGCTTACTACTTTGACGCTTACAAATACGTCCAAAATTTCATAGCAAGCTTAAATGAAGACAACACAAGCGTGAGCTACTCGCAATCAAGCATCGTCAATGAAGTGAAGAAAAATATAATCGACACAAACGTAACGATCTCCCAAAACACTCCAAAGATCGATGCGAACACTTCAAGCGTGAAAATTTCAGCTCCAGCTGAGCAAAACGTGACTGTAAGTCCTGCTAGCGTTGATCAAAATGCCCTAAAGCCTAGCATGGCAGCCCAGCCAGCTCCAAAAGTAGAGCAAAACGTGACAAAACCACTAAATGAGGCGGTCATCACACCAAAACAACGCGTTTGGATAGGCATCATCAACCTTGAAAATGGTCAAAAAACATCAAGCGACACAAGCAAAAGTGTAAATATAAATTTAGACCAAAGACAGCTAGTCGTTTGCGGAAATGGCAACATCGAGCTTAAGATCGGCGATAAAGTAACAAAATATAATCCAAGCCGTCCAGCTAGATTTTTAGTAGAAAATGGCGATATGAAATTTTTAACTTATGACGAGTTTGTCGAGATGAATAAGGGCAAATCTTGGTAAAAAAACTAACCATATTTCTTCTTTTTAGCGTTTTTTCATACGCTTTTGATCTAAATAGCAGTGCAAACGCACTAAGTAGCGGAAAAGATCTGCAAATTTCTTTAGAAAATTTAGACACTGACGGCTCGCTAAATGTTGGCGAGCTAGTCTCAAGGCTAAAGCAAAGCTCAAACTACGATACTCTCTCATTTAGCTCAAATAGCTTAAATTTAAAATTTATAAGCACGCAAAAAGTCCCCTCAGCACTATTTGTCAAATCGATAAATTTAGCTCTTGAAGATGCAAACATAAGCGTGGCAAGAGTAAATTCTCTAAAAAATGGCAGTGAAATTTCTTATGGGATTTTAGCTCTAAAAAGTGGTGGCATAGATCCAAATTTGTTAAATTTTACGCTTAGTAAAAGTGGCTTTAAGATCATGGGATTTGATAGAGTTGATGGAAATTTAGCGCTTTATTTGGATGCTAAAAATATGAGCCTAAATGCTTCAAAAGTAAATTTTAACGAAGAGACCCCGCTTGTAAAGAGCGGCGGTGTCTATATCGTAGATGTAGCAGGTGCAAGCAGCCTAAATATCATCTCAAACGAGCCAAACAAATGGGTGCCGCTTGTTAGAATTTATGATAAAAACTTAAACCAAATCGATCTAAAAAGAGAAAACGAGATAAAAACTAACTACACCATAAATTTAGCTAACGACGCAAAATATGCGTTAATTAGCGACAATAACGACATAACTAACATTAAAAACGAGATAATTATCAAGCTTATAAAATAGGAGCAAACAGTGTTTGATGAGATAAGATTTAATACAATTGAGCGTTTGCCAAACTACGTTTTTGCCGAAGTAAATGCGATCAAAATGGCAGCACGCAGAGCTGGCGAGGACATCATCGACTTTTCTATGGGTAACCCAGAGGGCAGAACACCGCAACATATAGTCGATAAACTATGCGAAAGCGCGCAAAAAGACAAGACCCACGGCTACTCAGCCAGCGCTGGAATTTATAAGCTCCGCCTTGCCATTTGCAACTGGTACAAAAGAAAATACGGCGTAAATTTAGACCCAGAAACTGAAGCAGTAGCCACAATGGGCAGCAAAGAGGGCTTTGTGCATCTTGCTCAAGCCGTGATAAACCCAGGCGACGTGGCTATCGTGCCTGATCCTGCCTATCCGATACACACGCAGGCCTTTTTGTTTGCTGGCGGAAGTGTCGCAAAGATGCCGCTTCATTACAACGATAAATTTGAGCTAGATGAGAATAAATTTTTTGAAAATTTGATCCAGACGATACATGCAAGCTCACCAAAACCAAAATATGTGGTTGTAAATTTCCCTCACAATCCAACGACCGTGACCGTGCAAAAGAGCTTTTACGAGCGCCTTGTAAGCGTTGCAAAGCAAGAGAGATTTTACATCATCTCAGATATCGCCTACGCAGATCTTACATTTGATGGCTACAAAACGCCAAGCATCTTTGAGGTCGATGGTGCAAAAGACGTCGCAGTCGAGTGCTACACGCTTTCAAAAAGCTACAACATGGCTGGCTGGAGAGTTGGCTTCATGTGCGGAAACAAAAGGCTTTGCGCCGCACTTAAAAAGATAAAATCATGGGTTGATTACGGCATGTTTACGCCTATACAGGTCTCTGCCACGGTCGCGCTTGACGGCGACCAAAGCTGCGTTGAAGAGATACGCCAAATTTATGAAAAAAGAAGAGATGTGATGATAGAGGCCTTCACTCAGGCTGGTTGGGAGCTTAAAAAGCCAAATGCCAGCATGTTTATCTGGGCAAAACTTCCACCAAAGGTTAGCCACTTGGGTAGCCTTGAGTTTTCAAAGCAACTTCTTACAAAAGCCTCTGTCGCCGTTAGTCCGGGCATTGGTTTTGGCGAGGGTGGAAACGACTATGTGCGCTTAGCTCTTATCGAAAATGAAAATAGGATAAGGCAAGCAGCAAGAAATATAAAAAAATATTTGAAAGAATTTGAATGAATGTAGCGATATTGGGCGTTGGAACCGTTGGCGAGTCGGTCGCAAAAATTTTACTAAAAAACAAAAAGCTAATCGCAGCAAGATGTGGCGAGGAGATAGTGCCAGTAATCGGTGTGGTTAGAAATTTAAATAAAAAAAGAGACGCTGGCATCCCTTTGACTGATGATATAAATAGCATCATAAACCGCGATGATATCGACGTTTTTGTCGAGCTTATGGGCGGTGTTGAAGAGCCTTTTAGAGTAGTGAGTGAAATTTTAAAACGCAAAAAAGCGGTCGTCACTGCAAACAAGGCGCTTCTTGCCTATCACAGATATGCTTTGCAAAATTTAGCCAAAAACACGCCATTTGGCTTTGAAGCAAGCGTGGCTGGAGGCATACCGATCATTAGAGCCCTAAGAGAAGGGCTTAGTGCCAACCACATCTTAAGTATAAATGGCATACTAAATGGCACAAGCAACTACATCCTAACCTCGATGATGAATGAGGGATCAAATTTTAAAGATGCACTTAAAAAGGCGCAGGAGCTTGGATACGCTGAGGCTGATCCTACTTTTGACGTGGGTGGCTTTGACACGGCTCACAAGCTTCTCATCCTAGCAAGCATCGCTTATGGCGTGCACGGCGATCCAGAAGATATCTTGATAGAAGGGATACAAGGCATCACGCCAGAAGATATATTTTTCGCAAAAGACTTTGAATACTCGATCAAGCTTCTAGCTATCGCCAAAAAAAGCGAAGGCAAGGTCGAGCTACGCGTGCACCCAGCGCTTGTGCCACAAAACAAAATGATAGCAAAGGCAAGTGGCGTGACAAATGCTATCAGCGTCGTTGGCGAGGTCGTTGGCGAAACTATGTACTATGGCCCTGGAGCTGGCGGAGATGCAACAGCAAGTGCGGTCATCAGCGATCTCATCGACATCGCAAGAGATAGCAAGTCGCCGATGCTTGGATACAAAGCGCCATTTGAGCTAAACACTTTAGAGCTACTTGATCGCGACAGGATAAAGACGAAATACTACTTTAGGCTAAAAGTCGAAGACAAAATGGGCGTGCTAGCAAAGATAACAAATTTGATGAGCGAAAATAATCTCTCGATAGATAGCTTGCTACAAAAGCCAAAAGATGAGAGTGAGTATGCCGTGCTATTTTTCACGACGCACACGAGCTTGGAAGCCGATGCGAAGCGAACGATGGAGCTTTTAAAAGAGCAAGAGTATATAAAAGAAGAGCCATTTATGATGAGGATCGAGGAGTAGCTTGGGGCTAAAAGAGTATCTCTTTGGTAAGAGCTCTGAAGATAGGGCTTGCGAGTTTTTGCGTGAGCTTGGTTTTGTCATTTTAGAGAGAAATTTTCACTCTAAATTTGGCGAGATCGACATCATCGCACTAAGTAGTGATAAAATTTTGCATTTTATTGAAGTAAAAGCAACTAGCGGAGAATACGAAGCGGAGTATAGGCTAAACAAGGCAAAATATATGAAAATTTTAAAAACAATAAATTTTTATATGATGAAAAATGAGCCAAACAGGGACTATCAGCTTGATCTGCTTGTTGTTAAAAATGAAAATTTTGAGCTGATAGAAAATATTAGTTTATAATAAAATTTATTATTTATCTAAAATTTAAATTTGATTTTGTATAATTGCCACATCTTAAAATAAGGAGAACAAATGGGAAAATACATCGAACTCACAAAAGAAAATTTTGATGTAACAAAAGAAGGCGTTGCTCTAGTAGATTTCTGGGCTCCATGGTGCGGACCTTGCCGTATGCTAGCTCCAGTGATCGAAGAGCTTGCTGAAGACTTCGAGGGCAGAGCGAAAATTTGCAAGGTAAATACTGATGAAGTGCAAGATCTTGCAGTTGAGTTTGGCATCAGATCGATCCCAACATTGCTATTTTTCAAAAATGGCGAGCTAGTTGAGCAAATGGTCGGTGCGCAGTCAAAACAAGCCCTAACTGACAAACTAAATTCGCTTCTTTAATGGGCGAAAAAAGAAGAGGAAGTCTGCTTCCTCTTACCTATATATTTGGTTCATTTTTTGGTGCAGCTATGATAGCGGCTGCATTTGCGTATAGCAACTATCGTTTTTCACAATATAAATTTGTTGATTTTGCGAAGCTAGTTTTTTACGAAAAAAGCGAAATTTTCACTCCAAAAGAGCCAAAATACACGCTTTTAATCTTCAGTTCAAATCAATCAAAATTAGACGAAATTTTACCAACCAAAAATGAAACAGTTGTGGCGATCGATATCTTTCAAAAAAGATATGAGTCAAACTCGACACTAAAATACATAAGCTCAGATATAAATACAGTCCTAGAGCTTATGCGAAATTTAAGCATTACAAAGCTTCCTAGCAGTGTTGAGATAGTTCATCAAAGGGGCGAAATTTACAAACAAAATTCGCCTATAAATGTTTTAGAATAAAGGAAATTTATGCTTGATTTAGCGATCATCGGAGGCGGTCCAGCAGGACTAAGCGCCGGACTTTACGCCACTAGAGGCGGATTAAAAAATGTTGTAATGTTTGAAAAAGGCGAGCCTGGCGGTCAGATCACGTCTAGCTCAGAGATAGAAAACTACCCAGGTCAAAAAGCCCCTGGCGAGAGCGGCTTTGACTTTATGAGCACTTGGTGGAAGCAGTGCAGTGCATTTGGGCTAGTTCACAAGTGGGCAAACGTCGTTGGCGTTAGAAAAAATAGCGACGGCAGCTTTGAAATTTTACTTGAAGGTGGCAAGAGCGAGCAGACAAAGGCTGTCATCGTAGCAACTGGCTCAACTCCAAGACGTGCTGGCTTTAAAGGCGAGGACGAGTTCTTTGGCAAAGGCGTTAGCACATGCGCGACATGCGATGGCTTCTTTTACAAAAACAAAGAGGTAGCCGTCCTTGGTGGTGGCGACACAGCTGTTGAAGAGGCACTTTATCTAGCAAATATCTGCTCAAAAGTTTATCTTGTGCATAGACGTGACGAGTTTAGAGCAGCGCCAACAACCGTTGAAAAAGCTAGAAAAAATGAGAAGATCGAGTTTATAACAAGTGCGACTGTAAAAGAGGCGCTTGGCGATAAGATGGGTCTAACAAAGATCGTGCTTGATACCAAAAATGGCGAGCGCGTGCTTGATGTGCCGGGCATTTTCACCTTTGTCGGACTAAATGTAAATAACGAAATTTTAAAAGATGAAAACGGCAAATTTATCTGCGAAATGGCTGATGGCGGACAGGTAAAGACTAACCTTAAGATGCAAACTAGCCTAAAAGGGCTCTTTGTGGCAGGCGACATCAGAGAGGACGCTCCAAAACAAGTGGTCGTAGCAGCAGGTGATGGCGCAGTGGCTGCACTTAGCGCTATGAGCTACATAGAAAGCTTACATTAATACTCAAATTTAGCCAAATTTTTGGCTAAATTTCTCTTTTAAAATAAACCATTTTTAGCAAAATTTATTTTTAAAAATGATTGATTTTTAAGCTAATCAGAACACCTCTTTTAAAAGAAAATAACTCTAAGACAGAGCTTAGCCGCCTTTTTACACAAAATAGGCAAAAGTGGGTGCGTCTAATAATTACCAAAATGATAATTTTTAGTTAAATTCTAGCCTCAAATAGCTATTTTCAAAAGCCATTTCGTAATCTCTCTATAATAAATTTTATGTTAAATTTCAACCAAAAATCAAAGGATAAATTTTGGTAAAAATAGGACTTTACGGCGCTAGCGGCAAGATGGCTCAAAGCATCATCTCTTGTTTAAAAGATGAGAAAAATGCGCTTTTAAGCGTCGCTTTTAGCCAAAAAAATGAGGTTGAAAATTTAAGTAGCGAGCTTTTGACAAACGACTTTGCTAAATTTTTTGAAGCGTGCGACGTCATCATCGACTTTAGCCAAAAAGAGGCGACCGTAGCACTTCTAAACTACGCTAGAACCAACCCAAAACCACTAGTTATCGGCACGACTGGACTAAATGACGACGAGAAAAACTTGCTTCACCTAGCATCAGGCACTATGCCAATACTCTACGCAACAAACATGAGTCTAGGCGTAGCAGTGTTAAACCGTATAGCAAGGATAGCTTCAAAAGTTTTAAGAGAATTTGATATCGAGATCGTCGAGCAGCACCACAGACATAAAAAGGACGCTCCAAGCGGCACTGCGATGACCTTGGCTGGTTGCGTGGCAGAGGCAAGGGATCTAAATTTAAAAGATGTTTTAGTAACAGGCAGAGCTGGCATGGTGGGCGCAAGAAGCAAAGATGAGATCGCAGTTATGGCACTTCGTGGCGGAGATGTGGTCGGTCGTCACACGGTTGGCTTTTACAATGACGGCGAATTTATCGAGCTAAACCACACGGCAACGAGCAGAGCGACCTTCTCAAAAGGTGCGATCAAGGCTGCTATCTGGCTAAAAGATCAAAGCAGCGGTCTTTACTCGATAGATGATAGTTTGGGGCTTGATGATTAAATTTAAGCTTGATGATATAAAGAGATACGAGTTAAAATTTGGTAGTAAATTTTGCTATTGGAGCGCAAAAAGTAACAAAATTTAAAAGCTAATGAGTTTGATTTGAGATGATGGAATTTAGTTTTAGCGCATGTGGATTGTTATAAATGGTGCAAATAACGGCAAATGTGCCAGCACTTTGGATAACAAGCCACTTACAAAAAGTGCTTAGCGTTGGCTATGAAATTTAACTGTAAAGATAAAATTTAAAAAAATGAAAAGAGGATAAAAGATGTGTGCGATAGTTGGTATCATAAATTCTAAGGATGCGGCGAAAACGGCGTATTATGCGTTATTTTCTATGCAACACCGCGGTCAAGAGGCAAGTGGCATCAGCGTCTGTAACGACGGCGAGATCTCCACTCACAAGGGCAACGGCCTAGTCACCGAGGTCTTTAACGAAGAGATCTTGAGCTCACTAAAGGGCGACATGGCGATCGGTCACAACCGCTACGCGACAGCTGGCAAAAACTCAGGCCGCGATGCCCAGCCAATAGCCGCCAACTACGCGCTAGGTCAAATCTCAATCGTTCACAACGGAAATTTGGTCAATAAAGACGAGGTTAGAGACGAGCTCATCAAAGATGGCGCAATATTTCAGACAAATATGGACACCGAAAACATCATCCACCTCATCGCAAGAAACCACGGCGAACACCTACAAGACCGCATCATCGCAGCACTTGACAAGATAAAAGGCGCTTACTGCTTGCTCGTGCAATCACGTCACAAGACTTTTGCCATCAGAGACCGCTGGGGAGTTAGGCCGCTAAGCCTTGGCAGGCTAAAGGACGGCGGATATATCGTAGCTAGCGAGACTTGCGCGTTTGATCTTGTGGGAGCAACATTTATAAGAGATGTTAGACCTGGCGAGATGATAGTTTTTGAGCATGGCAAGAACGAGTTTCAAAGCTTGCAAATTTTCGAGCCAGAGCCTAGAATTTGCGCCTTTGAGTACATATACTTTGCGCGCCCAGATAGCGTGATAGAGGGCAAAAGCGTCTATGAAGTGAGAAAAAAGATGGGCGAGGTGCTTGCTAGAAAGAGCAAGATAAAGGCTGACTTTGTAGTGCCAGTGCCAGATAGTGGCGTGCCAGCGGCTCTTGGATACGCAAATGAGAGCAGGATCCCATTTGAGCTAGCCATCACTAGAAATCACTATGTGGGCAGAACCTTTATCGAGCCAAGTCAAGAGATGAGAAATTTAAAGGTCAAACTAAAACTAAATCCTATGTCGAGCGTGCTAGAGGGCAAAAGCATCGTAGTTATCGATGACAGTATCGTTCGTGGCACCACTTCTAAAAAGGTGGTCGATCTCTTAAGACACGCAGGAGCAAAAGAAATTCACTTCAGAGTTGCGTGCCCTGAGCTAAAGTATCCTGAGCGATACGGCATCGACACACCAAGCTTTGAGGAGCTAATAAGCGCCAAAAAAAGCGTCGAAGAGGTCAGAGAGTACATCGGAGCTGATAGCTTGGAGTTTTTGAGCATCGATGAGCTTAAAGAGAGTATCGGCAACGAGAGAAAATACTCGCTTGTAAGCTTTGATGGTGATTATTTCATAAAATGAGAAATTTAGTAGTTTTGCTGCTAGCAATACTCTTTTTTGTGGGCTGCTCGCAAAAGACGCCTAGCAAAAAGGATGAAATTTCCATCATGGTGAGCTACTTTGAGCTTGGTGGCAAAAAGCAGCAGCTACTAATAAAAAACATGCCAAATTTGGCTGAACTAAATGGCAGCGTGTCATTTTTTGGCGTGATAAATTTTCTTGATCAAAATAGAACTACAAGTGCTTATTCTCTCGTAAATGGCGTTATAAACGTCATAGAAGCTGATAGCGCCTCTATAAATTTAAACAAAGCTAGTGACGTTTTTACTCTTAAAAAATCTAGCGAGATAAGGTTTTATGAGATAAGACCTGACGTGGTTGAGAGTGTTAAATTTAGCTCGCAAAATGGCGTTTGTGGCGAGTTTTTAGCTCAAAAGCAAATTTTTGTAAATGCGGCCACCAACTACTACTTAAGAGATGATAGCTTTTTTGCAAGTTTTATCGAGGCAAAATTTGTCTATAAAAAGGGGGCAAAGATCCTAAAAAAGGAGTTTGCTTACAATATCTCTGAGCCCAAAATACTAGAAGAGGCTAAAGAATTTACACAAAAATCAAACCAGCTTTTCTTAAATGATATGCAAAAGCTTGGCAGACTGCTTGACATACTCTGCACCTTCTAGCGAGCACTCAGACATTAAATTTATACTTTTTCATGGGTCAGCACCCTTTTAAAATTTATTTTAAGTATGGGGGGGGGTAGAATGCCTTTTTAAATCAAAAAGGAGATATCAAGATGAAAAAGCAAATTTTAGCTTCGGTCTTAGCCAGCGTATTGGCCACAAGTAGCGTATATGCTTGGGGCTTTGGGAGTAGTAGAGAAAAGCCTAACTATGATTATAGTGGCGAGAAAGAATTTATTCAGAAAAATACTCAAAAGCTTGGGACTAATGATGCAAAAAGATGGTGCTTTGATAAAGGTAACGATCTAGGTTGTCTTTGGCTAGAAAAATTAGAAGCTTTAGAGAGCAAAGATCTTAAAAAAGTTGTAAATTTTTATGAGAAGACTATACCAGAGTATTGTTATGATAAAAAATTTGCTCCAGCTTGCAATATACCAGCTCTTGACTTAATTAAAAAAAAGGTAGTTTATTTTGCAAAGAAAAGTGATGATTATGCAAAAGAAAAAGCCATCGAGTCTGATTATGCAAAAGCACTTTCTGAGTCAAAAGCGGACGTAAAAATGCTTGAATATGGCTGCAATGAATTAAAAAGCGCCTATATATGTAGAGATCTACGTGACATGTATAAAAATTTAGGCGATAGAGAAAAGACAAAAGAATATAACGACAAAATGAAAAATGGCGATGAAAAATGGAATTCTGTTCTTTACGATTATCAACACATAAGATATATTTATAAAGACGCCACTGCGTGGAAGCTTTTGCTCTATTAAGCAAGCCAAATAATAAATTTCATTCGCTTTAGCTGACTTGTAAATTTAGTAAATTTCACTGCATTTCAAGTCAGCTATTTTAAATTTAAAGCTAAATTTAGCTCCCTGCTCTTATAAATTTATCCTAAAGCATCTCTATAAATGCCTCGAGCCTTGTCTTGATCTGCCCAGCATCGCTTGTAGAAAAGTCTGTCTCGAGCGCCATATAAGGCGTATCTACCTCGTTGCACGCCCTTTTTATATTGGTAGTTTCTACGTTGTAGGTGTGACAGGCTTGCAGCACAACGTCGATCACGCCGTCCGCCTTATACTCTTTTATCATCTCTTGTAGCACATTTTCTCTATCTTTATTTGGCGACATGATCGAGCAAGGTATCGCCATGTAGCGCTTTGCTATGGCGCTAATTGGATCGTCGTTTTCATCAACAAGGTTGCTAAAGTTTTTAGTTCCAGTGCAGTTTTCGTAAGCCACCACGACGCCGCCTGCCTCTTCTATGGCTGGCACGATCTTGTCATAGACCCCGCCACTTGGACAGCCTGTGATGATGATGCGTTTGGCGTCCTTATGCACGGGTGAAATTTTGTCCCTCACGCACTCTTTTAGCTTATTTACGATGATCTCAAGGTCGCTTATCTGCTCCTTTTTATCAAATATAAAGCCATTTCCATATAGCAGTGCGTGCAACTCTTTGCCGTTCATGGGTGGTGGCGTTAGCTTCATGAAATTCTGAATTTCTCCCATTAGCTCGCGCTCTTTGTTAAATAGCCTGATAGAGTTTCTAAGTTCCTCATCGCTCACTTTCACGTCAAATTTAGCCTCCAGCCGCTCCTTTAGCTCCATAACCTCATCTTGCCAAAGCTCCAAACTCTTTTGGCTCTTGAAATGTGGCAAGTGCATGACGTGGACGTCTTTAAACTCACCCATCAGCTCATACATCTTTTTCTTGCCGTCGCACGTCGTTTCGCCGATAACGATATCAGAGTTTCGCACAAATGGGCACTTGTTTGCCTTGGCAAAGCCATAGCTTGCCTTTATGAGCGGACAGAGGTTTTTAGGCAGGTACTTTTCGCCCTCAACCACCGCGTTATCGCCAGTAGCGCAGACACTCACGCTGTGGGCATTTGCTGCGTGGATGATCTCTCTTGGCGTGTAGGTGCAAAATATCGCTGCGATCTTTTGACCGCTATTTTTAACCGCTTCGACGTTTTGGGCTAAATTTTTCTTAGCGCTGTCATAAGTAGCGAAAATTTCGCTCAAATTCATACTCTCATTTATTACCATCTTCTCTCCTTAAATTTCTTATCCCTGCAAGGCCAGCGCCGATCGCACCGCAGTAGATCGCATCTTTGTGCGTGGTGACCCCAGCTTGCAAGCACACTTCTAAATTTTCTCTCACATACTCGCTCTTACTAAAGCCACCGCTTAAGAAATAGCTCGTATTTGCCTGTTTTTTGACCAAATTTGAAATTTTATTTATAGCTGAAGCGATCACCGCTTTTGCGATATTTTCTCGTGAGACGTTTTGAGCGATAAGGCTTATGATCTCAGACTCCGCAAAGACCGTGCACATCGAGCTTATGGCGATATCTTTGTCGCTATTTTTAGCAAGGCGTGTAAGCTCATCAAATCTAACTCCAAGGCGGTTTGACATCACTTCTAGAAATTTACCAGTGCCGGCTGAGCATTTATCATTCATCGTAAAGTCAGTCACCGAGCCGTTTTCAAGCTTGATAGCCTTCGTATCTTGTCCGCCCACGTCTATAACGGTGCAGTCGCTTTTGCAAAAGTAGTGCGCCCCAAGCGCGTGACAGGTGATCTCTGTAAGGGTTTTATTGGCGTATGGCACCGAAACTCTGCCATATCCAGTCGCTGTAAAATATAGCTCACCAAGGCCTAAAGCTAAAACTCGCTCTTTTATAAGCATGGCCGTATCTGCGCTGCTCCAGCCAGTTGGGAGTAAAAATAGCTCCTTTATCTCGCCGCTAGCTTCCATGACTGCTACTTTTGCAGATGTTGAGCCGATATCAATACCGATTGAGTGCATTTTGTATCCAAAAAAGGTCTTTCTAAAACTTAGAACTGCCGTGATTTTACTCACTTTAAGACAAATTTGTCAATAAATAAGACCCAAAAATTTATAGCCTTTTCACCTTTTAAAATTTATAATTTACCCACACTTTACAAAGGGGATGAAATTTGAAAAATTTGACAAACGAGCAGAGATTTTTCTCAAATGCCGACCTTACAAGGCTATTTTTCCCTATCGCCGTAGAGCAGTTTTTGGAGTATAGCTTAGGGCTTGCAAACTCGCTAATGGCAGCAAGCGTTAGCGAAAGTGCGGTGAGTGCGGTAAGCCTTGTGGAGTTTGTCATGGCGCTATTTATTAGCATATTTACCGCCATAGCCACTGGTGGCTCGGTGGTCGCTAGCCAGTATCTAGGTAGCAAACAAAGCGGCAACGCCAGAAATACCGCCGATCAGCTAGTTTGGTTTAGCCTAATTTTCGCCATCTTTATAGCCATTGCCATCATCCTTTTAAAAGACCTCATCTTAGATAAAGTCTTTGGCGATATCGGCGAGCAAGTGAGGAGCGATGCTAGCCACTATCTCGTTTTCTCAGCCATTTCAGCGCCATTTTTAGCCGTCTATGCAGCAGCTGCGGCAATCTTTCGCACGATGTCAAACGCAAAGCTACCTATGTATATCATGGCGGCTGCAAATTTACTAAATGTGCTGCTAACTGCCATTAGCATCTACACATTTCACACAGGAGTGCTTGGTATCGCCATTAGCACGCTCATAGCAAGAGCGATCGCTTGCTTTGTCATCGTCTATCTACTACTTGATATAAAGCTAAAACTTCACATAAGAAAGAGCTTTATCTATAAATTTGACTACGAGATCATCAAGAAAATTTTAAATATCGGCGTGCCTTATGGCTTTGAAAACTCTATGTTTTACGTGGGTCGTATCATCGTTTTGAGCCTTGTTTCGCTCTTTGGCACGGCAAGCATCGCTGCAAATGCCGTGGGCGGGACGATCGTGATGTTTCAGGTGCTCCCTGGCATGGCGATAGGCACAGGTCTAAGCGTCGTCGTGGCTAGATGCATCGGCGCAAATGACTTTAATCAAGCTAAATTTTACGTGAGAAAATCAATGCTAAGCATCTACATCGTGCAGCTTTTTAGCACGGCTGTAGTTTTACTGCTTCTTGAGCCGCTACTTCACGTTTATAATCTCTCAAGCGAGGCCATAAATTTAACAAGGCAGATCGTCTGGTATCACGGCATCGCGATGTGCCTTATCTGGCCGCTTGCCTACACCTATCCGACCGTTTTTCGAGCTGCTGGGGACGCAAAATATCCAATGATAGTAAATTTAGCCTGCATGTTTGCCTGCAGGATCGTGCTAGCTTATATCTTTGCGCTTACGTTTGATCTTGGCATGATAGGCACTTGGTTTGCGATGTTTGCCGACTGGGTAGTAAAGGCGGTACTCTTTGTGCGCAGGTACGCAAATGGCACGTGGATGAAATTTCGAGCCATTTAAAAAAAAGTAGTAATATACACACGATTTTATCACAAAGGATAAAGATGAAAAATGTTTTAAAATTTAGTGCAGCTCTAGTGATCGCAGCGCTTTTTGCTGGATGTGCGAGCGAGAGCTCAAGAGTGGTAGAAACTCCAAAAGTAGCAAGCTACGGTTCAGTTTATAACGGCAAAAAAGTCTCAGTTTCTATTGGTCGCTTTAATAACCAATCAAACTACAATAGTGGCGTTTTTAGTGATAACGAAGATAGACTTGGCAACCAAGCTCAAAGCATCTTGATCACAAATTTACAGCAAAGCGGTAGATTTTCAGTGCTTGATAGATCAAATATGTCAGTCATCAAACAAGAGAGCGAGCTAAGCAAAGAGGCTCAAAATTTAAAAGGCTCAAGATATGTGATAACTGGCGATGTGACCGAATTTGGCCGCAAAACAACAGGCGATCACGAGCTATTTGGCATACTTGGCAGAGGCAAGAAGCAAACTGCCTACTCAAAGGTAAATTTAAACGTTGTTGATACAAAAACGGCTGAAGTTGTATATTCAGTTAGTGGCGCTGGCGAATACACCCTTTCAAACAGAGAGATCATCGGCTTTGGCGGCACCGCAGGATACGACTCTACGCTAAATGGCAAGGTGCTAAGCCTAGCGATAGTTGAAGCGGTAAATAACCTAGTAAATGGCATAGAGAGCGGAGCATGGCAAGTAAAATAGGGCTTGCCAGCCTTGCACTTTTCGCGATATTGCTAGCTGGATGTGGCAATGCAGGTGGTCCAAGGTCGCTTTACTACTGGGACGGCACATATAGCAGCTCGCTATATAGCTATCTAAACGAAGATGGCGACGCAACCGAGCAAATTTCACGCTTAGAAAATTTGGCGCAAACCTCAACCCAAAGGGGCTACAAGGTTGCGCCAGGGCTTTATGCGCACCTTGGACTTTTATACTTAAATAATGGGAATTTAGGCGCTGCAAATGCAAATTTTGACAAAGAAGTAGAGAATTTCCCAGAGTCAAGAGAATTTATAAATTTCATCAAAGGCTCTAAAAATTTAACCCCTAAAAAGCAGAGCAAAAAAGAGGGAGTGAAAGATGAAAAATAGCCTGAAATTTATAGCTATGGCACTTCTTGCGATATTCTTTGCGGGTTGTTCTTTCAAAGAGCCTGAGCCATACGACTACTCAGCCTTTTTACAAAAAAAGCCACGCTCCATCCTAGTGCTCATGCCAACAAACGATAGCACCGAGGTTGCTGGCTCAGCGGCCGTTCTAGCTAACGCAGTAGCCCCACTTAGCGAGGCTGGATACTATGTATTTCCAGTAGCTCTTGTAAATGAGACATTTAAGCAAAATGGCATCACTGAGCCAGGCGAGATAGCAGCCGTGCCACTAAATAAGCTTGATAAAATTTTTCACGCCGATAGCGTGCTTTACATAAACATAAAAGACTACGGCACAAGTTATGTCATCGTCTCTAGCTCGACAAAGGTCGTCCTTGAAGCAAAGCTAGTCGATATAAAAAGTGGTGCGACACTCTGGCAGGGCGAGGCAGAAGCCGCAGAGGATAGCGGGAGCGGGCAAAACAGCCTGCTTGGCATGCTAGTCTCAGCTGTCATCACGCAGGTGGCAAACACCATCTCAGATAGATCATACGACCTAGCAGTAAGGGCTGATGCCTATCTCTTTTCAAGAAACTGCCATGATTGCATACTTTATGGGCCGTACTCGCCACACTACGGCAAAGACGCCCAGCTTCATAAAGATAGATAAATTTAATGTCCAGCCATCAACTTGGAGTACTTCTTACGCTAGTTGGTGGCGTACTTTGGGGGTTTAGCGGAGTTTGCGGCCAGTATCTCTTCTCTCAGGGCATAAGCGCTGATTTTTTAGTACCTTATAGGCTCTTGCTGGCTGGTGCTTTTATCGTGCTTTACTACGCTTTTAAGGCTCCAAAGGCCGTTTTTGCACCACTTACTGACGTAAAACTACTAGCAGAGCTTCTTATATATGCCATACTTGGGCTCATGATGACGCAGTATGCTTATTTTTACTCGATCGAACTCTCAAACGCCGCAGTTGCGACTGTTATTCAATACACCGCCCCAGTTCTCATCCTAGCCATCATCTGTCTAAAAGAGAGGCGAGCACCAAGATCGCTTGAAATTTTGGCACTACTTTGTGCGATGCTTGGGGTCTTTTTTCTTGCTACTCATGCGCAAATTTCAGCCCTTGCCATCTCGCCAAAAGCGCTATTTTGGTGCTTAGTAAGTGCTGTTTGCGTCTGCGTTTATAACCTTGCTCCCGCAAGGCTAAATGCCAAATACTCAGTCACGCTCACGCTTGGCTGGGGCATGGTGATCGGTGGCGTGGTGCTTTGCCTTTATATGAGAGTGTGGGAGTTTGCGGGGCTTAGTGGCACGGCGCAGTGGCTGGCATTTTTCGCCGTCATCACGCTTGGCACGATATTTGCATTTAGCTTTTATATGACTGGAGTTAAGCTCATAGGCGCCTCGAAAGCTAGCATGATAGCCTGCATAGAGCCACTAAGCGCGGCCTTTTTTGGCTACTTTTGGCTTGGGACAAAGTTCGTCTTTTGGGACTTTTTAGGCTTTGCTCTCATCATATCATGCATATTTTTACTTTCAAAGAAGAGAGATGATATACCTAGCGCAAACTGACACGACAGCTGGCTTTTTAAGCAAAGACTACAAGGAGATAAACCACGCCAAAATGCGAAGTGAGGGCAAACCTTGCCTCATTACGACGGCTAAATTTAGCGTTTTACGTGAGCTTGCAAGAGCGCCAAAAAAGTATAAAAATTTCATCCGTCGCTCGAGAAAGACGACATTTTTATATCCGAATTTAAAGGCGATAAGGGTCGTAAAAGAGTGCGAACATGAGAAATTTTTAACCAAATTTGACTGGCTTTACTCAAGTAGCGCAAACAAAAATGGTATGAAATTTGATGAAGCTTGGGCTAGAAGCGTGGCTGATGAAGTTGTTGATGAGCACTTTTTTGAAGATACACCATCAAAAATTTATAAAATTTCAAAGTCAAAACTAAAAAAGATCCGTTAGTTAAATTTACGCCCTGCATTTTTTATAAATTTAGGCAGTTTTCTTGTAGCTTAAAGTGATAAACTTGCCAAATTTCACAGCTTACAAGAGTGGTTTTAAAGCTAGTTTTTAGACAAGGTCTAAATTTAATCTACTAATTAGATAAATTTACAAATAGTCAAACCAAATTTAGCCCTTCACTTGCTATAAACCTCGCTCCAGACTATATTTTGAAATTTAAAGTCTGCCAGATGCTTTAGCCAAGCACTGGCTGATATAAATTTGCGCCATTATATAAAGTTGCCCACTAAGACCAAATTTAAGTCATTCAGGCTCTGCTAACTCGCATAAATTTACAAATTTAGAGCAAGAAAGGACTAAATTTCATTAAATTTAGTCTGTTTTTTCACCATAAAGCTCTCTCCAAATCCGCCTCATAGAAATTTAAATTCTGCCAACTGCTACATTCTCTTTTTGATCAATCGCTAGCCATTCGACGCTACCGCCACTACAACCACACAAGAAAAATCAGTCAAGCCACAAATTTAAAATTTTAGCCACTACAAAAATTTAGATGCAGAGATAGTCAAATAAGTAAATTTAATAGCTTTAAAAACCTAAATTTATCCCTTTTGCAAATTCAAAAAAGCAAATTCAATCACCACAGCTAGTTGCGTTTTCACGTGCAAAAATAGTCTTTGCAAAACGCAAACTACTCTATAAATTTCTCGTGACGACATCAGATCATATAAATTTACTTCTCGAGCGTAAATTTACAAATTTGAAGCGCCAGAACCCAAAAAAACAAAAAATAGCCTTTATAAATTTACAGCAGTCAAGCCCTAAATTTGACTAAATTTAGCCGCACCATTTGACACAAGCAGATAAATTTACAAACTAGATTATTAAATTTGGTTTTGGGGATTAAATTTCACTTGCTAGCCCCTTTGGCTGGCACCAAAGGGATTTTACTAGCAAATTTGGATTATAGTTTTGCTTTTCTTTTGCGCTCTGTTGGGTCTAAATAGCGCTTACGAACGCGGATATTTATAGGCGTAACCTCGACTAGCTCGTCATCTTCTATCCACTCTAGCGCGCGCTCAAGGCTTAGCTTTCTAGGCGGCACAAGCTTGATCGCATCGTCACTGCCACTTGCACGCACGTTTGTTAGGTTTTTGCCTTTGATAGGATTTACATCAAGGTCGTTTGGACGGCTGTGCTCGCCGATGATCATGCCCACATAGACCTTTGCTTGCGGATCAAGAAATAGCACGCCACGATCTTGTAAGTTAAATAGCGAATAAGCAAGCGTTACGCCATTTTCCATAGAAACTAGCGCGCCGTTTGTTCTGTGCTCGACAGTGCCGCTTAGTGGTCTAAACTCCAAAAAGCTGTGGTTCATAACGCCCTCGCCTTTTGTATCAGTCAAAAACTGGCTCCTAAAGCCGATAAGACCACGCGCTGGGATCTCAAATTCGATCCTTGTTTGACCGTCGCCTGTTGGGTTCATAGAGACCATTTCAGCTTTTCTTTTGCCTAGTTTTTCGATGACTGTGCCTGTCGTATCATCAGGCGCGTCGATCACTAAAAGCTCGTATGGCTCGCATTTTACGCCGTTTATCTCTTTTACAATGACCTCAGGTCTGCCGAGCAAAAACTCATAGCCCTCGCGGCGCATATTTTCAGCCAAGATGGTGATCTGAAGCTCGCCACGGCCGCTCACTTTAAATTTGCCCTCGCCGATGTTTTCATATTTCATCGCGATATTTGTCTTCATCTCGTTTGCAAGGCGCTCATCGATCTTGTTTGATGTGACGTGTTTGCCCTCAGTGCCTGCTAGTGGGCCGTCATTTACAGAAAATACAACGCTAAGTGTTGGCTCTTCGATATGGAGCGGATCAAGCGGATGTGGGTTGTTTGGATCAACGACGCTATCGCCAACGTCAAGCGCGTCAAAGCCAGCGATCGCTACGATGTCGCCAGTGCCAGCCTCGTTTATATCGATCCTATCAAGTCCCATAAAGCCGATAAGCTTTGAAATTCTACCAGTTGTCTTTGTGCCATCAGCCTTTGCAAGCATGACGTTTTGATTTTTAGCTATCTTGCCGTTAAAAATCCTCGCAATGCCGATCTTGCCGACGTAGTTGTCATAATCAAGCGTGAAAACTTGAAGCTGAAGTGGGTTCTCGTCGCTGCCGCTTGGAGCTGGTACGTGAGCTAAGATAGTCTCAAAAAGTGGCTGCATATCTTTGTTTTCATCACTTAGTTTTAGCTTTGCGTAGCCATTTTTAGCAGCTGCATAAACGACTGGAAATTCTAGCTGCTCGTCATTTGCGTCAAGCGCGACAAAAAGGTCAAAAATTTCATTTATAACGCGGTCTGGATCGCCTGCTGGCTTATCTATCTTATTTACGACGACGATTGGGCGAAGTCCAAGAGATAGCGCCTTTTTGACGACGAATTTAGTTTGTGGCATAACACCTTCTTGCGCATCAACAAGTAGTAAAACGCCATCAACCATCTTAAGAACACGCTCAACCTCGCCACCAAAGTCGGCGTGGCCCGGGGTATCGATGATGTTGATCTTTGTATCTTTGTAGCGAATGGCGGTGTTTTTAGAAAGGATCGTGATGCCACGCTCTCTTTCGATATCGTTGCTATCCATTACGCGCTCGCCAAGGTTTTGATGCTCGTTAAATGTTCCTGACTGCTTCAAAAGCTCATCAACCATTGTTGTTTTACCGTGGTCGACGTGCGCGATGACGGCTATATTTCGTATCTTTTCCAAATTTTTCTCCGTTTATTAGTTTGATATTTTTCGCTTTATCAGTTTTAAAATAGGGGCAGATTATAGCCAAATTTTTATAAATTTTAAGCTGATATCAAGAAATTAATTTTTGGAATAGATTTTGCATGTAAGCGTTAAGTTTTTAAATTTAAAGGGATTAAATGCAAGCTTACACAGCGAAAAACAACGTAGATTTGCTAGCTCCTGCGGCTACTAAAAAGCCTGCGGCTGCGAAGAAGTCTCAAAACAACGGCGAGTTTTTGTCGATGGTTTTGGATGCGGCTGCGAGCAAGGCAAATAGCGGTCAAAAGATCACCGAAAAGGATGTCAAAGAGATAGTAAAAACTGTTGATATCCAAAAAGAGACGATAGAGAAGGCGCAAAACGAAAGTGTGGCAAAAATTTCAGCTGCACTTGAAGAAAATTTGGACGAAGATACAAAAAATGAGCTTTATGAAAATGCAAATTTCATGCAGCTTTTGCAAGTTTTAGAGATCCTAAATGGCAATGAAAAGGTAAGTAAATTTCCAAATTTCAGCGACAAAATAGCAAATTTCTTAAGTGTGCCCCAAAACGTCGAAGAGCTTAGCAACGTTAAAAGCGTTAGCGATCTTATCGACCTTGCTAAGAAATTTGACCTTGGCCTTGAAAATATAGAAATTTCAAACGAAGATGTGCCAAAACTAAACGATATGTTTAAAAATTTAGGCAAGCAGGAATTTTTCACGCCGATAAAGACTGAGGACAAGCCTTTTTACCTAAAAGAGCTAAAAAACGAGGTCGAGCAAACTATCATCAAAAATGAGCCAAAAGAGGTTGTAAAGCTTGATACTTTGCTAAAAGAGGTCGTGGCAAATCCAACAAATGAAGTTAAAAATTTAGTCAAAGAAGTGCCTAAAAAACTAGATGATAGCGAAGTAAAGCTTGATGATGAGATAGTAGATGTTGAGCCAGAGGATCAGCCAAAAGAGCCAAAAGTAAAGGTAAATTTACACGAGCAAAAGGCGCAAAAAGCCCCAACTCTTGAGTCGCTACTCTTTCCAGAAAGAGAGCAGATGAGCGAGGCTGAGCCAAGCGAGGAGACATTTAGCAGCGACAATAAATCAGAGCTAAATCAAATGGTAAAAGACATCGCAAATAGCGCTAAACACCAGCTTCAGACAAAGGCGGAGATAAAAGAGACGCTTAGTAATTTCTCTTCTACGCTAAAAGAGCAGGTGCAAAACTACAAAGCGCCGATCACTCGCTTTAACATCACGCTTAACCCGCTAAATTTAGGCGAGGTCGAGATCACGATGGTTAATCGCGGCAATAATTTGCATGTAAATTTTAACTCAACAACGGCTACGATGAACCTCTTTTTACAAAACCAAGCCGAGTTTAAAAACAGCCTTGTGAATATGGGATTTACCGAGCTTGAGATGAATTTCTCAGACCAAAACCAAAGACAAGAAAAAAGAGAACAAGCAAAGAACAAATATAGCTCAAATCAAAGCGACGAGAGCGAAAACGCTCAAGCGGAACAAAGCTTGCTTGAGTTAGTAATACCAAGATATATTTAGGAGAGATTATGGCTTCAGTTTCAGATATAACTACACAAACAACGCAGCAAAAAAACGCCGAGAAAAAGGCAAAAGCAAGACAAGACGCTGCAGCTAGCACAGGAACTAATCCAAATGGACAGCTAGACAAAGATGCATTTATGAAGCTACTTTTGACAGAGCTTCAGCACCAAGACCCAACAAGCCCTATGGATACTGAAAAGATGCTAACGCAAACTAGCCAACTAGCATCAGTTGAGATGCAAGAGAACACAAACAAAGCGATGAAAGAGCTAGTAAGTCAGCTAAAGTCAAACGCAAATGCCTACGCTATCTCAGCCCTTGGCAAGATGGTTTCAACTGGCTCAAATGCAGTCACACTAACAGATGAGAAAAAAGATGCAAAATTTGCGCTTTATTTTAAAACAGATCTTGCAAATGGCAAAATCGAGATCAAAAACGCAAATGGTCAAGTCGTAAGAACAACTGATCTAAACGAGACAAATGCAGGCGTTCATAACCTAGCTTGGGACGGCAAAGACGCATCTGGCAACCAAGTGCCAAATGGCTCATATACCATTTCGGCAACTTACACTGGCAAAGATGGCAAAGAGTACAAAACGCAAATAGGCAACTACCCAGTCGAGGCGGTGAAATTTGTAGATGGCAAGGCTATGATGAAGGTAGCTGGCGAATACGTTTCTATGGATAAAGTATCTGAATATTACGAGGGCTAAAAGCCATGATGAGAGGTTTTTACAACGGGGTTAGCGGCATCAAGACGCAAAGCTTTGGCATGGATGTTTGGTCAAATAACATCTCAAATATAAACAATGTCGGTTTCAAAGCTTCAATCCCTGAGTTTAAAAATTTAATAAACCAAAACCTAGTCTCAGCAGGAAGTGGTCCGACTAGCGATCAAGTAGGACTTGGAGCTACCAAGCAAACGACTGCACTTGATATGTCAAATGGTAGCTTTCAAAGCACTGATAACAACTTTGACCTTGCCATAGGCGGAGATGGCTTCTTTGGCGTTGTCGATAAAACAGGCAAAAACTACTACACAAGAACAGGCACTTTTGACATAGATGCGGCTGGAAATTTAGTAGATACTAGGGGAAATTTACTCCTTGGCACGCTTGCAAATTTCACTCCAACCACGCCAAGTGCGAGCGCTCTTAAAAAATATGGCCAAACCTCAAGCGCCCCACAAGCTTACACGGTCTCGCAAGAGGAGCTGAGTCTTGGCAATCCTGGCTCGCAAAAGGGCATAACACTGCCTCATTTTTTATTTATGCCAGCTGAGGCTACTACAAACATCAGCCTAAAAGGCAACCTAAACTCAAGCCGCATAACAGATAAAAAAACGACAGCTCTTGAGGCTAGCGAATACGCCTACACGCTTGATAATACAAATAAGACGATCTCACTAAACGGACAGATCCCGCTAAGCACCACATCACTTGGTGCAAAAGCTGGCGATAGCGTGGTCGTAAAAGTAAAAGACGGCGATGGTAAATTTAGCGAGTTTTCGACCACACTTGAGAGTGACGGCACTTGGCAGATAAACGACAAGAGCCTTAAATTTATGGACTTTGCAAATTTAGAGGTAAATGCTGAAGTCACCTCGCTCGTTGAAGTGCCAAACAAAGAGAAACTAACCTCTGACATCTACAACGCAGACGGCACAAAAAGTTTGGTCACTATAAATTTAACCAAGCAGATCCCACAAACTGGCGACCAGACTATCTGGGACGCGGTGGCAACGATAACTGATGCTAGCGGAGCCGTGCAAAATACGGCAATGGGCTCGCTTACATTTAATGGCAGTGGCAGGCTTGTGGCAAATACACTAACGAGCGTTGGCGGCGTAAATTTAAACTTCGAGGGCGACGGCGATGCGGACGTTTATAACGGCATGACAAGCTCAGCAAACGCTAGAAAAGGCTTTAACATAAAAAGAGATGGCTACGCTGAGGGGCTTTTATCAAAATATAGCGTCGATGATCGTGGAAACATCATGGCAAATTTCGACAACACTCGTGCATTCCCCGTGGCAAAAGTAGCCCTTTATCACTTCATAAACGACCAAGGCGTGGCAAAGGTTGGTGACAATCTCTATGAAGCCACAGCCAACTCTGGCGAGCCATTTTTTTACAAAAATAAAGCTGGCGAAACCGTTTATGGGGCGCAAATTTTGGCAAATAAGCTTGAGATGAGTAACGTCGATCTTGGTCAAGCACTAAGCGAGGTGATAGTCACGCAAAAGGCCTACGAAGCGAGCGCAAAAAGCATCACAACAAGCGATGAAATGATACAAACTGCTATCCAGATGAAGAAATAATCCTTAAAGTAAATTTGGGCGAGCAATCGCCCTATTTTTATAACTTTAAATTTACTTTATACCTTTTAAATCCCCTAAAATACTTACTTTTCTCTAAATATAGCAATATAATTTTAAGCATGCTGGTTATAAAATTCATTTAATTTATTTTTTTAAGGATTGTCAAATGAAAATGCTATTTTTAGCCCCAGTGCTAGCTTGTAGTCTTGCCTTTGGTGCTGATGTGATCGCAAAAGATGCAAACATAACACTTGATGGCAAGATGATCGGTAAGATCGAGGTTTTAACTCCAGTTGAAGTCTTAGAAAAAGGCGATAAAACGAGTAAGATCAAGGTTAGTGGTGTAGTGTCGGCAAACTACTTGGCTCAGCTTCAAAGAAGCGTAGAAGACCCTGAAGTTTTTGCAGCTTTTGATAACGAGAGCGAGGCAAATTTCAAAAAAGTAAAAGACCTTGAAGATGACTATGGCGAGGTTTGGTACCAAGCTGATGGCGTTTATGAAGTGCCAAATGACGCGCTTGGTGGCAACCAAAAAGAGCTTTATGCAAAGGCAAAGAAAATTTACGAAGAGACCTGCTCGGCATGTCACAGGCTGCATGAGCCAAACAGCTTTACAGCTGCTCAGTGGCCAGCAAATTTATCTGGTATGGTCGATGCGAAATTTGTTGCACTTGATGAAACTGATCTAAATTTAGTGCTTAAATACCTACAACACAATGCCAAAAAAGTAAAATAAATTTTCATAAGGGAGAAAATATGAAAAGGCGAGATTTTATAAAATTTTCTGCACTTGCTGCCACAGCAGCGCAGGCAAGCAAGATAGAGGGTGTAACTAAGACCATCTTTGATCAAAGCAAGACCTTTGGCGCAAATAGATTTGGCCTATTTTGGGCAAATACCAACTCAAACCAAATCGTCTCCGTCGATCCATTTGAGGGCGATAAATTTCCAAATACCATGAACAACAGCTTGCCAGACCTCATCCAAAACGAGAGCCGCGTGCTCTATCCATACGTTAGAAAGAGCTATCTAAAAGCAAAAGGCGCAGCAAAGAGCGAGCTTCGTGGCAAAGAGGAATTTGTGCGCGTTAGCTGGGAGACTGCCCTTGATCTAGCAGCAAAAGCTTTAAAAGAAAATTTTGATAAGTATGGCCCTGAGAGCATCTACGGCGAGTGTTACTGGTGGGGCGGTAGTGGCAAGATCAGCTGGGGCAGAACCGTTGGTCACAGGATGCTAAAAGTGCTTGGCGGATACGTAGAAGAGAGCGGCGACTACTCAACTGGTGCTGGCCTTGTCATCATGTCTCACGTTTTAGGCAACAGCGCCGTTTATGATGCTCCGACAAAGTGGGAGGCTATCGCTAAAAACGCTAAAAACGTTGTATTTTGGGGCACTGACCCACTTGTAACTGGTCAAATTTCATGGCAGCCACCAACACATGATGGCTATCTTGGCATCAAAAAGATAAAAGAGGCAGGCATAAAAACTTATAGCGTTTGCGTCTTTAAAAACGACACCACAAGATACCTTGACTCTGAAGCTATCATCGTTCGTCCAAATACCGACGTAGCAATGATGCTTGGCATGTGCCACTACCTATATGAAAACAAGCTTTATGACGAAGAATTTATCAAAAAATACACAGTTGGCTTTAATAAATTTAAAGACTACCTACTTGGCACAACCGACAAAGTGGTAAAAGACATCAACTGGGCTAGTAAAATTTGTGGCGTAAAAGCTGATGATATCGCTAAATTTGCAACAGCACTTGCAAAAGAGCCAAGCGTCATCATCGCAGGCAGGTCGCTTCAAAGACAAGATCACGGCGAGATGGGCTTTTGGGGCATAGTAACACTTAGTGCGATGCTAGGTCAGATAGGCAAAGAGGGTCTTGGCTTTGAGTTTAACCTCTACTACGCAAATGGCGCTACAGACAAGATCGCTCCGTCACTAAAAGGCATCAGCACTAGCATAAGCGAGAAATACGACAACGTAGATGGCGCTCCTTGGAAGAAATTTAAAAACGTCACCATCCCATCTTCAAGATCGATCGAGGCTTTGCAAAACCCTGGTAAAGAGATAGACTATGACGGCTCAAAGATCAAGCTACCACACATGAGAGTGGCTTACATGGCGTCTGGATCGATGTTTACAAGGCATCAAGACGTAAATAACGCTGTAAAAGCGTGGCGTAAATTTGACACCGTAATAACAGCTGAGCCATTTTGGACAAGCACAGCAAAACTAAGCGACATCGTCTTGCCAGTAGCTCTTGAAGTCGAGAGAAATGACATCAACCAAAGCGTGCCTACAAACGAGTACATCGTGGCTTACAAGCCTGTCGTAGAGCCTATGGGCGAAAGCAGGAGTGACTACTGGATCTGCTCACAAATCTGCAAACACTGGGGCAGAGAAGAGGTTTTTACAGAGGGCAAAGATGAGCTTGGCTGGGCGAAAGAATTTTACGCAGATGCAGCTGAGCAAGCTAAGGGCATAAATGTCAAGATGCCAAGCTTTGATGAGTTTTGGAAAGAGGGATATGTTAGATTTGAGCAAGATGACGAAGCGAGCAGATACTACACAAGGCTTAGTGCTTTTAGAGAAAATCCTCACAAAAACCGCCTAGGCACGCCATCTGGCAAGATAGAGCTCTACTCTCCAACTATCGCTAAATTTGGCTACAAAGACTTTGCGCCGCACGTTGCTTGGATCGAGCCGTTTGAGTGGCTTGGCAGCGAAAAGGCTAAAAAGTATCCATTTAGCGTCACAACCCCACACTCAAGATACCGCCTCCACTCACAGCTAAATAACTCAATAATCAGAAACTACGCTGAAGTATGCGCGCGTGAGCCAATGCTAATAAACGTAAATGACGCCAAAGCAAAAGGCATCGCAACTGGCGACGTGGTAAGAGTATTTAACGACAGGGGCGAAATTTTGGTTGGCGCGCTAGTCACTGACATCATCCCAGAGCACGTCATCGCCATCTGCGAAGGTGCGTGGTACGACCCTGAAGTGCTAGGCGAAAAAAGCCTTTGCAAACACGGCTGCGTCAATGTCCTAACTCGCGACAAAGGCACATCTAGCATCGCTCAAAGTAACTGCGGACACACAATCCTTGTAAATTTAGAAAAATACAAAGGCGAGATCAAGCCGATCACTGCATTTTCTAAACCAAAAATTTTACAATCTTTGTAAAATTTATAAATTTAGCCCTCGCTTGGGGGCTAAATTTTAAAAGATTTTATTTTTTGACAATTTCTATCTCGCTTATATCCTCAAATTTGATTTTAGTTTTTACGATTATGAGGATTTTATCTTTGAAATTTACATCCGATACTAGGCCGCTAGTTTTTACGTAAGTAAAGCCGTCGTGGTAGCTCACACGCACTTCATC
>NZ_PPAW01000044.1 GCF_002913225.1 Campylobacter concisus | reverse complement strand
ATGCTATCTCTCAAAAGACAGCTGATGTCATAAGACAAAGTGATGAAATTAAAAACATCATAACTATCATTAGAGATATAGCAGATCAAACAAACCTTCTAGCTCTTAATGCTGCAATAGAAGCAGCCAGAGCAGGAGAGCATGGTAGAGGATTTGCAGTTGTTGCTGATGAAGTTAGAAAGCTAGCTGAGAGAACTCAAAAATCTCTAGGAGAGATAGAGGCAAATACAAATGTATTAGCTCAATCAATAAATGAGATGAGTGAATCAATTAAAGAGCAAAGTGAAGGAATCAATATGATAAATCAATCAGTTGCTCAAATAGATCACCTAACAAAAGAGAATGTTGTAATTGCCAATAAAGCCAATGAAGTAACAAGCGATGTTGATAACATGGCTAAGACAATAGTAAGTGAAGTAAGAAAGAATAAATTTTAATCAAACTACTTCATCAATCCTCATAAATTCCAACCTAGCTTAAGCTGGGTTGGGGTTTTAATCTTTTTAAATTTAATTTTTATCCAACTGCTTTAAATTTAATAATCAAAAAGCTTAAACAAAAATGCATGCAGTGCTTTAGTACAATTGCATGCGTTTTGTGTAATAGAAAGTCAGGCAAATTTTAAAATTTCATGAACGAGTAATTTCGGCTCT
>NZ_PPAW01000043.1 GCF_002913225.1 Campylobacter concisus | reverse complement strand
CATTGCTCTTAAATCTGCAGAAGATAAGCAGCCAAAACTATTCGCATAATCGCTTCCTTAAAACTGGCATTTTTTTAATAATTTGACAAGTGTCCCCTTTTTAAGGGGTCAAGGGGATATCCCCTTGCGAGTTTCAAGGTATTACCTTGAGTATGCTCGCCTATAATAAAAACATATTTTTTAACAATAATTTTGTCGGACATTTTTGGCGTTAAAGCCTATCCTGCAATCAATAAAAAAAGCTGGGGTATGGGGTTATAACCCCATAAGTGTGGCACATTAGGGGCGAAGCTCCGCCCTAAGTGATATAATTTTAGAGTAGCCTTTAACAATAGAAGCCCAGATTTGCAGGGCGTCCGCCCCTGCAAATTGGGCGTTCTTGTCAAATTAATAAAAAATTGTTACCTTTAAGGTTTTGCACTAATAGCGCTAAATCTTATAATGTAACTCTAAACTTAAAAAATTATAAAAATAAGCTAATTTTTATTTTAAATTGGGGGGTTACTACGACACCCCCCAATGGGTGCTTTGTGCTTTGTGCCATAAGTTTTATTTAAGTTTTCTTGTATTACAATTCAAATATCAAAAAAAAGAGAACCCGAAACACCTTTTTAAAATCTGGTTCTCTTTATTCCCGTTTGGAGGTTAAATTATGTCACAAGACAATAAAAATGTCAAAAAGAGAAACTGGGCTTTTGTTGCATACCCTGAAAGTATGCCAGCCAACTGGCTTGAAATATTACAAGAAACAGGCGCACCGATTGCTATTTCACCGCTACACGACAAAGATTTAAACGCCGATGAACACGAGAAAAAGGCACATTATCACTTTATAATTTGTTATGGTGGTCCAACGTCTTTTAATGTTGTTAAACGTCTAACTGATAAATTAAACGCACCTATTCCGATAGCTTTAGAGCAAATAAGGGGCTATTATCGCTATTTTACGCACAAGGACAACCCAGAGAAGCACCAGTATGATGAAAGCGAAATAAAATGCCTTAACGGCTTTAAAATTAGTGATTATGTTGAACTTACAAGAAGCGAAGTATCAAAAATCAAAAAAGAGATTAGGGATATTATTCGCGGTAATTGTTTATCGGAGTATTCCGATCTAATGGATTATCTCGATGCTGAAGGCATTTGGGAGCGTATCGAAGTAGCCGAAAATAATACAATTCACTTTGACGCTTTATTGCGATCTATACGACACAAGAAAGGTTAAAAAATGGGATTTCCTAAAAAGCACGAACAAAGCGTAATACGCAGTGTTAGAGTTCCTAAAGTCATACAAGATTTTTTAAAAGAGTATTTTAAAAATAGAGATGATTTTACTGCTAATGATTTTATAAATTTACTTATTGAAAATTCCGACGAATACAAGAAATTCATTGCTCTTAAATCTGCAGAAGATAAGCAGCCAAAACTATTCGCATAATCGCTTCCTTAAAACTGGCATTTTTTTAATAATTTGACAAGTGTCCCCTTTTTAAGGGGTCAAGGGGATATCCCCTTG
>NZ_PPAW01000042.1 GCF_002913225.1 Campylobacter concisus | reverse complement strand
ATAGCATATCTTAAACTAATATAAAATAAAAATTAGATTTCAAAAATACAAAATTTGTCAGATAGCTGACGGAATTTAATCGCTAGAAGTTATAGAATTGTTTCAAAAATTTCAGGAAGGAGCGTTTGAGATGTTAAATAAAAATTTAACTATCTCTATTCATGTGATTAACAATCACTCTATTAGTGAGCAGGGCGGTCTTGCCTTGTTTTTTAGGAGGAATTTATGAAAAAACATAAATTTGTGATTGCCGATTCTAAACGCTGCATAGGATGTGCGACCTGTATGGCTGCATGTTTTAAAAGTGCTTATGAACGCGGCAAACTATCACGTGCAAGGCTAAGCGTCTTAAGAGAAGCTAGCGGTGTTATGCCGACTCAGTGCAGACAATGCGACGATGGCCCTTGCGCAAATGTATGCCCAACTGGAGCGTTGCGATTTAACGATAATTGCATCGAGCTTCACGAGGAAATTTGTATAGGTTGCAAGATGTGCACGATCGCTTGCCCTTATGGTGCGATAAGCTCAAGTGCAGAGCTTATGCCTTCAGTAAATTACGCTGTCGAGCCAAAATACTATCTTGAAGTAGAGTCACAATCAGGCGCAAAAAACATCGCAGTTAAATGTGATATGTGCTTTGGCCGTGAAAATGGACCAGCTTGCGTTGATGTATGCCCAACAAGTGCTCTTATAATGGTAGATCCAGAAGAGGGCAAACATAAGCTTGGCAAGAGGATAGACTACGAAGCAGCGAATAAATTTGCTACTAAAATTTTAAACGGACAAGGAGCATAAGATGACTACGGTTTATATGCTATTTCTTGTAAGTGCCGTCGTTAGTATCTTGCTCTACTGCGCTCCAAAAGCCGCTGTTAAAGTTGGTTTTGGACTAAGTGCTATAAGCTGCTTTTATGCGATGTGTCACTTCGTTGCAAATATGGGAGTAAGTGATAGCTTTGCTCTTATGGATGGCTTTTTGTATTCGCCAAAATTTGCACTAAATCCACTTGGAAATTTCTTCAGCTTTGTCGTTGTTTTCATCGGATTTGCAAGTAGTGTTTATGGTATGAGCTATGCAGAAGAGTACATAAAAAAAGCAAATGTTGGTGTGTTTGCATGTTTGTTTAACACATTTATCCTTTCAATGCTTCTAGTAATCAGTGCTGATAATGTATTTTGCTTTGTTGTTTTATGGGAGCTTATGACTCTTGTATCATCATTTCTTATCATCGTCAATGACGGTAAAAATACACTTAAAGCGGTTATGGTATATCTTGGTATCGCACAAATCGGTGCATTTTGTATAACCTGTGGCTTGCTTATCACAGCTTACTATGCAGGAAGCTTTGAATTTAGCGCATTTATGGGTGTTAAGATGCCATTTGGCGCTTCTGCTGCTGTATTTGTACTATTCTTGGTTGGCTTTGGTAGTAAGGCTGGTATGTGGCCATTCCACGTTTGGCTTCCACAAGCTCACCCAGCAGCACCATCAAACGTTTCAGCCCTTATGTCAGGCGTTATGATTAAAGTTGCTCTATTTACACTAGTTAAATTTACACTTTACCTACCACTTAGCACATATTTTGGTCTTACAATACTCGCTCTTGGTGCAGCTAGCTCACTATTTGGTGTTTTATACGCTCTTTGCCAACACGACTTCAAAGCCTTGCTTGCTTACCACTCAGTTGAGAACATAGGCATTATCTTGCTAGGTCTTGGTACTGGTATTTACGGCGTTGCAGCTGGAAATTTAACACTTGCAGCAGTAGGTTTTCTAGCAGGTTGCTACCACGTAGTCAATCACGCTATATTTAAAGGTCTGCTTTTTCTTTGCGCTGGTTCAGTTATCCACGCTACTCATACACAAAATATGGATATCCTTGGTGGTCTTGCTAAAAAGATGCCATGGACAAGCCTTGGTATGTTTATAGGTATCATGGGTATCGCAGCTTTACCTCCAGTAAATGGCTTTGTTTCAGAGTGGTTTACATATCAAGGTATGCTTCAAGGCGCGATGGGAGAAGGAACATTAGTTAGATACGCATTTACACTTGGCGTCGTAGCTCTTGCGCTAACAGGCGTTTTGGTTGGTATGCACCTTAAACTTTACGCTGTTATCTTTGCAGGCACTCCAAGAGATCAAAAAATTTGGGAAAATGCTAAAGAGAGTCCGATAGGAATGGTTCTTGGTATGATCATCCTAATGATAGGCTGCGTTGGCTTTGGTCTTGGCGCAAACTACATAGTTGATTACATCATGCAAGCTGTAAATTCTATCGCTATAAGTGACTATAAAGCTAGCCTTGGTGCTATAAACGTAACTTCACCTATGGGTAGCATGATCTCAACTCCACTTATCGCCCTAGTTCTATGTGCGACTATGATTTTGCCATTTATCATCCTTGCTGTTATGAAAGCAAACAGAGATAAACCACGCGAGACTGATCCTTGGGCATGCGGCTTTAAATATAGCTCACGTATGCAAATGACAGGTGGTCCATTCACTGGCGACCTTAGAAAAATTATGCAATGGCTATTTAGAGCTGATAAAAAAGTAGTTACTAGAAATTATTTTGACGCGGTTGAGTATCACAACCATCCAAAAGATATTTGGTGGGGAATGTTTTATGAGCCAGTCATTAAATGGTGTGTGAAATTTGCTGATAAGCTAGGTATCGTTCAAAGTGGTTATACAAATGTATATGCACTTTATATCTTGCTATATCTTTGTGTCATACTTGCTGTGGGCTACTTTTTAGTTTAGGAGACGAAAATGCAAACTATACTTTTAATGATATTTCAAGTAGTCGTTATCGTTTTGGTAGCTCCTTTGTTTGATGGTATGGCAAGAAAACTTAGAGCTAAACTTCAATCAAAACAAGGTAGCGATTTCTTTCAAACATATCGCGACATTATAAAGCTTTTTAGAAGAGGAAGAACCGTCCCTGAGTGCTCTCACTGGGTATTTAGATGGGCTCCATTTTTCCTTTTTGCAACTTCAGCTGCAGTGCTAGCTGCTATACCTATCACTTATAGCAAAGACACTGTATTTGGAGCATATTCAGATATATTTGTTATCCTCTATCTTGGTGCGCTACTTAGATTTGTATTTGGTGCAGCTTCAATGGATAGCGGCAACCCATTTGCAGCAACAGGTGGCGGCAGGGAGCAAATGCTTGGTGTTTATGTTGAGCCAGTTATGATTATGTGCTTAATCGTAGTTATGCTTGCAGCTAAAACATCAAATTTAGTTGAGATCCAAGAGATGGTAAGAACTGGCGTTATCGGATATCAAATTCCAAGTTTTGCCGTTGCTTCTATCGCATTTTTGTGGTGTATGTATGTTGAGACTGGTAGAAAGCCATTTGACTTAGCTGAAGCAGAACAAGAGCTTCAAGAGGGTGTTCTTGGTGAGTATGCTGGTAGCGACCTTGGCTTAGTTCAAGCATCACTTATATTAAAACAGTTTGCTATGATCGGACTTTTCCTAAGCATATTTGAGCCATGGAATTTTAGCAATCCTTTCTTAGCTATTATCGTTTTTGTGATAAAAACTGGAGTATTTTACGTCGCAGCTGTATTTATAGACAACTTTGGACCACGCTTTAAAATGACTTCATCTTTACGCAAAAATGCTCTTGGTGCACTTGCTATTTCGTTTGTTGCACTAACACTTTATGTAGTAGGAGCGTGAGATGCAAACACTAGATATATTAGCCATTTGTATGATCGTAACTTCGCTTGCAATTTTTGGCCTTAGAAGCTTGAAACTCTCAATCATCGCTTATGCGATAGAGACGCTACTTTTAGTTAGTATATTTTTCTTACTATCTGAGAAATTTAACGCTGAGCAGCTAAAAACTTGGGCGATCGTTGCGTTTTTTACCAAAGTTCTTTTCGTGCCAGGAATTTTGTTCTGGCTTATCAAAAAACTTGGCGTAGTTAGCGAAGATGAGCCAGTTGGTGGATTTTTTGTAAGCCCTGTTATTGCTATGGGATTTTCTCTAGCTCTTTCAATGAGTATCCACCCTATATTTTTAAAATTCTCTCTTATCAAAGAAGAGATTATGCTAATCGCTGCTGGAACAGTCTTTATGATGGGAATTTTTGGCTTTATGCTAAGAAACTCATTTATAAAACAAATTCTAGCTTATTGCTTGTTTGAAAATGGTATCCACCTAAGCCTTGCTCTAATGGCTTACAACTCACATGAGCTAGTTGAGCTTGGAATTTTAACAGATGCGATATTTGCTGTTATTATCATGAGCGTTCTAGCGATTAGATTTTATAAAGCTTATGATAGCTTAGATACTTCTAAAGCTTCAAATTTAAGGGGTTAGAGATGGATAGTTTAGCTTTAATACTTATCATACCGCTCCTTGGTGCTTTGATCTTGTTTTTAAGTCCTAAAAGCTATGCAGTACTTAGCGGACTTCATGTCTTGTTTTCTGCTGCGACATCAGTGGCTTTACTTAACAATGTTCTTAAAGTTTTAAGTGGCGGAACTTTTTATAGTTTTGATAAATTTTTATTCTTAGATAGCTTAGGCTGTGTTTTCTTGGTGCTTATCGCCGTAACTGGATTTATAGTAAATTTCTACTCTATCCACTATATGAGATGGGAACTTGAAGATGGACACATTCACTTAAGTGATCTTAAAAAATACTACGCACTAAGCCATGTATTTATCTTTACAATGACTTTAAGTGTTATTTGCAACAACGTTGCGTTTATGTGGGCAGCTATCGAGGCTACTACACTAGCTTCTGTATTTTTGGTTGCTATTCATAAAGATCAAAAATCAACAGAGAGTGGTTATAAATACATCGTTCTTTGCTCAATCGGTCTAGCATTTGCTCTTTATGCAACTGTTCTTCTATACTCAGCTACATATAGCACATTAGGAGATGGTGAGGCTTCTATGCAGTTTTCAAGCATAATGGAAAATGCTAAAAACCTAAATCCAGATGCTGCAAAACTTATCTTTGTATTTGCGCTAATTGGTTTTGGTACAAAAGCTGGTCTTGCTCCAACTCACACTTGGTTGCCAGACGTTCACGCTGAAGGTCCAGCACCTATCTCAGCATTGCTATCAGGTGTACTTTTAAAATGTGCGATGCTTGCACTTTTAAGATACTACGCTATCACAGCTCAAGCAGTTGGATTTAGCTTTGTTGAAGGCGTAATGATCGTATCAGGAACTATCACACTTTTTGTAGCAGGATTTTTCCTAATAAGACAACACAACGTAAAAAGAATGTTTGCATACCACTCAATCGTTCACATGGGTGTTATCGCATTTGCACTTGGTGTTGGCGGTAAATTTGGTCTATTTGCAGCGATATTCCACTGCTTAGCTCACAGCTTCACAAAAGCTTTGGCTTTCTGCTCAACAGGTAACATAGCAAGAATTTACGGCCACAAAGATATGAGTAAGATGGGCGGCATGGTTAAGATCGCACCTATTACAACTATTATGTTTGGTGCAGCTGTATGCTCACTAGTTGGTGTTCCAGCATTTGCTATATTTGTTAGCGAATATAACGTCTTTGTTGGAGCTATCACAAGTGGTCAATACATCGCAGTTGCGCTATTTGCTATTGCACTTGCAGTTATTTTCATAGCTGACTTTGCGCACTTTAACATGGCAAGCTTTGGCGAGCCAAAAGGTGTGGTTGTTCATAATAAAGAGATGAGTTTATTTGAAAATTTACCTCTTATAGCACTCTGTGCCCTTATCATAATCTTTGGCGTATGGCACGTAGATAGCTTTTATACGCTAGTAAATAACGGTGTTAATATAATGATGGGAGCTTTAAAATGAGAGGCGATAAATTTGTTGAAATCCTAAAAACAAAGGTAAAAATTTTAGAAGTAACTCGTCAAGCAGACGATCAGATCACGGTTTTGGTTGATAGAAACGATCTTCCACTAGCTGTTAAAACACTTTATTATGATATCGGTGGCTTTATAAGCACTATGATACCAAACGACGAGCGTCAGATAAATGGCTGCTATGCGCTTTACTATGCTATCTCAATGGAAGGTAGCAAGATGACTGAGGCGGACGACTTTGCAGCTGAGGATAAGTGCTTTATCACAGTTAAAACTCTTATCCCAGGAAGCGATCCGACATTCCCGTCAGTTACTCCGCTCGTGCCAGCTTGTGTTTGGTATGAAAGAGAAGCTTATGATATGTTTGGTTTAGTAGCTGAGGGTCTGCCTGATAAAAGACGTCTAGTTTTAAGTGATGACTGGCCAGACGGACTTCACCCACTTAGAAAAGATGCTATGGACTACCGCTACCGCCCTGATCCAGTAGATCATAGAGATGAGCCTGATGCGGAGTTTTTATTCCCAACAGGTGATGCAGTAGTTGATGTGCCACTTGGACCACTACACGTTACATCTGATGAGCCAGGTCACTTTAGACTTTTCTGCGACGGCGACGAGATCATCGATGCTGATTATCGTTTGTTCTATCAACACCGCGGTATGGAGAAGCTAGCTGAAAACAGAATGAACTATGATCAAATGGGCTATCTTGCAGAGCGTGTTTGCGGAATTTGTGGTTATGCTCACGCTATTGCGTGTATCGAAGCAGCAGAAAAAGCTATCAAGCTTGAAATCCCACTAAGAGCTCAAGCTATACGCGTCATCTGTCTTGAGATCGAGCGTCTTCACAGCCACCTTTTAAATATCGGTCTAGCTTGTGAGGTTACTGGTAACTACAATGCTTTCATGCATATCTTTAGGGTGCGTGAGTACTCTATGGAGCTAGCTCAACTTGTAACTGGCGGACGTAAAACATACGGCAACGTTGTTATGGGTGGCTTAAGACGTGATATGACAAACCATGAGATCAAAAAAGGCTTAGAGATCATCAACAAACTTGACATTCAAATTTCAGAAATTTGGGATGCAGTTTTGGAAGATAAACGCCAAATCGGACGCTGGAAAGGTGTAGGTATCTTGGACCGCCAAATCGCACGTGACTTTAGCCCAGTTGGTCCAAACATGAGAGGCTCTGGCTTCAAACGTGATAACCGCTACGATCATCCATACGACTTCTTCAAACAGATAGAATTTGAAGTAGCAGTTGAGCATGGTTGCGACGTTTTTGCTCGTGAGATGGTTAGATATAAAGAGCTAAAAAGCTCTATCCACATCATCCGCCAATGCTTTGAGATGATGCCTCAAACTCCGATCATGATTGATCCTGTGACTATGATCAAGCCTGAGAATTTCGCACTTGGTCACGACGAAGCACCACGCGGTGAGAACGTCCACTGGATCATGCAAGGTAGCGCTCAAAAAGTATATCGCTGGAGATGTAGGGCTGCGACATATAACAACTGGCCAAGCCTAAGGTATCAATTTAGAGGAAACAATATAAGTGACGCTGCACTTATCGTTTGCTCACTTGACCCTTGCTACTCATGCACTGAGCGTGTTACTTTGGTTGATGTAAGGACTAAAAAAAGTAAAATTTTAACAGAAAAAGACCTTAAAAAATTCTGTCAAGATGGCGGGGTTAGTAAGAAGGATTTAAGATGATGAAGTTATTTGACATCACAGAAAAATATGGAAAGGCGACATACGCCTATCCATTTGAGCCATATATTGTGCCTGAGAATTTCCGCGGTCAGCCAGACTATACATACGATCTTTGTATAGGTTGTGCAGCTTGCGGTATCGCTTGCCCTAGTAACGCAATAGAGCTTAAGATGAACGATGAGCAAACAAGGCTTGTTTGGCAGTTTGACTGTGGTCGCTGCATATTCTGCGGTCGCTGCGATGAGGTTTGCCCAACTGGAGCCGTAAGACTTAGCGATAGCTTTGAGCTTGCGGTTAAATTTGACAAGAGCGCTCTTATCCAAAGAGGCGAGCTTGAGATGCAAACTTGCAAATGCTGCGGCAAGCCATTTACGCCAAAAAGGCTTATAAATTTCACCCTTGAAAAGCTTGGCACAGCAAATTTACTCCCAGGCAGACTTGAAGAGGCAAAAGAGTATCTTTTTATCTGCCCAGAGTGCAAGAAAAATCAATCTGCTGAGAGGCTAACAAAAGGCGTTGAGGAGGCTATAAAATGAGTCTATATCAAGTCCCAGAGGACATAAAAACAGCAAATGACCTAACTGCAAAGCTAGAGCATTTAAAAAATATCAAAAGAAGCTTTAGCGTTTATAGGATCGACTGCGGAAGCTGCAACGGTTGTGAGATCGAAATTTTCGCTGCTATCACTCCGATGTGGGATCCAGAGCGCTTTGGCTTTAAGCTTGTAGCAAACCCAAGACACGCTGATATCTTGCTTTGCTCAGGACCAGTCACAAGACAGATGTACTACCCACTTCTTCGTGCTTATGAAGCAGCTCCAGATCCTAAGATCGTAGTTGCTTTTGGTGCTTGTGGAAGTACTGGCGGAATTTTCCATGACGCTTACAGTGTTTGGGGCGGTATAGATAAGATCATACCAGTTGATGTCTATATCCCAGGCTGCCCTCCACACCCAGCAAGTGTTATTTATGGTCTAGGTATGGCTCTTGGCATCATTGATCAAAAGCTACACAAAAAAAGCTACGAAAATGATAGCACTACGCCTCCTCCAGTTAAAAAGTCAGTAATGGGCGATATCTTGTTTGAACGTGACTTGCATGCTGAAAGTAAAAGGCTGATGAGTTATATCTTTGGTAGAACACTATTTGAAAAATATATGGACGCTATCAAAGCTTCAAGCGATATCCACAACCCAGAGCTTGCACGTGAAGCGGTTATAGCAGCTATCAAAAAAGAAGATGATCCTAGATATGCTGAGTGTATGGCACTTTTACACAACGATGTCTATCTAAAATATGCAAAAGCTGGTAAAAATTTTGCGATTGATGTTGATAGTGAGGTTTGGAGTAAAAGATGATACAAGTTTATAAGCTTACAAAAAGGCATATGGACGACAACGAGAAGCTTCCACGCGAGCTAAAGGAGATAAAAATTTTCTCCACTTGCGTGGGACACGGCGTTGGTACGATTGATTTTAGCGAGAAGGTCTTAGAGCTAAGCGATGAGGAATTCGACGAGATGATCAAAAACTCAGGCGAATATGTGAAATTTAAGATCGGAAATTTAAGCAAGTATTTTGAAGTTGAAATTTTTGCTGAGCATATCGCTAGACTCTTGCCACAGCTTTGTGAGTGTAAGCTTAAAGAAATTTTGGCAAATTTAAAAGAGGGATATATCGTGCTTAGGAAGGACTTTTGATGAAAAAGGCCATCCTTTGCATCGGTAATCCTATGCGTGGCGATGATGATGTTGGCAATGAAGTCGGCCGCATCGTAGAAACTGAGCTAAAAGAGTGGAAGGTCTTTTTTGGGCAAGATGTGCCTGAGAATGAATTTTCAGCTATTAGAGAATTTGCGCCTGACATTTTGATAGTAGTCGATGCGATGAGTGGCTTTGATGAGGATAAGATAGAGTTTTTTGATCTAAGTGACGATAGAGACTACATCTACTCAACCCACAACCTCCCAACGCCGGTGCTTTTAAGCTATTTGCGTAAAATTTGTCCAAAGACGCTTTTTCTTGGCATTAGTGTCTTGCTTGAAAATGTCCTTGATTTTGAGGAGGGGCTAAGTGAGCAGGCTAAAAAAAGTGCCAGAAAAGCTTTTTTAAGAATTGTAGAGATTGATAAAAATTTAGTTGGTTAAATTTGGTAAGAGCTAAATTTAATCTGGGGTTTGCTAAAGATAAATTTGATCATTTTGGATTTGAAATTTAGTGTAAAACTAATTTTTAAACATTAAATTTTGACGCTAAAATGTCTATCTTTGGCACTACTTCTTTGCTTTTATTTCTTATAGATCAAAGAAGGTCAAATAAAAAGGAGACGTGATGTTAAATCCGGCAGAAACCGCTCAAGCGGTGTCAAGTTCTATGGAGCATAAAGCTCATACGCCACTTGTAAGCATTATCTTCCTTGCTATTATGGCTGGAGCTGCTATTGCAATGGGTGATATTTTTTGGGCTCACTCAACAGTTGGTATGGCTGAAAAACAGTCTATCGGTCTTTCAAACTTCATCGGTGGTATCACATTTAGTTGCGGCCTCATGATGGTTGTATTTTATGGTGGTCACCTATTTACTAGCTCTATTTTAAGCGGTGTTAGTGCGTATGATGGCAAATTGCCACTTGGCAAAACCATAGGCTACTGGGTAATTGTTTGGATATTTAACTTCGTTGGTGGCGCATTGATCGCTTATATGTACTACTACTCTGGTTTGCCACTAAAATACGACGGCTACATCTTGCAACACTTCGTACCAGCAGCTATTGGCAAGATCACAGCACCATTTCATGAGCTATTTCTTCGTGGTATCTTTTGTAACGTCTTTGTTTGTATGTCTATCTGGACTGCGACAAGCGAGAGCAACCTATCTGGTAAATTCTTTGCCATTATGTGGATGATCGGCGCATTCGTTGCTTGCTCAATGGAACACTGCGTTGCAAATATGTTCATCATCACTGAAGCTATCATCTCTAAAGCTCACTACATAGCAGCAAGCGGTGGCGATATCAACGCTGCAGCAGCTTTACTTCACACTACAGCTGATAAACTAGATGTCATCAACTGGACAAATTTCTTAAGCAAAAACTTGCTTCCAGTTACACTTGGTAACATCTGCGGTGGTCTTTTCTTTGTTGGTCTTGTTGGCTTCATGGCTAATAAATTTGATATGAAGAAAAAAGCTTAAAACCCATTTTAGTCTTTGCTTTTATGGCAAAGGCTAAATTTTAAATTTCTCTTTTTTGCCTTAAAAGTTTCAAAAAAATCTCTTATTTTCCATCTAAAAAATGTCACACTCATCTTAAATTTATCGTTTTAACTCTGTTTTATTTGAAAATTTGTGACATTTTGGAGTTTAAAATATCTTAGTTAATAAATTTAGAGCAATAATAAAGCTAAAATTTAATATAATCCCACGAAAAAAGGAGAGCTTATGAAAATTTTTAATGCATTTTTTACTGGCATTATATTTGTTCTCGCTCCTATTTTTACGCTATTTGTTGGAATTTACAACAACTACTTTTCATTTTATGGCATAAATGAGTATTTCAATGTGATTTTTGTGGATAATGTGCCTTTTTTGTGGCTTTTACCTGTGTTTTTTATATTTGGATATTGTTTCTTTTACGCGCCATTTAGGAAAATTTTTAGAGCCTTTTATCTGCTCTTGCTTGTGCTTTGCGCACTTAGTTGGTATCCTAATCTTGGACGAAGCTTGGGCGAGGCTTATTTTATGAGTAAACCACTTGAGATGGATCTATCTTCAAATTTACAAAGCGAGCAAAAAACAAGCGGCAAAGTCCTTTATGACGGACGAAGAGAAATTTATTTTCTAAGAAGTGACAATGATAAAGTCGTTAAAATTTCAAAGTAAAGTTTTACCTTTATTTAGTTACAATGGCATAAAAATTTAAAGGTTTAAAATGCGTATAAAACTTCCACACGTACCTTATGTCTCACATAAAATAGCAATAGATCTTTTAAACTGTGGTTTTGTAAAGCTAAACAAAGGTATCGAGCCAATCGTAGCAAAAGCAAGTGAAATTTTAGCTACTGACGTTCAAAAAGAAAGAGCTCTGGATGAGCGAGTAAATGAGCTTTTAGAGAAAAACGAGGACGAGATGCAAACTATGCAAATCGACCGCAAAAATATGTTTTGGCTCGTTAAAAAGAAACTTGCTGGCGAATTTGACGTCATTTTAACTCATGAAGATAGATTTAGCAATGTCGCCCACAAGATACTTGAAGCTATCTGGAAGAGCGATTTGGTCGAGTATAACGTATCAGAAAACCGCGTGAAAAATGTCATTTATGGCTCAATAGATGAGTATCTAAAAAGCTATGAGAAGATAGA
Source organism: Campylobacter concisus (assembly GCF_002913225.1). Classification (GTDB taxonomy): domain Bacteria; phylum Campylobacterota; class Campylobacteria; order Campylobacterales; family Campylobacteraceae; genus Campylobacter_A; species Campylobacter_A concisus_J. The sequence goes on along the minus strand of NZ_PPAW01000042.1, from coordinate 17,356 downwards.
AGATAGCGTCTATGAGATGATGCAAAACTACAAACGCAAACTTATCCCTGGAACTGACGAATACGACCTGATTTTTGAGCGTTTGTATCAAGATGAGCTTAAAAAAAGAGGAATGCTTTAATGAAAGCTTATATCTACATTGAAAACGGCGTTTTTTTAGAGGCAAAAGCCTTTGGTGCTCACGGCGAGTGCGCAGGCGAGCTCGTTTTTAATACCTCTATGACTGGCTATGAGGAGATCATGAGCGATCCAAGCTATGCTGGTCAGTTTATCGTCTTTACTATGCCAGAGATCGGCATCGTTGGCATAAACGAAGATGATATGGAGAGCCTTAGAATTCACGCAAGTGGCGTCATAATGAGAAGCTACAACGAAATCCCGTCAAACTACCGCTCGCAAAAGTCTTTAGGCAAATTTTTCGAAGAGCAGGGCAAATTTGGCGTTTATGACGTTGATACTAGATACCTAACAAAGATGCTACGAGATGAAGGCGCTTTGATGGCATACATCTCAACGCAGATAAGCGACAAAGATGAGCTAAAACGCAGACTTGAAAGTAGCGGGCGCATAGAAAATATAAACTATGTAAAAACAGTGAGCGCAATGGACGAGTACGAGCATAAAAAAGGTGCTTGGGATAGAAATTTAAAATCATATAAGCCGCTAAAAAGTATCGGCAAAAAGATAGCTGTTTTTGACTTTGGAGTAAAGAGAAATATCCTAAATGAGCTATGCGAAACCGGCCTTGAGGTCATCGTCGTACCACACGATACTAAGGCTGAGGTTTTGATAGAGAAATTTAAAAATGGTGAGATAAACGGGGTATTTTTATCAAATGGCCCAGGTGAGCCAAAGAATTTAAAGGCTGAGATCGCCGAGATCAAAAAGATGATAGAGGCAAGGATCCCGATATTTGGCATCTGCCTTGGTCACCAGCTGCTTTCAAATGCCTTTGGATACGAGACATATAAACTTAAATTTGGTCAGCACGGAGCAAATCATCCAGTCTTAAATTTAGAAACAAAAGCGATCGAGATAACAACACAAAATCACAACTACAACGTACCAGAGAGCATCGCTGAAGTAGCGGTTGTGACACATAGAAATTTGTTTGACAACACGATCGAGGGTGTAAGATACAAGGACTATCCGATCTTCTCGGTACAACATCACCCAGAAGCAAGCAGCGGTCCTAACGAGAGCAAATATATATTTAAGCAGTTTTTAGAAATTTTATAATGCAAGACATAAGCCTCTACACGATCATCGCGGTTGCTTTTATGAGCAGCTTTAGTCATTGTGTTGGCATGTGTAGCGGGTTTTTGGGCTTGCAAGCTCTATTTTTTAAAGGCAAAAGTAAGAGTAAAATTTTAATGCTAAGCACGCTTTATAACATGGCTAGAATCTTTGCTTATGTGGCTTTGGGAGCTTTGTTTGGCGCTTTTGGAGCAGCCATTAGTTTTGGTGTGCAAGCAAGAGGTGTTATATTTTTTATAGTTGGCCTAGTGATCGCATTTATTGGCATCGCACTACTTTTTAGGGGCGAGCTTTTAAAATTTGTAGAAAGTGAAAAAGCACTTAAATTTATAGTAAAAATGGCAAAAACAAGTGTGCAAAAGAGAAATTTAGCAAATTTCTTGCTACTTGGCTTTTTAAATGGCCTGCTTCCTTGTGGCGTGGTCTATTATTTCTTAGCGCTTGGAGTTTTAAGTGCAAACGCAGCCGATGCGTCGCTCATAATGCTTATCTTTGGGCTTTGCACCTTGCCAGCGATGCTGTTAGCTAGTTTTGTTTTTGGTTTGCTAAGAGAGAAATTTAAAGAGATCATGTTTAAGCTCTCAGCTTGCATAATGATCTTAAACGGACTTTATCTATCATTTTTAGGATATAGAGCAAATGCCTAGTTTAAATTTAGATGAAAATTTTCTATCAAGTAGCGAGGGTATGAGACTTGCTAAACTTGCGATGATGGGCGAGATGATGGCAAATATAACTCACCAGTGGAAGCAGCCGCTAAATGAGCTAAGCTTAGTTTTATACAAGATGAAAAAGCTTGCAGGCAGCGAAGATGGCGAATTTATTGGCTCTTATGAAAGGGCTATGCAGATCATAAAGTATATGTCAGAAACTACTGATGAGTTTAGCTCGTTTTTAAACCCAAACACACTTTCGCAAGAATTTAGCCTAGCAGATGCAGCTAGAGCATCGATACAGATCGTAAAAGGCGTGATGAAAAAAGATGGCATTCGTATAGAGCTTGAAGTGCTAGGCGATTCTAAAATTTATGGTCACAAAAACAGACTCATGCAAGTCATTATAAATTTACTAAACAATGCAAAAGACGCACTAAATTTAAAAAAGATAGAAGATAAAAATATAAAAATAAAGATTGATAATGACGAAAAATTTGCTTATCTAAGTGTAGAAGATAATGGCGGTGGTATAGATAAAAATGTGATAGATGAGATATTTAAGCCATATTTTACCACCAAAGAAAATGCCAAAGGCACTGGCTTAGGACTTTATATGTCAAAGCAAATAATCGATCAATTTAACGCAGAAATAACAGCGGGCAACAGCGACAATGGGGCCTGTTTTTTAATAAAGTTACCACACAAAGGAGAGATAGATGAATAAAATTTTAAAGAACCTAACGGTTTTGCTTGTCGAAGATGATAGCGATAGCAAAAAGATCATGCACGATGTGCTAAGTGACAATTTTGAGAAAGTTTTTACTGCTCAAAATGGCGATGAAGGTTTGAAAAAATTTAAAAAATATAATCCGAACATGGTAATTACAGACGCCTTTATGCCAATTAGTGATGGACTTGATATGACAAGATATATCAAAGAAATTTCTAAAGACACACCCGTCATCGTCCTAAGTGCTCATAGCGAAAAAGAGACTTTATTAAAGGCGATCGATGTTGGAGTTGATAAGTATCTTATAAAACCTATCATGGCAGACGATCTTTTAAATACATTAGAAAATGTTGCAAAAAATAAAATAGAAACATCAAATATCATCCAAGTGGCAAACGGATATAGTTTTAACAAAATTAAGCGCGTACTTATCAGAGATGGTGTTGAAATTTCACTTACTAAAAAAGAGCTTGCATTTATTTCACTTTTGATAAAAAGACTTGGTACGCTTGTGCTTCACGATGAGATCAAAAGCGTCGTTTGGGTTGGCGAGAGCGTTACCGAAGCAGCTATTAGAACCTTTGTTAAGCGTGTTAGAGATAAAGTTGGTAATAGTTTTATAAAAAATGTTCCAGGACTTGGTTACAAAATAGATAGAAGAATTTCTTAGTATTAAATAATTTATATTAATTAAGTTTTTTTATAGATTTCTTATCTTAGAATAACAATTCATTAATATAAATTTAACTAGGAGGAGAATTGATGCAACCATCTCAGCTACTACACTATGATTATAGTGTAGCAAAGCTATTTATGTTTGCCACGATACTTTTTGGTATCATAGGCATGGTTATTGGTGTAGTTATAGCCTTTCAAATGGCCTGTCCAGAGCTTAACTACATAGCCGGCGAGTATTCTATATTTGGAAGACTGCGTCCTCTTCATACTAATGGCATCATCTTTGGCTTTATGCTATCTGGCATATTTGCCACTTGGTACTACATCGGACAGCGTGTTTTAAAGGTCTCGATGAGCGAGTCGCCATTTTTAATGTTTATTGGCAAGCTTCACTTTTGGCTATATATGCTCGTTATGGTTTTGGCTGTTGTTACGCTTTTTATAGGCGAGAGCACAGCGAAAGAATACGCCGAGCTTGAGTGGCCACTAGATATCGCAGTGGTTTTGGTTTGGGTACTTTGGGGCGTTAGTATATTTGGCCTCATCGGTATCCGCCGGGAAAAGACACTTTATATCTCAGTTTGGTACTACATCGCTACATTTTTAGGCGTTGCGATGCTATATCTCTTTAATAATATGGAAGTTCCAACAAGACTTGTTAGCGGATATGGCTCATGGCTACACTCTGTCTCTATGTACGCTGGCTCAAACGACGCTTTGGTTCAGTGGTGGTATGGCCACAACGCGGTTGCATTCGTTTTTACAGTGGCTATCATCGCTCAAATTTATTATTTCTTGCCAAAAGAGAGCGGCCAGCCGATATTTTCATATAAATTATCGCTATTTTCATTCTGGGGTTTGATGTTTATCTACCTTTGGGCTGGCGGACACCACCTCATTTACTCTGCTACGCCTGATTGGATGCAGACTATGGGCTCAGTCTTTTCTATCGTTTTGATCCTGCCTTCATGGGGTTCAGCCATAAACATCCTTCTTACGATGAAGGGCGAGTGGGCGCAGCTTAGAGAGAGTCCGCTTATTAAATTTATGGTTCTAGCTTCGACATTTTATATGTTCTCGACACTTGAAGGACCGATACTTTCTATCAAGTCTGTAAATGCCCTAGCACACTTTACCGACTGGGTACCAGGACACGTTCATGACGGCGCTCTTGGCTGGGTTGGCTTTATGATTATGGCGGCACTTTATCACATGACACCACGTGTGTTTAAGCGTGAAATTTACTCAAAGTCGCTAATGGAAGCTCAGTTTTGGATACAAACAACAGGTATCGTTTTATACTTTGCCTCTATGTGGATCGCTGGTATCACACAAGGTATGATGTGGAGAGCGACTGATAGCTACGGAAATTTACTCTACTCGTTTATAGATACGGTAGTCGTGCTTATCCCATACTACTATATAAGGGCTATTGGCGGACTTCTTTATCTAGTTGGCTTCTTGATGTTTGCTTATAACATCTACAAATCAACTTCTGCTAAAGCTATCTTAGCAGAGCCAAAAAGCGCTTCGCCAATGGGCGGCGTGGCAAAAGCTAGTGCGGAGGTGATGTGATGTTTGCTTGGTTAGAAAAAAATCCATTCTTTTTTGCGGTTTGCGTATTTGTCGTCATCGCTTACGCTGGCATAGTTGAAATTTTGCCAGACTTTGCAAACAGAGCTAGACCGCTTGAGGGCACAAAACCTTACACCGTTTTAGAGTTAGCTGGCAAAAACATCTATATGCAAAATGGCTGCAACACTTGCCACTCTCAAATGATCCGTCCGTTTAAAGCTGAGACTGATAGATACGGCATGTACTCGCTAAGTGGCGAGTTTGCATACGATCGTCCGCACCTTTGGGGTTCAAAAAGAACGGGACCAGATCTTATGCGTGTGGGCAACTATAGAACGACTGACTGGCATGAAAATCACATGCTAAATCCAGCCTCAGTAGTGCCAGGCTCGATCATGCCAGCATATCCGTTCTTGTTTAAGAAAAATGCTGATATAGAGACTGCTTACGCTGAAGCGCTAACGGTTAAAAAGGTTTTTAATACGCCTTATGACGAAAAAGATATGCCAGCACTTGGCACGCTAGAGCAGACAAATGCTAACGTCAAGGCCGAGGCTGCGGCTATCGTTGAAAATATGAAAGATGAGCAGGTAAAAAGTGCGTTTGAAAAAGGTGAAATTCGCCAGATCGTAGCACTGATCGCTTATCTAAATAGCCTAAAGTAGGAGCGTAAGATGGAGAACATTAGAGAGTTTCAAGCTTATGGCTATTTTTTCTTGACAGCATTTTTGGCGATCACTTTGTATGCCTACTTTTTTCATCTTTATAAGAGCGAAAAAACTGGCAGAAGAAACTACGAGAAGTACTCAAAACTAGCGCTTAACGATGAGATCGGTGGCGAAATTTTAGAGCGTAAGGCTACAAAGGAGAGCGTATGCAATGGCTAAATTTAGAAGATAATGTAAATTTACTAGCTCTTATAGGAGCGGCTCTAATCATCGTACTTACCATCGTTGTAGCTGGCAGGTATGTGGGGCAGATGAAGGTTAAAAAAGATGAGAGCGTTGAGCTTAGCGAGCACAACTGGGACGGCATAGGTGAGTACAAAAACCCTGTCCCACTTGGCTGGGCGGTCGTCTTTTTGCTAGCGCTAGTTTGGGCGGTTTGGTACTATTTGCTAGGCTATCCTTTAAATTCTTACTCACAAATCGGCGAGTATAATAAAGAGGTTAAGGAAGCAAATGCTAAATTTGAAAAAGAGTATGCAAATCCAAGCAAAGAGACGCTTCACGCTATGGGTGAGAGCATATATCTCGTGCAGTGCTCAGCATGTCACGGCATCACAGGCGATGGCATAGGCGGCAAGGCTGCAAATTTACAAATTTGGGGCAGCGAAAAAGGCATAGTTGAGACTATACTAAATGGCTCAAAAGGACTTGATTATCCAATGGGCGAGATGCCAGCAGGCTTAGCCGACGCTGATGGTGCAAAGGCGATCGCAGCTTACGTAGCTAAAGAGATAAGCGCGATAAAAAGCACTAAAAATGAAAATTTAGTAGCCACTGGCAAAGAGCTTTATGCTGCATGTGCGTCGTGCCACGGCGAAGATGGCAAGGGCATGGATGGCATGTCGGTCGATCTTAGCAAATATGGCTCGGCTAGTTTTGTGGCTGATGTGCTAAATCGCGGCAAAAAAGGAGCGATCGGCACTATGCCTAAATTTAATGATGGCAGGCTAAATGAGATCCAGCAAAGCGCAGTTGGCGAGTACGTCATATCGCTATCAAAGGGCGAATAATGGAAAATAAAAATAGAAATATCTTTGCCTTAAACGGCATTAGCGGGTTTTTAATAGCGGTGGTGCTTTTGCTCTCTATCCTAGCGGTGCTTACATACGTTGGCATCGGCTTGCAAAAAGAGGTCGCAACCAAGCCTTACTCACTAAAAGATGCAGCTAGCATCGAGATGAAGAGCGTAGATAACGCTAAACACGTCATTGTAAAGGAGTAGCGATGCTAGGCATAATAGAAAAAGCCATTATCCTGCTAATAGTCGTCGCAGGCGCCATTTGTGCCTGGTCAGTACTTACGCCAAATCACTTATTTGTAGGTTAAGCTTGAAGAAATTTGCACTCATTTTTATCATTTTGCTCTGGCAAAATTTGGCTTGGGGTGCAAATTTTGTTATCAATGATGATGGAATTTTAAGCCAAAAAGTGAGCCAAAAACTAAATGAGATCGGCAGCGAACTTTATCAAAAAAGCGGCATAAATTTAGTGGTTGGCGTATATAAAGATGGCGAGCTAGATGCGCTTTTTAAAGAGCAAAATTTAAGCTCGCCTTTTGTCTTTTTAGCGCTCATAAAAGATAAGCAAAAGGTTGAAATTTTTAGCGATACAAACACTTCACAGCTCTTTAACAAGGAGCAAATTTTAAGTGTAAATCCAGAATCAGGCACAATCATCCCTATTTTGGTCTCAAAAAATGGCAAAGATGTCTATAATGCCGCCATCTTAAATGGCTACGCTGATATCGCCGAGCAGATCGCTGAGGACTTAAATTTAAAGCTAGAAAGCAGTATCGGCAGCTCAAACAAAACGACCTTAAATTTCTTGCGAATTTTTATCTACGGCTTGATCGCATTTTTCGTTCTCATCATCTTTTATAAAAAGGTAAAAAATGGCTAAAAAGAGCTTTTGGCCTTATGGCATCGTGCTTAGTATAGTGGCTATCATCTTAGCTTGCGCCGCAACCATCGTTGTTGCGATCAACAACCCAGTCGAGATGGATAGTGCTTATATGCAAAGTCACCAAAGCGTCGATGAAAACATCACTTTTATAAAAGAGAGTGAGGCGAGATTTGATGAGAAATTTGAGCTTAAATTCGAGCCAGAATTTAAAGGCTTGCAGGGCAAATTTAAATTTCTTTTAACGCCAAAAAACGGCGAAATTTCAAGTCTTAGCTATGAAATTTTACTCACTCGCCCACAAACAAACAAAGACAACAAGACATTAAACGCTTCATGGCAAGAAAATGAGCTTATAAGTGAGAGCGTTAGCCTAAAAGAGGGCAGGTGGCAGCTACTTTTAAGGCTTAGCGACAAGCAATATACGAGATATTATAAATTTGATTTTAATGCCATAAAGTAAGTTAAATTTGCATCTAAAGTCACTTTTGCAAAGTCAAAATCAAATTTAAATTTTTACTTTCTAGCCAGCCAAAACACTTACTCAAACCTCTTTAAAACCAAAATTTAAGCCCAAACACTTGCCAGTTGCAACGTATTCTTTAAATTTATAGATTAGAGGCGAGTATTTTTTAGTATCTAGCTTTTCGTCTTTTAACAAATTTTCATCCACAAATATGCCAACTATCTTGCAAGTAACGATGCAAAACCACTCTTTTATCTCGCACTTTTCTACAAGCGTTTCTATCTGTATCTTGCACTCTTTTATGCGCGCGCTTTTTACCTTTATGCCAGGCTCTTTGTGTAAATTTGCCACCTTAAATTTATCGCTTTCGTAGCTATAACCAAGGGCTCTTTTCTCCTCTGGCACGTCCTCATCGCCTGTTAGTTTTTCTATCTTTTTTATAGCTTCAAGCAAGCTCTCATCGCATAAATTTAGCGTGATGTCTGAGCCATTTTGGATATTTTTATAGCCCTTGTTATCAACTCCGATACCAAGCACCACGCTATCTCCTAGCGTCCAAGAGGATGAAAGCACGGTGATATCATCTCGCCCTTTTTGATCTTTTGTAGTGGCAAGCAGGACAGGAAAGCCGTAGTAAAAGCCAGATCTGTTTAACTCTTTATGCATTTTTGCTCCTTTTTGAGATTGTATCCCCTAGCGCTTTAAGGCTTAAATTTTTAAAGAATTTAGAAAAATTTTCAAAGCTTGCCTTAAGTGAGAAAAAGCGCTCTTTTATCAGCTTTTGGCTATCATTTTTTAAAAATTTAAGAGAGTAAAATGCGCAATCTAAATCAACTTTTCGTCTTTACAAACTCGCGTAAGATCAGGGAATTTAACGCTGGTTTTAATGACGAGCTAATCCCAAAAAGTCTAAGCATCGCAGAGTTTTATAAAAATGTCGTTTTTGTAAATGGCCGCTTTGAGTGCGATAGCACCTACGCTTTGGTGCTTATGAACAGAGCCTGTGCCAGCGTCAAAGAGGCAAACTCGGTGCTTAAAATTCCAACTGAATTTTTTGAGTTTTTGAAAAATAACGACTATCTTTTTTCGTTTTTTAAAGAGCTTGCTATCAGCAAAAAGAGCATTGCTGAGATAAAATTTAACGACATTTATGCTGATTTTGAGGAGCATCTAAGCATACTTGAAGCGGTTTTAAAAGAGTATGAGAGCTTGCTTGACAAAGAAGATCTTTATGATGATATAACCTTGCCAAAAATTTACTCCATAAATGAAGCCTATATAAGAAGTTTTAGTGAAATTTCACTGCACATTGATGGCATTTTAAGTGAGTTTGAGTGGGAAATTTTAGAAAAAATCTCAAAACTAACAACGCTAAAAATTATCTTTCAAACTAGCGTTTTTAACAAAAAACTTATCGATAAGATAAGGCAAATTTCAGCCATTAGCGAGTTTGAAAACTATAAAAAATATGAGCTAAATTTAAATACAAACGAGCTAACTTGCCTAGAAAATATCACAAAATTTGAGCCAGTTTTAGTAAGAGAATTTGCCACAAGAAGCTTGCAGTGCGCTTACGCTATGGCAAAGGCGAGTGAGTTTGTGCTTGATGGCATAAAGCCTGAAAACATCGCTGTCATCTTGCCAGATGAGAGCTTTAGCGAGATTTTAAGGCTTCATGATAGTGCTAAAATTTTTAACTACGCCATGGGCGAGAGCTTTAAAAATACAAAATTTTATGAAGCACTTTACTACATCACAAGAGCTATCAACGAAGAAGCAAGCCCAGTTTTTGATCAAAGCAAGTGTGAGAGCTACGAGGAGCTTGGCTTTATTTTAAGCACGCTTGGTGTTAGCGAGCAGCTTTTTGAGAAATTTAAGGCTGGCTATTTTGAGCTGTGCGAATTTGCTAAATTTAAAGAGCTAATAGATGAGCTTTTGGTGCTTGAAAATGAGCCAAGATGCGAAGAGAAGCTCGCACTTGAGCTTTTTAGGATGGAGAATTTATGCAGGTATTTTAGCTTTAGCTTAAAGCAGCTAAGTGAAATTTTCTTGCTAAATATCTCGCGCCTAAGCATCGATGACGTGGGCGGTGGAAAGATCAGCGTCATGGGCATGCTAGAGAGCCGCGGGATGAAATTTGATGGCGTCATTATAGTTGATTTTAACGACAACTTCATCCCAGCAAGAAGTGCAAATGAGATGTTTTTAAACTCAAAAGTGAGGCAAAAAGCTGGGCTTATAAGCTATATTGAGCGTGAAAATTTGCAGAGATTTTACTACGAAAGCCTCATAAATAACGCTAAAAAAGTGGCGATAAGCTGCTGTGTAAATGAGGAGAGCATACCTTCAAGATTTTTAAAAAATTTCAAAACGATAAAAGATGAGAAATTTAGCGATGAGGCCTATTTGAAGCTATTTTTAAAGGGAGAGGCGAGCTTAAATTTAAAGGATGATGAGATCATTTTAGAGCATGATTTTTTCACAAACCCACTCTCGTTTTCGACGCTAAATTTATTTCTAACCTGCCCAAGAAAATACTACTACACAAAAATAGCTCACATAGATGCGCCAAAAGTTATAGCAAATGATCTTGGCACAAAGCAAGGAAATAGCGTTCATAGCGCACTTTTTGAGTATTACACGAGCGAATTTTATAAGCAAAATAACACCTTTGATCTAGCCGTTTTTAAAGAGATGCTAGCAAAGCAAAATCTTACGCCACTTGAGTTTGAAATTTGGACGCATAAATTTAAAGAGTATGAAATTTATGAAAACGAGCGTTTAAGGGCTGGTTTTAGAGTGCTTGAGTGCGAAAAAGAGGTGCAAAGCGAGTTTTGCGGCGTACAGATAAAGGGATTTATCGATAGGATCGATGCGGACGCAAACGGCGACGTGCTTATACTTGATTATAAAACGGGCGAAGCAAATGTAAATTCGCTCCAGCTTGCCTTTTACGAGGCGCTTTACGGCGGAGAGGTGCGAAGTGCTTACTATGCCCTAAAAAACGAGCCTAGCTTAGTTAGCTCGAAAAAAAGCGTAGAGGATCTAAACGGCGAGATAGAAAAGCTAAAAGGCATAAACAAAACCAAGATAAATTTTGAGAGAAAGAGCGGTGCTTGCGCATTTTGCGAATACGCTACACTTTGTAGGAGAGAGTTATGAAAAATTTTTTAGCCCTAAAAGCAAGCGCTGGAAGCGGTAAAACCTTTGCGCTAAGCGTTCGTTACATCGCTTTGGTGCTTCGAGGTGAAAATATAAACGAGATCGTCGCTCTAACTTTTACAAAAAAAGCAGCAAACGAGATGAAAGAGCGCATAATCGCCACTTTTTTGGACTTGCAAAACAAAAAAGGCGAGCTTGAAGCGGTGTGCGCGGAGCTTAGTATAAGCCAAGACGAGGCGATAAAAAGGCGAGATGAGAGGCTTGGCGTCTTTTTGCAAAGTGAGCTAAAAATTTATACATTTGATGCGTTTTTCTCTGGGATTTTAAAGAAATTTAGCCAAAATTTAGGCATTAGCCCTGATTACAGCGTGCAAGATAGCTTGCAAGATCTGGCGTGGAAAAAATTTGTAAAAGAGGCGAGCAAGGATAAAAAGCTTCTTAGCGAGCTAGCCTTGATGATGATCATCTCAAGCCAAAAGGAGGCTAGCTTTTCGCAGACTTTGGCGAAATTTTATGAGAGCTTTGGCGGCGAGCTAAAAGATAGTGGCGCAAGCTATCCAGATGATAGCAAGGTAAGGGCGGCGCAAAGGGCGTTAAATGAGCATATAGCCTTGCAAAATGGCGCTAGCGATGTGGCTAAAAAGACATTTGGCGAGCAAAATTTATTTGAGCTATTTAAGGGTAAAGTTTTTGCTAGAGAAAGCCTAGACTACCGCACTTTTAGCAAAATTTACACCCCAGAGCTTGATAGGCTTTTTTGTGAGCTAAAAGAGGCAGCGAAAAACTACATTTTAGAGGTCGAAAAGTATAGGCTAAGTGGCTTTAGCAAGCTATTAAAGCTTTATAAGGCTTCAAATTTAGAGCTAAACAAAGAGATAAATGCGCTAAGTTTTGCTGATATAAACAAGCTGGTTTTTAAGCTTTTGGTGCAAAGCTTAGATAAAGAGGCGCTTTATTTTAGGCTTGATGGCAGGATAAATCACCTCTTGGTCGATGAGTTTCAAGATACAAACGTGATCCAGTATGAGATCATCTTGCCGCTCATCGCTGAAATCGTCTCTGGATACGGACAAAACGGGCTTGGAAGCTTCTTTTACGTGGGTGATACGAAGCAGAGCATCTATAAATTTAGAGGCGGCAAAAAGGAGCTTTTTGACAAGCTTGGAGATGATTTTAGCCAGATAGATATAGAAAATTTGCCAAGCAACTACCGCAGTTTAAAGGCTTTGGTGAAATTTAATAACGCCATTTTTGAAGAAATTTATCATAGATATGGGCTTAGTTTTGAGCCGCAAAAGCCAGCTAAAAAAGATGAGGCGCTAAGCTACGAGGTAAGCGGCGAGTGTGCATACTTTGAAGTAGAAAAAGATGACTACGGCTACTTGCGTGTGCTAAGCGATGAAGATATCGCAGGTGCGGTCGTTTCGCAAGCAAGTGAGCTTTTAAAAGCTGGCGTAAATGCAAGCGAGATAACCGTGCTTTGCTGGAAAAATAGCGACATCAGCCTCATCTCAGAAGTGCTTAGCAGCGAGGGGATAAAAAGCGTCAATGAAGGCACTTTGGAGCTAAAAAGAACGCCGCTTGTTGCAGCGATCATCGAGTATGCGAAATTTTGCCTTTTTAAAGAAGAAATTTATGAGAAAAATGTAAAAGCACTGGTAAATGCAAGCGTCAAAAAACTAAACATAAAGCCAGAAGTGAGCGCGACAAATAGCCTATTTTACCTAGCTAAAAATTTAGGCATAAGCATGGCAGACGTTGATATCTTGAGGCTGTTTGAGCTAAGCGCGGGGTATAAAAATTTAAGTGATTTTATATTTAACCTTGAAAACTTTAGCTCTAAAATCAGTCCAAAAAGTAGCGACGGCGTGAGAGTGATGACCGTGCATAAGTCAAAGGGGCTAGAATTCGCTCACGTCATAGTTTGCGATATGATGGGCAAGGGCAGGGGTGATGACTCAAATTTCATAACCGAATACAGCGAAAAAGGAGAGTGGATCGTAAAGAGTAAAATTTCAGGCAGAGAGAATTTTGATAGCGACTATGCAAGCGTTTTAGAGCAGATGAAAGAGCTTGAAAAGCAAGAAAATATCAATAAAATTTACGTCGCTTTCACAAGAGCCACAAAGTCGCTCATCATCATCAAGCAAGCCGTCCCAAGCGGAAGTAGCCCAAGCTTTTTCTCGTTTTACACAAAAAGCGACAAGAGCGAAGCAAACGACTATCTTGATCTAAAAGAGTTTAGTTTTGGCAAAATTTTACCTAGCAAGAGCGAGCAAAAAGAGGCAAAAAAAGATGAAAAAATGCCTGAAATTTTAAAGATAGAGAAGCAAGAGGTTGAGGCAAGAGAGCAAAAGACGAGTGGGAAAAATTTAAGCGCGATATATTTTGGCCTTGCGTTTCACTATCTGCTTGAGATGAGCGAGAAATTTGATGAGAGCTCGCTTTTTGAGGCTAAAAATTTGATGCTAAATAAATTTCATAAATTTTTGCCACTTGAAGTCCTTGAAGATGCCCTTACTAGGGCAAAAATGCTTATAAGTGAGCCAAAATTTATAGAGTGCATAAAGGGCAAAGAAATTTACAAAGAGCAGCCATTTAAAGTAAAAAATGAGTTAAAACAGATGGATCTTTTTTGCTTTAATGAGCGTGAAATTTGCGTGATTGATTATAAAACGACAGATAAAAATATAGAAGAGAACAAAAAACAGGTAAAAGAGTATAAAGATGCGCTCGCTAAATTTTATGAAAAACATAGTATAATCGCCGTCATCTTCTATGCACTTGAAGGCAAAATTTCATATATTGAAGTTTAAAAGCTACTTAATTTAAGCTTTATTAAAGCATTGTTTAAATACAATCACAACTCAAAAATTAACTTGGCAAAGGTAAGAAAATGACAAAAATAACAAAGCCAAACGAAGTTAAGCGAGACTGGATCGTAGTTGATGCAGCTGGTAAGCGCTTTGGTAGATTGCTAACTGAGGTAGCAACTATACTTCGTGGCAAAAACAAACCATGCTTCACGCCAAACGTAGATTGTGGCGACTATGTTATCATCGTAAATGCTTCTAAAGTAGAATTTACTGGTAATAACAAAGCTGAAGATAAACTTTATCACAGACACTCAGGATATTTTGGTAGCGTAAAGAGCGAGAAATTTGGCGATTTGATAGCAAATAAGCCAGAAAAACTATTTAAATTAGCTGTTCGTGGCATGCTTCCAAAGACAAAACTTGGAAGAGAGATGATAAAAAAACTAAAAGTTTATGCTGGCAGTGAGCATCCTCATACGGCACAAATAGCTAAAAAAGAAGGAAAATAATTATGGCAAAAGTTTATGCAACTGGTAAAAGAAAAACTGCCGTAGCAAAGGTTTGGATAAAGTCTGGAAGCGGTAAAATCGTAGTAAATGGTATGGATCTTAACACTTGGCTTGGCGGTCACGAGGCTATCAAGCTTAAAGTTATTCAACCACTTTTAGTAACAAAACAAGAGAGTTTAATAGACGTGGTAGCTACAACTTTAGGTGGCGGTTATTCAGCACAAGCTGAGGCTTTAAGACACGGCATTTCACGTGCTTTAGCTGACATGGATGCTGATTTTAGAGCAGCTCTTAAACCAAAAGGCTTGCTAACTAGAGATTCTCGTGTTGTTGAACGTAAGAAATTTGGTAGAAGAAAGGCTAGAAGAAGCCCACAATTCTCTAAACGTTAATGGTTTTTTGCAAGTGCTTTTGCATTTGCAAAATTTAGGTTATGTAAATTTCAGATTTACATTAAGAATTTGGTTATAATTTAAAGTTGATTTATTTTTATTTAGGTAAAATTATAGTCAACATTAAAAATCCCTATTTGAAAGGAATTCTATTATGAAAAAGATTGCTTTAGCTATGGTTGCCGCAACAGCGGTTTTTGCGTCTAACGCAGCATACAACTATGAGATCACTCCAACTATCGGCGGTGTTCATCCAGAAGGAAATCTACGTGTAAAAGACCACAACTTTGTTGGTATTAGAGCGGCTAGAAACCTTGAAGATTTCTTCTTTGATCAAGTTGAGCTTGGTGTTGATTACACTCAAAAAATTAAAGAGAGAACAGGTGACGTTGTAAGACACGGTAGAGCACTTAGATATCACGCAAACCTTGTAAAAGATATCGTTGACTTTGGACCAGTTAGCCTATATGGTTTAATCGGTGCTGGTTATGAAGATATACCAAACGCTTTTGTTAAAAATAAAGATGGCGGCTTTGGTCAATATGGTCTTGGTTTAAGATACCAAGTAACTGATAGATTTGCTCTTAAAGCAGAGGCAAGAGACGCTATCAAATTTGAGCACGCTGATCACAACCTATTCTATTCACTAGGCTTTGGCATCGGTCTCGATTCAAAAGCAGCTCCAGTTGTAGCAGCAGCTCCAGCAGCTCCAGCAGCAGCTCCGGCTCCAGTTCTTGATGATGACAATGACGGTGTGCCAAACGATATCGATCAATGCCCTAACACTCCAGCTGGCGTAGTTGTTGATGAAAGAGGATGTGAGAAAGTTATCGTTCTTAGAGATCTAGATGTTAACTTCGCATTTGATAGCTACAAAGTTGGACCAAAATATGCAGCTGAGATCAAAAAAGTAGCTGACTTTATGGGTGAGCACCCAGATTATAAAGTTGTACTTGCTGGTCACACTGATAGCGTAGGTGCAGAAGCTTACAACCAAAAACTATCTGAGAAAAGAGCAAAAGCAGTGGCTGAGGTTCTTGCTGGTTACGGCGTAGAAAAAGCTAAAATTTCTACAGTTGGTTACGGCGAACTTAAACCAATCGCTACAAACAAAACTAAAGAAGGTCGCGCTCAAAACAGACGTGTTGAAGCTACTTTCAACAAATAATTTTACTATTTAAAATTACTTCTTTAGGGCTTGGCTTCGGCTAAGCCCTTTTTTATTTCTGCGGAGAATATCATGAAAAAAACTATACTTTTTGACTTAGACGGCACACTTATAGATTCTACTTCTGCTATTTTAAAAGGTTTTGATGCGGCGTTTTTAGTTCATGACAAGAAAGAGCCTGATCATGTTGCACTAAAATCTCTAGTAGGATATCCGCTTGAAATAATGTTTGAAAAACTTGGTGCTAAGAAGAATTTAATAGGTGAATACGTAAAAGAATATAAAGCTTGCTACGAGAAGATCTATTTAGATGAGACCGTGCTTTTACCGCGTGCTATGGACGCTTTAAAAGAAGCTGGCACATTTGCTGATGTTGGTGTTGTTACGACAAAGACATCAAAATTTTCTATCATTTTGTTAGAGCATTTAGGCGTTATGAAATTTATAAAAACGGTTGTCGGACGAGATGATGTAGTAAAGCCAAAACCAGATCCAGAACCTATAAATTTGGCTTTAAAGAGACTAGACAAAGAAAAAGATAATGCCTTTATGGTTGGCGATACCATCATGGATCTAAGGGCCGCCAAAGCTGCTCTTATAACTGGCGTTGGCCTTACATGCGGATATGGCAAAGTCTCTGATTTAAAGCAGTTTAGCGAGCATATATTTGCAAATCCACTTGAGGCTGTTAGCTTTATCAAGGAAGCTTAATAGTGAAAGTTTATTAAAGCTCTTGAGTCTGATACTATTTAAACATAAATTTATTCATAAATTTTTTGTTTTTACTTATTACAAAATGCTTTAGATGGATTAAAAAGAATTTTATAATTTTATATCAAAAATACCTGCTACTATATTGATTAATCTAGATAATCCTTTTTTAGTTAATTCTGTATTTGATTTGCTCTTTTAGATAAATTTGCTAGCAAAATATGCCAACTAATATGCTCGTATTAGATTTGTTAGGTAGAGATTTTGTAGGCATTGAAAAAGAGCCGGAATTTATATACATAGCACTTAATCGAAGCTGGCGTCGAAGCTGAGTTTGTCTATAAGATAAGCGAGGGCAGACCAAACGTAGAAGATAGGCTTAAAAACGGCGACATCGCACTTGTTATCAACACAAGCGATACAAAATCAAGCGTAGATGATGGCAAAAAGATCCGCCAAAATGTACTTAGATTTAAGATCCCTTACTTCACAACGATCCGTGCAGCACTTGCAGCTGCCAAGTCGTTAAGCACAGTTCAAACTGGCAAAGCACTTGAGGTAAAAAGCTTGCAAGAGTATCTAAGCGAGAAATAATAAATTTAGTGGCAGT
>NZ_PPAW01000041.1 GCF_002913225.1 Campylobacter concisus | reverse complement strand
GGCTCAGGCTGTTAGACATTTTGATGCCGAGCCTATCTTTGTTGATATCGACGAAGAGGACTTTAACATCAGCCCAGAAGCCCTTGAAAAGGTGCTAAAAGAGCAAAATCACAAGAAACTAAAATGCGCTTTTATCTCACACATCGCTGGACAAAGCGCTAGGCTTGATGAGATAAAGGCTATCTGCGAAAAATACGGCATCGTCGTTTTAGATGATGCAAACCGAGGCATAGGACTAACATATAATGGCAAAAAGGTTGGTTCAGACTCGTTTTTGTCATGCTTTCAGACAAACTCACGTGTGCAAAATCCTATCTCAACAGTTGGATTTTTCACGACAAATGACGAAGAAGTCTATAAAAAAGCAAAACTACTTCGTAACTACGCCCTTGTAAATGGTATAGATAAATTTGGTAGTTTAAGCTACATCTACGACGTCGTTGATATCGGTTTAAAATACGACATAAACTCGATAAATGCGGCATTTTCTATCGCTCAGCTTGAAAA
>NZ_PPAW01000040.1 GCF_002913225.1 Campylobacter concisus | reverse complement strand
TGTGGGTGGTGTGGTTTGTTGGGTGTGCTTGTTTGGCGTGGTGAGCGTGGTTGGCTTGGTTGGTTTGGTTGTCTTGGTTGGCTTGGTTGGCTTGGTTGGCTTGGTTGGCTTGGTTGGCTTGGTTGGCTTGGTTGGCTTGGTTGGCTTGGTTGGCTTGGTTGGCTTGGTTGGCTTGGTTGGCTTGGTTGGCTTGGTTGGCTTGGTTATCGCCCCTCCGCTTTTTTAAATTTTGTTCTAAATTTGCAAAATTTATCAAAATACTAAAAATAATATGTAAAAATTTACGTAAAATAATATGAGTTTGCTTTATTGGAGATAAAATTTAGAGTTGTGCGCTGGTAAAATTAAAATTTGATCTGTTGCGATGAGTATAGAAACTTTTAAATTTAAAAACTAGAAGTATAAAAACTTTTAAATTTAATAAAGCTAGCAGGTTACGGGCGTGTTTTTTATAAAGCTGTGTTGTGCCAGTTTTGGTAAATTTGCATGTAAATATAAAGCCTGTCTGCCTGACTTTTGCTAATAATTTTTTAGTTTTTAAATAGTTGAGTTAGCGTATTGGATCAAATTTAAAACAAAGACCTTGCAGAATTTAGAATAAAATTAGCAAGCTATAGATTTTTTAAAGATAAACTGTGTCGTATTTTTTGGTAGGTTTTGGTTTAAATATAAAATCTTACTTGCTATTCTTTTGCTTTTAAAAAAGTTGATGCAAGCGATCAAATTTAAACGGTACGCTTGTGGAATTTAAAATAAACTAGCAAATTATAGATTGCATTTTAAATCAGGCTGTGTGCTTACTTTGGACTGAAATATAAAACTTTGCCTGCTGGTCTTTTGCTTTAAAGCAAATTTAGAAGAAAACCTAAAATAATGCTAGTAAATTTGGTTTATAAATTCGCTAGATGAAGCCATTAAATGACGATCTGCTTGGTTGTTTTTTAGGCTCGCGCTATTTTTGTATCGATAGGTAGCGGTGTTATAAATTTAGATATAGCCGAAATTTGGTCAAAAATTTACTAAATCAAGTTTTTTAAAGATCATCTGCTGTTTTGGTTTTTGTACTGCAAGGCAAATGTAAGCATAGTTTTTAGAAGTGGCTAGTAAAAATGGCTCATAAATTTGACAAGTCTAGTTTGAAAATTTACCTTTGGCTACCGACGTCTTGTCTTTTGGGTGTTATAGCCTTGGTATAAACCTAAATTTACAAGTTTTGCTAGCTTTAAAAAAAGAAATTTAAATTTTGTAGCCTTGCAAGCTTGTTTTAAAATTCTTAAATTTAAAAATCTAATAGTTAGGTCGTAACTTGACTATTTAATTTTTTAAAGGTGCTTTTTTTGGGTTATTTTAGGCTCGCGCGGTTGTCCGTTTTACTGCCAGCCTAGCATTTACGGCGACTTTTATATCTTGTTTTTTGATGCAGCTTACAAATTTACCAAGCCGACCTTCAAAACATGCTCTTTTAGGCTGCTTGGTATCTCGCCATTTTCAAGCGCCATTAGCTCGCTTGCTCTTAAGACATAAAACTCTTGCAAGCTTCTGTTGGCACTTTTTTCAAGCTTTTTTGCTAGCGTGTCAAAGATATGAAACTCAGCCTCATTGCTAGCTAGTAAAAAGTCAGCCCCACTGTCAAATGCAGCAAAAATGATCTTGCTAGCAAGCTTGCAAGCTAGCTCTTCATCGACTTTTAAAAGATCGAATCCACAAGGAATTTTTAGATCTAGCTCTATAAAATTTGCCCTGTGACTGCTTAAATTTGCGGGCAGTTTATCTTTTATGGCTATCTTAAACTCTTCAAATTTGCTAAGTTTTTCTATCTTTTCAAGCTCGTTTTCATGTTTTTGCGTCGCTTTTATGCCTAAAATTTCTTTGAAAAAATTAATCGCCTCGTTGTATTTTTCGCTACCTTCAAAGAGCAAGTCATCAAGCTCGCAGGCTATTAAAACGCCGTTTTTAGCGCTAACAAGCTTTAAAATTTCATCGTTTTTCTCATTTTTGTAAAGATGATGAGCTAGCATTATCGCAGCAGCTCCTATAAAATTTGGCTCATACTCTCTCACAAAATCAGCGTAAAAATAGGGCTTAAAGCTAGCGTAAAGCTCTTTGTCAGCTCTTTTACAAAAGCTAGCAAATGGCTCAAATTTCGCCCAAAAATCATCATCATTTATAGCAAGGTCTAAAACCGCTCTTTTTTCATCAAGCGGAGCTATGCAAAGCTCGTCTCTAAATTTTTGAGCTAAATTTGCAAGTGGTTGGGCGGTGCTAACTACGACACCATTTACCTTGACAAAGCCTTCAAATGGGCTAAAGTAGGGGTCTATGCTCTTTACGTGGGCAAAAAGTTCGTTTAAGTTTGCAAAGTCTGAAATCTCTAAAAAATAGGGCTTAAAATATGCCAAAACATCTCTTTTCGCGTCAAATCTAAAAATCTCAACTCTTTGCATCTGTATCCTTTTTTTGGGCTTATTTTATCCTAAATTTAAAAGGAGTTTCATTATAATAGCTCAATGGATAAAGAAAATTTTACGATTGCATGCTTTAGTAACGAATATATCGGCGATGATGCGGCGGTTGCCGGCAAAATGGTCTTTAGCAAGGACATTTTTGCGCAAAATTCGCACTTTAAGCTTGGCTGGCTAAGCCTTGAAGAGATCGGATACAAGGCGATGATCGTAAATTTCTCAGACACGATCGTGATGAATGCTAAGCCTAAATTTGCCCTTCTTGGGCTTAGTCTGCCAAAGAGCTTCACGCCTCGGCAGATCAGTGAGCTAACTAGGGGCATAAATAGGGCGTGCGAGGAGTTTGGCGTAAAGATAATAGGCGGTGACACGATAAGTAGCCCCATTTTAAACATAAGCGTTAGCGTAATCGGCGAGCTAAAGGGCAGGGCTGTGCTTAGAAAAAATGCTAAATTTGGTGATCTTATTGCATTTACAGGCAAGCTTGGAGGCAGTCAAAAGGGGCTAAATTCGCTTCTAAGACTAGCTCAAATTTCTAAAAACTCACGCTTTAAAAGGCCCGTTTTAAGAGATAAATTTTTTTACAAAGCAGCTCATCTGCTAAATTCTGCCATGGATATCTCAGACGGGCTAAATACCGACCTTGGCAAGCTTTTAAAGGCTAGCAAAAAGGGCGCTAAATTTACAAAAAAGCTAAGCAAATTTGAGCTTAGTAGCGGCGAGGAGTACGAGGTTTTATTTACCTTTAGCCCTAAAAATTTAAGCGCTATAAAAAGGATCGCCGATAAAACTAGGACAAAGATCACGATTTTTGCCAAAATTTCACACAAAAGGTTAAGACAAAATGCAAGAAGCCACCACTTTTAAGCCGCTCTATGCGCTCACTCATGCGCCCATCGAGGCATATTTTTCTAAAAATTCAGATGATTTTGTCGTGCGCGAGATACCGCTTTATGAATTTAGCGGTGACGGCGAGCATTTGATCGTTGAAATTTCTAAAAAAGATATGACAACAAGCGACGCTTTGCACGCCTTAAGCGAGGTTACAGGGGCAAAAATGCGCGACTTTGGCTATGCTGGGCTAAAGGACAAGCAGGGCATGACGACGCAGTTTATATCAATGCCTCGTAAATTTGAGAGTGCGCTTGCAAACTTTAGCCATGAAAAGATGAAAATTTTAAATTTAAACGTGCATAAAAACAAGCTTCGCATCGGACATCTAAAGGGTAATAGCTTTTTTATCCGCCTAAAAAAGGTGCTGCCAAGTAGCGCTAAAAAGCTCGAGCAGGCATTTACTAATATCGATAAAATGGGCTATGCAAACTACTTTGGCTATCAGCGTTTTGGTAAATTTGGTGACAATGCTACAACTGGGCTGGAGCTACTTAAAAACGGCACGATAAATGGCAAAAATAGCAAAAATGTAAAGCTAAATGACTTTTTGATCTCAGCCTATCAAAGCGAACTTTTTAACCGCTATCTTAGCAAAAGGGTCGAAATTTCAAGGTTTGTAAGCGACTTTAGCCTAAGTGAGCTAGGTGAAATTTATAAAAACTTTAGCAAGGATGATCTAAAGGCGATGAAAGCGCAGGAGAGCTTTTTTAAACTTTTGCCAGGAGAGGTTTTGGGGCACTATCCATTTGGCAAGCTCTTTTTGTGTGAAAATTTAGATCAAGAGGCGCAAAGATTTGCTAAGCGTGATATCACGAGCCTTGGTCTTATAGTCGGAGCAAAGGCCTATGAGGCAAGCGGCGTGGCAAAAGAGCTTGAGGATGAAATTTTCGCTGAGGCATTTTCGCTTACTTCAAAGATCGCTGGCTCAAGGCGCTTTAACTGGGCGTATCTTGAAAATACAAGCTACAAATACAACGAAGAAAACGCTCATTTTAGCTTAAATTTCACACTTCAAAAGGGCTCATACGCCACAGTTGTGCTAGAAGAAATTTTGCATAAAAATATATTTGAGTAGGGTAAATTTAAAGATAGATTTAAAAGGGTGGCTGGCTAAATTTAGCCAGTTTAAATTTAAAAAGGTCTAGCCAAAGCTAGACCTAAAAATATTAGCTTAAGAGGTAAAAACTTAAGTTCTAAAGACACTTAGTTTTGTATTTAGCGCGTCTGTCATCTTATTTAGATGTTCAGCTGCAGAAGCTATCTCTTCGACGCTTCTAGCATTTTCAGATGAAATTTGATTGATCTCTGAGATGCCATCCATGATCTCATTTACATTCTTGCCAGTTGCGATGTAGTCTTGCATAGTCTTATCAGACATCGCTATGGCATTATTCATCGTTTCGCTCATATCATTTATAGTCTTTTCAACGTCGCTTGCTACATGGGTTAGCTCTTGAATTTGCTTAGAGTTGATACCCATTTGCTCGCTACTATCATTTATCGCTTGAACGATAACGTTGATAGTTGCGTTTATCTCTGTTAGAGATTTTTGAGTTCTCTCAGCTAGCTTTCTAACTTCATCAGCTACGACTGCAAAGCCACGTCCATGCTCGCCTGCACGAGCTGCTTCTATGGCAGCGTTAAGTGCTAGTAGGTTTGTCTGATCTGCGATGTCATTTATAACAACAAGGACTGATTTAACCTGTTCAGCATCACGGCTAAGCTGCTCGATCTTACCAGCCATTTGATTTTCAACATTAGCAGAATCAACTATCTGAGATGATAGGGCTCTGATAGCGTCAGTTGCTGTTTTTATATGAGTGCTTGCCTTTTGAAGATCATCTTTACCAGCTTGAGCTATAGATAGAGACTCTTTCATGCTTTCTTGCATAGACTTACATCTTTGATTTGTCTCTTCAACAATCTGGGTTGATTCTTCTACGCGTTTGCCCGTTTGAAGTGAGGTAGAGCTTAGCTCATTTGCGACTGAGCTATTTTCGCTTGAAAGGTTTTTAGTGTCGCTTATAAGCACTCTTATGCGCTCTATGAAGTTATTTATATCATTGCTTATTTTAGCTATCTCGTCTTTGCCGTAGATTGGAATTTTAAGAGTAAAGTCAGATGTTATAGCATTTAAATTTGCTCCTAGTCTATCGATAGGATTTGCAACTAGCTTTTTAAGCAAGAAGATAGATACTATGATAAGAAGCAAGGTAACTATAATGCTTGCGATGATGAAGTTTTTGCTAACCACTTTTTGAGGTGTTAAAAAGTCATCTGTCACAGCTGAGCCAAGCACTATCCAGTTAAGCTTGTCAAATGGCTCAAATGCAACCACTCTCTCAACTCCATCAACATTTATGAGTTTGACACCTTCTTTAGTTTTTACTATGTCATCAACTACATCTTTTAGCTGACCTTCTGGTGCTTTGCCGGCTAGTTTTGGGTGGATATCATAGACATTTGTCTTTGTATTAAAGATAGAGAAGTAGCCACGCTCACCTAACTTCATTTGTGCCATTGTCTTTTGAAGATCTTCTAAGCCTTCAGTGAAGTCGTAACCTATAAATAAAACCGCTACAACTTCGCCGTTTTGAACGACTGGCTCATAGACACACATATAGTTTCTACCAAAAATGTTTAGAGGCCCCACATACGTCTCTTTATTCATCATCTTTGGATATATCGTTTTGTTTAGCATACCAAGTGCTCTACTGCCATCATCTAGTAAAAGCGAAGTAGAGACAGCAGCAAATTCATTGCCTGATTTTGCAAAGATAGTTGGGATACCGCCGTTTGTTAGCTTTTTGATCTTATCAGATATCTCGTGGTTGTTATTTAACACGCCCATTTTATCTGAGATAAGCTCTAAAGCATCGTCATTTTCTGTTTTTATGGTTTGGCTAGTGGTTCTTATGTTACCCAAAGCCTCTTTTAAGATATGCATAGAGAGTTTTGCATTGTCTTCGTTATCTTCATCAAACAGCTCAACTGTGTCCATCGCAAGTGCAACATTTTGCCTGACGGTGGTTTTTACCCCCTCTTTGATCTCACGCTCCAAAACGTTTGATATAAAAAATACAAAGCAAGCCATACAAATGGCAAGAACTAAAGCGATGATCGCTGAAACCTTGACTAAGATGCTACGCAAATTCATCTCATCCCTCCATGCTATTAATTTTTCATATTAATTATACTCCTATTTTAAATGAAAAAATGTAGAAAAACACATATTTAATAATATTTTTTAAATTTATATTAATTTTATATTTATAATTATTACTTTTATAACACAAATTTTAAAAAATAAAGTTAAAAACCTTGATAGCAATGCTATCAAGGTTAAGTATATTTTTATCACTTTGTGTTATAATCTGCCAAAAATTTTAAAAAAAGGAAAAGAAAATGGCAGATAAATTTGAATTTCAGACCGAGGTCAATGACCTTTTAAATTTGATGATCCACTCTCTTTACTCAAACAAAGAGATATTTTTAAGAGAGCTCATATCAAACTCAAACGACGCACTTGATAAGCTAAACTACCTATGCTTGACCGATGAAAAATATAAAAGCTTAAGCTACACCCCAAGGATCGACATAAAGGTCGATGAAAAAGCCAAAATTTTAACCATCAGCGACAATGGCATCGGCATGGATAAAGATGAGCTTATAGCAAATTTAGGCACTATTGCAAGAAGCGGCACAAAGGGCTTTATGCAAAGCTTAAGCGGTGACGCCAAAAAAGATAGCTCGCTGATCGGCCAGTTTGGCGTGGGCTTTTACTCAGCATTTATGGTGGCAAGCAAGATCGAAGTCATAAGCAAACGAGCATTAAGCGAGAAGGCCTATAAATGGACATCTGACGCAAAAAGCTACGAGATCGAAGAGGCTAGCAAAGATGGCTTTGGCACGGATATAATCCTGCATTTAAACGACGATGAGTTTGCAAATTCTTGGCGCATAGAGGAGATAGTCAAAAAGTATTCAAACCACATCCCTTATCCTATATTTATGGATAAAGAGAGCTACGTTGCGCCAAAAGAAGGCGAAAAAGAAGGCACATACGAGAGCAAAAACGAGCAGATAAACAAGGCAAATGCGCTTTGGAGACTAAGCAAATCAAGCCTCAAAGAGCAAGACTACAACGACTTTTATAAGCAAATTTCACACGACAGCAGCGACCCGCTACTTTATATCCACACAAAGGCTGAGGGCAAGATCGAGTACTCGACGCTATTTTATGTGCCAAGCACGGAGCCGTTTGATCTCTTTAGGGTTGATTATCAAAGTGGCGTGAAGCTCTATGTGAAGAGGGTTTTTATAACTGATGATGCAAAAGAGCTTTTGCCGCCGTATTTAAGATTTATCAAAGGCGTGATCGACGTTGAAGACCTGCCGCTAAACGTTAGCCGTGAAATTTTACAAGAAAATGTGATCATGCGAAACGTTAAAGAGCAAAGCGTGAAGAAAATTTTAAGCGAACTTGTAAAAGTAAAAGATAACGACCGCGAAAAATACATAAAATTTTATAAACTATTTGGCAAGGTTTTAAAAGAGGGACTTTATGGCTTTAACGCTGAAAAAGAGCAAATTTTGGATCTTTGCCTATTTAAAAGCTCAAAAAGAGATGGACTTATCAGCCTAAAAGAGTACAAAGAGGCGATGAAAGAGGATCAAAAATCTATCTACTACATCAGCGGCAACAATGAAAATATGCTAAGAAATTCGCCGCTTCTTGAGAGCTTTAAGAAAAACGACATAGAAGTGTTAATAATGGATGAAGAGATCGATACGATCGTCATGCCAATGGTAAATGAATTTGACAAAACACCTCTAAAATCAGTCTCACACGCTGATATAAGCGAGGAGATCAAAAACGACGAGAAGGTCGATGAGAGCAAGGTCGCAAACACGCTTGTTAAGATGAAAGAGATCTTAAAAGACGAGGTTAAAGACGTTAGGCTAAGCTCAAGGCTCTCAAGCTCGGCTGCGGTGCTAATATATGATAAAAACGACCCTGATTACGCTATGCAAGAGATGCTAAAACAGATGGGACAAGGCGCAAATGCTCCAAAAGTTAAGCCGATTTTGGAGATAAATGCTGATCATGAAATTTTTGCCAAACTTGAGAAAAACGAGGCGATGGTTTATGATATAGCGCCTTTGCTTCTTGATATGGCAAGGCTAAATGAGGGTATGAGCCTAGAAAATCCAGCTAAATTTTCAGAACTTCTAACAAAAGTGATGATAAAAGCTATATAAAATTTGTAAGCCCAAAGAAATTTGGGCTTTAACCTACTTCTATAAATTTTTAATTTCATATATTTATTTATTGTCTTTATTGCAGTAAAAATTTAATTGTATAAGTCAAATTTCCCACGCCAAAAGACGTGGGATAAAATTTATGCTATCTTGCTAGCGTCGATGATATTTAGATCAAGACCTAGCTCTTCGACAGATAGACCAAGTGCAAGACCTACAAGCTGAGAGAGGTGGATGATAGGTTTTCTAACATCTGAGTGGTTCTCATCTTGATATCTCTCTTGATAGATGTCAAGTTGCATTTGGCAAAGTGGGCATGGAGTGACAACTACGTCTGCACCATTTTGATCAGCGTTATTTACGATCTGGCTTGACATTTTTCTTACTGATTTTCCAGCTGGATAGCTTGCGTGAAAGCCGCAGCAGTCAAGTCTTTTCTCAAATGGCACGATAGTAGCACCAAGTGCGCTTACAACAGTTTCAAAGCTCTTTGGATTGACTGAGCTTTCTCTATTGTGCAGATCTTTTTCAGGTCTTAGGCTGTGGCAGCCGTAAAATAGCGCTACTTTTAGGCCGCTAAGTGGCTTAACAACCTTTGCTTTTAGCGTATCGACATTTTGATAAAGCTCCCAAAGAAGGCTTGTGATCTCGGTTGAGCCGTTATATTTCATATTGCCTTCAGCCAAAAAGGTATTGATACGATCTTTTGCGCCCTTATCAAGCGTGCTTTTAGCTCTTGTTAGAGTTAGCATACAGGTTGAACATGTTGTTAGCATTGGCATATTCGTCTGCTCTGCAAGCGCTATATTTCTAGCGTTTGCCACAAGTGCAGCGATGGGATCGACGTCTTGTGCTTGTTGGGCCCCACAGCAGCTCCAGCCCTTTATCTCGTGAAGCTTCCAGCCAAGTACTGGAGCGATAGCCTCAAGCGACATCTTAGCCTCTTTAGCTGCTTGAGAGAGTACGCATCCTGGGAAAAAAGCGAATTCGTTTTGCATAGTTACTCCTTACTAGCAGCTTTGCGAGCCGCATTTATCATTTTTACTAGATCATCATGTCCTTCAATATCCTCTTCACCAAAAATATGAAGTGGATTCATCTTGCCTGCGAGCATTAAATTTGCCGCGATATCCATTTTGCCCATATTTTTGATAACGCCTTCTGAACGAAGTGCAAGCTTGATCTCATTTAGTCTGCCTGAGCCATCAACCAGATCAGTTAAGAATGCCTCAGCGTGATCTGGTCCCATGCCCTCATTAAAGCCTTTTTGTATAGCCATGATACGAAGATCAGTTATGTCACCGCATGCGCTTATGCCTTTTGGACAGCGGTCAGCACACTCTTGGCACTTTACACACATCCAAAGTCCGTTGTCGATAGCTGGCTTTAGGTGTGGCATAGGATCTTTGCTACGTGAGTCAAAAGCGGCTCTATAAGCATGAACAAATACAAACGGCTGCATATAATCACTTGCATCTGCTTCAAGCTTATTGCACTCGCTAGCACACGCACCACAAAGTATGCAGTCCCATTCAAGTGCGACTTTGTCGTACTCTTTTTGACTTTGCTTACAGCCTTTTTCTGCGCTAAATTCTGACTTAGCAGTGATGCTAGGTTTGATCTTGCGTAAATTTTCTATACTTGGCTCCCAATCCACCATAAGGTCTGAGATAACCTTGAAATTTCCAAGTGGTGAAATTCTAATAGTATCTGGGTTGTCGTACTCAGCCAAAAGCTCATTCATCTTTGTGTCGCAAGCTAGATATGAGTGACCATTTACTCTAACAGCGCACGCACCGCATATCGCTGAGCGACAAGATGCTGTAAAATTTAATGTCGCATCCTTTTTTTGTTTGATATCAAAAAGCACTGTTAAAAGAGTTTTGCCTTTGACCTCTTCATTTGTTAGCTCATAAGTTGATTCATATTTTTTAGTTCCGTCAAAACGGTCGATAATAATTTTCATCCTAGCTCCTTACTCTGGCTTCTTGCCGTCAAGTGAAAATATGCCTGTCACAACATCTTTGTAGCCAAGCTCCAACTTGCCGTCTTTTAGTGTGACTATGCTGTGTTTTAAGAAATTTACATCATCTCTTTTTGGATAGTCCTCTCTTGTGTGAGCGCCACGGCTCTCAAGACGATTTTGCGCTGCAAGACATGCTGCACGAGAAAGAAGTATAAGGTTGCCAAGCTCGACGTAGTCAGTAAATGCTGTGTTCATGACTGGATTTTGATTTGGCACTTTGATGGTATCATATTTTGCTTGGATGGCTTCTAGGTTTTTAGAGAGTTGGTCTAGTTTTGCACCAGTTCTAAAGATACCCATTAGATCCCAGTTGTTTTTACCAAGCTCTTCACGAAGTGCGTACATATCATTTACGCCGCCCTCGCCTGTTGCGATAGATTTAAATTTATCCTGCCACATTTTTGCTAGCTCAGAAGTTTTCTTGCCGCTTGCAAATTTTGCATTTTGAGCATAAACACCAGCACCTTTGCCAGCTAGATCGCCAGTTACAACTGCGTCAGTTAGGCTGTTTCCGCCAAGGCGGTTTGCGCCGTGGATAGATACACATGAAGCCTCACCACCTACATAAATTCCGGGAATTTTTGTGCTCATATCATCAAATTTAGCTACCTCTATGCCACCCATTGAGTAGTGAGCTGTTGGGCGGATAGGCACTGGTTGCTCGACTAGGTCGATGTCTTGGAAAAGCATCGCTGTGTGGCGAATTTTTGGAAGCTTTTTCATAATAGTATCTTTGCCAAGGTGGCGAACATCACAAAGTACATAAGCGCTCATACCCTCGCCAAAGCCTCTACCTTCGCGAATTTCTGTCTCGATCGCACGAGCGACGACGTCACGAGGAGCTAGTTCCATTTTTTCGTGATAGTTTTTCATAAAGCGCTCGCCCTTGTTGTTTAACAAGTAACCACCCTCACCGCGAGCTGCCTCTGTGATAAGTGTACCGCCATTTTGAACGCCAGTTGGGTGAAACTGAAGCATCTCAGGGTCTTCAAAACCAAGACCTACTTTAAGCGCAGCAGCTATGCCATCGCCTGTTGCTATAAATGGAACTGAAGTGCGGTTATAGAAAATTCTAGTGTATCCGCCAGTTGCGATGACTAGAGATTTGCAAAGAACTGGGTAAATTTGACCATCTTGGATGTTGCGAAGAACGACGCCTTCAACCTTGCCATCCTCAAGACCGATCTCAAGTAGCTCGTGATCCATTAGAAATTTAACCCCAGCTGTGATAGCGTCGTCAAGACAGGCGTGCATCAAAACGTGACCAGTTTTATCAGCTGCGTAGTTACAGCGTTTTTTGCTAGCGCCACCCATGAAACGAAATGCCACATCGCCATTGTCTTTACGAGAAAAGAGCATGCCGTTGTAGTCTAGCTCGTGGATGACTGCGCCTGCTGCTTCGCAAAATTTCACAACTGCATCTTGATCAGCAAGATAAGCTGCACCTTTTACGGTGTCGTAGGCGTGAAGCTTGAAGCTGTCGCCATTGCTAAAGTCAGTAACGCCATTTATACCACCCTCTGCCATACAGGTTGCGTTGCGTGATGGCATCATCTTTGTGGCAACTACGACTGTTAAATTTGGGTTTTGTTTGCGAACGGCTGTTGCTGCACGAAGTCCTGCACCGCCAGAGCCGATTATTAGCACATCAACAGATGGCAAGCCATTTTCATTGCCCTTTGGCAACTCGCCAGCAAAAACATTGGTCGCACCAGCTGTTGTAGCTAGCGCACCTACGCTGATACAGGCGCTTTGTAGAAATTCTCTTCTGGTAAATTTTTCACTCATTGATAACTTCCTATTTTAATAAGTTTATTAGCGTTAAGACGCACCGCCAGTTCATTTCTTAATATTTTTTAAAACAAATAGATTAATTAAAAAATTAATGATGTAACTTTACATAAAATTTACTTAAAAGAAACATAAGAATTTATTTTAGGTTGTATAGTGAGATTTGATAGCTAAAATCATTTAGTAAAAGACCATTTTATCGTATTTGTAGCTACTACTTATAAATTTATTATTTTGATAAAGATAAAAATAATATTATCTTGCAATATATTAATGAAAATAGATAAAATGTTATAAAATAGCCAATTCTACATATCTTTGAGGATATTTCTTAAAACTAAATAAATAATTAAAACTAATAAATTTAAATGAGATAAAAATCGTATGATTATCAAAAAACATATAAATTTGTAAATTTTTGATAGTTAGAAAGTAAAATGATAGATAGCCCCGTAGTGTCTGACTGAGAAAATAAAGCTTAAATTTATATCAAATATCTCAATGTCATCAAGCGATGGATACCAGATATCGCTAAAAAATTTAGAAAGGTCATCAAAATACAAAATATCAATGCTCTCAAATTTATTAAAATTTATGCAAATTTCATTTGGTGTGGCGATGTTAAGCTTGCTAAAAACAGCCTTGAGATCAAAATTTTCTTCGTCGGCATTAAAGCCATCAAGCCTGCTAAATTTATCTATCTTAAAAAACTCATCTACATCATCTAGGCTAAATTTATGAAGCAAATTCTCTCTTATCTTTAAGCACTCACCAGCCGACAAGCTCCTAATAATAGGCATATCAAAGCCATGTTCTTTGCGGAAATTTTCTAGTTTTATCTGATCCATATTGTGAGGTTTTGGCTAAATTTAAATTTAGCCAAAAATTTATTTTAAAAGCTCTTTTGCGTATTTTAGGCCTAGCTCGTAAGCTTTAGCATTTGCCTCTTTAACTTTAGCTGGCACGCTTGCTAGCATCTCTTCACGCACTAAATTTTCATCCATGCACCCACTCATCGCCACAGCCACACCAAGGGCTACGACGCTTTGAGTGATGACGTTACCAACCTCGTCTTTTGCGATAGAGATGATAGGAATTTCATAAATTTTCCAGCGCTTTTTGTCTTCATCGCTTACTTTTACCAAATTTGGCTCGACAACGATCGCGCCACCCTCTTTCACGCCACTTTTAAAGGCGTTGTAGCTTATCTGCGCAGTTGCTAGCATAAATTCTATCTCACCCTCGTTTGCATAAGGGTATAAAATTTCCTTCTCATCAAGTATGATATCGACCTTCGTTGGGCCGCCACGCACCTGAGATGTGTAGGTAGATGCCTTGACGCCGTATCCGCCTGCTTTTATCTTGGCAGCTGAGAGGATCTCGCCTGCTAGTATGACGCCCTGTCCGCCAACGCCGACAAATCTTAATTGTGACTTCATGCTAGCTCCTTAAAATCTATCGCTTCATTGTTCATAGCAGCCCTTCTTACCTTGTCGTAAGCCTTGGTGTATTCTATCTTTTCATCATCTTTATGTAGCACGCCAAGTGGGAAAATGCTCTCTTTCTCTTCGTCACTTAGCATGTCAAATTTGACCTTGCTCATCGTGCGGCCTTTTATCCACTCTAAATTTTTCACCGCCTCACCCATTTTGTTCTTGCGACCTAAATTTATGTGGCAGTTTGAAAATACATCAAAAAAGCTGTATCCATCGTGGCTAAAGCCCTCTACAAAGAGCTTTGTAAGCTTCTCTGGCTCGATGACGCTACCACGCGCGACAAAGCTAGCACCTGCTGCGGTTGCGAGCTTACAGGCGTCAAAGCTAGGATCGATGTTGCCGTATTGCGCTGTGACCGTCCACATGCCCTTTGGCGTGGTTGGGCTGGTTTGCGAGTTTGTAAGTGCATATATGAAGTTGTTTATTAGGATGTGATTTAGCCCGATATTTCGGCGGCATCCATGTATCGTGTGGTTGCCTCCGATCGCCAGTCCGTCGCCGTCGCCAGTTACTACGATGACGTGTTTATCCGGGTTTGCCATCTTTACGCCAGTGGCGTAGGCTACGGCTCTGCCGTGAGTCGTATGGATGGTGTTGCAGTCTAGATATCCGCTAAAGCGACCAGAGCAGCCTATGCCTGAAACTACGCAAACGTCGTTCATATCCCAGCCCATCGTGTCGATCGCACGGATGAGAGCCTTTAGTATGACGCCGTCGCCACAGCCCCAGCACCAAAGAGTAGGCATTTTATCTGTTCGTAAATATTTATCGTAATTAAAAGCCATAAATTTCTCCTATCTTCGCCTCGATCTCGCTTGGGCTTATCGGTCTGCCATTTGCTTTTAGCAGTTTTGCAAAGTCATCTCTTAAGATGATCTTTGAAATTTCGCCGCTATATTGACCTAAATTTAGCTCGCAGACTAAAATTTTGCTAAATTTGTTCGAGATCTCTTTTAACTTTTTAACTGGAGCTGGAAAAAGTGTGAGTGGCTTAAATAGCCCTACTTTTAGCCCTTTTTCACGTAAATTTAATATCGCTTGCTTAGCTGAGAGAGCCACACTACCAAAAGCGATGATGCAAATTTCAGCGTCATTTAGCATAAATTCTTCAAATTTCTCGCACTCGTCAGTGTGTAAATTTATCTTATCAAATAGCCTATTCATCGAGTTTTCAACGATCTTACCATCTTCTGTTGGAAAGCCAGTGGCGCCGTGATGAAGTCCAGTTATGTGGTAGTGATAGCCTTTAAAGAAAGGATTTAGCGTGGCTGGCTCGTCAGGTGCCGCCTCGTATGGTTTATACTCTTTTGGCTCGCCGCTAAATTCTCTTCTTTTATAAATTTCAAGCTCGCTGATTTCTGGCAGGCGCACTCTAGCTTGCATATGACCTATCGTTTCATCAAGCAGCAGCATAACTGGCGTCATAAACCTAGCTGCGAGGTTAAAGGCACGCACGGTTTGCGTATAGCACTCCTCTAGGCTACTTGGCGCTAGCACTATCATATTTACATCGCCGTGAGTTGGGTTTTTAGCCTGCAGGATATCGCCTTGTGCGACGCGGGTTGGTAGGCCAGTTGAAGGGCCGCCGCGCATTACATTTACGATGACAAGCGGTATCTCAGCGATAAAGCCAAGGCCTATTTGCTCAGCCTTTAGTGAAATTCCAGGCCCTGAACTTGCAGTCATCGCTTTAGCGCCACTCGCACTTGCGCCAAGGGCTACTGAAATGCCAGCTATCTCATCTTCCATTTGTATAAATGTGCCGCCATGTTTTGGCAAAAGCACGCTTAGCTCGTGGGCGATCTCGCTGCTTGGAGTAATAGGATATCCGCCAAAGAAGTTACAGCCACACTCGACCGCAGCCCTTGCTACTAGGGCATTTCCAGTTGATACTACCTCTCTCATGCGCTCTCTCCAAGCTTGGCAAATTTATTTGCCTTTACAGCCGCAGCTCGCTCTTTGCTCTCAGGCGTTAGTTTTGCAAATTTAAAGCCCTTTTCCGCCACATAAATGGCAAAATCAGGACAGTGAAGCTCGCAGTCACGGCATCCTATGCATGAGTCAGCATAGACCACCTCTATCATCTTGCCAAGCACCGCCTTTGGCTCAAGCCTCATGCCTAGCACGCCTGCTGGGCAGTAGCTAACGCAGACATCACAGGCCTTACACCTGCTCTCATCGACCCAAACTGGGGCATTTTCTTTTACGATCATATATCTTCCTACTCTAAGTTTTCTTTTAAAAATTTGATATTTTTTCTAATTTCAGCTTCACTTTTGTTTAGTTGCTCTTGCTCGTCTTCGTCTAAATTTAGCTCTAAAATTTCTTTTAAGCCATCACGTCCGAGCCTTACTAGCCTGCCGCAGCTTAGCTCATCATCTATTAGCACGCTAGCGCTTATTATCTCATCACTCTTACCGACGATCATCTCGCACATCTTCACAGCTGCAGCCGCTGGCGCGTAGTAAGCCGAAGTGCCAAGCAGTTTAACTATCTTTGCTCCGCCAGTGCTTGTCTCTTTTTTAAGGATTGCTAGCTCATTTTCATTTAAATTTTCGCTTATATTGCTGGCTGATACGATCATCTCGTCATTGTGAGCGCCGACGATCTTTGCTCTTAGCTTACTAGCGTCCTTATCTTTTAAAAGCGCTAACTCATATCTGCACCTTGCGCTATCTAGCTCACCAGCCATGCCGATCACTTTGTTTTTGCTAAAACCACTAAATTTATGTGCCGTCCAGACCATCACATCAAGCGGATTTGTGACGACTATTATCACTGCGTTTTTGGCAAATTCAGCTATCTTTTGCGCAGTTTGTTTTACGACAACGGCGTTTTTAAGTAGCAGATCTTCTCTGGTTTGACCCTCTTTTCTTGGGCTTCCAGCTGTGACTATGACGATGTCACTGCCCTCAATAAGTACAAAATCATCGCCACCACAAACGCTAGTTTTTGCGTTAAAGACACAGCTTGACTGAGCTAGGTCGATCGCCTTTGCACGTGCCACATCGCCAAATATATCCATAAGCGCGATCTCATCGCAAAGCTCTCTCATGCAAAGCGCATAAGCTATGCTAGCACCGACGTTTCCAGCTCCAACTACACTTATTTTCATCTTCTATCCTATTATTTTATTTAAAATTTCACTTGGTCTCATGACCTCATTTGCCTTTGCTTCGTCTGGCAGGTAGTATCCGCCAAATTCCGCGCTTGCACTGTTATTTCCTCTGATTTCTTTTAAAATTTCGGTCTCATTTTTTTCTAGCTCTTTGGCTAAATTTTCAAAAATTTTGCTTAAAATTCCGCCACTTTTTGCCATCTCTCTCGCCCAAAAAAGCGCTAGATAAAAGTGCGACTCTCTAGTATCAAGAGTAGCATTTGGCGTTTTGTTTTCATCAAGATAGCTAGCAACTGCTCTATTTAGCGCATCACTTAGCTCTTTTGCCTCTTTTTTTTGCCTAAAAAACGCTAGATGTTCAAGCGAAGCACTAAGTGCTAAAAACTCGCCAAGGCTGTCCCAAAGTAGGTGATTTTTCTCTTTTAGCTCTTTTACAAGTGTCGGAGCCGTTCCACCAGCTCCTGTCTCAAACATCGCTCCACCAGCAAGTAGCGGCACGACTGAGAGCATTTTAGAGCTGCCACCTAGCTCAAATATCGGGAAAAGATCGGTTAGATAGTCTCTTAAAACATTGCCAGTTACACCTATGACGTCTTTGCCAGCTCTTATTGCTTCAAGCGATTTTTTAGTTGCTTGCTCGTAGTTTAAAATTTCAAATTTCACGCCAGCGTTAGTAAATTTATCTCTAAATTTTTCAAATTTAGCTATCAAATTTCTATCGTGAGCACGGCTACTATCTAGCCAAAATATAAGCTCATCTTTTGAAATTTCGCCTCTTTTTAAAGCAAGCTCAAACCACGCATTTATCGCATCATCCTTTGCCTGCGTCATCCTAAAAATATCGCCACTTTTAACGCTAAATTTAAAGACGCTCTGCCCCGCCTCATCAAAAACTACAAATTCTCCGTCCTCTTTTGCGATGAAAGTCTTATCGTGGCTGCCATACTCCTCGGCCTTTTTAGCCATGAGTCCCACGTTTGCCACACTGCCTATCTTACTCACATCAAGCGCACCATGCTCCTTAAAGTCCGCCACACAGGCCTCATAAACCCTAGCGTAGGTTCTATCTGGGATCATACAAAGTGAGAAATTTAGCTCGCCACTTCTGTCTTTTACCTTGCCAGAGTTTCTAATAAGCGCAGGCACTGAGGCGTCGATAATAACGTCATTTGGCACGTCAAAGTTGCTGGCATTTTCATTTAGTGCCCAAATTTTTGCTTTTTTGCTCAAAATTTCATCAAATTTAGCCAAAATTTCATCTTTATTTTTAAGAGTTGAAATTTTAGAAAACATATCTTTTAAGCCGTTTTTTGCCTCAACGCCACTAGCTTTAAACTCATCACCAAATAGCTCAAAAACCTCTTTAAAATAACTCTTTATCGCATGCGCAAAGATAACCGGGTCACTAACCTTCATCATCGTGCATTTTAGATGTAAGCTCAAGGTAAAATTCTCTTTTTTTGCCTCGTCAAAACAGCTTTCATAAAATTTATCTAGCTCATCTGCACTTAAAAAGGTAGCATCTACGATCTCGCCACTTTGGACAGCAAGCTCTTTTAAAAGCTCTTTTTTGCCATCTAAATTTATAAAATTTATATAAAATTTCTCATCTTTTTCTGCGATGATTGAGCGCTCATTTTCATAAAAATCGCCCTTTTGCATGTAGCAAATTTTAGTTTTATTTGCCTTATCCCAGCTGCCGTTGCTGTGCGGATGCTTTTTGGCAAATTCTTTAACTGGTGGCAAGACTCTTCTGTCTGAGTTTCCTTGTCTTAGCACTGGATTAACAGCACTTCCTAGCACTTTTGCATATTTTTTAGCGACCTCTTCGTCGTAGTCTGTGATGATCTCGTCCGGATAAAATGGCACGTTTATCCCCTTGTTTCTTAGCTCATCAATTGCCGCTTTTAGCTGAACGAGCGTGGCTGAGATGTTTGGTAGTTTTATGATATTTGCCTCTTTGTGCGCGGTTAGCTCACCCAAAAGTTCTAGCTCATCGGCCTTATTTAGCCCAAGCTCTTTGCTAAAAAGAGATAAAATTCGCCCTGCTAAGCTGATATCAGCCCTTGTTATGCTAATGCCAGCGCGGGATAAAAAGCTCTTAACGATAGGAAAGAGAGAGTAGCTCGCAAATAGCGGTGCTTCGTCGGTTTTAGTCCAGATAATATCACTCATTTTAGCCCTTTTGATTTTTTGAAATTTATCACGTTTTTTATTAAAGCTAGTTGTATTTTAGCCCTATTTTGCGATATTTTGATTGTGCTCGCTTAATGTTTTTGAAAAAATGTGCTTTTTCGCCTTTTTATCAAGCACAAAGTATAAATAATCGCTCTTTGCAGGGTTTATCGCCGCTTTTATCGCACTTATTGAGACCGAGCAGACTGGGCTTGGCGGAATGCCGTCGTTTAGATAGGTATTAAACTCGCTCATATCGCTTCTTATGCGCTCAGCTGTGATCACATCGTGCGAGTAGATACCGTAGTTTAGCGTGCCGTCCATCTGCAGTCTCATGCCCTTATCTAGGCGGTTGTAGATGACTGAAGCGACAAGAGGCATCTCAGCGTCATTTGCGGCCTCTTTTTGGATGATAGAGGCGATGGTTAAAATTTTAAACCACTTTTTCTCGTTGTATTCGCCAAAAATTTTCCTGCTGATCTCGCTTTGTGCCTTTTTAGATGAATTTACAAGGTAATATGCTAGATGTCTTTCGCTGATGCCTATTGGAATTTTATAGGTATTTGGCATTAAAAAGCCATCGCTCACTGGCGCAAGGGCATTATACTCGCTATTTAGTTTAGCTCCGTCAAGTCCTAGCTGGGCAGCGATCTGGTTTAAAAAAACGATCGTAGTCTCACCAGGTATGAGCGTGATCTCGGTCATCGCAGCCTTTGCTTTAGCAAGTTTTTTTAAAAAATCAATCCTTGAAATTTTATCTTTGCCTATCTCGATCCAGCCTGACTGAGGCGAGCCGATGAAGCGCATGGCGTACTTGTCGATCGCACTTAAGTTAAAGTTGCGATTAGCTAAATAAGATATAATTTCGCCCACACTTCCCTTTGGCACAAAGACGACTTTGCTCGTGTTTATGGGGCGTGCCAAATAAACAAATACGCTTAGGACAACGATGAGTACGATATCAAAGAAAATATCCAGATACGGCTTTTTTATAAAATTTTTTATCATTTTGATTCTTTCGCTTCTTTTGCTTTTAAAATACGGCATAAAAATTAACGATTTCGAGTTTTACGGCGTAAAATTGGAGCAATTATATATAAAGTTAGATAAAAAAATAATTGTAAGAGCAAAGCAGATCAAGCTACCTAAATTTAAACAAAACGCAGAGCAAAAAGCCAGCGACAAGCAGCTTTTAAACCTTAGTCAGGGTGTGGACTATCTTGACACATTTTTTCAAGAAATTTCACTTGAGAGCGTGCAAATCGGCGATGATTTTAAGATCAAAATTTTATTTTTAGATGATATATTTTTCGTCGATAGCCCTTATCTAAACATCGATATCAAATTTCAAAACGAGCAACAAAATGGCGTCGATCGCTTCATAGTAAGAAATTTAAGCCTTAAAGATTTTAACGTAAGCATTAGCGGCGAAGGCAGTGCAAATTTTGACAAGGATGATTATAAATTTGATGGAAATTTCACCTCGCACGAGCTAAATGGCAAGCTTAGCTTTGCCTTAAAAGATACGCTTTTAACCTACAAAGCCTATGACGTAAATGCTGGCAGCATCAAGGACTTCATCGCTGAGCTTGATAGCCGCATACACTTAAACAGCGAGGTTAAAAACTGGATATATGGCTACATCGTGGCTGATGACTACCACCTAAACGAGATAAACGGCAAGGCTGATCTAGCCAAAAACGACTTTTATCTAAACGAGCTAAATGCGACTGCAAATGCCAAAAATTTACTTGTTAAATTTGATAAAGGCTTGCCAGCCGTAAATGTCGCTGAGGCAAATATCACACTTAATAACTCAACGCTTAAATTTGACCTTACAGCACCTGTTTATAAGGGCAAAAAGCTTGATGGCTCAAACGTCACGATCAACAATATCTTTGATGAAAAGAGCGCAAATTTAGAGCTATTTATAAAGACAAATTCCATTTACGATGAGGCAATAAATGAGATACTAAGAGCTTATAAGATCAACGTGCCAGTTAAGCAGTTAAGCGGCAAAATGGACGCTAGCTTAAAAATTTTGATAAAACTTGACGAGAAAAGCTTAGAGAATTTTGATGAAAAAAGCGTCATCGCAAATGGCGATTTTAAGATAAGTGACGCAGTTTTAGATATCGCTGGGAGTAAATTTAACGCTAAAAGCGCCCTTGTAAAGCTTGTAAATACTTCGGTGCTAAACATCGATGCAAGCGGCTTTGGGCTTGACTTTTTCAGAGCAAATGCGAAAGCAGACATAAATTTACAAAAAAGTACTGGCGAGATAAAAGGCGTCATAGAAAGCTTTGATCTAAAAGAGAAAAATGATGAAATTTTAGCCTTTAAAAATGAGCCATTTACTGCACTTCTTGACTTTAGCAAGCCAAGCGAAACGACGCTTAGCATTGAGCCATTTGGGTTAAATTTAAGATTTGGCGATGAGAGCGTGATAGCTACGAAAAATAGCGAATTTATCATGCAAAACTCCCCACTTTTAAAGCAAAATGGCGTGCTTGGCTTTGAAGATGTGAGCATAAAAAGCAAGGACTTTACTAATCTTGAAATTTTGGCAAAAGGGCTTAAATTTGACATGCCGTTTTTAGATAAAAATGGCTCAAAATATGATAGTGACGACTTTTTGATCACGGTCTCAAAGGCTGGCGTAAAAGTGCAAAGTGCAAGCAAAAAACTCTCTTTAAACATCGCTGAAAAGGGCATAGAGGCTAAGAGCAACGACCTAAATTTGCTTGTACTTGATGACAACAGCACAAAAGAGCAAAGCACGCCGCTTGAGCTCTTTGCTAAAAATGGCGACATCATTTTACAAGATTTAAACAAAACCTTGCCATTTACCAGCTTTAGCGCCGAAAAAAAGGGTAAAAGCACCTCGCTAAATGGACTGGCAAAGCAAGGCAGAGTTGGATATTTTAGCGATGAGAAAAGCATAAATTTAGACGCAACTGATATAAGTGGCGAGTTTATCAACGACCTTTTTGGTCTCAAGAGCTTTGAGGGCGGTAAATTTCGCCTAAAAATGCTTGGGGAGAGCTCTAAAAATTTCAAGGCTGAGGTGAGATTTTTTGGCACCTATCTAAAAGACTACATCTTTTATCAAAGGCTTTTAAGCTTTTTAAACTCGGTGCCATCGCTTCTTAGCTTTAAAACGCCTGACTTTAATGACAAGGGTTTTACTGTTAAAAACGGCAAAATTTTACTTACTAGAAAGGGCGACGTGATCGAGTTTTTAGCGATTGAGATGATAGGCACGAGCGCAGATATCGGCGGACGTGGCACGATCGATCTAAAGAGTAAAAAGATAAACATCGACCTTGAGCTAAAGATACTAAAAGACGCAAGCGGCATCATCGACAAGATCCCGCTTATCAACCAAATCATCCTTGGCAAAGACCGCTCGCTCTCAACCGTCATCGCCATACGTGGCACGACCGAAAAGCCCGAGTACTCGACGCAGATATTGCAAGACGCCCTACTCTCGCCACTA
This sequence comes from Campylobacter concisus, assembly GCF_002913225.1. Classification (GTDB taxonomy): domain Bacteria; phylum Campylobacterota; class Campylobacteria; order Campylobacterales; family Campylobacteraceae; genus Campylobacter_A; species Campylobacter_A concisus_J. Next base: position 169,992 of record NZ_PPAW01000040.1, on the reverse strand, counting down.
AAGATAATAAGAAACGTCCTGCAAGCTCCGTTTTTGATATTTGAGTAAAAAGTGTTAAGCAAAAAATAATTATTGTTTAGTATAATTGCGGCGAAGTTCACGGCGGAGCTTATTATCCGCCACTCATTCTAAGTATCTTGCCAGATCCTCATCAAAACAAAACAACGCATCATTAATAAAATCTTCTAACATTTGCGGATCAATGCCTACTAAAGTTTTACCAACACGAGTTGAAATTCTCGGCGTTTGATCGTTATTTAGCTTATAAAGATTTTCAAAATGAAATGCTCGGTTTCGAATTTTAACAGCAAGGTCATATAAAATCTTTACTTTTTGATAGTTTAAAAGTTTATTTTTGCGGTTAAATTTAGAATACTTTTTAAAATCAAGCTTATCAAGATTGACGATATCATTGTGGATTTTGGCTTCATCGATGATTTTTGCCCAAAATCCAAAAGTTTGCTTTGAGACAAAGAGATCATCTAGCTTAAAGTAGCCGCCAAAAGAGCTTAAAATATCTACCTTGTTATTATCCACTAAAGCCTTAAAAGCTAAATTTCTAGTGGCAATTTCTAAAATACCAAGTTTTGGAGCTAATGCCTGTACTAGCAAAAAGTTCTTTTTATGCTCTTGCTCGTTTTTATAGCTCTTTAGGCGTTTGATTGAGAAAAATTTAACACTATCCATAAAAAATCAATAAATTCATAAAATTTTACGCATTATAATACGTAAAATTTTACTTCATCTCAAGGCGCATTAGATACATATCCTCGCCGTCAGTCACCTTTAAATTTTGACTTTTGCACTTTGGGCAAGTAAAGTCATTTTCGCTAAGCTCCCCGCCAAATCCACAATCCAAGCACTCGACCACAATGCCTTGTAAATTTATCACAAGCTCGGCATTTTCACAGATCGTGCCAGCCTTATAAACATCAAAGGCACTCTGCAAATAGTGTGGCTCCACTCCGCTTAAACGACCAACTTTTATCTCGATCTTGCTTATCTCTTTGGCATTTTCTTTAGCGGCATTTTTCTCGCAAAGGCTAACTAAATTTTGAACGATACTAAGCTCGTGCATTAGCAGATCCTTGGTAGTAGCTCGCCCTTTGGCGGCTCGAGAAATCTTCTTGATTTATAGGCGTTTTCGATGATGACGCGCTCGTTTTTTGCCTGCAAAACCTCGCCTATTATCATCGCATTTTGATCAAATTCTCTTAAAATTTTAAGCGCGTCCTCAGCCTGGCTCTCATCAACAGCCATCACAAAAGTGCCCTCATTTGCAAGCTCATAAGGCTCAAAACCAAAGAGCTCACAAACGCCCATCACTTCGTCTGCCACCTTGATATTTTCTTCAAAAACCAAGATGTCAAATTTGCTAAATTTAGCCCACTCATTTAGCACCGCACTTAGTCCGCCCCTAGTCGCATCACGCATGGTTTGTGGCTTTATACCAGCGCTAAGTAGCTTTAAAACAACCTCTTTTAGGCTCTTGCAGTCACTTTTTAGATCAAGCCCAAGCTCAAATTCTTCTCTTGCTGCTAGCACCACGCCGCCGTGTCTGCCAACATCTCCAGAGATTAAAATTTTTGCCCCTGCTTTTAAATTTTTAAGCTCCACGCCCTCGCAAACTATCTCGCCGATGCCTGCTGTGTTTATAAAAATTTTGTCGCATTTGCCCTTTGGCACGACCTTCGTATCGCCACAAACAACGCTCACACCGCTCTCTTTGCATGTTTTTGCAAGTGAGCCAAGCACCTTTTCAAGCTCCTCTATGCTAAGCCCCTCTTCGATGATGAGCGAGCAGCTTAGGTATTTTGCGATTGCTCCAACCATCGCTAGGTCGTTTATAGTGCCACAAGCTGCGATCTTGCCGATGTCGCCGCCATTAAAAAAAATGGGAGTTACCACAAAGCTATCGGAGCTAAATGCGATCTTTCCGTTTAAATTTAGTATCGCTGAGTCGTTGCTCTGCCTTAAAATTTCATTATCAAAAATTTTAAATATCGTCTCATTTATAAGCGAGTTCATCTCCTCGCCGCCGCCGCCGTGGCTTAGCATTATCTTTTTCATTAAATTCCTTAACCAACTCTTGCGTATTTAAAATATGCTGCACAAGCGCCCTCGCCTGAGACCATGCACGATCCTAGCGGGTTTTGCGGGTTGCAAACCTTGCCAAAGACCTTACAGTCAGTCGGCTTTGCCAGCCCTCTTAAAATTTGCCCGCAAATGCAAGCCTTGCTCTCGCCAGTACTCTCTACACTGCAGTCAAACTGCACTCTAGCATCAAGGTAGGCAAACTCATCTTTTAGTTTCATGCCACTTTGTGCTATCTCGCCAAGGCCTCTCCAGACAAAGTCGCACGGCTCAAAATACTTAGCTATGAGCTCTTTTGCTCTTAAGTTGCCCTCTTCTTTGACCGCCCTTGCGTACTCGTTATAGACTTCATAAGTGCCTGCGTTTTGCTGACGGACTAAATTTAGCACACTTGCCATGATATCAAGCGGCTCAAAACCGCTAATGGCGATCGGTCTTTTAAACTCATCTGCTAGCTCTTTATAAATTTTGCTTCCAGTGATGACGCTCACGTGGCTTGGCCCCAAAAATGCGTCTATTCTTACGTTTTCATCGCTCATTATCGCTCTAACTGGAGCTGGGACGGTTACGTGATTTATATGAAAGTATAAATTTTTAATGCCCTCTTGTACCACTTTTTCAACTAAATTTGCGCTCATCGGCGTCGTCGTCTCAAAGCCAATGGCAAAAAATATGACCTTTTTGTCTGGGTTTTGCTGGGCTAAATTTAGCGCATCAAGTGGCGTGTAAAGTGCCCTTATATCATGCCCCTCGCCACGAAGCTTTTGCAAGCTTGTCTTTGAGCCAGGCACTCTTAGCATGTCAGCTAGCGTGCAAAAGATCACATTATCCATACTAGCAAGCTTACAGGCCTCATCTATGCGGCTCTTTGGCATCACACAGACCGGACAGCCTGGGCCGTGGACGAAATTTATATGCTCTCCGACTAAGCTTGGCAGTGCAAATTTCATAATGCTATGCGTGTGGCCACCGCAAATTTCCATGATATTTAGCGGTTTTACGCTCTCTTTTTGTATGAGTTTTGAAAGGGCAAGGATTAAATTTTTATCGCGAAAGTCATTGATAAGATCCATCAAATTTTCCCCGCGTCCATATCTTCAGCGATCTTTTGATAGACCTCCAAGCTCTCAAGCGCAAACTGCGTATCAATCTTTTGCATAGCGTATCCAACGTGGATTAGCACGTATTCGCCAACTTTTACCTCTTCAGAGATGAGATCTAGGCTTACCTTTCTAGTAACGCCCAGAGTCTCAACGGTAGCAACGTTGTTTTTGTCTATTTCTATTACTTTTGAAGGGATCGAGAGGCACATTATCTTAGCTCTTTTTTAAATTCCAAATAACTTATCCATTTATCGATGCCCTCGCCTGTTTTGCTATCTACTACAAAGATATCAACCTTTGGATTTAGCTTTCTAGCGTCATTTTTCACTCGCTCGATATCAAAGTCAAAGTGCGGCGCAAGCGAAGCTTTTGTGATCAAAAGCACGTCAGCTGCCCTAAACATCACTGGATATTTGCTCACCTTATCATCGCCCTCTGGTACTGAAAGAAGCACAGCGTTAAAGTGCGAGCCAACGTCGTAACTTGCAGGGCAAACTAAATTTCCAACATTTTCTATAAAGACTAGATCAAGCTCGTTTAGTGGCAGGTGATGAAGCCCCTCATGCACCATAAAAGCGTCTAAATGGCAGGTCTGACCTGTGCTTATCTGATGAGCTTTTGCGCCAGCTTTTACTATGCGGTCGGCATCTTGGTTGGTCTCTAAATCGCCCTCGACAACGCCTATTTTAAATTTGCCAGCCTTTATCGTAGCCTCTAAAAGCGTAGTCTTGCCAGCGCCTGGACTGCTCATCAAATTTACACAAAGTATCTTTTTCTCATCAAGATGCGCTCTGTTATGAGTGGCCTCTTTGTCGTTTTCAGATAGAATTTTTTCTATAACGTCTATGGTTTTGCTCTCATTTAGCACAGGGTGTGCGTGAGCCTCGTGACTATGCTCGTGTGCGTCATGAGCGTGATCTGTATGCCCATCGTGAGTGTGTGGGTGTGAGTGAGTGGTGCCATCAGCGTGAGTGTGAGTGTGGGCGTGATTACCCATTGAACAACCGCAATCTTTACACATTTTATTATCCTTTTTTATTAATTTTTAGAGATTTTAACGCTTAAATTTAAAAATAAAATTAAAATTTAAAGGCATTTTATGCAAATGAGATAAATTAACCCGTTTTTTAATTAACCTTTAAATTTACCTTTGATCTTGCAAGCTTGTGTTTTTATCTAGCTCTTCAAGGCTCTCGTTATCATCTGTGTAGCTATTTTCATCAAAATTTTCATCGCTATTTCTTTTTTTGCCATTTGGCGTGATGATGAGATCTTTTAGCCTCGCTCTGCCATCATCCATCACCATCAAAACAGCAAAAGCATCCACATCTTGATCCATCATCTCTCGCTCAGTTTGCTTTGCCTTTTTAGTTGGCATGTAAAACTCTTCAATGCCATATTTTACAAATGAGTATCCATCAAATTTACCAGCTAAGAAAAGAGCATCTTTTGGCTTAGTAAAGCTAAATTTATCAAAAGCGTAAGTGGCATTCGCATCTTGCTTTAAAATGGCGTAAATTTCATCATTTTTTGAGAAATTTCTATCATATATATATATCTCAACGCCAGTTTTTTCATCAAATTTAGACTGCTGCAGATTTGAAAAGTCATAGCTCAAGCTCACGTAGTTTCCGCGAAAGAGATCCCTTGGATCATAAAGATTTACCCTCACTTTTATCTCTTTTCCAAGATAAAGTGGCATGAGCGCGTATGCGAGCATCGCAATTATTAGTAAAATTTGAAAAATTATGGCTAGTATTAGCGATCTTATCTTCATTTTTTGCCTCCTTTTTTAGCAGCAACTGCGAGCACGACGAAGGCAAAGATAATAAATAGCGCCGTAGCCCCTAAATAATCGCCTATTAGCTCAAAGTATCTAACCACCGCAACTAAGAATATCATGCATAGTCCAAGTGCAAGCTCGCCATTTTTGATAAGCACGGCTGCAACGATGATATTTGCTAGCGAGAAGAAGATATTTGCATATCCCACGCCTAAGCTAAAGACAAATGGCAACGCAAAGAGTATCAAGCCAAGAAGTAGGCCGCTTTTGTTTTTCTCTTTGAAAAATAGCGCAATGCTAGCGATGCTAAATACGGCAAAAACCTTGCCAAAACTGCTATAAAAAAATGCTTTTGCAAACCAAAATTTATCTTCTTCTAGCTCGTAGATGTCGCCATTTGCATAAGCTATCAAGCAAACGATCAAGATAATGATGCCAAGATACTTGCCAAAGCCTTTTACAAGGTGCGCCAGCCTATCTCTAAAGCTAACTAACGGGCTAAAGAGCGCGACAAGTAAAAGCGCGTATGAGAGCGATAAAGTAGCAGCCATCGGCGCTCTAAACATAAGATCATAGCCATAAAATTCATTAAACCCGCTGATCCTAGCGCAAAGCGAAACGATGTAGAAAAATATATCTGCTAGAAGCATGGTAGCAAGAAAAATAGAGTCACTTTTATAAAGCATGTAGGCACCAAGGGCTATAAAGACGATAAATTCATAAGCAAACTCGCCGCCCGTGCCCTTTAAAACAAACCAGATCGTCGCAAAAACAAGGCTTTGAGCCACCAGTAAAGCCTTTTTGCTAGCAAAAGAGAGCGCAAACGCTCCAATGCTCCAGAGCAAAACTCCGCCACTTGGCTCGTCGCTAATATTATAAATTTGAGCGATAAGCGCTATGGCTGCGCCGTAGCAGAAATTTCCCAAAAAGAGCGTAGCCGTACCAAGCTTGTCTTTGCCCTTTTTGAGATAATAAACCCCACCAAAATTTAAAAGAGCAAGCACGCCAAAGATGATGACAAGGCGCCCCATCCTTGGTATCTCCTCCCAGTAAGCTCCAACTAGGGTAAAAAATGCCAGCGCGAAAAAGAGATAGGCAACCAACTTTAAGATAAAGCTAGTCTTCTCGCTATGAGCGTTTATATCTATATCATATAAATTTGCTATCTTTAAAGCGGTGGCCTTATCGACCACATCCTCTTTTTGCCAGCGATCTAGCTCTTTGGCTAGAAAATTTCTATTGTAAAAATTCATCTTTCATTCTCTTTAAATGACATTTTTTTGTGGCTAATGATAGCATACAAGCGCCAAAAATGCTAGAACAAAAATAAAGCAAAAAAGGGAGAAATTTAAAAAGCCAAAAAAACTTGGGCGGGCTTTTGCAAATTTAGCTTTAGCCAAAACCCAAGTAAAAAACAAACGGTCATCAAACTTTCGCCACAAAAAAAATAGAAGGCAAGTACGAAAATCGCAGCAAAACCCTGCTATAAATTTGCAAAAATGGATCACAAAAACTGCCAAAAACTGCCAAAAACTAACAAAAAGACAAAATAAGACAAGCTCCGCAGCCAAGAGCACTGCTAGCTATTTACAAAAAAACCAAATTTAAGAGCCAAAAAAGCTTTTAGCTTAAAATTTAGGTACAGCGGCCTTTGTAAGTTTAGAAAACTTAACACCCTTTAAGCCAGCAATCCTATCAGCAAAGCGCTCTATCTTGCTAGCCTCACCTCTTATCGAGATCGTTTCTAAGCAGTTGTGGTGATCGACATGGACGTGATTTGTGCAGATGATCTTCACATCAGAGTCATGCTCGATATCCATTTTTTTATTCACCAAATCGTTGTGATGATGCACATAAATGAGCGTCAAAACCCCAATCAACTCCTCGTTAGCGTCCTTCCAGCTGTCGCTTACGATCTTTTCACGGATCAAATCCCTTGTAAATTCACTCCTAGAAGCGTAGCCTTGTTCGCTAACTTTTCTATCCAGTTCGTCTAGTAATTGACTAGGCAAAGAAACACTAAAACGTATAACACTATCCATTTTTTGCTCCTTTCTCGTTTGATTACCGTTTATAATCATTATACATCACTTATTAGAAAATGTGGATAAATAATAATAAATTTGCCCTAAATTTACGTTAGAATCGTTACTGCAGAATTTCTTATTGATATAAAATTTCAAATTTGATTTAGTAAATTTTTTGTAAATAAGCTCAAGCAAAGTCTTATTTTGAAAAACTCCACCACTTAGCAAAATCTCTTTTTTCTCACTTTTAGAAATTTCAAAAATAATATCAGCCATGCCATTTATAAATGCCGTTGCAGCCACTCTTGGCTCATCTTTTAGCGCACTTTTAAAGGCATCTCTAAAGCTGATAACTCCGTCATTTAGACTAAATTTGTAACACGCATCTAAATTTTTATCATAAAGCGCCTCAAGCCTCATGCCACTCTCGCCCTCAAAACTCGAGTGAAAAATGCCACATATTATCGCACCAAATGCGTCAAATATCCTACCAACAGAGCTAGTTTTTACTAAATTTAGCCCCTTTTGCTCCATCATCTTGAAATTTCTAAGCACCTTTTCATCAAAATTTACTAAAAATTTATGCCCCTCGTCCTCAAGCTGATACTTCAAAATAATAGAATAAGCGATGAGATAGATATTTTTTATGCTATTTTCGCCACCAAATAAGCTAAATTCATCAAAGTGATAAACTCTCTCGTAACTCTTTTTATCAACCCTAAAGACCTCGCCACCCCAAATTTTGCCGTCTTCTCCGTATCCAGTGCCGTCAAAACAAAAGCCAAGATACTCTTTGTCTGGCAAATCATTTTCAAAGATCACACTTAGCAGATGTGCGTAGTGATGCTGCAGATGAACTAGCTCAAAGCCCTGCTCTTTTGCCCATTTTGTATTTAAAAAATTTGGATGCAGATCGGCTATGACCTTGTCTATTTTTAGATCATAAGTCGTTTCAAAAAGGGTGAAAATGTCCTTAAATCTATCAAAAGTCGCCACGTTTTTTAGGTCGCCGATATATGGGCTAAGCATCAAAAGTCCGTCTTTATAGATGCAAAACGAGCTTTTTAGCTCCGCTCCAAGGGCTAAAAATGTCCCTTTTTGCTTGAAATTTGTATGGATAAAATTTGGATTTAGCCCACGACTTGTCCTTGTAAAAATCACTTCATCTCCAACGCAAAATGCGATACTGTCGTCACTTGGTGAGTAAATTTCGCGGTCGTGATCAAGGTAAAAGTCTATGACATCGCCTAGTTTTTCTCTTAGCTCGCTCTCATCTTTTATCACAACCTCGCCTGAGATGTTTGCGCTAGTTGCGATGATGTCGTGTTCTAAGTGCTCAAAAAGCAAAAGATGTATGCCACTAAATGCGAGCATAACGCCAAGCTTGTTTAAATTTGGAGCGACGCTTTTTGCGATATTTGAGCCATTTTTTGCTTCAAGCAAGACGATTGGCTTTAAATTTGAGCTAAGAAGCCTAGCCTCTGCCTCTGAAATTTGCGCTATCTCTCTAGCGTTTTGTAAATTTTTACTCATTAGAGCAAAGGGCTTGCTTGGGCGGTGCTTTCTGGCTCTTAGCTCACAAACTGCTGCTTCATTTGTCGCGTCGCAAACTAGATGAAAGCCGCCTAGCCCTTTAATGGCTAAAATTTTGCCCTCGTTTATGAGCCTAGCTGCCTCTTTGGCTGCTTCGTTCTCGCTAGCCAAGACTTTGCCAAATTTATCTTTTAAATAGAGCTTTGGTCCGCAGTTTGGGCAAGAGATCGGCTCTGCGTGGTAGCGGCGATTAAGCGGGTCTTTGTATTCACTCTCGCAAAATTCGCACATCTTAAACTCATTCATCGTCGTATTTACCCTATCATAGGGCAATGCTTTGATGATGGAAAATCTCGGTCCGCAGTTGGTGCAGTTTATAAATGGATATTTGTAGCGTGGATTTGTTGGGTCATAAAACTCACGCAAGCAGTCATCACAAAGTGCGTAATCAGGCAAGATAGGCGCTTGTTTGGTGGCGCTTTTTGAGGCGATGATCTCAAGCTTTTCATAAATTTGATCTATCTTAAATTTCTTTAGCTCATCGATCCTAGCAAGGGCTGGCAGCTTCTCATAAAGCTCTTTTTCAAAAGCCAAAAAGCTGGTCTCTTCGCCACTAAAATTTAGCTTCACGCCCTCGTCATCGTTGTAAATTTCACCAACAAGGGCAAATTTATGCGCCAAAGTATAGACAAAAGGTCTAAAACCAACGCCTTGAACTAAGCCTTTGATCTCATATCTAAAGCTTGATCTCAATGCCAAATCCGGGGTCAAAATTTGTTTTTATATTTGGGTTTAGGTGCTTTTTTATCAAGTTGCTAACTACCTTATTATAAAATAAATCCCCGCTTAAAGTAACATTTTTGATGTTAAATTTATCTCGTTTTTCATAGCTAAAATCGCTCAAAAAATGCGCCAAAGACTCGGTGCAACCAAAGCTGATATTCTTCTCTCCAGCGCCAGCAAGGATAAATGAAATGATACTTTTTACAAACTTAACCCCGTCTAAACCAAAGTCATCTTTCATTTTATAATCGATCCTAACGCCTTTTTGGCCGCTAAAATCAGCTGCCATAAGGAGCAAATTCTCCCCTGCTTTTTTAAAGTCACTGCTTGTGCCAATCAAGCGTCCAGCTATGCAAAATAGCGAGAAAAAGCTAGCGTTTGAGCTAAATTTACCACTTGGCAAGTCGCGCTCTTTGCTGAAGTTTTCAAGTAGTCTTTCGCCACCATCCTCAGCTCTTATAAGTTCATAAATTTCTTCAAAGCTACTAAATTTAGGCAAAAAGAGAAGCTGCGTTTTGCTTGATTTTGAAAGCAGGCAAATTTCATCATCGCTAAATTTGCTAAATTTTAGCCCCAAAGCCACCTCGCCCAAATAGCTAAGCTCAAATTTCTCATCTTTTATGTAAAAAAACGGGCTTAAAAGTGCGCTGTTTTCAAGCAAAGCAAGCCTTGAAAGAGCGTTTTTTTGCTCCTTTACAGAAACGCTTAAAAAACTAAAATTTTCTCTATTTAGTTGCTCGCAAACAGCGTAAAGAAAAAGGTCATTTGGCGCCATCACGTCAAAAAATAGCGGTGCGCCCTCGTGGTTTTGCCTATAAATAGCTGTCGTTTTTAGTGCCAAAAGTGGCTTTTCAAAGCTAGCAAGCGCGATCTGCACCCTATCACCAGCTATAAAAATTTTAGGTAGCTGCTTTAAATTTACAGGCATCAAGAAATTTGCATCAAAATTTACCCCAAGAGAAATTTCATATAAATTTTCATCTTGCTCTATGCAAACGCTCTTACCATTTTTTAGTAAATTTAGACAGGTTTTTAGCTTTTCATTAAAATTATCAAGCGTTATCTCACCATCAAATTTACTCAAAGCAAGCGTGCTACTTTCATTTAAAATAGCCTTGCCATTAGCCAAAAATGCCGCTGCCTGAGATGGGCTAAGCGTGCTAAATTTTATCTCTTTTAGCTCATTTGCTTCGTCAAGCTCATCTGCCACATCGACCTCGCTATGTTTTATATAAAGGCTATAAGGCAAGATGACGCTAGCTCTGTCTGCTAGGGCGCTAAGCTCATTGGCAGAGCCACTTACCTTTAGGCAAATTTGATCATCTTTGCAGCTTATAGAGTGCTTAAGATCTTTAGCTAATGAGCTTAGAAATGGCGCCAAAAAGGCCGGGTCTTTAAAGCAGTCAAATTTAAAAGCAAGTATCATTTTAAACCTTTTTTGGCGTAGTCATCGAGGGTGTCGTTTAGGGTGAAATTTGCCACCTTTTCGCACTTAAAATCAAGCTCTTTTAAGTGTTCAAGTAGCGTTTTTTCTAGGATGTTAGAAGCTTTTATCACTTCATCTGAGAGGCTAAAATTTGATGATTCTATGCGGCTAGGCACGATGCCTAAGATTTTAGTTGTCGGTCTGTCGCCTGCAAGCTCCATTAGATGAAGGGTTTGAAGCATCTCTATCTCGTGAGCCGAGCCGTCCCAGCTGATAAAATTTGGTACGTTTAGAAAGTCGAAAAAATAAACATCGCCCACGCTTGCGCCATTTGCGCTAATGCAATCAACGACGATAAGATAGTCAAATTCGCTTATAATGTGAGTTAGAGCGAGGGCTAAAGTGCCCCCGTCCATTAGAGTGAGCTCGTTTTTAGAGCTTGTAAATTTATAGTTTTTAGCCATCAAATTTACAAAATGAACACCTATGCCCTCATCAGCAAACATAACGTTGCCGATGCCAAGAACTAGCACTCTCATCAGTGTTCTTTTACAAATTTATAGCCACTAACAATGGCGTCCATCGCTCCATTTTTGCCTTTAACGGCGTTAAATATCGCCATATAAACGTGAATTGGCACAAATATCATGATGATCCACATGCAAATTCTATGTATCGTTCTAACATTTGCTAGTCCGCCCATAAGCTCTTCAAAGTATCTCGCTGGCTCGTAGATCGCTCCGCCAAGTCCATTGTGATAAACGTGAGCGTAAAGCACTAGACCAGTTAGGCAAATGAGCGCTAAGATGACGTAAAAGAAAAAGTATGAGGCAAACTGCAATGGGTTATAAACACCCCTTAAATGCGGGTGCGGTCCCATAAAGATGTAGTACTTTATCTGCGCTATCCAAACTTTTGGACTTAAAAAGTCAAGCACGCTCATCCACTCTTTTTTGCTGTGTTTGTCAAAGACAAATAGATAGAATTTAAAGATAAATACCGCTATTAGCACAAAGCCAGCGACCTGGTGTGCCAAACGCCACTTTGCTTGCATGAAATTTGTAGGCTCGCTCGTGATCTCTGGACTCATAAAAACATAAGAGATGTAGTAGCCGCTCACAACCAAAAGCGTGATAGCTATAAATCTAATCCAGTGTGTCAGCCTAACGCCGATGGAGAATTCGTATTCGCTGATCCTGTCAGGATTTTTATGTGACATCTTTTCTCCTTACAAATTTGGATTTATCTTATAAGTACTCAAATCATTTCCCTTCGTGTCCATAACATGCACGGCACACGCGATGCAAGGGTCGTAAGAGTGAATTTTTCGTATTATCTCAAGTGGTTTTGAAAGATCAGCGATCTTTAAACCAACTAAGCACGCCTCGTAGCTTCCCATTTGACCTTTGGCGTCTTTTGGAGAGGCGTTCCAAGTGCTTGGCACGACTGCTTGCCAGTTTGAGATGACGCCATCTTTTATGCGGCACCAGTGGCTAAGGGCGCCTCTTGGAGCGTTGCCTTGAAAATTTCCTTTATATTCTTTTTTGTTATCTATTACATATTTTGTGCAAGTCTCTTGATCTGTCTTTAAATTTTCGATCAAGGCATTAAATGCGTCCATTATATGCTCTGCGACCACTTTTGCCTCAAGCATACGAGCAGCGGTTCTGCCTAGAGTTGAAAAGACTGCACTTAGTGGCAAGCCACTCTTTGATAAGAACTCATCAACTATCTTTTTAACTCTCTCGTTGCCTTTAGCGTAGTTTATGACGATGCTTGCGATCGGTCCTACTTGCATAGGCATGCCATCATATCTTGGCGCTTTGATCCAGCTATATTTACCCTTTGTGTCAAAAAGTTTGCTGTGAGCTAGCTTGCCCTCGCCGTCTATGCTCTCGCCATCAACAAGACCAGTATAGTTTGCCTCTGTCTCGCCGTCATAAGGGTGAAGCGCTTTGTCATTTTTATACCAAGATCTTGTCGCCTCTTCTGTGATTTTATTTTCGTCGATATCATAAACCTTGCTAATATCACCATTTAAGATAATGCCACCTTTAAATAGATGATCGTTTTTGCCCACTAAAAATTCATCATAGCAGAATAAATTTGATACGCCAACGTCGTTTAAAACGCTTGGCTCGTTTGCATAAGCCTTAGCAGCCATCAAAATATCTGGATAGTAAGCTCTATCTACAAATTCTTTTATCTCGGCAAATTTACTCATATATTCGCCCATTCTAGCTGGATCCATAAGGTCCATCACACAGGTCACGCCGCCAACTGTTAGACTTTGTGGGTGTGGGTTTTTCGCACCAAAGATAGCCATCATCTGAGCTGCTGTTCTTTGAATTCTTAGGCACTCAAGGTAGTGAGAGAGGACGATTAAGTTTTGCTCAGGAGTAAATTTATATGTGCTATGTCCCCAGTATGCGTTGGCAAATGGTCCAAGGTTGCCCTTTTTAACAAAGGCTTCAACTCTCTCTTTTACCTCTTTTAGTTTATCTGCTCCCGTGGCAAACGGCGTGTTTGTATATTTAAACGCCTCTTCGCTAGCCTTATGTACATCAGCACTTAATGCAGAGACGACGTCTGCCCAGTCCATGCCGTGAAGCTGATAAAAGTGCACGATATGATCGTGAAGATATAAAGCTGCATTCATAAGCGTTCTAGTTAGCTCAGCATTTAGCGGAGGCTTGATGCCAAGGGCGTCCTCAACTGCGACTATGCCTGCTCGGTAGTGTGAATATGTGCAAACGCCGCAAATTCTTTGCATGAAAAAGCCAGCATCTCTTGGGTCTCTGTTTTTTACTATCTGCTCTAAGCCCCTCCAAAGAGTTGAGCCAGAGTAAGCCTCTTTTACAACGTTGTTTTCATCGACTACGACTTCTATTCTTAAGTGCCCTTCGATACGTGTTATAGGGTCTATTACTATTCTTTTTTCACTCATTTTTTCGCCTTATTCTTTATCTTTACTCATACAAGCTAGTGCAGCGTGAGCCGCTATACCAATACCAGCTAGAGCTAAAATACCAATGCCTATTTTATCGCTTACATTATCAGCGCCAAGCCCTAAAACAGTGTCAAATAGTCTATCAGCCATAGGCTCTTCAAACGGCCCCATAGTATCCCAGAAGTCTGGCTCCGAGCAACCTATACAGCCGTGACCTGCCTGAACTGGCCATGATGTGTGCTGATTAAATCTCTCGCGTGAGCAGTTATTAAATGTATATGGACCTTTGCAGCCTACTTTGTATAAGCAGTAGCCATTTTTTGCGCCCTCGTCGCCAAAGCTTTGGACAAATTCGCCTGCATCAAAGTGACCACGTCTCTCGCAAAGATCGTGAATTCTTAAGCCATAAGCCCATTTTGGTCTGTTATAAACATCAAGTGCAGGCAAAGTGCCAAATAGCAAGTAGTGAAGTACGTTGCCAACGATGTTTTTCTCGCTTGGAGGACAGCCTGGCACGTTTATGACGGGCTTATCAGTCACCTTTGAAAGACCGACTGAATTTGTTGGATTTGGCTTAGCTGCTTGGATACCGCCAAAGCTAGAACAGGTGCCAATGGCAAAGATAGCAGCTGCATTAGCAGAGGCATTTACAGCGTGAGTTTTGCCGCTTGTGCCGTGAGGTCCAACTGTTAAAAAGTGCTCAGTAGCTCCTGTTGGGACGCCGCCCTCAACTAGTAGGATGTATCTGCCCTTATATTTTTCTATCGCATGCTCTAAATTTTCTTCAGCTTGCCAGCCAGCAGCCGCCATGATAGTTTCGTGGTATTCAAGGCTTATGTAGTCGAATATAAGGCTATCTATGCTTGGAGCGTCAGTTCTTAGCAAGCCCTCGCTACAGCCAGTGCATTCTGCCATGTGAAGCCATATCACTGGGAGCCTATCGCTTAGCTCAGCAGCGCGAGCAACCATCGGCGTCATCGCACTTGGCAATGCCATAAAAGCTGTCATCGCACCAGTCCACTTCATAAAATCACGCCTAGTAAAGCCCTTATCTTTTAAAAGCTGCGCAATACTAGTGTCATTTTTCATCTTAGGCAATGCACTAAGTTCGCTTAAGCGTCTATTGATCTTTTGACGCAAGTCATTGTTCATATAAGCTCCTTCGTTAGAAATTTGTTTTATATGTATAGTATCTTTGTTTTAAAAAGAGTAAAATTATTTTATAATATTAGTAGTTATATTTAAACAAATTTTAATAATAAAATTTTAAATGGCTTTTATCAATATCTTTAAAATATGCTATAAAATAATATTTAGTGAGAATTTATCCTATTTTGAGAAATGATATGGCGAAAATTCTATTTTTCTGAAAGTAAATATCAATTAAATTTTTAATAATTTTAAAAATAATTTAGTGTTTTTAAGAAGAGTGAAATTTAAGGTAAAAATTACAAAAAGCCTAAATGGGTTAAATTTAGGCTTTTAAATTTGCATTAAAATGGCCAGATAGCCTCCATAAGCCTTGTGCCCCAAGGTTTTTTGGTTGATTTGTCTAGCTCGCCCTCAGTTTTATACAAAATTTTGGCATCAGCTATGTATTTTGAGTCGATTTCGTTGTTTTGCGAGATGTCGTAAGGTCTGATGACGCCACTTACTTGCATGATCTGCTTTTCGCCGTTTATGAGTAGCTCGCGGCTGCCCTCGATGAAATAGTTTCCGTTGTTTAAGATCTTGATGATCCTAGCTGAGATTGTCGCGGTAAATTTCTCGCTTCTATTGCTAGTGCCACTACCTGTAAATTTATTGCCGCCACCTGCTTTAAAGCCGATGTCGCCGTATTTATTTAGATTATCAGCCACGGTTGAGAGCGGTGCAGCTCCAGCTGTGAAAACGCCTCCGCCAAGCGAAATGGTGCTATCTTTATTGGTGCTTTTGCTGCCGCTTGAAATTTGACTTGCATTTTCTGAGATGACGATGGTTACGATGTCATTTACATTCATCGCCTTTCTATCTGAAAATAGTGGATTTTCGCCCTTGCCAAAGAGGCTGCCAGCATTACTTTGACCGCTGCCACTATCTTTTGAAGGGAGTTGCTCGACATAAACTGGAGGTTTCATATTGATGTGAGGATCTGCACTTGGGGTGCAACCTGTATAAAAAATGCCCGCAAATGTGACGAGCCAAATCTTTTTATAGTTCATAAAATGCCTTAAAATAAGTATCTTTGTGCTAAGATTAAGCAATTTAAGTTCCCAAAAAGGTCACAAATGAAAAGTTGTTACATTTTTTCAGACAAAAATCTAGCATATTTGCAGGAAATTATAGCTACAAAATTCAAAAAAGTTGAGATCTTTAAGATAACTCCGGATGAAAACGACAAAAAAAATCTAATAAATTTAAATGAAAAGGAGTTTTTTTTAAAATTTATAGATAAATTTGAAGAGTTAAAGGCAAAAAGCGACTTCGTCATAGTCGTTGGCTGTGAGGGCTTTAGCGTCTTTGGCAAGAGCGAGCTAAATTTAAAGCTAGCTAGAAATTTAAACGCTCCAGTCTTTGATGAAAACGCAAACGAGCTAAGGGCACTAAATTTAAACTCAAAGCTTCTAATAGCTGATAAATTTGATGAAATTTTAAGCTACAAAGCCGAGATCATCACGCCATTTAAATTTCAAAGTTTGCTTCTAAAAAGAGCCAAAACGGCAAACAAGACCGTCGTTTTGCCTGAAAGTGATGATGAGAGAATTTTAAAAGCAGCTCACATCGTGCTAGAAAAAGGTGCAGCAAATATCATCTTGCTTGGACTTGAGAGCGAAATTTCAAAAAAAGCAGCCACTTTGGGGCTAAATTTAAGCAAAGCCAAAGTGCTAAACCCAGCACAAAATGAGCTAACAGATGAATTTGCAAAGAAAATTTATGAGCTAAGAAAGCACAAAGGCGTGGACGAAGCCAAGGCAAATGCGCTTGCAAAAGATAAAATTTACTTTGCCACGATGCTAATACATGAAGGCATAGCAGATGCTTTGGTAAGTGGCGCTACGATGAGCACGGCTGATACTATCCGCCCAGCCCTTCAGATCATAAAAACAAAGCCAAATGTAAGTGTGGTAAGCGGGGCATTTTTCATGGCGCTTGAAGAGGAAATTTTACTCTTTGCAGACTGCGCCGTCACGCCAAATCCAAGCAGCGATGAGCTAGCTAGCATCACGCTAAGTAGCGCTCAAACGGCAAGTGCCTTTGGGCTTAACCCAAAGATCGCTATGCTAAGCTACTCAACAGCTGATAGCGGAAGCGGGGCTGATGTGGAGTTTGTAAAAGAGGCTGCCAAAAAGGCGAGCGAGCTTGATGCAAATTTAAAGATCGCAGCACCCATTCAGTTTGACGCGGCGGTTGATCTAAGCGTGGCTAGCAAAAAGATGCCAAATTCCGATGTTGCTGGGCAGGCAAATGTCTTTATATTTCCAAATTTAAACTGCGGAAACATCTGCTACAAGGCAGTTCAGCGAAGCGCAAACGCCCTAGCAGTGGGTCCGATACTTCAAGGGCTAAAAAAGCCAGTAAATGACCTAAGCCGCGGCTGCCTCGTCGAAGACGTGGTAAATACCATCTTAATAAGCGCGATACAAGCAGGAGAGTGATATGAGAATTTTAGTTTTAAACTCAGGTAGCAGCTCGATAAAATTTCAACTTTTTGAAATGCAGACAAAAACAAGCCTAGCAAGCGGTCTAGTCGAACAAATCGGCAGCTCTAGCTCAAGAGCGGTGCTAAAGGCAAATGGCGAAGTTTATGAGATAAAACGCTTTATAAAAGACCACCACGACGGACTTGAAGCGATGAACGAACTCTTTACCACCTCGCATACGCTGCACGATCTAAGCGAGCTTGACGGCATCGGACACAGGATAGTGCATGGTGGCGAGAGCTTTTTTAGCTCGATGATCGTTGATGAGAGCGTCATCAAAAAGATCGAGGAGATAAGCCCTCTTGCCCCTCTTCACAACCCAGGGCACCTTGCTGGCATCAAAAACGCGATGAAAGAGAGCAAAAACGTGCCTCACGTGGTCGTTTTTGATACTGTGTTTCATCAAAGCATGCCAGAGTACGCCTACCGCTATGCCCTACCCTACGATGTTTGTAAGACTCACCACATCAGAAAATACGGCTTTCACGGCACTTCACACAGATATGTCTGCAAGCAAGCGGCAAAAATGCTTGGCATAGAGTTTGATAAATTTAACGCTATCTCGCTTCACTTAGGCAACGGCGCCTCAGCTTGCGCGGTGCAAAATGGCAAAAGTATCGACACTTCGATGGGACTTAGTCCGCTTGAAGGGCTCATAATGGGCACAAGAAGCGGCGATATGGACCCAGCCGTGGTCATCTATCTGCTAAATATCGGCGTTTTAAAGTGGAACGAGATCGATAACTTCTTAAACAAAAAGAGCGGACTTTTTGGAATTTGTGGCTCAAGCGACATGAGAGAGGTCGTAGCCAAGATGCAAAACGACGAGCGCGCAAAGCTTGCGTTTGAGATGTTTTGCTACCGAGTGAAAAAGTATATCGGCTCATACTACGCCATTTTAGGGCGTGTTGATGCGCTCATATTTACTGGCGGTATCGGCGAAAATGCGCCAAATACAAGGCAAAAAATTTGTGATGATCTAAAGCATCTTGGCATTCACATCAACCACGAGCTAAATTTCAAAGACATGCGAGGCGAGAGGTGCATAGATGAAGAAGGCGCCAAGATAAAAACGCTCATCATACCAACCAACGAAGAGCTTGAGATCGCCATAGAGACAGCCAGAGTGATAAAAGAGAGAACGCTTTAAGCATGAAATTTCCACTTGATTGCAAAGATAGTTTTGAGAGCTCATTTATATTTTGGCTCACAAGATATGTCAAATTTAAACTTAGTTCGCTTTCAAACAAGGAGCTAAGAGATCCAAAAGCGCTTGCAAGTGTAAATTTCTCCCTAAGCCGCGAGATAAAAAACATAGAGCAGCTTGATGGGCTGGTAAAAAGTGCTAGAAATGCAGGTCTAACTGGCATAAATACCTACTTTAACCCGCTTAAAAAGATATATGAGACGATGAAATTTTATGAGCTTAGCAGCCTAAAGCAGATAGATGAAGAGCTACTAAGTGAAATACTAGCTAGCACAACTGGCGGACTAAGTGATGCGAGCAAGAAAAACTATAGAATTTCAGTGATAAATTTCTTTGCATTTCTTGATAAACAAAACGAAGAGGACGGCAAGGCTCATGTTTTTGATATAAATTTAAAAAACTGGGGCGGCGTTAGTGGCAACAAAGGGCAAAAGTTGCCTGAATTTATGGGCGAAGAGGAGGTCAAGAAATTTCTTGAAGCGATCGAGGAAAGCGACTTTAAGCAAAACTCAAACCGCAACAAGCTCATCATCAAGGTCATTATCTTTACTGGAATTCGTGTGAGCGAGGCGCTAAATTTAAAGAGAAAAGATATCACTGAAGATGGCGATCTTTTTATCATTAGAATTCGTGGCAAAGGTAACAAATACCGCATCGTTATGATAAAGCGCCACCTAATCGAAGCTCATCTAAACGCAATCGCCATAAACTACATCAACAAAGAGGGCTACCTTTTTATAAATAAAAAAGGCACAAGGCTCACACAGGCTTATGTTAGCCGTATCGTGGAGCAAATTTTATTTAAAGCTGGCATCAGAAAAGAGAAAAATGGCGCTCACATGCTACGCCACACATTTGCAACTATGCTTTATAAAAAGCAAAAAGACCTTGTGCTAGTGCAAGAAGCTCTTGGGCATGCAAGCCTAAATACCTCACGAATTTACACACACTTTGATAGTGACAAGCTAAAACTCGCTGCAAAAGTGGCTGAGGATCTGGCAAATGAGTAAATTTAAATCAAATTTTATGCATTAATAGCGAGAAAAACATAAATTCTATCGTTTCGTCTTGCAAGACAAGCTTTGCTCTGCTAAAAATGCTAGAAATTTGAAGATAAAAGGCTTGATAAGCTGGTAGATAGCTATCTTAAATTTAAAGTCGCCTATCTTTGTCTTTTGGGCGAGGAGCTTCATCTTTGGTGAGCTTGACATAAACCGCTTTATAACGGGGCAAATTTAGCTTAAAGCCCAAGCAATCCAAAGGCAAACGCCTATACACTCTTAACTTTATAACGAGACAAATTTGGCTTGGAGCGCTAAAACTAGCCATTTTTCTAGCTCATGCCGTCCTTTTTGTTTTCATAATTAGTGCGACACTTTATGCAGTTGCAAACGTTATAAACGAATATCTGCAAAATGCCATTAGACTAATCGGGGTAAATTTTATAGTTGGCACCTTGTGTGTTTTGTCATAAGCATTTGATGATTGCCTATCTTTCTAATTAGTAGCGCCGTGAGAAAGCAAAATTTAGAAAAATTTTAAAATTCACAGGCGAAGCAAGCCTAAAAACTACTTCACCTCGCGGCATAAAATTAACCCTGCTTATATAAAAAGTGCGTAGTTTTAACACAAAAATGTGGCTTGTCTTTACAACTATTTTAAATGAGCCACCTTCATAAAGGCGGCAAAACACTAGGCATTTTGAGGCTATTTTTGCATAGACTGTAAATTTAAATTTTAATGACTTACTATTTGAAGGTAGCGAAATTTATAGCGAGGCGATTAAATTTTTCAAAGAAATTTTAGGCATAGAAGCTACGCCAAAACATGAAAACGAGCTTGAAAAGATAGAAAAACTTAGCAAATTTAAAGAATTTAAGATAGCCATAAAAGATAGACTGCCAGCAAATTTAAGCGCATATAAGGCAAATTTTATAGAGCTAAACACCAAAACGCCTTGTGGATATGATCTTTCAAAGGCTGATGAAGAGCTGCTTACAAGCTTGCTAGTAAGATAGTTTTTACTGCATTTGACAGTGGGGCTGACTTTTTACTAGCTAGCAACGAGGCTGAGTTTTATATCTTTGACACTCTAGCAAAAAAGCTTGAGAAAAGTGCTAACAGAAGCTTGCAAGACTTTTATGTCCTAAGAGCGAGCGAGCTAATGGCGCTTGAAAATGGCGAGATACCAAGCGGACTAAAAGAGCATGTTTTGAAAGTTTCTATTATTTAGACTTGCCTAAATTTAACATTGCAAAGCCAAATTTAAAAGCTTTAAATTTTACTTTTTAGCCCCCTCTTTTGGCTCTTCTACCGTCTTATTTGCTTCTTGCTCTTTAAACTCTTCAAAAAGCTCATCATACCTAGCTTTAGCGTTTTCATAGACGCCAGATGGCAAGGTGATGTTTAGATCGTCCTTTAGGCTTATGACGTCATCGCAGGCGTTTTGATAGCCAAGGTCGCAGCTTTTCATAAAATAGCTCACTCCAAGCTCAATATTTGAGTGCTTTTTTAGATCATTATCCATCTGCTCGTTTATCTCTTCATTTACAAACATATCGCCCAAAGCCTCGCAAGAAAGCACATCTTTTTGCTCGCAACCGTCAAAAAAAATTTCATACGCAGTTGCGTAGTCTCCGGCATTTCTAGCCTCGTTGCCCCTGTCGTAGTCATCGATGTCAAAGCCTAAGGCTAAGCTTAAGATTAGAGCTAAAAAAACTATCTTTTTCATATAAAACTCGGTGCGTCGTTTGAAAATAGTATAAGATCGCCAGCGTGCGTGTTTTGGGCTAAAATTTCTTGCATCTTGTTCTTGTCCTTTAGGATGATGATCTTTGGCTTAACGATGTGTTTTAGCAAGACTTCGGCATTTAGCGAGCTTGTGATGATGACGAGGTCAAAAATTTCATTTATCACCTTGGCTAAAATTGCATTTTGCTCCGCATCGCTCTCGACGATACCAGGCGTTAGCAGCACTTTTCTGCCAGCATAGGTGCTTACTAGCTCGTAGCTAGCGCACATACCTGATAAATTTCCATTAAAACTATCGTCTATTATTAGCTTGCCGCCAGCCTCGATCTTGCTTAGGCGGTGCTCGACGTTTTTCATCTTCAAAAGTGCCTCTTTTATCGCTTCATCGCTCATTTTTAGGTAGTTTGCGACTTTGACGCAGACGGCTAAATTTGTAGCGTTAAATTTGCCAAGAAGCGGCGAAGCGTAGCTCTTGCCATCAAGCGTAAATAAAATTCCATCTAAATTTGCATTTATATCTTTTAGGCTTTCGTCGTAAATTTCTATATTTTCGCTTGCCTCTTTATTTGTCGAGCTATGTAAAAATGCCCTTTGCAAACGCTCGCTTTGCAGTGCTTCAAGCTTTGTCGCACGGATATTATCAAGCGTTTTAAAATACTCTATGTGCTGCGCGCCGATCTCGCCTACGATTACTATTTGTGGATTTAGAAATTTAGTGATCTCTAGGATGTCGCCCTTTAGCCTAGCGCCTGCTTCTGCGATGTAAATTTGCGTTTGCTCGCTTAAATTTTCGTTGATATCTTTTATGATGCCAGCCATTGTATTTACGCTGCGAGGCGTTTTATAGCAGGCAAAGCTATCTTTTAAAATTTCAAAGAGAAAATTTTTGATACTCGTTTTGCCGTAGCTTGCGGTGATTAGGATGATCTTTAGCTCTTTGTTTGCGCCCAGTTTTTTAAGCGCATTGTTTTTAAAGCCTTGAAATTTGATCTTTTCTAAAATTTCACTAAAAAATAGGCTCACGACCAAGACAAAAAGTGGCATAGGAGCCAAAAACGCCTTGTGGATAATGAAATTTAAAGCGTAGTTTATGATGATAGCGCAAGCAAGTATGGCAAAAAAGTGCTTTATCCTAGCGGTAAAGACTAGCTTTTTATCAAGTTTTTTATGCCAAAGATAAAGAGCTGGCAAAAGCGCAAAGTAAAAATAGATAAAAAACCACTTGCCAGTTGTGTAAAATAGCACCAAAGGCACTATAAAGAAAAAGACGTGCCAAGCGGGCTTTGTGAAGTGAAAGAGCACGCGCTCAGGCCTATAAGAAAACCACTGAAAGCAAGTGATCACATAAAAAGCAAGCGCAAAGATAAATAAAACTGTGCTTAGACTTAAAAATATACTCATCTTATCTCCTCGATCCCGCTCTCATCGTCATCTAGCACAACATTTTTTGCTTCATTTGGCTCAAAATTTATCCCTTTTTCTATCTCGTCACTTATAAATTTGGCGTGGAGCAAAAAGAAAAAGTGATCGCCACTAAGTGGGAAAAATGAGCTATTTTTGATAAGTCTATCTATGCTCTCGCCGCTTGTTACAGGCGTTGCCTTGTCATTTTCGCCCCAAAATATAAAAGCCCTGCCCCCAAAGTCAGCAAAATGCTTTGTAAAACCCTCATCAACGACGTTTTTTAGGGTTTCATACATCACTCTGCTCATACCGCTCACATCTTTTGTGGCAAAGAGTTTGTAAAATTTACCAAAGCCAAATATCTTTAAAATTTTAAAAATCGCTATCTTTGCTCGCACGATAAATGGCTTTTTGACAACTATGCCAGCCGAGCTTAAAAGCACTAGATATGGCGGTTTTAGAAGCGTTGCGACCTTGCCGCCAAAGCTATGTCCTGCGATGATGTCTGGTTTTATTTGTAGCTCGTCACAGAAATTTGCAACGATCTTTGCATAGTCGCTTGTTTTTAAAGGCTTAAAAATAGAGCTTTTACCAAAGCCTGGCATATCGATATAGACGTGGCAAAAGTCATTTAGATAGTGCCCAAAAGCCTTTTTCATTATCTCTTTGTTTGCGCCCCAGCCATGTAAGAAAAGCACTACTTTTTTGCATTTTGGATTTACTACTTCGTAGCTGATCTCGTACTCGTCTGAGCCGTATTTTACCGCCCTACTCGCCATCGTTTTCTCTCTTTTTAGCAGCGTAAATGCTCTCAAGCACGCTTACAGCCTCGCAAAGGCGCTCGTACTCTTCCATATTTAAAAGGACAGCTTCAAATTTATTGTTTTTAACGATGACAGCGCGCTTTAGCTCGCTAGCTCCCACGCGAGAAAGCACTGAGCTAAAATTTCTAACCACCTCGGTTGCCGTATAAATTTCATCTTTTGTAAAAGTTACCATTGTCGCTCTTTATGTAAAATTTTACGTAAAATATCACAAACTACTTTATATATTGCTAAATAAATTAGAGCTTGCCGCTGCCTTTTACCGAAGTGATCGAGTTTATAAATTTATAATCAATCTTTATATCACGCTCTTTTGGAAGTGAGTTTGCAAGGGCGTTTAGCGTGCTCTCAAAGTCCTCAAATAGATAGTTTGCAAGGCTGCCTGGGTTTGGGTTGATCTCGTTTAGATAGACCTCGTCATCTATCACGAAAAAGTCGCATCTTATGATCGCTCCGTCAAAGCCACAATCATAAATTTTAGAAAAGTTAAATTTAAGTTTTTGCTTTAGCTCTTCAGAAATTTCCGCCTCTTTTACCTTATTTTCATTTGAAAAACTTAGATATTTTTGCTCGTAGTCAAGAAATTCTTTCTTTTTTGGCTCTTCAACGATAGAAAATTTGATCTTTCCATCGATCTTGCAGCCTGCTAGGTTATACTCTTTGACGCCTTTTATAAAGGGCTCTACTAAGACATCTTTGTCAAATTCAAACGCCACGTCTTTTGCGTAGGCAAGCTCACTATCATCATGCACGACGCTCACGCCGATGCTGCTGCCTAGCCTTGCTGGCTTTAATATAATAGGATAGTGAAATTTTGGCTCGCTTTGACGAGTTAGCATCTCGTAATCAAGCGCCTTTACACCAGCCTTTTGCGCTAGAAATTTAGTAAGCTCTTTGTTGTAGCTAAGCGCGCTTGCTTCAAGCCTTGGGCCTATGTATTTGACCCCATAAAAGTCAAAAAGTGCCGCTATCTTGCCATCTTCGCCGTCCATGCCGTGGATCAAATTTATAACGACGTCACATTCAACTTTGTTTGTGCCAAAAAGCGAGTGCGTATAAAAGCCGCCCTTTGCCAAAGATAGCTTTTTTGAGTTTTTGTATTTGCCAGAGCTAAAGAAATTTGCCCTCATATCTTTTTGCTCGATCAGGTAAAAATCCCTATTTGCATCGCAAAATATAAATTTTAGCTCCTGTTTTAGGACGTTTTTTAAAACTATCGCGCTTACTATGCTTATCTCATGCTCAAAACTCTTTGCTCCAAATATCACGCCTAAATTCATCTTTTTTATCCTTATCCTAGTTTTTTAAGTGCCTCTTTTATAAGATCGCTCGTGTTTTCACTCTTACAATCAGGCAAAATTTTCACTATCTTCTCACGCTTAAAGCCAAGTGCCTCAAGTGCCAAAAGCGCCTCATTTTGGTAGCTTGGTACGCTTTCGTCGCTTATAAGCTTAGCATCACTTAGCTCGGCTATTATTCGCCTAGCTGTCTTTGGTCCGATGCCTGGTACGCTTTTAAAAGTGTCCGCATCGCCGCTTATTATGGCGTTTGTAAATGCCTGTGAGCTAAGGCTTGAGCAAACCGCCATCGCTGTGCTAGCTCCGATGCCATTTAGCTTGATAAGCATCTCAAACATCTTTTGCTCGTTTGCGTCTAAAAAGCCGTAGAGTAAATTTGCGTCCTCTCTTATGATCTGCGTTATGGCAAGCTCGACTTTTTCGCCTTTGCTAAGTTTTGCTGAGCAAAAAAGCGAGATGAAAATCCCATAACTTACGCCGCTATTTGTCTTAAGCACGGCAAATGCAGGCTCTTTTTTTGTAACGACGCCTTCGATTGCTTTTATCATCATTTAACCTTTTGTTCCATGAAATTTATATCCGCGTAGTCTTCAAGCTTGTTTGACTTTTTGATCTTGTATTCGACCTCTCCGCCGTTATCAAATTTATCTAGCGTGATGACGTGAGCGGTCTCGTTTTGTTTTGAGATGTAGGTGACATTTTGCGGAGGATCGACGATGACAAACCTTATCTCATTTAGCTCGATCCAGTTGCCTCTGTTTATCACTTTGGCTGAAAATATGCCATTTTGCATGATCTCAAGCTCATCTTTTAGATCAGCCAAAAGCTCTTTTTTCTCTTTAAATATCCTAAGCAAGGTGTTGTACTCATTAACGAGCCCTTGATACTCTTTTAGCTTTTTCATAAATGTAACTGGCGGTATCACTTTGGCTTTTGAGAGCTCCTCGATCTTAGCTTTTATCGTGTAGATCGAGTCTTTGTTCTCGTTGATTACATTTTTCTTGCTCTCTATGTTTTTTAGAAGCGTAGCTAGCTCAGACTTGGTGCTTTCGATCTTGCTTAGCTGGTCTTGCGTAGCCTCCGCACTCTCAGGCATCTTGCTAGCGTCAATGATAAATTTATTATCAGTGCCTTTTAGATATCTAACGTCGATTAGGTGCGAGGCTGTGATGGTGCAGTTTGAGCCAAGCGTGTCTATCTGGATGTTTTGAGCCGTTATCGAGCCGCCAACTACGCTATTTATCTTTACTCTTTTAGCTATGACCGTGCCACCTTCTAGCCTATCTATCTCGACACTTTCAGCCTCTACCTTGCCGATATGGATAGAAATTTTGGCGTGTTTGGCGTAAATTTTAGCCTTTTGGTGAGTTTGTCCGCCGATATTTACATCATTTGCCTTGACCATCGCGTTTGCGCCGACGTTTCCTTTTACCTCGATCTCATCAGCCTCCACGATGATGCCAGTGCCGATAGCATCTTTTATCGTGTCAGTCTCACGAACTACTAATGTGACGTTTGTGTCGGTGCCTGCTTGGATAGAGCCAGTCGTTTTAAAATTTGCTTCATTTATCTCTATGCGCTCTTCGATGTCAAAAGAGCCGTTTTTCTCGACCACGTAGCCTGCTTTTTTAGCGATGTATTTTATGCTCTCGTCATTTTCTACGCGCTCGATATTTTCGCTTATGCTTATCTCTTTTTCAGTATCCTCTTTTGGCTTTGCAACCTCTATAAGCTTGCCTCTTACGTCGCGTCCATTTGCGCCCTCGTGAGACTTTTTCTCCTCCATTATCACTTCATCTTTTGCCACACCAAAGACAAAGCCCCTATCAGCGTAATCAACCTTATCTTCGTCTTTTAACCCATCAAGCTTATCTTTGTAGTAGTAGATGATCTTTGCATCGATCGCTTTTTTAGGGTTGATGCCTTGGGTTAAATTTAGCGTGTAGTCCTTATCAAGCTCACCTTTTACGTGGATTATTGAGGCGATTTGCTTTAGCTCCTCTTTTAGCTTGCCGATCCTTATGCCTATTAAAATTTGAGCCTTCATAAGCTGCTTTGCGATGTATTCATAAAGCTTATCTTCGTAGTGCTGCTCGTATTCGCACTCTTTGCTTGCTCTAACCTTTGCGATGACCTTTGTGATGGTTGAATTTACGCCGATATCGATCTTTGGCAGCTTTGGCGTGGCATTTAGCCTCACGTCAAAAAACTCCACGTCATAGACCTGCTCGATCTCTAGCGTCTCGTCGAGATAAAATGTGTTGTCATCAAAAAAGCTTAAATTTTCTTCAGGGACAAAAACTGGCTCGACGTTGTCTTTATTTTTGTAGTAGGTTAAGATATTTGAGAGTTTGTAATCTATAAATTCTACCGGCACGCTGTATTGTTTACTTAGCTCTTTAAGCGATAGATAAGGTGTTGAAGTTTGAATTTGCGTTGGCGGTAAAAATCTCTCGTTTTCTTGCACGTTCTCGCTCAAATTTGATCCATTTCACATAAAATTTTGGCTCTTATTATCTCTAAAACTTTATTAAATTTGGGTTATGTAAGCTTTAAAGCATCTTTTGTTACTATTGCGTTTTTAAATTTACTAGGTGGGCGATGTTTATAAAAGGCTTTTTTTCAAACTCAGTTGGCATCATGACTTCAAGGATTTTAGGGCTTATAAGAGATCTTTTAACGGCTTCTATCCTTGGTGCTGGCATATTTAGCGACCTCTTTTTTATAGCATTTAAGATACCAAATTTATTTCGCCGCATCTTTGGCGAAGGCGCCTTTACGCAGGCATTTTTGCCAAATTTTGCAAATAGCAAGAAAAAAGCGATCTTTCAAGCGGAAATTTTCATCAAATTTCTACTTTTTATAGGCATTTTGACGCTTCTTGTAAATTTATTTACGCCCTACTTTATAAAGATCATCGCAAGCGGCTTGAGTGAGCAAAATATCACAGACGCAGTGCCACTTGTGCGCATAAATTTCTACTATCTAGCGCTTGTTTATATCGTCACTTTCATGGGGGCGCTGCTTCAGTATAAAGGGCACTTTGCAACGACTGCGTTTTCTACTGCGCTACTAAATTTAGCCATGATCGCTTCACTACTTTTGGCTCGTGGCAAGAGCGAGAGCGTGGTCGCACTTTATCTTAGCTTTGGCGTCGTTGCAGGCGGCATTTTGCAGGTTTTGGTGCATCTAATCGCTATGAAATTTAACGCCTTAAATAAAATTTTTTGGGGCGGTCTAAGCGGATATTTTAAGGGCAAAAGAGCGCAAAGCAAAGGTTTTTTTATAAATTTCTATCACGGCTTACTTGGCTCAAGTGCTATGCAGATAAGCGCATTTATGGATACTTGGCTAGCTAGCTTTTTGGTAAGTGGCTCGATAAGCTATCTCTTTTATGCAAATAGAATTTTCCAGCTCCCACTTGCCATCTTTGCGATCGCGCTCTCTCAGGCACTCTTTCCAAAGATCACTAGACTTTTAAAGCAAAAAGACGAGGCAAACGCCTTAGTTTGGACGAAAAAGAGCTTTTACTTGCTACTTTGCGCCCTGCTAGCAGCCACGATCACAGGCATTGTGCTAAGCGAGTTTATTATCTGGCTCTTGTTTGAGAGAGGGAATTTTGTAAGGGCAAACACCATTGAGTGTGCCAAGGTGCTAAGTGCCTATTTGGTGGGGCTTACGCCATTTGGACTGGCTAAAATTTTCTCACTTTGGCTCTATGCAAATATGAAGCAAAAAGAGGCGGCCAAAATTTCTATCATCTGCCTTGTGATAAATTTGATCCTAGCTGTCATTTTGATGCAGAAATTTGGAGCAGCTGGCCTTGCATTTGCAAGCTCGCTTGGGGGATTTTTACAGCTTATTTTATATATAAGAGCCTTTGGAGCTAAGCGATTTTTAGCTATAATCGAGCCTAAATTTATAGCTGCCATCGCTATTTTGGCGGTTTTGCTCTATTTTGGTTTAACATTTTTAAAGGATATATTTAATGCGAATTTTTGATACTTCTAAAAGAGAAAAGGTTGAGTTTAGCCCTATTAAAGATGGTGAAGTTAGCATCTATCTGTGCGGCCCAACGGTCTATGACGACGCGCATTTGGGGCATGCAAAGTCAGCCGTTAGCTTTGATCTTTTAAGAAGGGTCTTAAAAGCGCTTGGCTACAAGGTCAAATTTGCAAGAAACTACACCGACATCGACGATAAAATTTTAAACAAGATGGCGCAAACTGACCAAAGCCTAGAAGAGATCACAAACAAATATATAGCGCACTACGAGAACGACATGGGCGCTTTAAACGTGCTTGATCCAGACTTTAAGCCAAAGGCTACGCAGTGTTTGGAGGCGATCATTAGCTACATCAAGGTGCTTATGGATAGAGGTGTGGCGTATAAAACCAGCGATGGGATTTACTTTGATACGAGCAAGGATAGTGGCTATTTTAGCATTAGCGGCAAAGACAATAACACCGATCTTATCGCGCGTGTGGCTAGTTTTGGCGAGAAAAGAGATGAAAAAGACTTTGTGCTTTGGAAATTTGACGAAAAATGGTATGAGAGCCCATTTGGCAAGGGTCGCCCTGGCTGGCATACTGAGTGCGTAGCGATGATAAGGGAGTTTTTAAGCGACAAAGAAAATGATAAATTTGAGATCGACATCCACGCTGGAGGCATCGACCTACTCTTTCCGCACCACGAAAACGAGGCTAGCCAGTGCAGATGTGCCTATCACAAAAATTTAAGCAAATACTGGATGCACAATGGCTTTATAAAAGTAAATAACGAAAAGATGAGCAAGAGCCTAAATAACAGCTTTTTCGTAAAGGACGCCCTAAAAAACGTTCATGGTGAAGTGCTTAGATATTACTTGCTTACGAGCCATTACAGAGCACATTTTAACTATTCAGATGAAGATCTAGTGGCTTCAAAAAAGAGACTTGATAAAATTTATCGCCTCAAAAAAAGAGTTGATGGCGTGCAAGCAGGCATGGCAAATGAGAACTTTAAAAGCGAGCTACTTGAAGCACTAAGCGATGATCTAAACGCTTCAAAGGCGCTTGCAAGCGTCGATGAGTTTGTAAAAACGGCAAATGAAAGACTTGATAATAATCCAAAAGATAAAGCATATAAGGCCGAAGTGGTGGCAAATTTGGGTCTTATAGGCGAAATTTTAGGCATTGCTATCACAAACTATGTGGAGTATTTTCAGTTTGGCGTAAGTGACGAGCAAAAAGAGCAGATAAAGAGGCTTCTTGATGAGCGCACGGTAGCTAAAAAAGAGAGAAATTTCGCAAGGGCTGATGAGATAAGAGATGAGCTCTCTCGCCTAAATATCTCTATCATGGATACACCAAATGGCGCAGTTTGGGAGAGAAATAATGAATAACTTTGGTTTAAAAGATGTGCTAAAGCGCTTTGGTCCATATTTTAAAGACTACATCCCACACTTTATTTTTGCCATCATCGGCATGGGGCTTGCCAGTGGTGGAACGGCGGTAAGTGCCTATCTCGTAGAGCCTGTGCTAAATAAAATTTTCGTTGAGAAAAACGAAAAGCTACTTTACATCTTGCCTTGCGCCATCATCGCAATCTACGTGATAAAAAACATCGGAACCTTCATGCAGGCCTATTTTACGGCATATATCGGGCAAGATACGATTAGGAGATTTCGCGAAAAGCTAGTCGGACACCTCATAAATTTAGATATGGACTTTTTTAACACCTTTAGGACAGGTGAGCTAATAAGCAGAACCATCAACGACATCGACCGCATAAGATCGATAGTCTCAAGCATCATACCTGAGCTAACAAGAGAGTCAGTCACCATTATAGGGCTTCTTTGCGTCGTCATCTATCAAAGTCCAAAGCTGGCGTTTTTCGCCCTTGTCGTCATGCCAGTGGCGATCTATCCGATCTCGCGCCTTGCTAAAAGGATGAAGAAAATTTCAAAGCAGTCGCAAGAAAAAACATCAGACATCACCTCTGCGCTTAGTGAAATTTTTACAAATATCGAGATAATCAAAGCAAATAACGCCCAAAAATACGAGCATTCGCGCTTTATCGATGAAAATAATAAATTTTTTAGGCTAAATTTAAAAAGCGTCAAGATCGAGCAGCTAGTAAGCCCTTTAATGGAGACCATCGGCTCAGTTGGCGTGGCGGCGGTCATAATAATAGGTGGTAAAGATGTCATTGACGGGCAGATAAACATGGGCGCATTTTTTTCATTTCTAACAGCGCTTTTCATGCTCTACACCCCGCTAAAACGCATCGTAAATATCTATAATAAGATGCAAGATGCCATCGCAGCAAGCGAGAGGACGTTTTTCTTAATGGATAAGGTAAGCCAGATAAAAGATGGCCAAAATGAGCTAAACGAAGAGATAAATTTGATCAAATTTAACGACGTCCGCCTAAGCTACGGTGACAAAGAGGTCTTAAAAGGGATAAATTTAGAGGCAAATAAGTCAGAATTTATAGCCCTTGTTGGCTCAAGTGGCGGCGGAAAAAGCTCACTTATGAATTTGCTTATGAGATTTTATGACGTAAATGGCGGAGAAATTTTGATAAACGGCACAAATTTAAAAGATATCAAAATTCACTCACTTCGCCAAAATATCGGCCTTGTAACCCAGCGCGTATATATCTTTAACGACACAGTTGCTAAAAACGTAGCTTACGGCAGAGAATTTAACGAAGATGCCGTGATAAACGCACTAAAACTAGCAAATGCCTATGAGTTTGTAAGCAAGCTAGATAACGGCATAAACACTATCTTAAATGAATTTGGCACCAACCTCTCAGGCGGTCAAAGACAGCGTATCGCCATAGCAAGAGCACTCTATCAAAACCCGCAAATCCTCATCTTTGACGAGGCTACATCAGCACTTGATAACGAGAGCGAAAAAGAGATCACAAAGGCGATAAATAATCTAAGAAGCAAAAAGATCATCTTTGTCATCGCTCACCGCCTTAGCACGGTCGAAAGTGCCGATAAGATCGCAGTTTTAAGTGATGGCAAGATCATTGATAGCGGAAGCGACGAGGAGCTTAGCAAGAGAAATGAAATTTATGCAAGACTTAAGGGCAAAGCCTTGGTTTAAGGCGATTTTTGCTAAGATTTGCAGAAATTTTAGGCATTTTAAAGAGGTTAAAATGAGCTTAAACTACAATACTTTAAAATCTATATTTTTCAAATTTGATCCTGAAACTGCCCACAAGATCGCTGAAGTCGCGATGGTTGGGGCAAATAAAATCTTCCCTGGCTCGCTAAGCTTTTTGGCGCACAAATGCGTGGTCGATGACAATGCGCTAAAACAAAATTTATTCTCAAGCACCTACCACAACCCAGTTGGCATAGCTGGCGGTTTTGATAAAAACGCCACGATGTTTGAGGCGCTAACGGCTCTTGGCTTTGGGCATTTAGAATTTGGCACATTTACGCCAAAACCACAACCTGGCAACGCAAAACCTAGGCTTTTTAGGCTCATAGACGAAGAGAGCATTCAAAATGCGATGGGCTTTAACAATGAAGGCTGTGAAGCTATCAAAAATAGAGTAAAAAAGATCTATCCTTTCACCATACCGATCTGGGCAAACATCGGTAAAAACAAGATTACGCCAAACGAAGATGCGATAAAAGACTATGAAATTTTAGTAAAAGAATTTAGTGAAATTTGCGATACATTTGTCATAAACGTTTCGTCGCCAAACACGCCAAATTTAAGAGCACTTCAAGATGAGAGCTTCATAAAAGAGCTTTTTAGCGTCATTTTGCCACTTACTAAAAAACCTATCATCTTTAAAATAGCTCCCGATATGAGCCACGAAGATGCGATCAAGCTTTGTAGCTGTGCGGTAGAAAACGGCGCTAGTGGCATACTTATCTCAAATACAAGCGTTGATTATTCGCTCTCTCACTCGTCAAATTTAAAGGATTTTGGCGGACTAAGCGGCAAGGTGATCGCTCAAAAGTCAAAAGATATATTTAAAGCCGTGGCTGACGAGCTTTATGGCAAGACGACACTTATCGCATGTGGCGGCATAGATAGCGGTGCAGAGGCTTATGAGCGCATAAAAATGGGAGCAAATTTGGTCCAAATTTTTACAAGCTTTATCTTCAAAGGGCCGATGATCGCAAGAGATATAAATTTAGAAATTTTAGAGCTTTTAAAAAGAGATGGTTTTGCCTCTATCAGCGAAGCAGTCGGCGCAAATGTTAAAAATAGAGGGCAAGAGATTGATAAAATTTAATAAATTTAAACTAGAAAATGGACTTGAAATTTATCACGTGCCGGTAAATCCTGGCTCAAAAGTGATAAGCGTCGATGTCTTTTATAAAGTTGGCTCCAGAAACGAAGTGATGGGCAAAAGCGGCATCGCTCACATGCTAGAGCATCTAAATTTCAAATCAACCAAAAATTTACGCGCTGGGGAGTTTGATGAGATCGTAAAGGGCTTTGGTGGCGTAAATAACGCAAGCACTGGCTTTGACTACACTCACTACTTCATAAAAGCTTCAAATGAAAATTTAGACAAAACGCTTGGTCTTTTTGCCGAGCTTATGAAAAATTTAAGCCTAAAAGATAAAGAATTTCAGCCAGAGCGCGAGGTGGTGCACGAAGAGCGCAGGTGGCGAACAGACAACAACCCCATGGGATACCTCTACTTTAGGCTCTACAACCACGCATTTATCTACCACTCATACCACTGGACGCCGATAGGATTTATAAAAGATATCGAAAACTGGAAGATCGCTGATATAAAAGAATTTCACGCTACATATTATCAGCCAAAAAACGCCATTTTGATGATAAGCGGCGATATCGGCAAAGACGAGGCATTTAAGCTAGCTAAGAAAAACTTTAGCGGCGTAAAAAACAAAAGAGCCATACCAAAACTACACTGCAAAGAGCCTGAGCAAGACGGCGCAAGAAGAGCTATCATCTACAAAGATAGCCAAACGCAAATGCTAGCTATCGCTTATAAAATTCCAGACTTTAGGCATGCTGATCAAGTGGGGCTAAATGCGATAAGTGAATATTTAGCCACTGGTAAAAGCTCCATTTTACAGCAGCGCCTTGTCGATGAGCTAATGCTTGTAAATCAAATTTACGCTTACAATATGAGCTGCGTTGATGAAAATTTATTTATATTTTTAGCAGTTTGCAACCAAGACGTCGAGGCTAGCGCAGTTGAGGCTGAAATTTTAAAGATCATAGATGATCTAAAGAGAAAGCCAATCAACAAAGAGGACGTTTTAAGAGTTAAAAATTTGATAAAAACTGATTTTATCTACTCGTTTGAGAGCGCAAGCAAGGTGGCAAATTTATATGGCTCATACCTTGCAAGAGGCGATATAAAGCCACTTTACGAGCTTGAGAAAAATATAGACAAGATAGATGCCAAGCTTTTAAAAGAGATAGCAAATAGATATTTCAATGAAAAAACTAGCACGACAATAATCTTAAAAAAGGAATAGACGTGAAAAATTCGCTTCAAGGTGCGATGACAGCACTAATTACGCCATTTAAAAATCAAAAATTAGACGAAGCCAGTTTTGAAAAACTGATAAAAAGACAGATAAAACACGGCATAGACGTCGTTGTACCAGTGGGAACTACTGGAGAGAGTGCGACTCTAACGCATGATGAGCATAGAATTTGCATCGAGATCGCAGTAGATGCATGTAAGGGCACAAACGTCAAGGTGCTCGCTGGAGCTGGTAGTAACGCCACTCACGAGGCCATAGGTATCGCTAAATTTGCCCAAGCTCACGGCGCTCACGGCATCCTATCAGTCGCTCCTTACTACAACAAACCAACTCAAGAAGGGCTTTACGAGCACTACAAAGCTATTGCAAATAGCATAGAAATTCCGGTGCTTCTTTACAACGTCCCAGGCAGAGTTGGCGTAGATATCTTGCCAGCGACCGTTTTTAGACTTTTTAAAGATTGCCAAAACATTTACGGCATCAAAGAGGCGACAGGAAGTATCGATAGATGCGTCGATCTACTAGCTCACGAGCCTGATTTAGTAGTCATCAGCGGAGAAGATGCGATAAACTACCCTATCCTCTCAAATGGCGGAAAGGGCGTCATTTCAGTCACTGCAAACCTCTTGCCAGATCAAATTTCACAGCTTACGCACCTTGCGATGAGCGAAGAGTATAAAAAAGCAAAACTGATAAATGACAACCTCTACACGATCAACAAAACGCTCTTTTGCGAAAGCAACCCGATACCGATCAAAGCGGCGATGTATCTAGCCGGACTGATCGACACTTTGGAGTACCGCTTGCCACTTTGCAAACCGAGCAAAGAAAATTTCAAAAAGATAGAAGAAGTTATTAAAAATTACGAAATAAAGGGATTTTAATGAAGGACACACTAAACGAATTTAAAGGTAAAACGCTAGTCATCAGCGGCGGCACTAGAGGCATCGGCAGAGCCATAGTCGAAGAATTTGCAAAAACTGGCGTAAATATAGCATTTACCTATAACTCAAATGAGGAGCTTGCAAAAGAGCAGGCAAAAGAGCTTGAGGCTACCTACAAGATAAAAGCTAGAGCTTACGCGCTAAACATCCTTGAGCCAGAGACCTATAAGGAGCTATTTTTAAAGATAGATGAGGACTTTGACAGGGTTGATTTTTTCATCTCAAACGCTATCATCTCAGGCCGCGCAGTAGCTGGTGGATACACTAAATTTATGAAGCTAAAACCAAGAGGCATAAATAATATCTTTACAGCAACTGTAAATGCCTTTGTCGTGGGCGCACAAGAGGCTGCAAAACGCATGGAAAAAGTGGGCGGCGGTAGCATAATCAGCCTAAGTTCTACTGGAAATTTAGTCTATATCGAAAACTACGCAGGCCACGGAACGGCAAAAGCAGCCGTTGAGGCGATGGCAAGATACGCTGCTACCGAGCTTGGCGAGAAAAATATCCGCGTAAACGTCGTAAGTGGCGGCCCTATCGAGACAGACGCACTAAGAGCCTTTACAAACTACGAAGAGGTGCGCGATATGACGGCAAAGCTTAGCCCTCTAAACCGCATGGGACAGCCGACCGATCTAGCTGGAGCGTGTCTATTTTTATGCTCATCTAAGGCTAGCTGGGTGACTGGACATACATTTGTGATAGACGGCGGCACGACATTTAAATGAGAAATTTGAAATTTACAGGCAAAAAGGCATATTTGTGAGTTTAAATTTACCAAATGCACTGGCATTTTTTAGGATACTGCTAGCTCCGCTTATGTTTTTTATGCTCGTAAATGCACCAGAAATTTTTACACAAATTCATATAAGCTGGATAAATTACTTCGCGGCTCTCATCTTTGTGATCGCCTCGGTGACTGACTTTTTTGACGGATATATCGCTAGAAGTTGGGATCAAAAGACCAAGCTTGGCGCTATCCTTGACCCACTAGCTGATAAGATGCTGATTTTGGCTGCATTTTTGGGGCTTATGATGCTTGGCAGAGCGAGCGCTTGGGCTGTTTATCTTATCTTGATAAGGGAGTTTTTTATAACTGGCTTTCGTGTCGTGATGGCAAGTGACGGCGTAGAGGTTGCTGCATCGATGGCTGGCAAGGTTAAAACCGTTTCGCAGATGTTTGCGGTTGGATTTTTGCTGATGAGCTGGCCTGGTGGCGAGCTTTTGCTCTGGATAGCTGTTGTGCTAACACTTTATTCTGGATTTGAATATATCTTTGCCTACGTAAAAGCAATGAAAAAGAGTTAAATTTGAGCTGCGACCTGCAAGAGATTATTCTAAAACGCACTGCAAATTTAGAGCCAGCACTGCAAAAACAGGCCAAAAAACTAAATCAAAAGATCATCAATACATGCTTCTATCATAATGCTAAAAATTTAGAAAAGATCGGCAGCGTGATAAGCCCCGAGCTAAATGAATTTTTACTAAGCTGCGCTTTAGAATACGACAAAACCCATGCAGATAAATTTGATACATTTGACAACGACGTTGAGACTTTGCGTGGCATTTGGAGTGCGATGAGCTTTTCAAAAAGCCCTGAAATTTTAGACTATCTAAGCATGCAAGCAACTCGCTCGGTATCTCACCGCTCGTTTGCACACAGATATATCTTTGAAATTTTACGCTTGCAAGAGAAGGCCGGCCGCACACACCCGCTACTTGCTAAGCTTTACGACTATTATGATGGCTTGCAAGCAAAACTACCTATATATGAGCTTTTGCGTCGTATCGGCGTAAGCCCTGCTGATCCTTATGATTTTGATATCTCGCTAAATGCTGTAAATTTTGGCTACTGGTTTAGCAATCAAGGCTTAAGCGATGATGAGCTAGCTGGTAAATTTTACTTAGGAATTCGCCTTTTTGCCCCTTTTATAAATGACCACACATTTGAGATAGAGCTTAGAAACGACGCTGTACCAAGGGCTAGAGTAAATTTTAACGATGAGGGCATGAGCTTTTTGCAGGAGCTGCCAAAAGATATTTTGCCCTGCCCTGATATTTTAAATTTAAAGCCATTTATAGATCAAATAAAGTCACGTTTTGATGTGAAATTTGACCTAGATGATAAAGATAAAACTTATTTTAGCGTCAGCAAAGGGCTAAATAGAGCCAGAATACTCTCTTGGCTAAAGGAAATTTTCGCCTAAATGGCAAGCCAAATTTGAGAGTAAATTTATAAACTTTGGCTAAAATCTCAACAATTTTTTCAAAAAAAGGTAAGTTTTGAAAGGCATTCTCTTCACGCTAGCCCTGCTTTGCCTTGGGCTTTATGCGTATTCGTTTTATTTTTTAGTGACCGTTTTAGCCATTAGTTTTCTCATATTTTTTCACGAGCTTGGCCACTTTTTGGCAGCAAGATCGCTTGGCGTCAAAGTAAACACCTTTAGCATCGGCTTTGATGAGAAAATTTACACCAAAAACATTGGTGGCACCGACTACTGCCTAAGCGCTATCCCAATTGGTGGATATGTGGAGCTAAAAGGGCAAGATGACACCGATCCAAAGGCCAAAAACTACGACGCGGACAGCTACAACGTGCTAAGTCCTATAAAGCGGATCTACATCCTCTTTGCTGGGCCATTTTTTAACTTTATCTTGGCGTTTTTCATATACATTTTGCTTGGATTTATCGGAGTTGAAAAACAAGCGCCAAGCATAGGCTACATAGATAAAGGCTCGGCAGCTGCGAGTGCTGGTCTTATGAAAAATGACAAAATTTTAGCGATAAATGGCATAAAAATAACCGAGTGGGACGAGATCAGCAAAAATGTAGAACCAAAACCCAGTGTCATTTTAATAGATAGAAATGGCACACAAATGACCATAAATTTAACACCAAAGATAGGCGAGACAATAAATCCTTTTAATGAAAAAGTGCAGCGCCCATTGATCGGCATTAGGTCAAACGGCGAAGTGATAAAAATTTATCACACAGGTTTAGAGAGCCTTAAATTTGCCTTTGGCGAGACGATCGAGGCTTCAAAGCTCATCTTTAAAAGCTTTACCAAGCTTGTAAGTGGTGCTGTGCCACTAAAAGAGGTGGGAGGCATCGTGCAGATCGCCGATGTCACATCAAAGGCCGCTCAGATCAGCGTTAGCGTGCTGCTTCTCATAACAGCGCTCATCTCTGTGAATTTAGGCGTTTTCAATTTATTCCCCATCCCTGCGCTTGATGGCGGACACATACTTTTTAACCTATATGAGCTAGTTTTTAGGCGCGAGGTAAATGAGCGGGTGCTTGTCGTACTCACCTACTGCGGCTGGGCGCTACTGCTTGGCATAATGGTGCTTGCGACCTTCAACGACATTATGAGATTAAGTGGAGGTTTATGATGATAGTTTTAAAAGATCTACTTGAAAAGATAGAAAATTTAAGCAAAGATGTGACGCTAATAGCTGTTAGCAAAAATGTGACATGCACTGAAGTAAGGGAGCTTTACGCACAAGGGCAGAGAAATTTTGGCGAAAACAGAGTCCAAGAGCTAGCCAAAAAAGAGATTGAGCTACAAAATTTCACTGACATTAAATGGCACATGATCGGCCGCTTGCAAAACAATAAAATCAATCAAATGATAAGCCTAAAACCAGTGCTTTGGCAAAGCTGCGATAGTTTCGAAAGAGCCGTAGAGGTTGATAAAAGACTTAGCTACAAGCTAGATACGCTACTTCAGATAAACTCGGCCGATGAAGACACAAAGCAAGGTGTGAGTGTGGCAAATGCGGCTGAAATTTATGAGCGCATTCAAAGCGAGTGCAAAAATATAAATTTAAAAGGCGTGATGAGCATCGGAGCGCATGTGGATGAGCCAAAAGAGGTACAAAAAAGCTTTGAACTAACATATAAAATTTATGAGAGCCTAAAGCCAAAAGGCGCAAGCATCTGCTCGATGGGTATGAGTAGCGACTTTGAACTAGCGATAAAATGCGGCTCAAATATGATCCGCCTTGGGACAATGCTATATCTATAAATAAATTTGCCTCTTTTATAGAGGCAAGATCAGTTTATTTAAATAATTTATAAATTTAGCCGATACTATTTGCAACATCTTTAAAAGGATTTTAGATGAATGTTGCACCGCAAAAGTATGATTTTATAAATTTAAATGATTTGCAAAATCTCTCCAAAAGATTTTTAAATCATAGCGATCACAATAGTTCAAAAGTAAATTTAAGCCATTTTAACGAGCTTTATGAAGCAAATAAAACAGATACTATCTACATAACTGAAGCTGATATCAAAGAATACAACAAACGTCTAGCAACACAAAAAGCAGAAGAAATTTTAAAAGACTACTCGCAAAATTTAATACAAAGCAACAACAAAATTTACTCAGACGAACTTTCTAATGGCTTTAGCAAAAACGCCTACTTTAAAAATATAAACACCACAGATGATGCCGCCATGCTACCTGTCTTAAAAAGTGGCTACTTAGAAAATACAAAATTTAAAAATTTAAACGACTACGCCTACTCAAACACACTAAAGACAAATTATGGTGAAGTGGAAGTCTTTTTAGATATTTACGGCGATAACGATAAGCTAGGCATTGGAAAGCTAGAAAACAATAGCGCACTTTTTAGCTTTGATAGCAATAATGACGGCACACTGGATCAAAAAGATATACTCTTTGACAAGCTAAAAGTAAGAGGATACGACAAAGATGGAAATGAAAAAATAGCAAATTTAAGTGACGTCACGGCTAGAGTTGATCTTAGGCAGTTTATCAGCACAAATGTCATAAATCACAACCAAATAACAAGAGAAGAACTAAATCATAAAGCGGTGATCACAAACAATCCCGATCTTTACGTAGATACAAAAGAGATCGATCACAGACACTCCTACTACGCCTCAGATCCAAATACCTTGTTTGCTGCTGAAAATAGATATGAAAAGATAGGCAAAAATGATATAAATAATTTCTTTAAAAAATATGCTCAAAATAACGGCTGG
Organism: Campylobacter concisus; assembly: GCF_002913225.1. Classification (GTDB taxonomy): domain Bacteria; phylum Campylobacterota; class Campylobacteria; order Campylobacterales; family Campylobacteraceae; genus Campylobacter_A; species Campylobacter_A concisus_J. Next base: position 129,681 of record NZ_PPAW01000040.1, on the reverse strand, counting down.
GTCGATCTAAGACACAATAATATCTTTGGTAAGGATGGCTCTTTTAAAAATTTCGCTTACACAAAAATAGGCTTTGATGATACTGCAAGACTAAGCGAATTTAACCCGATCATCGAGCCAAGCAAAGGGCACAAAAAAGATGAAAATTTCTCATATACAAAATTTCAAAAAGATAGTTTTATGAAATTTTATAATGACTACAACACCGAGCTTGATGCACATAATAAGATGATAGAAAATCTTAGCGCCAATTTAAAGAAATTTGACGAAAATGCGGACGCTTACATATCAAAGCTTGAAGATACGAAATCAGCCAAGATGATCGCAATGGAAAATGAATTTAAGCAAGCAACTGGGCTTGATTTTAGTATCTCAAATTTAAAAAAGGTAAAAAAGGCTTTTACATCAAATGAAGCCACAGCTGCCACTGCACTGCGAGATAGCGATAGTGTCATAGCTATGAAGCTAAATCAAGATGGCACGATAAGACTAAAATTTGATAGCGGCAGAGAACTAGACGTAAATGAGCTTTACAATGACACTGGCAAGCTAAATACGCCAAGCGAGCTAAAAACTAGCGTAAATTTAGATGTAAAAAAGATGGATGATGCGCAGCTAAATAGCCTAAATTTCAATGATATCGGCGTCATGCAAAATGGCAAGATCACAAGCCTAAAAGATGCTGGTGCGATCGCTATCATCAACCTATCAAATAAATTTGAAAGTAAATTTTTAATCAGCCTAAATAGTGGCAAAAGCATATCCGCAAGAGAAATTTATAATATCAGCTACCTTGAAAACGATCTAAAAAATAAAGAAAAGATAGATGAGAGAGATAAATTTTACAAAAAGGTTGATACTAGGGTTTAAATTTAAGAGTAAAATCCAAAAAAGTTTATTGTAATTTAATCTTTTGGGGCATATAATCAATTTTTTGTAAATTCCAAACTTAAAAGAGACTGCTATGAACTTCACACCACTTTTTGCAATATTTTTTATAATCGCAACTGGTTTTTTTGCTAAAAAAGTCGGCATTGTTGAGCAAAAGCACTCGATCCCATTTGTGGATTTTGTCCTTTGTTTTGCAATGCCTGCGCTAATCTTTGATAAAATTTACCACGTAAATGTCGATGCCTCACTTATAAACACGATCCTAATCGGCTTTGCATCAACCGCCATTAGCGCCGCTTTGGCATTTGTCATAGGTAAGATTTTTAAATTTACCAAAATAACAACTGTCAGCATGATCATGCTAAGCCTTTTTGGTAACACACTATTTGTCGGTATGCCTGTCATTCAGGGCTTCTTTGGCGATGCGATGGTAAATGAGGTCATCTTTTACGATCAAATAGCCACTGGTATCCCACTTTCGATCCTTGGACCACTCATCCTCTCTTTTGCCGCACCAGAGAAGGTCTCGCTCTTTCAAAATACGATGAAAATTTTAAAATTTCCACCATTTATCGCGCTCATTATGGGTCTTGTCTTAAAAGAAGTCCCGCTTCCAGATTTTATCTTTGCGCCACTTAGGATGTTTGAAGGTAGCGTCACCCCAGTGGCACTTTTTGCGATCGGCGTTGGTCTTAACTTTAGCAGTATCACAAGCTCATATAAAGGCGTTAGCGTCGTGCTTTTGTGTAAGATGATATTGCCAGCTATCGTATTTTTCATCATATTAAAAGTCTCAGGCATCCAGATGAGCAAAACTTGGGTCGTTGGTCTCTTTCAATGTGCGATGCCGACATCAGCCCTTGCAAGTGCGATGGTCATAAAAGCTGGGCTTGATAGCTCACTAGCCATCTCATCAGTAGCCATTGGTGTACTTTTTTCATTTATCACGTTACCAGTTATCTATTTTGTATTTGCGTAAATTCACACTTATTTCACACTAAGTGACTACAATTGCAACATAATTTAATTTAAAGGAGACTTTATGAAAAAGTTAATCTTAGTTGCACTTGGTGCTATGTTTATGTTTGGCGGTCTTGCAAATGCTACTGAAATGATGCAAAAGGACAAGATGGGCAAAGATGAGATGATGAAGAAAGAGCAGATGATGAAAGATGATATGTCTAAAAAACATCCTGTCAAAAAACACGAAGCTAAAAAAGAAGACATGGGCATGAAAGACGAAATGAAAAAAGATGACATGGGTATGAAAAAAGACGACATGGGTATGAAAGACGAAATGAAAAAAGGCATGTAAAGGCACTTGATGGTCAGAATTTTGCTTGTTGAAGATGATGAAACATTACTTGATCTAATAAGCGAGTATCTGGGCGAAAATGGTTACGATGTCACCACTACAAACAATGCCAAAGACGCACTAGATCTTGCTTATGAGCAAAATTTCGACCTTTTGATCCTTGATGTCAAGCTCCCAAAAGGAGATGGCTTTTCACTTCTTTCTTCCCTAAGAGAGCTAGGTGTTAGCGCACCTAGCATATTTACCACCTCGCTAAACACCATAGACGACCTTGAAAAAGGCTACAAAAGCGGCTGCGATGACTATCTAAAAAAGCCATTTGAGCTAAAAGAGCTACTTATCCGCATGCAAGCTCTCATAAAAAGAAATTTCTCACACCAAAACGGCGAAGATATCAAAATTTTAGATGATCTTTGCTTTCACCCACAGAGCAAAACTCTAAGTAAAAACGGCGAAAATGTAAATATCTCGAGCAAAGAGAGCGACCTGCTCGCCCTATTTTTGCAAAACAAGGGCAAAATTTTAACCAAAGATGAAATTTTTAATAAAATTTGGAAATTTGACGAGGAGCCAAGCGAGCTTAGCCTTCGTGTATATATCAAAAATTTACGCCAAATTTTAGGCAAAGATGCCATTTTAAACAAGCGTGGAGACGGCTACATCTATGTCTGAAAAGACGCAAATTTTATTTAAAATTTTATCCCTCTATCTTGTTAGCTCTGTGCTATTTTTGAGCTATTTTTTTATACACGACTACCAAAATAAAAAAGAAGCACTCATCTTAAACGAGGTAAAAAGCCTAAAAGAGATCAAGATGGGCATATATATGAAAGCCAGGATGAATGGCCTAGACTCGGTCTCAAGCCTCACAAACGAAAAGGGCGTACATGCTTGTATCGTGCTGGAGAATGGTGAGAAAATTTATAAAGATTTTGAGTGCAAAAATATCAACAAAGGCAAAAATGTAAATTTGATAGACGGCAAGGTAGCGATCTTTGAAAAGATCCAGTATATGGAGGACAACGCCACAGACGAGCTCGCACGCGCAGACATCTTTCTAGTTGGCAAAAATATCAACGGCGAAATTTTATCCTTGCAAATTTCGACCACACTAAAGGCTGCATTTTTCCTCTTTGCCCTGCTCTTTGTCGCCTTTTATCTAGCAAAACTAAGCCTAAGACCGCTTTATGAAAAGATAGATACGCTAAATCACTTCATAAAAGACTCAACTCACGAGATAAACACGCCCCTAAGCGTCATCTCGATGAGCATAGAAACGGCTGATCGCAACAACCTAAATGAGCGAAATTTAAAGCGTTTTAACAACATCAGTCTTGCTGCAAAGAGCCTAGGCAGCATCTATGACGCGCTCGTTCATCTAAGCTTTAACCTAGATAAACCAAGCAAAAAAGAGCTAATCGATCTAAATTTACTAACCACACAAAGACTTAGCTACTTCTCGCCATTTTTTGCTAAACGCGGGCTTAAGATAGATGCTAGCCTAAAGCCAAGCTTCATAAACGCAGACCTTGAGGATGTGAGTAAAATTTTAGACAACCTCTTAAGCAACGCCTCAAAATACGCAGCGCCAAATTCAAAGGTTAGCATCGTTTTAGAGCCAAATTTCTTTAGCATAAGCAACACTGGACGCGGCATAAGCAAAGAGGATCAGATGAAAATTTTTGATCGCTACACGAGATTTAATGACGATCAAGGCGGCTTTGGTATAGGACTAAATTTAGTCAAAGAGTGCTGCAAGAAAAATGGCATCACCGTAAAATGCCAAAGCAAACTTGATGGCGAGACTACGTTTTTGCTCTCTTGGCAGAGTTAAATTTAAAATCAACCCTACTCTAAATAATAAAATTTATTAAAAAAGAGAATTTATGTCCAAAATTTATTTTTGATAAATTTTATTAATATTATAATCCTTTTACAAAATCTTAATCAAGGAGAAAAGTATGAAACTACTTGAAAAATACGGGCTTTTCATAAATGGTGAGTGGCGTGACGCAAAAGACGGCGCTACACTTGATGCCAAAAATCCAGCAAACGGCGAGCACCTTGCAAAGATCGCTGATGCTACCGAAGAAGATGTAAATGACGCAGTTCGTGCTGCACGTGAGGCTTTTAATAAATTTAAACACACCACAATTAGCGAGCGCGCAAAGCTGCTAAACAAGATCGCTGACATCATCGATGAGCACAAAGAGCACCTCGCAAAAGTTGAAAGTATGGACAACGGCAAGCCGATCCGCGAGACGCTAAATGTCGATATCCCTTTTGCAGCTGAGCACTTTAGGTACTTTGCTGGCGTCATCATGGGCGAAGAAGGCAGCGCAAACGTGCTTGATGAGAAGCAACTATCTATCGTTTTGCGCGAGCCAATAGGCGTAGTGGGCCAGATCGTACCTTGGAATTTTCCATTTTTAATGGCAGCTTGGAAGCTAGCTCCGGTTATCGCAGCAGGCGATGCGAGCGTCTTTAAACCATCAAGCGAGACAAGCCTAAGCGTGCTTGAGCTATTTAGGCTGATAGATAAAATTTTGCCAAAAGGTTTGATAAATATAGTAACGGGCAAAGGCAGCAAGAGCGGCGAGTGGATCAAAAACCACCCAGGCCTTGACAAGCTAGCATTTACTGGCTCAACCGAGATCGGCCGTGATATCGCCATAGCTGCAGCTCGCCGTATCATCCCAGCCACACTTGAGCTTGGCGGCAAGAGCGCAAACATCTTCTTTAGCGATGCAAATTTAGACAAGGCGCTTGATGGTCTTCAGCTTGGAATTTTATTTAACCAAGGTCAAGTTTGCTGCGCGGGATCTAGAATTTTCGTAGAAGAGAGCTTTTATGAGAAATTTATAGAGGCTGCTGTTAAGAAATTTAGCACCATAAAAGTTGGCGATCCGCTCGATCCTAGTACTCAAATGGGCTCTCAGATCAATAAAAAACAAGCTGAGCAAATCTTAAACTACGTCGAGATCGGCAAAAAAGAAGGCGCAAAAGTAGCAGTCGGTGGCAAAGCCTACACTGCAAATGGTTGCGACAAGGGCGCATTTGTCGAGCCAACACTGCTAGTCGATGTGACAAATGATATGAGAGTAGCTCAAGAAGAAATTTTTGGACCAGTTGGCGTTGTCATCAAATTTAAAGATGAAGCCGAGCTTATCAAAATGGTAAACGACAGCGAATACGGCCTAGGTGGCGGAATTTTCACACAAGACATCACAAAAGCACTTCGCGTTGCAAGGTCGATGGAGACTGGCAGGGTCTGGATCAACACCTATAACCAAATCCCAGCAGGCAGCCCATTTGGCGGATATAAAAACTCAGGTATTGGCCGTGAGACGCACAAGATCATCCTTGGGCACTACACTCAGATGAAAAACATCATGATCGATCTCACCGGCAAGGTCAGTGGCTTTTACGCACAATGATTTTAGGGGGCTTAGGCTCCCTACTGCTTTAAATTTCATAAATAAAATTTCTTTCTAACTTTATCAGCAATTAACAATCTCTATTTTTAAGTTTAATAGACTAAAATTTGGCGCAAAGGAGAAAATTTGAGCGAGCAAATTAACATTATCGGCGACGTTCACGGCTGTTTTAACACGCTTTTAGAGCTTATCAAGCAGTTTCCAAACAAAGAAAGATCTCAAATTTGCTTTGTTGGCGACGTGATAGATCGGGGGCTTTTTAGCTGCGACGTGGTCGAACTTATCATGCAAAATGACTATAAAATGGTAATGGGAAATCACGAGCGAAGGCTACTAAACAATAAATTTGAATTTTTAAACAACAAAGTGCCATTTGACAGGAGCTGGTTCTTTGGAAACGGCGGAGAAGAGACATATAGATCATATCTTGGACAAAGCGTAGAGTTTAAGCAAAGGCATGTGGATTTTTTAGAAAGCAGGCCAGTTTATCTGGAATTTAAAGATTATAAAACCCAAAATGGCGAGCATCTAGTCGTCTCTCACTCAGCCGTTGGCAATATGTGGGAGCTAAGAAATGACAAATATGCTAGCGAAGAGTTTAAAAGGCACCTGCTCTCAGGCAGAGGCGACGAGATGCAAGTTAGTGGCATCTTTAACGTCTATGGCCACACGCCAGTAAGAGAGGTAAAATTTTATAAAAATAGCGCAGATATCGATACAGGCTGCGTTTTTAACGAAGTTGGTTATGATAAACTAAGTGCGTTAGAGTTTCCATCGATGAAAATTTACACTCAAAAAAATGTTGAAAATTTTAACAAAAAGGATAAAGATGTGGTTTTCTAAAAAGGGCACTAGCTTTGCTAGCAGGGTTGATAAATTTTGGAGCGAACTTGGTAAAAATTTAGACAAGATCAAGCAAAATTTAGAGGATAAAAATTACGAAACAGCAAGCAAAATTACTGAAGAGGCGCTAAATTTATGTTTAGTCGATCCAACCTTTATGATAGGCCTTGTTAATGACAAGATCGATCTAGTGCTAACACCAGAAGGGATGAAATATAGGCTTTTTTGGCTTAAATTTATCAAATCACGCATGCCAAAAGAGTATGAGGCAAAGCTTACTTGCACGCTTGGCAAACAACGCGCACCACGCGAAGTAGCCACTATACAGATGTATGGCGTGAGTGTTGATGCAAACGAGGTCATGGTCTATGCAAATTTTGAAGAAAAAAGCGTGGATATGTGCCTATACAACGAGACTTTAAGCAAGCTAAAAAGCGAAGATGAAAACAAGGCCTACACGCTAGCTTTTATACTTTGCGACAACGTTGTTGGCGAGACGGCGATGATAAACACGCTTGGAGAGTTTGAGATCGTGGATGAAGCAAGAGAAAAAGGCGTCGCACTTACCGACTTTGCTGACCTTATAGATGATAAATTTGGCAAAGAGGCATCAAGCGAACCGCTAAAGCAGTTTAGCTTTTACGAGCTAGAACCTCGCTCAGATGCGCTAAGAGATGATGTATTTATGGGCTATACGAGCCTAACCTCGCTACTAAATGAGTACTATGACGGCAAAAGCGATATCTATAATGAAGCCTACGAGCTTGGTATAAATTTCTGCTTTTTAGTATTGTATCACGGTGGCGATGTGCAGTTTGGTGTTGATAGCAAAAACAAGATAGAAGATGAGCTTGAAGGTAGTACTTTTTGCGAAAGCATGGGCGCAGCGACTGGCACTAAGCACTCTTATGTTGATCTTATATGCTTTGACAAAGACAAGCTTGAAAAGGCTGTGAGTAAATTTAGCAAAGAGCTTGATATAAAGATAGAAATTTGCGAATTTAAACGCTAAATACATAAAATTTAACGTAAAATATTGCATATCCTGCTAGCTGGTAAATTTACAAATAGCCAGCTGGCAATAAATTTATCCTTTAAATTTAGAGCTGTTTGAGAGATAGGCGCAAAATTTAAGCCCATATAAAAAGATGATCCACGAGATGTAGATCCAGACAAAGAAAAAAAGCACGGCTGAAAACGAACCATAGACGCTTAAATAGGTCTTGTTGTAAAGGACGTAATAGACAAAGGCTGACTTGCCAAGATACCAAACAAGCGAGGCAGCAAACGAGCTAAAAAACGCGCTTTTAAATTTTATCTCGTCATTTACTGAGATGAGATATGTGACGCAAAATATCACCCAAATGATGAGATATGGCACGATGCTTAAGAAATTTATCCAGCTTGTAAATTTAGTCGAGTTTAGCATCTCTTGCACAAGGCTTGAGAGGTAAAAACTGCCAGCAAGTCCGAGTGGCGCAAGCGTGATGAGCGTCCAGTACGAGCTAAGTGCCGACCAAAATCCCCTAGCCTTGCTAGCTCTTGTCACTTTTAAGACTACGTATTCATAGTCGCTAAAAAACATAGCCGAAGTAAATATCATCGCCACAAAGCCAACTATGCCTAAATTTCCGCTATTTTGGAGGAAATTTTGCAAGTAGTTTGAGATAATCTCTTGATTGCTTGGCAAAAGAGCTGAGAAGACAAAGTCTTGAATTTTGGCGTAATAATCCTCAAAGCTAGGCAGTTTTGTAAAGATAGAAAACGATATAAGAAGTATCGGTATGATCGATAAGATCGTGTGAAAACTAAGGCTTGCTGCGTAGTGAAAGAGCTCTTTGTCCTTAAGAGCAGCTAGCAAATTTAAACCACTCTTTAAATCGCTCTTACTTAAGGACAAACGGCTCATTTATCAGTTATCTTCTTCAAAAAGTTTTTCGTAGTGAGCATCGTAGTTGTTGATGTGCTCGCTATTTAGCTTCCAAAACACAGTGTCTATGTCGCTAACTCTTGTATAAAATGGTAGTTGATAATACTCAACTTCGCCAGTTTTAAACTCTTTTAGCACCTTAAAGCTTTGACAATCAGCAAAAACGCTTCTGCCATCCATCGCGACAAAGATAAGACCAGCTGCACTTTGAGCGCACATCTTTCTAAAGTCGTCTCTGCTTGGATTTGGCTTGTATTCGTAGCTCAAGTATGCTCCAACAAGGTCTGGGTGGATAAATATCATATTAGGAAATGCGCCCAAAACCTCTTCATAAATTTCTTTATTTGGCACGACGATTAGCGAGCGGTTATAAAGGTAGTTTAGCACGACTATGTCGCCGCTTGCAGGTGCGATACCAGGGAGTGGAAGCGCTTTTTGCTCGAGCAGGTCAAACACCTCAAATCTAACCTTCGCAAAGCCGGCATTTTTAGAGACAACGCTCACTCTTGCGATGATAGAGCTATCAGTGTCAAATTTATGAAGCACGACGCCGCTTGATCCGATCAAAATTTCAGGACTATCAACTATCGTTGCTGTGCCGTCACTCTCGACGCTAATAAGAGGAGTTCTATACTCGTTTAAAGAAAAATCAGCCCCAAAAACAAAGCCAAAAAACAGCGATAAAATCACGATTATACGTTTCAAAAATATCTCCTAAGTTTAAATTTTTAGAGCGATTATAGCCTAAAATGCTTTATCTTTTGCAAAATTAAAGCAAGTTTTAGTTAAAATCCCCTCCAGCTTTTTAAAAGGATATCGATGCCTCGTATATTTGTGATTTTTGCAATATTATGTATAAATTTATATGCCATAAAACCAACTGTTGATGAGCTTAGTTGGCCAAATGGCAGCAGCTTTTTAAATTTCCTTGAAACAAATAAAATCCCACTTTCACTTTACTACAACCTAGCAAGCGAAGATCAAGAGCTAACAGAAGAGATCATCGCTGGCACAAAATATCAAATTTACAAAGATGATAACGGCGAGGTTAAACAAGCTCTCATCCCCGTTAGTGACGAGCTTCAGATACATATTTATAGAGATGACAAGGGTAAATTTCAGCTTGAGTTTATCCCGATCTTATACCAAAGCGAAGATAAAGTTTTAGCCCTAAAAGTCGATAAATCAGTCTCTGAAGATATCTTTGACTACACCGGCTCTGGCACGCTAGCACTTGGCTTTAAAGAGGTTTTTAGCGGCAGCGGGATCGATTTTAAAAAGATAAACAAAGGCGATACGATCGCTATTGTCTATAACCAAAAACTACGCATGGGGCGCTCTTTTGGCACACCTGAAATTTACGCAGCAATGATAGAGACTAAAAACAAACGCTACGTGATGTATAAATTTGAAGATAAATTTTATGATAAAAACGGCAAGAAAAATGACAAATTTTTGCTTGTTCGCCCTCTTGCAAACGCTAGGATCACATCAAATTTCACCCTAAAAAGATGGCATCCGATCCTTCAAAGATATAGAGCGCACCTTGGGGTTGATTATGGTGCTCCAAAAGGCACACCGATCAAGGCTGCAGGCGATGGCACAGTCAAATTTGTCGGACAAAAGAGCGGCTATGGCAGAACTATTATCATCTCTCACGCTGGCGGCTACGAGACACTTTACGCGCACCTAAACGGCTTTGCAAAGGGTATAAGAAGCGGTCTTAAAGTAAAACAAGGCACGCTAATAGCATACGTTGGCACAAGTGGTATGAGCACTGGCCCTCACCTACACTTTGGCCTCTATCTAGGTGGCAAACCGATCAATCCAGAAAGCGCCATCAAGGTCGTAAAAAATATAGAAGACAAAAAAGAGTCGGCTAAATTTAAAGCAGTCATAAATAGAAATGATGAGCTGATAAGACAAGCTCTAAGCAATGAAAAAGAGTATCACAAGGTGGAATTTTTCCCTAACGTAATAGATTTTTAAAGGTAAAACTTGAGCCAAGAACTAGAAGAAGCAAAAGAGCTGATAGATCAGCACTTAGATGAAAATTTAGAAGACGGTGAGCTATCTCCTTACGAGCTTGCCCAACACCTAAAAACACTTAAAAAGCATGACGAGGAGCTTTTTGCCAAGTATCTTGAAAAGCTAGATCCTGAAATTTTGGGTGACGTGGCGATAGAGTTACCTGATCACATGCTAAAAGACGTGATCGATACGCTCCCGGCTGAAAAGATCGTAGAAGCGCTCGAAGAGCTAGAGAGTGACGATGCTACCGACCTACTCCAATACATCGAAGATATCGATGAGGACAAGGCTAGAGAGCTTTTTAACGAGCTAGATAAAGAAAATCAAAACGAAATTTTAAGACTTAGAAGCTACGATGAGGATAGAGCTGGTGCGCACATGCAAACAGAGCTATTTTCAGCTCATCTTGAAGAGAAGCTTGGCAGCGCAGTTGCAAGACTAAGACAAGAGAAGCAAGAAGGAAAACTAGAAAATGTCTCACAGCTTTTCATCATCGATAAAAATAGTGTCTTGCAATACGCCATCCCGCTTGAAGATCTCATCCTCTTTGACTTCACAAAAACGCTAAAACAAAATATCGAATCAACCCAGATCGACCACTACAAGCCTCACATGGCAAATGATATGGATCTCATGCAAGATGTCGCTGATATGTTTCAAGAATACGATCTAAACGTTATCGCAGTTACAAGTAGCACTGGAATACTGCTTGGTCGTATCACATATGATGATATCCACGACTACATTCAAGAGAGCGCAACAGAGCAAATTTATAACCTAGCTGGCGTTGATGACGAGTCAGAAGAGGACGATACGCTATTTAAAGCGGGTCGTGGCCGTGCGGTTTGGCTTGGCATAAATTTACTAACAGCCCTTTTTAGCTCATCTATCATCGGACTTTTTGACGAGACGATCGCAGCTTACGTCGCACTTGCCGTGCTTATGCCAATAGTTGCTTCAATGGGTGGAAACACTGGCACGCAAGCACTTGCTGTTACGGTTCGTCGTTTGGCACTTGGCGAGATAGAGTTTAAAGATGCAAAGAGCGTTTTAAAGCGCGAGGTGACGATCTCACTTGTAAATGGCCTTATCTTTGGCGCTATCATGGGCGTCATCGCCGCTGTTTGGTTTGACAAAGGCATGCTTGGCGTGGTTATTGGCCTTAGTATGGTTACAAATTTATTCTTTGCTGGTTTTTTTGGCACGATCATACCTTTGACGCTAAGGCGCTTTAACATCGATCCTGCCGTTGGCTCGGCGGTTATTCTTACTACATTCACTGATGCGATAGGATTTTTTAGCTTTTTAGGACTTGCAAAATGGATACTACTATAACAAATTTAGAAATTTTACCTCTTGGTGAGTCAAAATACCTAAAGCCATTTAAGATGAAATTTAAACAAAATGGCCTGCAAAGGGACTGGGACTGCGTCAAGGTGATGAATAGCGTTAGTATATTTTTATATCACGAGCAAAAAGATGCATTTTTATTTGTCAAGCAGTTTCGCCCAGCCGTTTGGTACTCGCAAGAAAAAGAAGGTATCAAAACAAGCGAGCAAGGCTTTACCTACGAGCTTTGTGCAGGGCTTATGGATAAGGGGCTAAGCGAAGAGCAAACCGCTAGAGAAGAGGCAGTCGAAGAGGTCGGATATGAGCTAAAAGAGATGGAGCGCATCACGATGACGTATGGCGCTTTTGGCTTTGGCGGTAACACTCAAACGATGTTTTATGCAAAGATCGATGAAAAGATGAAGGTAAATGCAGGCGGCGGCATTGACGGCGAAGATATCGAGCTAGTTTTTATAAAACGAGAAGATATGATGAAATTTGCCTTTGACGAGAGCAAGGTCAAGGGCTTTGGGCTCATCTTTGCCTACTTGTGGTGGGAGAAATTTAAAGGCTAAAAAGAGACCTTTTTGATAAGCGCAAAGACAACAACCGCCACAACAAAAATGCCAACCAATATAATGTAATCCGACATAAAAAACCTTTACGTTTAAAATTTACACTATTGTAACTAAATTTTTAACAAAATAAGAACTTTATAACCGCACATATCATAAAATAATCAAAAATCATAAGGAGAAAATGATGAGCGAAAACGAAACTCTTTTTATCAACCGCGAATTAAGCTGGCTACGCTTTAACTCAAGGGTGCTCGCTCAGTGTGAAAAGGATATACCTTTACTTGAAAAGCTAAAATTTATAGCCATTTATATGACAAATCTTGATGAATTTTATATGATAAGAGTTGCTGGACTAAAGCAGCTTTTTGCAGCTGGCGTGACGACAAGTAGTAGCGACGGCATGAGCCCGCTTGATCAACTGCGTGAGATCAGAAAATATCTCCAAGATGAGCAAATTTTAGTTGAAAGCCACTACAAAAGCACCGTAGATGCGCTTAGCAAAGAGGGTCTTTTTATCAAAAACTACGACGAGCTTGATGATAGCTTAAAGCAAAAATGTGACGAATACTTTTTCTCAAACATCCTGCCAGTTATCGTGCCTATCGCTGTTGATGCGACCCATCCATTTCCGCACCTAAACAATCTTAGCTTCTCGCTTGCCGTTAAGCTTGCTGACATCGAGCATCCTGAAATTTTAAAATACGGCATGATAAGAATTTCAAGAGTTTTGCCAAGATTTACCCAGCCAAGCAGTAACGTCTTCGTGCCAATAGAGACTATCGTTCACCGCCACGCAGAAGAAATTTTCCCAGGGTATAGGCTACTTAGCTCAGCTGCCTTTAGAGTGACAAGAAACGCTGATATCGTCATCGAAGAAGAAGAGGCAGATGACTTTATGATGATACTAGAACAAGGGCTAAAGCTTCGCAGAAAAGGGGCTTTTGTGCGTATGCAGATAGATAAAGACGCTGACGCTGATATCTTAGAGTTTTTAAATTTTCACATGAAAATTTTTCACAAAGATATCTACTTTTCAAGCATCCCTCTCACTCTTAGCTCTCTTTGGGAGATAGCTGGGAGCAAGAATTTCAGCCACCTAGCAAACCCACCCTACGCCCCAAAGACGCTACCTCCATTTGGCAACGGCGTCTCGATCTTTGATGCCATAGACAAAGAGGACGTGCTGCTAGTTCATCCATTTGAGAGCTTTGATCCAGTCGTTAGCTTTATAAGAGAAGCGAGCAAAGATCCAAAGGTGATCTCTATACGCATGACGCTTTACAGGGTCGATAAAAACTCGCCGATCATTCAAAGCCTAATAGACGCTGCAAGCGACGGCAAACAAGTAACTGTGATGGTCGAGCTAAAAGCTAGGTTTGATGAAGAAAATAACTTGCACTGGGCAAAGGCACTTGAAGATGCTGGCGCGCACGTGATATATGGCATCACAGGCTTTAAAGTCCATGCAAAAGTTAGCCAAGTGATCCGCCAAATCGGCGATAAACTTAAATTTTACATGCACTTTGGCACTGGCAACTACAATGGCAGCTCAGCAAAAATTTACACCGACGTTAGTCTATTTACGAGCAAAGAGGAATTTAGCCAAGATACGACCTCATTTTTTCACATCCTTTCAGGATATAACAAAAACCGCCGTCTAAACGCCCTTAGCATGTCGCCCTTTCAGATAAAAGAGCGCATCATCGAAAAGATAAGAGTGGAGGCAAGTAAAGGCAGCGAGGGCAGGATCATTGCTAAGATGAATGCGCTAATAGATGAAGACGTGATAAATGAGCTTAGCCGCGCCTCGAATGCAGGCGTGAAGATCGATCTCATCGTTCGCGGTGTGTGCGGGCTAAGGCCTGGCGTAAAAGGCAAAAGCGAAAACATCAGAGTTCGCTCGATCATCGGCAAATACTTAGAGCACGCTAGAATTTTATATTTTAAACACGCCGATCCAAAAATTTACATCTCAAGCGCTGACTGGATGCCACGAAATTTAGAGCGCCGCTTGGAGCTTATGACGCCTATTTTTGAGCCAAGACTTCAAGAGAGGCTGCTTGAAATTTTAGAGCTTCAGCTAAGCGATAATGACTTAGCATTTGAGCTACAAAGCAGCGGCGAATACGCAAAAGTAGCTAGACGCGATGGTGAAAAAGTGATCTCTTGCCACGAAGTTTTAGAAAACTACATCTCTAAAATTTACAAATCCGTCAAGAAAGACACTGACAAAGCCAAAGCAGATATGCTTGCAAGCAAGCTTTTAAAAGAGAGCTAAAAGATAAATGGCTTTTAAATTTAAGTTTAAAAGCCATTTTTACCCTAAATCCTAAATCTTAAATCCAAATTTCTAAATTTTTATATACTTTAAATTTACATTGTAAGCCTCTATAATGCTAACTTTTATCGCATAATAATTTTTATATATAAATTACTCATAAAATTTCATAATTAATTATCAAATTTTATATTTTAAATATTACATAAGCATAGGCGTTATAATATTTAAACAAATTCCAAATCAAAGGAGGCTTTATGAAAGAGAGCAGTGATACTAAAAAACTCGTCATCGGTACGATCACACTTGCAATTGCGATCGTTTTCTTTGGAGGTTTTTTACAAAACACCTATGGTGGCATCTTTGACTTTAGCAAGCTAGCAGGTCAATTTCCAGAATGGTTTAAAACAGGAAGTGGCACTAGCGCAAAAGGCGGCTTTTTATTTGCCCTTAGCCTTGCTCCTGCCGTTATGCTCGCACTTGGCTTTGTCGCTATTTTTGAGAAATACCATGCACTTTACGCAGCTTCAAGACTGCTAACGCCTGTTTTAAAGCCACTTATTGGCATACCAGGATGTTGCTCTATCTCTTTGATAGCAAGCACGCAAAGCACTGACGCAGGTAGCTCAACGGCTAAATTTTTGCGCCAAGATGGCCTCATCTCGCACAAAGAGCTACTCATCTTTGCAGCATTTCAGTTTAGCGCAGGTGCGATGATTACAAATTTCTTATCTTCATTTGCGCCTGTTTTACTAGTGACTGATAAAGCTGGGCACACAGCCCCTGCTACCATAGCCATGGTGCTTGGCATAGTCTTTGTCTTTAAAATTATTGGAGCAAATTTGATGAGACTTTATGTCAAAAAATTTGTCAAAGATGATGAGGAGTAAGAGATGACTGAAAATAAACTAATAACCGACGTATTTGTAGAGGGCGCTAGAAAAGGCTGGGACATCGCCGTAAAAAACACCATCCCAAACGTACTTATGGCATTTGTCATCATCCACATCCTAAAAGTCTCTGGCGCGCTTAGCGTGATAGGCAAATTTCTAGGATTTATCATGCTCCCACTTGGTCTTCCAGGTGAGTCCATAGCCGTTTTCATGGCTGCATTTTTGAGCTGGGGCGGCTCAGCAGGCGTGCTAGTCGCACTTGTGGGAGATGGTACGCTAAACGCAAACGATATCGCTGTCTTGCTCCCTGGCATGGCGCTAGTTGGCTCGACTGTGCAGTACATGGGACGAGTTCTAGGCGTGCTTGAAGTACCAGGCAGACACTATCTCGTACTTTTTGGAATTTGCATCCTAAATGCCTATTTAGCGATGTTTGTGATGAGCTTACTCGTATAAGGATAAAAGATGAAAGATAGTGAAATAAATGAATATTTGGCTGATCTAAAGGAGCTAACCGACATCGAAAGCCCAACTTTGAGCATAGATGGCGTAAATGAAGTTGCAGCTTGGTTTAAAAAAAGAGCCGAAATTTTAGGTCTAAAAAGTAGGAGTATAGAGCTTGGCACCGACAAGGTCGCTCCTTGCCTTTTTATCTCAAACGACCTTGATGCTACAAACTACGACTTTTTATTCATCGGACACATGGATACCGTTTTTCCTGTCGGCACAAAGGCTGATGTGCCATTTAGCAAGATAGATGAGCGCATAAACGCACTTGGCGTAATCGACGATAAAGGCGGTAGCCTGCTCTCGCTCTACGTCATCAAAGAGCTTGATTTAAGCAAACTAAAGATCGGCCTCTTTTTAAACTCACACGAAGAGACTGGCTCAAATTTTGCCAAAGACGCCATAAGAGAGCTAGCCAAGAAGTCTCGCTACGCCCTAGTCGTCGAGCCTGCAAGAGAAGATGGTTCTATGGTGGCTACTAGAAAAGGCGTGATCTCTTATGTGCTAAATTTCCGTGGCGTTAGCGCGCACGCTGGCAACCACCCAGAGCGCGGACGCTCAGCTGTCGTGGAGGCTGCAAATTTCATCGTTGAGCTCTCAAAACTCACTGATTTTAAAGCAGGCCATACATTTAATAGCATAATGACAAAAGGTGGCGACGCCCAAAACGTCGTGCCAGACTTTGCCAGCGTGACATTTGAGATGAGATATCGCCACGCTAGCTCGGTGGAGCTTTTACATAAGAAGATGGATGAAATTTTATCTCATTCGATAGTGCCAGAAGTGAGCTGTGAGCGCATACTTATAAACGAAGAAGGGCCGATGATAGACGAGGTAAATTTACCAAATATCAAAAAAGTCTTTGACGAGGCTGCGAAGGCCACTGGCACAAAGGTCACTTGGGTCGATGCTGGCGGGCTAAGCGATGGCAATATCAGCGCATCGGCAGGATGTTCTACGATAGACGGACTTGGTCCAACTGGTGGCAACATGCACACAAAAAATGAATATCTAGAGATAAACTCGGTCGTCAAAAAGTGCAACCTCATAGTTGAGGCTATCAAAAAACTTTCGTAGTTTAGGCAAGCTATATGCTTGCCTAATTTTTAAATTTATAACATTACAGCAGCCAAAACCTACCCAAATATCTCAAATTTATTAAACAGCTCTGGTTTATCTTTTACTACGCCACGCTTAACAAGCTCAGCCACCACTTCGCGCTTACAGTCAGTTTGTATAGGCCAGCCACGCGTGTAACCCTCCAGCTCACTCTTGCTCGTCGCATCCATGCAGAAATTTTCAGCATCGATATTATTTCTCACGCGCCAAAGCAGCATATATGGGTTTTCTAGGTAGTTTTGCATATCCACAACAACTAGAAGCTTGAAAAATTCCTTAAATTCTAAAATCTTAGAAAATAGCTCTTTTACAGGGCGATTTTTTCCAAATTTAATCACACAAATAGGCGTTTTACTCTGCTTTTTAAACCGCCTAAGCTCCTTAGCATTTGGCACAACGCTTTGAAATTTAGCCAAAAGTTCATCATCGCTTAAAACCGCAGTGGTAAATTTAACCCCAAATTTAACCAGCAGCTTTAACTAAAATAAATTTTCACATTGGCACAAACTCTAAATTTAGCTACAAAAGCAACCCGCCTACAAACTGCGTCATCAGTAGCGACGGCTTGGCTATTTTACGCATACAAAAACCGGCATTCACGAGAAATTTATCACAACGGCAACGTTGTTTTAGGGCTTTTATAAAGATCGGCGTGCGTGCGGATAGATCATGACATTATTGAAAACACAATGATCGCAAACCGCGAAAAGATAGGCGATCTCGTTTAAATATGTCATAGCTAAATCAAATTTCTAAATTCCCAGCCAAGTGGCTTAAATTTATACGAGCCCTACTCCAAAGCTTTTAAAACTGGCTCTGGTTTTAGCTTTACACTTGGGGCATTTTTGCTAAAGCTTATGAGATCCTCTGTCGTTTGTATGCTAAAAGGCAGGCGCGTAAGGCAGACTTTAAAGATTTCAGCTGCTGCTATCGCGTCATTTAGGGCTCTGTGGTGAGTGTTGTTTATGCCAAGAAGCTCCTTTAGCGAGCCAAGGCCGTATTTTTGCGAGGCGATGGTGCGGCGGCTAAGATCAATGGTGCAAAGCTTTCTGTTTAGCAGTATGCCAAGGCCGATCTCATTTAGACTATGAGAGATAAATCCGTAGTCAAAATTTACGTTGTGAGCGATAAAAACGCTAGTTCCAAGAAAAATTTTAAACCGCTCCAGCACGTTTAGCAAATTTGGCGCACCGACTAGATCGCTTGCTCTTATGCCAGTTAGCTCTGTGATATTTTCAGGCACCACACTAGCTGCCACAAAGCTTTCAAAGCGCCCTATTTCGGTGCCATTTTTCATTTTTATAGCGCCTATTTCTATGATCTGGCCATTTGTCGTACCACCAGTCGTTTCGATATCCACGACGCAGAATTCCTGCTCGCTAATATCTCTAAATCTTGTGCCAAGCTCGATCTCGTTGCTTTCATTTCTAGTGATGTCAAGCCCGAGAGTTCGCCACATATCAAGGTCGCGCACGTCAATGAGCGATGAAATTTCCTCGATATCGCTAAATTTCAAGATAAACTCGTGATAGCCTAAATTTTGCCTAGCTAAAATTTCAATGCTATTTTCTAAACGCTGTTTTTTTTGTTTCAAAACTCAAGCTTTATGGCGCGAATGGCTTGTTCGTATGAATTTGATGAGAAGATATAGCTGCCAGCCACCAAGATATCAGCTCCAGCCTCTTCAAGATCAGGCGCATTTAGCCCATTTACGCCGCCATCTACTTCAATGAGGCACTTGGCGTTTTTGCGCTCTATTAGCTCCCTTAGCGCCCTTGTTTTCTCAAGTACGACTGGCATAAATTTCTGACCACCAAAGCCAGGATTTACGCTCATTAATAGCACCATATCGACTTCATCTATGATGTGCTCAAGCGCGCTAACTGGCGTGTGCGGATTTAGCACGATACCAGGGCCAACGCCGTTTTTTCTGATGTGATCTATTAGTCTCATCGGATGCTTCTCTTCTTCGATATGAAAGGTTAGAAATTTTGGCTTTAGCGGCAAAAAAAGATCAGCAAAAAATGAGTTATTTTCAACCATTAGATGTATGTCAAGTGGCTTTGTAGCAGCCTTTGCAACGGCACTTACCACGACTGGTCCGATGGTTAAATTTGGTACAAAATGTCCATCCATAACATCAATATGCACCAGATCGCACCCAGCCTCGCAAATGGCTCTTATCTCAGCTGCCAAATTTCCGAAATCAGCCGACAAAATACTAGGTGCAACGTACATTTTAAATCCTTATTTGCTTATAAAAATCACGCCAGTTTGGCTCTCTTTTGCATTTAATGTGGCAAAAATTCCACTGCTTGCTCTGTCAAAAAACATCTCATTTTCGTAAAATTTAAAGTTGCTAAGCTTTACCTTTAAATTTCTCTCGATGAAAATGTCTAAAATTTTGCTTGCAATGATACTAAAAATTTGAGAAAATCCGCTTAAACAGCCGCACTCCAGATCGCCATTATCTGAAAAAATAGAGCAAATTTTGCTAAGCTTGTCCTTTTTAACACCTAGCAAAATTCTCATCTGTATATCGCCATAAAAGAGCACGCAAGCCCGCAGATAGTCATTTTCACCCTCTACGTTAAAGTTACTAATCTTTGCATCAAGGCATAAAATTTCACTCTCTATCAAAGGCGAGAGCACGTCTGTGACACTTGAGATCACAAGTGGCAAAAACTCAACTAAGCTTTTATTCATCTTTGTAGGCTCAATGTCGATAAGGCGCTTTTTAAAATAGAGCGTCGAGTCATCTTTGAAAAAATCATCCATCTTTTTATATAAAAGTATCTTTGCTGCTTTTAAATTTGAGGCAAGTGTCTCTGAGATGTTGCCCTCATTTAAGCCGCAAATCGCCAATATACCGCCACTTTTTTGGCTCAGCTCAGATAGCTTTATCAAAAAACTAGCACCTATGGTATTTAAGGCACCGACCGAATCAGACCAAAAAACAAAGAATTTAAAGCCTATCTTTTGTAATCTTTCGTGAAATTTATAGTCAAAATTCTGCACAAAAGAGCTATCCATGAGCCCTACTGTCTTGTAAATGACGACGTCGCCTCTTACAAAGGCGCTAAACTCTTTTTTGCCTAAAACGATGTGATTTAGGGTGCTGATGGTGTATTTGTAAGCTTGCTTGGCGGCATTAAATTCTTCCACGCTTTTTACAAATTTACACTTGTAACACTTTTGCTCCAAAAGCGAGTTGATGTAGTCTTTATACTGCTCATTTTTGTTATAAATCACGATGGCTTCGCCACTATCTACTAGCGTATCGTTTAAAAATAGCGTCGCAACTCTTTCATTTTCAAAGAGTGAAAATCTCAAAATATTTTTTGAAGTCTTTGCCACAAGTTCGTAAAAGGTATCGTCATAGTCACAAACTGCAAACTCAGCACCTATCTGCTTAGCTATGCCTGAGAGATGCTCGCACGTGCTATTTAGCCAAAGCGGGCTAAAAAAGGTGACATTTTTTAATGAAAGCAAAATAGCACTTATCTGCCTTGCACAAATTTGCTCCACATCGGCCTTTTTGATACTTGAAGGGGTGATATTAACCTCCAAAAATCCAAATGGCCTAACAATGGCCAAAGAGCCCTCAAAAGTTACTTTCATTTTCTAAGAGCCTTTTTTAAATTTATAACCATATCAACCGAAGCATGGACACTAACATCGGTGATCCTATCGATGCCAAAGTCAAAAAATTTAGCAATGCTAGCCTCATAAGAGAGCAAAATTTTAAAGTATTTTAAAACCAAAACCTCTTCTCTAGTGAGCCTATCGCTCTCCCATCCTGCAAGCTTTAAAAGCACTCCAAATAGCGAAATATCAAACCTTCGCTGCAATATCCTATCAAAGCTCATATCAGAAAAACCAACGATATGTTTAAGCGAGTGCGGATACTTTAAAAAGATCAGCTCGCAAAATATAAGAAGAATGAGCGCGTAGGCAGCTAGAAATAAATTTTTTTGATTTTTTAGTCCAAGGTAGTTTAGAAGTTTGCTCCAGTCAGATAGAAATTTGGCATTAAACTCCATCATCGAGTATAAATTTACACCAAAATTTTTATATCTTTTTGGAGATTTGATAAAAACAAAATAAGAGCAAATTATCATTTTTAGGTTGTCTATGCCAACCATATATGCCATTGAATAGGTATCTCTTGACCAACTTTTAGGAGCAAAATCTCCTAATTTTATAACTGTAGTAAAATATGCTTTAAAAACTTCGTCACCCCTAAAAAGCTCCATAGCAGCAGTGATGTCGCCCTCATCTAAGTGCTTTTGGCACTCATAAAAAACATCGGGCATTGTATAGATAAAATTTGAAATTTCATCTATTTGATTTTTAGTTAGCATTTTTGTTTTACCGATTTTTTATTTTGGGGCTATTTTAGCCTTAATTAAATAAAAAATCAACAAAACTTATAAATATAAATCTTCATTTTAAGCAATACTTTGGTTTTGTTTAGATAAAATCAGCAGAAATTTTTGTTTATAAGGAAAAAAAATGTCAAAAAGATGTGCGATAACTGGCAAAGGACCAATGGTAGGCAACAACGTGAGCCACGCCAACAATAAAACTAAAAGAAGATTTTTACCAAATCTTAGAACTATCCGTGTTACTCTAGAAGATGGCACAACAAGAAGGATAAAAGTTGCTGCTTCTACTCTAAGAACTATGAAAAAGCAGTCAAACTAAGAGATAAAATGAAGAGGAATTTATGTCTTTTCTCTCAAGACTTTTAAAATTCCTCAACTGGTCAAACTCCGCAAAACCAGAAATAAGCCTAGATACTGAGCTTTACGAACAACTAAAACCTTTTAGATTTCCACTAATTTCAGTCGTACTACTGTTACTTTTTGGAACACTTGGTTATATCTTTATAGATAACTTCTCTCTCATAGATGCCTTTTACCAAGCAGGCATGACCTTCACGACGGTCGGTTTTACCGAAGTTGCACCCATTACTCCAAAGGGGCGAATTTTTACTATAACATTTATCCTTGTTGGCTTCATTATTTTTACGCTATCAATCGGTATAGTTGTAGAAGTTCTAAAAAGAGGCACGTTAATTAACATTTTAAAGGAAAGGCGCATGCTTTACAAGATCGCAAGACTAAAAAATCACTTCGTTATTTGTTATCACAACCTCTACACGATCGAGCTTAGCGCTCAGTTTCGTGAAAATCACATACCATTTGTAGTGGTCGACGACAGAGAAGATATCGCAGAATTAGCTCAAATTTACAAGTATCCATACTTCATAAAAGCTCAGCCTCACACTCAAATCGCCTTTTTAAAAACGCATCTTTCAAGCGCAAAAGGTCTAATCACTCTTAGTCCAAATATCGCTGATAATATCGCGCTTATCGCATCTGTTAGACTTTATGAAAAAGAGATAGGCCGCAAAAAACCTTACCACATCATCACAAACTCAGATAGCGAAGATGATACGCAAAGACTAAAAAAACTTGGTGCTGATAGCGTAGTAAGCCCATCTCGCCTAGTCGCACAGCGTCTAAGCGCCATGAGCGTAAGACCTGATATGGAAAATTTACTCGAGCAATTTCTATACACAAAAAGCTCGCCTATCGACATAGAAGAAATTCTTGTGCCTGATTACTCTTGGATAAGGTTTAAAAGGCTAAAAGAGACGCATCTAAGAAATATCACAAATGCTGACGTGGTAGGCATTAGAGACACAAATAACAAATTTATCCCGATGCCAAATGGCGACACTCTAATTGGCACAGGCACAAAGCTTTTAGTCATCGGCACAGTTGATGGCATACGCCTAACCAAACGCCTAGTAAAGAGCAAACACAAGCCAGAAGAACTAAAATACGTTTAGTTTTTTCATTTTGTGATAAATTTGACTTAACCACTGCTTTTATAGATCTAAATTTAGATAGCCAAACATTTACAAAGCCTTGTTAGAATTTATAAATTTTTTACAGGAGCTACGTATGTTACACGAATACACTGATCTCATAAATGAGTTGAAAAAAGTAGATGTTCATTTTGCCGCACTTTGCAAAAAGCATGACGAGCTAAATGAAAAAATAGACAGCAAAGCTGCACAAGCCTCTGAGCTTGATGCCTTGAAAAAAGAAAAATTAAAACTAAAAGACGAAATTTACGCCCAAATTTTAAAATACAAAGAGCAAAAATAAACAAACCATTTCCAAACCATTTTTTGCTTTTGAATTTTGGTTTGGAAAATTTTATTTTCAATAAAAATAATTTTTTTGCAAAAAACCTTGACAAATGACATTAAAGTCTATATAATTACAATTCTTAAAAACATTGGGGTATCGCCAAGCGGTAAGGCAACTGGTTTTGGTCCAGTCATTCAGAGGTTCGAATCCTCTTACCCCATCCACTTTTAAAAATCCCAAATAACTCTTATCGCGGAGTAGAGCAGTGGTAGCTCGTCGGGCTCATAACCCGAAGGTCGGCGGTTCAAATCCGTCCTCCGCAACCAAATATCTTACACTAAAAACTAAACGCCAACTCCCATACCGTCACGTATATCATCAACATTTAGATGGACATAATGCAAGCTGCTTTTGATGTCCTTATGACCCATAAATCTCATTAATTTATGTGCATTAAATCCTTTTAAACTCACTAACCTAGAAGCCACTGTATGGCGTAATACGTAAAGACCGTGAGCACTGTCATCTCCCTTATATCCTAAAAACTCTTTTACTAACCCCCACATTCTACTGCTACTATCAATATTTAGATGGGTTATAGGGCACTTATCTAGTGGTAGGTCTCTACAATCATCGTAAGCACCATTGGCTACCCAATAGTAGGTCATTCTAAGCACTCCGTTAGTTTTTGTTTCAGTAAAGAGTTTTAAAGCTTCCGCCCTACTTACACTCTTAGCTATTTCTAAGCGTTGCTTAATGGCTCTAAAGACTTCCATAACATTCTGCCCACAAGGTAGTGTCCTGCTTTGTCCATTCTTAGGAGCTCCTATGATAGGTTTCTTAGTCTTATGTGTCTTAACCGCCTTTGAAATAGAGAGTGTATCGTGCTCGAAGTTTATATCTCCAAGCTCTAATGCAAAGTATTCAGGGTCTTAGCCCAAGATTAGATAAGACTATAAAGAGCTCATATATCTCTACACTTGATAGTGCTTTAGATTTTTTAGCTCTGTTATATAAAAATTCTTTAGTGCTTAGAAGTTCATCATCTCTTAAAGCAGGTCTTTTGGTTACTACTTGCCTAACTTGAAGTCCTTTGAAGTTTGGCTTAGACTTAACCTTTGAATAGCATTCTAAGTCTATACGGTAAAAAGGGCATATTGTTCTGCGAATAAAAAATGAATAAAAATTTTAAAACACGCAAGAAGTTATATTTTTAATGTAAATTTAAAGCTTAAAATATAAAAAATCATTCAAAACAAACAACTTTATTTTTTCCAGCATTTTTAGCATCATAAACCGATTTATCAGCAGCTTTTAAAATTTTATCCTTTGCTGCGATCTTATCATTTACTGTAACAACTCCGATACTTGCAGATCCGATCCAGCAAGCATTTTTAAATTCGATACGTATTTTATTTATTTTTTTATGAATTTTTGTAGCTATTTTTAATGCACCATCAGCATCAGTACTAGGGCATATTACTAAAAATTCATCTCCACCTATACGGCATATTATATCATCAGTGCGTAGATTAAATTTAAGGACATTTGAAAATTCCACAAGCACAACATCGCCAGCATCGTGCCCAAAAGTATCATTAATTGTTTTGAAATTATCAAGATCGAACATTATGATAGTAAATGGAACTTTGCTTTCAGTGTATTTTTGCAAACAGGCTTCAAGCTCATAACTCATTCTACGACGATTTGCAAGTGCTGTTAATTGGTCGGTCATAGCTAAAATTTCTAATTTTTTATTGCTCTCAAGCAACTCTTCTGTGCGCTGTTTAACTTTTTCTTCAAGTGAATTTTTAAGCATCAAAAGTTCTTCATTATATTTCATCAAAACACCAAAAACACCATTAAATGATTTAACTAAAGTATCAAGCTGCTCGTGATTTACTCCACTAACTTCTTCATATGCCTGTTCTGGAGTATAGCCTGATTTTATAAGTCGTATTTGAGCGGATAAATTTTTATCTATGCCAAGTATATGAAAGGTCAGCCATTGCACCAAAAAGTCAAGTAGTTCTTTTGCCTCAACCTTTATATTATTTGAATTTAAATTTTTATATTTTGATGTAACTTCTTTGATAAAAATTCTGTGAGCTTTGAGATGTTCTTTGGCGTGTCTTACATCAACGCCTGCCTCCAGCATCAACTCTTCTTCGTTTGAAAAATGATATTTTGTATAATCAACCAGTTCTTCAAACAAAGGTATCATATCACTTAAAACGGTATTTTGTATAGCAAGTTTGTTTCCTAAAGAGTTGATTATTTCAACCAAATATCTATGTTCCGAATCAACTTGTTTAATATTTGTTTCAAATTACCTTCCCCAGGCAAATACGACTTGTTGCGCCATTTTACTACTCCCTGCATAGCCTTATTTGCGCTTTATTTTATTTTAATATAACTTATATATAAATAAAATTTTTACTAGAAATAAGATTAGTTTATTTTTTTAAATATAAAATTATATTTAAACTAAAATATCCCTCTGCCCTTTTGCATTGACTGGGCTTAAAACGCCCATTTTCTCCATCTGCTCGATTATATTTGCAGCTTTGTTGTAGCCTATTTTTAAGCGTCTTTGTAGGTAACTGATAGATGTTTTTTGCTCGCTTAAGATGATCTCTTTTGCCTCTTCATATAGCTCATCAAGCTCATCTTCGCCTAATGCGCCAGCAGCCGAGCCTGCGCTAGAGCCCTCTTCTGCTAAGAATTTCTCATCATAGATCACATCTTGTTGTTCTTTTAAGAAATTTACGATCGTCTCGATCTCTTTTTCACTAGCAAATGGCGCATGCAGCCTGATCACTCCAGGGCTTCCAGGAGGTGTAAATAACATGTCACCGCGTCCTAGCAAGCTCTCAGCCCCCATTTGATCAAGGATGACCTTACTATCGATCCTCTGCCCTACTCTGTAGCTTATCCTGCTTGGCAAATTTGCCTTTATAAGGCCAGTCACGACGTCGACACTTGGACGCTGGGTCGCCACTATCAAGTGTATGCCACTAGCCCTTGCCATCTGCGCTAGACGGCCTATATAAAGCTCCACGTCCTTGCCGCTAGTCATCATAAGATCGGCTAGCTCATCAATGATCACGACGATGTATGGAAACTGCTCGCCACCTTCACTCTTCATCTTTTCGTTGTAGCTCTCTATATTTTTTGTGCGAGTTTGGCTCATTATCTTATATCTTCGCTCCATCTCAGCGACCATATTTGCAAGCGCTGTGATCGCCTTTTTCGCCTCAGTGATAACCGGTGTCAAAAGGTGTGGAATGTCGTTATATATGCTAAATTCAAGCATCTTTGGATCTATCATCATTAGGCGCAAAGTTTGTGGGCTATTTCTATAAAGCAAACTTAAAAGCATCGCATTTATGCCCACACTTTTGCCTGATCCCGTTGTTCCAGCGATTAGCAAGTGAGGGAGCTTTTTAAGGTCAGTCACAAAAGGAGCGCCCACGATATCCTTGCCAAGGGCCATGGTTAGCGGACTGCTCGCATTTTTAAAGACTTCGCTTTCTAAAATTTCTTTTAGATAGATCGTCTCTAAATTTTGATTTGGCACTTCGATGCCAACGACATCTTTACCAGGGATCGGCGCTTGGATACGGATCGTTTGCGCCTTTAGCGCCATGGCTAGGTCATCTTGTAAAGTAAGAATTTTACTCACCTTTATGTGCGGAGCTGGACGAAATTCAAATGTCGTAACGATAGGGCCAGTGTAGGTTCGCACCACGTCGCCATCTATCTTAAATTTACGCAGTTTGTCGAGTAAATTTGAAATTTGCTGGTCGATCTCCGCCTCATTTATATTGTGCGAGCGCTTTGGAGGGTCGTTTAGAAATTTAAGCGGTGGCAAGACAAAGTCTTTTGGCTTTTCGACCTTGCCGCGTTCTATCTGATCAAGAAGTTTTTTATTTTCAGCCACTTCATTTAAAATTTCAACCCCGCTTATAGTTGCAGGTCTGCTCTCTTGTACTGGCTCCATCTCTGGCTCCGGTTCAAATTCTGGCTCGCTCTCTAAATTTGGCTCATCATCATTTAGCACCTGCGCGTCTATAAGCTCTTCTTCTTTTATCTCTTCGGCTTTTGGCTTTTTGCGCTCTATCTTTGGTATCTGCCTTGCCCTTACCTCTTTTACGCTTCTGCTTTTTTCTTCATAGCCATTTGGCTCTTTATCTACAAAAGCCTTTCTTAAAACGATGATAAAATTTTCTCTAAAAGCAAGTCCAAGTGAGATGATAAATATCATAAGTATAGCAACCGCAGTGCCGATAGCACCGATGACTTCTTTTAGCGCTGAGACTATAAAGCCGCCTATCACGCCACTATTTGCCCCAGAAGTGGTTAGCGCTTGAAACATCAAAAATGCGATAAAAAATAGAAAAATCCCAACTACAAACTGGGCAAAATCAAAGTCAAATTTCTTAAAATTTTTATATACAAAATAGCCTAAAACGATAAGTAAAAATGGATAAACATAGGCTATAAGGCCAAAATACTTGATATTAAAAACACCAAGACTTTGTCCAAGTGAGCCTACAAAGTCAGCAGTCGGAGCGGCCGTAGCGATGCCAAAATATACAAAAAAACAAACAAAAATAGTAAATAATATATGTCTTAAAATTTTAGATCCTTTTGTTAAAAAGGCTTATTATAGCACGCTTGAGTTTAATTTTTAAAAAATCAGCAAGCTAGGCCTGCTGATTTATCATTTTAGTTTAGGTAGTTTAGCAAGCTTAGTTGATTTATCTTAGCGCTTGCTTGAAGAGTAGCTTGATATGAGAGTGAAAGCTGTGTAAATTTAAGGTATGACTCTGCATAGTCTGCGTCTATGACGTCATTTTTAACAGTTAGTACATTTACTTTCATGACCTCTGCGCGCTCTTTTGTCGATGTCAAAAGCTTGGTTTGAGAGCCGATCTTTGTAAGCTCTTTGTTTGCGTGGTCTATAAGGTGATCAAGCCTTTTTAGAGCACCCTGCATGCCGGTATTTCGCGGATCGTGGTTCTCAGAGTCAGCTCTATAGTAGCCATTTCTAACGGCAAATATCATATCATCAAGGTCTTGAAAGACACTTGTGCTTGGCTCATCGATAGTTAAAGCATTATTTTCGTTAAAGCTAAATACTGAGCCCTTTCCTTGAGGATGACTTGCAGCGCCAGCGGTGTTCATGCCAGTGCTATCTCCGTCAAATATATCTCCATTTTTTGCATCATACATAGTAAGCTCTATATTTGTGACAGATTTTGTCTTGTCAGTTAGCACCATCCTGCCCTTATCGTCTAAATTTACCTCTACTGCACCTTTAGTCTTTGACAAAGCATCTTTATAGGCGTTATAGTTTTGATCTCTTCTTACCTTTTCGATATCTGTATCAAAGTTCGCATTTTCTGCGTGTGGAGGATTTGGGATGTTATCGCTTGCAGCCATCGCTACGATGTCCATTAGCTGGCGATATGTAAAGTCGCTTGCATAGGTTCTGTAACTGCCAAATTCATCTGAGTTATAGACGGTCAAATTTCTAGTTGGAGATACCACGCCAGCAGCTGTTGTTGATGTTATTTGAAACTGCACTGGGGTATTTACGCCACCTGCTTCGCCCATTTTTACTTTGATGTCATACATTGTGCCAGTTATTGATTTTACTTGAAGACCTATCTCTTGATTATCTATATTGTAAAGCTCTCTTTTTCTAGCATCGACATCTTTTGGGTATAAATTTCTATTGTAGCTCTCTTTTGTGCCAGAAACCTCACTTAGCTTTGTCTGATCAGTTGCAAACTCACCCGTTCTTCTAGCTACCTGAGGTAAATTTGCTATTAGTTCATTGTCTTTTCGCTCAAATCTAACTTTGTCATAGTCAAATGCGTTTGTCAAATTTCCATCTTTATCAAGGTATTTGCTCTTTGTAAATTCAGTTATATGAACCGTTTTTGGCACAGCATTTGCCATATTTTCAAGGCTTTGTAACGAATTTACCGTATCAAGAGTATTGTTTGGAGCTATCGCACCACGATTTGCCGCCACAGAAGTAGCTGCAACCATGTGAAAGTCTATCGTTTGATTGCCTTTAGTAAGGTCTTTTATATTAAATTGTCCGTCGTTATTTATGCTCACATCAACAACTTTTGTCGTCTTTGTGTTGCCAAATTCCATACCGATCTTCTCCATCAAACCAGCCATTGACGTATCAGCACTCATCTTAAATTTACTTGTAAATGTCGTGCCGTCTGGCTTTTTGCCCTGCATGAAAAAGTATGTGTCAGGGAAATTTACATTTGAAGTATCCAAAAAGTCGAAATCTGGCTCGATCGTGCCTTTATAAGAGCCGCCACTGCCCACGACTGAGTCGCTAGCGTAGTTTAGACCGATCATATTTTTTATCTTACTATTTTCGTCAAGATATTTTGGTGCATAGGAGATGTCGGTTCTAGTTTGATCGGCTAGCATCACGTTTGTTGTTAAAATTTTGTTGTAGTCGCCATCTTTTCCTAAAAATAGATCAAATCCCGGGATATTGTAAGGAAGCTCTACCTGCGCGCCAGCTGAAGTTTTCATATAGTCGCGGTTGCCTTGATATTTGCCTGAGCCATCTACCGGCTTAGTATCCACAGCACTTCCTGAGAATAAAAACTGCCCATTTATAGAGGTATTTGCGATATTTACAAGGTGGTTTTTGATGCCCTGAAGGTCGTTTGCTAAAGCTTCAAGAGATGTTGTGCTATGCACGTCACTGGCTGCTTGAACAACTTTTGTTTTAAAATTTTCAAGCTGTTTTTCAAATTCTTTCAGTGCATTGTCTGTGTTTTTTGCAAAATTTACTGACTTACCAGTAGCATCTGCCACTTGAGTGAGAGTGGTCGCTTCATAATCAAGCCTCATAGCATCGTTATAAACTGCAGCGCCGTCGTATGGATCTTGTATTTTAAGTCCGTTTGAGAGCTGCTGATAGCTTTTATTTACGCCAACCATATTTTTTTGATAGTCGTGCAAAGTCTGACTAAAACGTAGTTGATTTGTAATTCTCATAATTTTTCCCTAAATTTTTATTCACTCTAAGCAAGAATAATTCCGCTTTGTGATATATCGGTGAAAATTTGATTTTTTTTAGTGCAAAAAAGTTTTATTGTATAATCTGCCAAAATTTACATATATAAAATAGGAAAGAAAATGGCGTTAAAAATCCTCTTCTCACCAAGCGAAAGCAAAATTTCTCTAAACACAAGTGATAAATTTGATGGTAAAAATTTGATATTTCCCAAGCTTTTTAGCAAAAGGGCTGAAATTTTAAATAAATATGATGAGTTTTTAAAAAGTGCAAATTTAGACGAGATAAAAAAGCTTTTTGGACTAAAAGAGCTTGAAGATAGCGAGCAGCTACGAGAAAGTCTATCTCAAAAAGGCAGCATAAAAGCTATCTTAAGATATGACGGCGTTGCCTACAAGCACTTAAACTACCGCGGGCTAAGCGATGATGCTCAAAAATATATAGATAATAATGTTTTAATATTTTCAAATTTATTTGGGCCAATTTTAGCAAAAGATGAGATAGCAGAGTACAAACTAAAGCAAGGCGAAAAGCTAGCTGGCTTTGATATTTCAAAATTTTATGAGCAAAATTTTAGCAAGGCGGTCGATAGCTTTTTAGAAAATGATGATATTTTAGATCTTAGAGCTAAATTTTACGAAAAATTTTATGTGATAAAGAAAGAATTTACAACATTTTGTTTCTTGAAAAATAAAAAGATACTAAGCCACCATGCAAAAGCTTATAGAGGTGAGGTTTTGCGCCAGATCGCAAATGCTAAAGTGACAAACAAAGATGAGCTAATGGCTCTAAATTTTGAAAATTTAAAACTTGTGGATATGAAAAAAATAGGGCTAAAAAACGAGATTACGTTTGAAATTTGTGAGTGAGAGTTCAAAATTTGGTCTTTTTTACTAAAAAAATGCAAAAAAAGAGCTAAATTTAGGGAAAAAGTATTGTATTTTTTTTTAAAAGAGTGTAGAATTGCCGCATAACTTCTTAAAAGGATGGTTCATGAAAAAAGCTGAATTTATTCAAGCGGTTGCCGACAAGGCTGGTCTTTCAAAAAAAGATACTCTAAAAGTTGTTGATGCGACTTTGGAGACAATCCAAGCGGTTCTTGAAAAAGGCGATACAATTAGCTTTATAGGCTTTGGTACTTTCGGTACTGCTGACAGAGCTGCAAGGAAAGCTAGAGTTCCTGGAACTAAGAAAGTAATCGACGTTCCTGCTAGCAAAGCAGTCAAATTCAAAGTTGGCAAAAAACTTAAAGAAGCAGTTGCTGCTGGCGCTGCTAAAAAAGGTAAAAAGAAATAATTTTCTTTTTCGGGGAGCAACTCTCCCCTTTTTCTTTCTTCTCACAAATTTAAAATTTCAATCTTAACTTAGCCCGAGTGGTGAAACTGGTAGACGCGTCAGACTCAAAATCTGATAAGGGCAACCTTGTGTCGGTTCGAGTCCGACCTCGGGCACCATTATACAATATCTTATAAATGATATATATCATTACAAGTAATTATTTTTTACAGAATAATAACAGAGTAAGAAATACTAATCACTCGCTGGAACACCTTTTGCTTTAAACATAAAAGAAGCTAGGAGGCAAACCGTGAATGATATTAGCATCTTAAGCACCAATATAAATTCATACACCAAGCAACAACACAAACAAAATAGATCTGCAAATTTTAGTGATGTTTTTAACCAAAAGACCAAAGAAGAAAGTAGTAAGCCAAGCCAAGAGCCTGCTAAATTTACTTATACCACTTCTTCACAAAACAGCCTCATCTCTTTAAATTTCAGTGATCTCCAAGCTTATGGCTACACAGTAGATAAGGCAGGCTTTATGGGAGCTGATTTTAACAAAGCAGCAGGCTTGCCACAGGACTTTAAAATCCACAAAAGCACACTTGATGAGCTTAGTAGATTTGCCGAGCGCAACCATGTGCTAAACCGCATCAAGAGTAAGGACGAGCAGATAAAGATCTTTGATAACATCGATATGGCCGACACTATAAAGCACTACTACAGACTATTTGACCAAATGACCTCTGCTTTAGGCGATGATAAAAAGAGCTACACCATTGCAGATATAGGTAAACTACCAAAAGGCTACAGCACAAAAGGCACTCACTATGATGCCAAAGGACATTTGCTAAAAGATCTATCAAGCTCCACTATCTCAAACATCTACTCTAGCGCCGATGAGCTAAAGAGCGCCAAAACTCTTAGCAAAGAGCTATCAAGTGCAGGCGTTAGGCTCATAGTAAAAGAGGTTGA
The DNA here is from genome assembly GCF_002913225.1 of Campylobacter concisus. GTDB lineage: Bacteria > Campylobacterota > Campylobacteria > Campylobacterales > Campylobacteraceae > Campylobacter_A > Campylobacter_A concisus_J. Next base: position 97,038 of record NZ_PPAW01000040.1, on the reverse strand, counting down.
TTTTACGATGAGCGAAGCAGGTGATGAGTTTAGTTTTAATCCTGATATCTCTTTTTATAAGTTAGATGAAAGTTACAGCAAAGAGGCTCTTTTTATGGGTTTTTTACGTAGTTCTAGACCGCTACCAAGCGATAGTGCAAAGACTAAGCTTAGTAGCACTACGCTAAATGATATCTCAAGCACCGGAGAGCATAAAGAGTACTTTGTGGATTTTGAAAAGGTTGGTAAGGATAGTGAGAGCATAAAAGCACTCATAAAAGAGAGACTTAAAGAGCTAACCCTTTTAATGTATGCAAGATCAAAGAACATTAACGCAGAGAGTGTCACTTCAAACGAGTATGAGAAATTTAAGCCAACTAGAGAGGATATAAATTCTCTAGCAAATTCTTGGAGTGAGAAGATAAGTTCTATTAGTAAGACTTTTGTGTAGATAGAAGTCATATATAAACTAAATTGTTGAAAGATCGATTTACAAACTAAGAAATTTTCACTCAAACAAAAGGCTTTTAAATATGATAAGCAGTGTAAATGGATTTACATATCAAAATATGAGGTATGAGCCAGCTGGAGCGGAAGAGAAAAACATACAAACAAAAGCAGAGCAACAACCTGATAAAAATAAAATAAACGATGATAGCAATAATGCTGTAGCAAATAGCGCTCTACAGCGCATTTTTGGTAACTACATGAGCGGTATTGCAGCTGATGGTAGGATAACCATTTGGGGTAAAGCAACAGGACTTGATAGCTCGATAAGCAAGGACGAAGCAAATTCTTTGTTGCGCTTTATACAAGAGAGCAAGACAGGCGATTTTATGCCAATGATATCTGATGATATTAGCGACGAGTTGCTAAACTCAGCTGATCTTAGTATCAGTGAATTTAAAGAACGCTGGCTACAAGATAGAGCAAGGATGGCAGAGAAGCTAGAAAAGAGCAATGAAGATTTTTTCGCACAAGTAGATGCTATGAATGAAGAAGCTCAAAGAATTTTAAATAATAAAAACAATGAGTCAGGCTCAAATGACATAAAAGAAGAATCTTTTAAGCCTATTCAGGGGCATAGCAAAAACACTGAAACTTATGACATTACTAAGGATGAGAAATTTTCATATTTGCTCAAACTTCAAGAACTTGAGAGAGAACGAGGTATCGATGTGCTTCGCATTATGCAAAAACTTGAAGAAAATGGTAAAAAAGTTGTCGATAAAAGGGTTTAGCTTTATCTTTATATCTAGCACAAGCCACCACTAAGTCATCCCATGACAAGATAGAGAATGATCCTCGTTCTGCTTTATCCATCAAGCCATCTTATTTAAAATTTGCTTCTTATCTATCTTTTGCATAAGCTCTAAGACGTCTATGCCTCTTTTTTCTTTGAAATTTAAAAGCTCTCTTGCATAGAGAAATTTCTGATCCTTGTTTATATCATAGGTCTCATACTTCTTTTTAACCTGCATAGGTTTAAATTTCTTCTCGCTTTGCTCTTTGGCAAGATTTGCATTGTATTCTTGTTCTTCTTTGTGTAGTTTGGCCAGAAATTCTTTATGCTCTTTTGTAGTTTTTTCTACATCTTCTCTATAAAGCTTCTTAAACTCTTCTATGCTTAGATCAGCTCTAACAAACAAAGCAGCACCATCATTGCTCATCATCGTATCTTCAGAAAATGAATTTACAAAAGCTTCTAGTTCCGCCTCCTCTTCTGCTGTGCCAAGACCAACCATTTTACCAACTATCGTTGGCTTGCCATCAACAGAGTTTGTAAGCAACCAGTCCATGTAATCTTGGAGTTCGCGAACTCTAAATTCTTCCATATTTTCTGGTTCTCTTTTTGCTGCTAAAGCTCTTCTTTCTTTCATGGGGTAATCAGATAGCATATTATCTATTCGATTTATAGTATCTGTTATCCAGCCCTCTTTGCTTTTGTCTATATCTATAAATTCTTTTATAGTTTCGCTCCAGGGTTTAAAAAGATTCTTTGAGTAGTCAAATTTTTCTTCGGTAGCGTTTTTGTCTTGCTTGCCTTCTTTGGCTACATTTTCTGTTGCATTTTCTTTTTGAATAGTGCTATCTTGTATTGGTGTATTGCTAAGTCCGTTTATGCTAGTTATCATTTAAGCTCCCCCCTACGCCTTTATATCAACATCTCTTTTTATACCAAGCATATCTACTAGGTATTTTCCAGCTGGGTTTTCATTTAGCTCTTTTACTAAATTTAAAGGTGGCATACTAAATTTCAAAAAGCTATCCATAAAGTCTTTGCTCTTTTTACCATCTTTGTCTATCTCACCAAAGAGTAGCTTTAGCATTTTTAGATTATGCTCCATCATCTTTTTAAATGAGAGTTCGTCTTCTTGGTCGCTAAATTTATCAAGGCTTTGTCTGTGTCTTACATAATCTTGCATATAATCAGGCAACATAGAGACAGCACCATCATCTGCTTTTGAGAAATTTATCCCATAAGCCATTTGCCACATAGCATTAAAGGCATTAAATGACCTTTGAAATTCCTTTGTGTTGATGTTTTTATCATAGCCGCCATATTTTCCTATCGCAGTGGTTTCGCCCTCGTATATGTCTAGGTTGTGATTTAGCACGCCAGCTATAAGGCCACCTTTGGTTACGGAGCCATCTTGATTAGTGTATTTCTCTCCGTGTGGATCCATAAATATACCAATGACCTTGTTTTCTTTACCGCCATTTGCGTTGTTAAAGATGTATGTTACGTTTTTTGGATGTATCTGCTTGTCTGCCGCAATAGACAAAGAGCCATTGTAAAAGAGCGTGCTTATGGTCTTTGTTGGCGTATGCACAAAGCTATCTTCTACCGCAGAATACTCACTAGCACTAGCATATCTTTTATCTACTTGCAGACTTTGACGATCATAAGAAAAGCCTTGAGGGAAATTTCTTATATCATCTGGGCTGAAGCTTTCTTTCGAATTTAGCGTGTCTTCGCCAACTACTTGAGCTAGCAACCTATAAGCGTTGCCAACTGTTTTAGCTATATCGATACTTTTAAAATTCTTGATGTCTGGATCCATTATGTCATTTGATCTTACTAACGACTCCAGCGTGCTTGAGTGAATTTTATAATCACTTGGTATGCCAGCTTGTTTATTAAACTCATCTGTAAAGTAGCCATCCTTATCTACCTTGTAGCCTAAAACTAGAGAGCTAGTTTGGTGTGTAGAAACTTTGGTTGATACCTTTATGTTCTGCTCTAAATTCAAGGGGTAGCTACCAAGTGCGTTTATCATATTGATCCTTTAAATTTAAGCCATCTTATTTAAAATTTGCTTCTTATCTATCTTTTGCATAAGTTCTAAGACATCTATGCCTCTTTTTTCTTTGAAATTTAAAAGCTCTCTTGCATAGATAAATTTTTGATCCTTATTTATATCATAGGTCTCATACTTCTTCTTAACCTGCATAGGTTTAAATTTCTTCTCAGCCTGTTCTTTGGCAAAATTTGCATTGTATTCTTGTTCTTCTTTGATTATCTGTTTTCTTTGTTCTGCAACATCATTTGTAGCTTTTTCTCTTGCTTTGGCAAATAAAGTCTTAAATTCATCTATGCTTAGATCGGTTCTATTTAAAAGACTAAGCGACTCGTCATTATTATTTGGATAAAGGGAGGACATAGTTTCCATAAAAGCATCTAGTTCATCTTCTTCTTCTTTTGTGCCGATACCTATTAATTTTCCTAACATGGTTGGCTTGCCATCAACAGAGTTGGTAAGTAGCCAATCCATATAGCTTTGTAACTCTCCAACTCTAAATTCTTCCATAGTTTCTGGAGGGTATTTTGATGCTAAAGCTCTTCTTTCTTTCATGGGGTAATCAGATAGCATATTATCTATTCGATTGATAGTATCTGTTATCCAGCCCTCTTTACTTTGGTCTATATCAATAAATTCTTTTACATTATCAGTCCAGGGTCTAAACATATACTTTGAGTAATCAAATTTTTCTTCGATGACGCTTTTATCTTGCTTGCCTTCTTTGGCTACATTTTCTTTGTGGATAGTGTTGTCTTGTATTGGTGTATTGCTAAGTCCGTTTATGCTAGTTATCATTTAAGCTCCCCCCTACGCCTTTATATCAACATCTCTTTTTATACCAAGCATATCTACTAGGTATTTTCCAGCTGGGTTTTCATTTAGCTCTTTTACTAAATTTAAAGGTGGCATACTAAATTTCAAAAAGCTATCCATAAAGTCTTTGCTCTTTTTACCATCTTTGTCTATCTAACCAAAGAGTAGCTTTAGCATTTTTAGATTATGCTCCATCATCTTTTTAAATGAGAGTTCGTCTTCTTCATCTGAATACTTACCGACAAACCCAGTCGTTAGATCTACATAGACAAGGTCTCTTTTATACTTAACATACTCTTGCATATATTCAGGCATACCAGCTAGATCAGAGTCGCTTGCTTTGTTGAAATTTGCTCCAAATTTCATCTCACCCATAAGCTCAAATAGTTCAAATGCTCTACTAAATTCTTTACTATCTATGCTCTTATCAAAGCCTTGCTTCTTTCCAAAAACGGTCGTTTCACCTTCTTTGACGTCAAGGTTGCTATTTATGACGGCCGCTAAAAGGCCACCTTTGGTTATAGAGCCATCTTTATTAGTATATCTTTCGCCGTGCGGATCGATAAAAACACCACTTCCCACACTCTCCTTGCCACCATTATTGTTGTTAAAGATATCTGTTGTTGGCTTTAGTGGCTGCCTGCCATCTCCACCGCTAAAGCTTGGGTTGAAAAAGAGCGTGCTTATCATCTGCTTATTTGACTCTTTGTAGTTAAAACTAGAAGCAGCTGCATCGAAGTCGTAAATAGAATTATGAATTTTTGTTACTTGCATACTTTGGCGGTTATACTCAAAGCCTTGAGGGAAATTTCTTATCTCATCTAAGCTAAAGCTTTCTTTTGAGTTTAGTATATCTTCGCCAACTACTTGCGAGAGTATTTTATAGGCATTGCCAGCAGTCTTTGCTATATCTATGCTTTTAAAGGTGCGACTAAAAAATGAAGTCCCCTCTGCAACATTTACTAACGACTCCAGTGTGCTTGAGTGAATTTTATAATCACTTGGTATGCCAGCTTGTTTATTAAACTCATCTGTAAAGTAGCCATCTTTATCTACCTTGTAGCCTAAAACCTCTGAGCTCGTTTGGTTGGTGGCAACTTTGGTTGATACCTTTATGTTCTGTTCTAAATTTAAGGGGTAGCTACCAAGTGCGTTTATCATCTAATATCCTTTTAGCTTCATACCAAAGATATCGTCTTTTTTGTGAAAAGATTTACCTAGTAAATTTAGCTACTTTTGATAGAGCAAATGCCGATCTTAAGAGATGCCTAAACTACTTTTGTCTGCCTAGGGCATAAATTTGATTTAGCTCGTTAAAAGCTAAATTTATATTATCCTCGCTTGGCTTTATGGTGCTATTTTTTAGTAGCTCAAGCACTAAATTTTTAAAATTTTCTCTATCTTCTGCTAGCTTTTTAAGACTAGCCACATCGCTCAAGCTTTTGTTTCTATGATCCTTCGTCTTGGCAGCGATGAAGGCGTTATTTAGCAAGACTTCAGGCTTTAGCGCAGTCTCTCCACCTTCTAGGATCGCAGGACTTTCTGACTTTAAAAAGCTAATAAACAAAGCCTCTTTTTTGTAACCAGACTCCGTTTTATAGTAAGAGACGTCTGGGTTAAAGCCACCACTATTTTCCTGCTCTAAATTTGCAAAATTTAGCTTTTTAAGGTTCGTTTTTATGCCTAGTTTTGCTAGATCTTCGCTAAAATTTGATGCGAGCTTCATTTCATCTTCGCTACTAAAGATGTTTGTAACGACCTCGTTTTTGCGACTATTTAAAAAATCAATATTTGATCTATCGCTCAAGTCTGCGTTAAAATCGATGCCTTTCATCCCTTGCGAGATGTAGCCTTTTGGCAGATTTGCTAGGTCGCTATCTGTAAAACCATCTTTATTTAAACTCTTGCCCATTACCTGAGAAAAGATAGCGTAATACTGACCTATCGTGTCTGCTATGTCGATATTTTCAAAGACGTCATTGTCAAAAAGCTTGCCGCTTGCGTTGCTATAAAGGACACTATTTATATTATTTTGCTTTGTTGCGAAGTTTAGAAACTCTTTTATCGTGCTTTTGTGAAGCTTAAAGTCCTGTGGCAAGCCGGCTGCTTTATTAAAGCTAGCATCCATAAAGCCAGCATTATCGCTTTGATAAGCTAGCTCGTTTTTATCTTTAAATTTCACACTATAAATGCTTTGCTGTGTGTCTTTTGTAAGCTCAAGTCTTTGTAAATTTTGTGCAATGTCTTTTGTTTTTTCATTATTTGCAAGAGCGTTTTGAAATTTGACACTTTCAGACTGCTCTTTTTGAAGTTTCCTTGCTTTTGCCTCAGTAGCTACTGAGCTATACTTTTGCGTGCTAACACTAAAAATGCTCATTTACGATCCTTGCTTATCAAATTTATATTTAGTAAGCAAGGAGCGTTCCTGCTACAAAATGTGTTTTTACTTTTTGGATGTGTTGTAAGAAATTTGGTTTTAAATTTAGCTTTAAGGGCAAAAATGAAGAGTTAAATTTACTCTTCACTGCCTTCGTTGATACCAAAAAATGTATCTGTGTGGATATTTTCAAATGCTGCTTTAAGCGATGTAAAGAGCTTTGGATTTTCTTTCTCTAAATTTGCCAAAAGCTGCTTGGTCTCATATCTAGCGTGTGGCATCTTCACGTCAAATCTCATCGCAGGACATGCCTCATCGCCAACAACTCTTAGCTCATTTTTGATCGCATTTTCGCGAAGCTGTCTCTCACGCACAAAGATAAATGGCCTGATCACGACGATGCCATTTTTTGCTTTGTATTTTGGAGCAAGCGTCCTTAGCGCGCCATTGTAGGTGAAATTCATAAAAAAGCTCTCCGCCGCATCGTCCAAGTGGTGAGCGATCGCAAGCTTGTTAAAGCCGTGCTTTAGCGCATAGGTGTAAAGATATCCTCTTCTCATACGCGAGAAAAAGCTGCAAAAGCTAGAATTTTTGCGTATCTTCTCCTTTGATATCTCAAATATCGAGCTATCGATCACCTCGTGCTCTATGCCATGCTCGTTGCAGTGTTTGGTAAGATACGCGTAGTCTTCGCCCATGCCGTAGCTTAGCGTCACTGCCTTAAACTCAAATTTCTCAGGCGTGACGTTTTGGATGTGCTTTAGCACGTGAGCGAGCGCGAGGCTATCTTTGCCGCCACTAAGGCCGAGTAAGATCTTATCTCCACCCTCTATCATCTTGTATCTAGCGTTTGTCTGACCAACCTGCCTTAGTAGCCTTTTGCTAAGCTTTATCATAAGCTCTCCACCATTTCTAGGATAAATTTAGCGCTCACGTTTGCTGAGTCTTGCAAGAATTTATCAAAGTCAAACTCAGCCTCGTTGCCAGCTCCGTCGCTGATGGCTCTAAGGATGAAAAATGGCACGCCAAGCGTTTCGCAAACTAGCGCAACGCTCGCACCCTCCATCTCGGTAGCACTCGCATTAAATATCTTTTTGATCCACTCTTTTTTCTCGTTGTCGCAGATGAACTGATCGCCAGTTGCGATGATGCCTGAATTTAGCCTCATGCCCTTTTTACTAGCGACATTTTTAGCTAGCTCATTTAGACCCTCATCGCTCTTAACAAAGATACTTGTCCCTGGCACAAAGCCGTATGGATGACCAAAAGCTGTGATGTCAAGGTCGTGCTGCACAAGGCTGATGGCATATAACATATCGCCTATTTTTAAATTCTCATCAAGTGAGCCAGCAACGCCTGTAAAAAGCAGCTTTGAAGCCTTAAATTTCTCTACCAACAAGGTCGCAGTGATCGCCGCATTTACCTTGCCGATCTTCGAGTAGGCGATGACTAGGTTCTTACCTTTGTAGTTTGCCTCGTAAAATTTGTTGTTTGCGTACTCTGTGGTTTTATACTCTCCCACCATCTCAAGGATAGGTGTGATCTCCTCTTGCATCGCTCCAAGTATCGCTATCATCTCTCCTCCAAAATCTTCACAACCTCTTCAAGGCTCGCCATGTCTGTGACGCTGTATGTCGGTTTTTCTGTGATCTTTTTGTTTATGCCTTTTAATGTCGCAGCACCAAGCTCGATAAAGCAATCAACCTCATTTTCATAGTTTTTAATGCTTTGTTTATAACGAACTGGATGCGTTAGCTGCTCTTTTAAAAGCACTAATGCCTCTTTTTTATCAGTGTAAATTTTTGCATTTACGTTTGAAACGACTGGGGTAAAATTCGCAGCTAAAACTCCTTCTAGCTCGCTTGCTAGCCTAACGCTAGCTGGCTCAAGTATCGGGCAGTGGCTAGCTACTGACATATTTAAAAGCATCGCTCTTTTTGCACCTGCTTCTTTAAATTTTGCCTCGTATTTTGCAAGGTCAGACCTCACACCAGCTACAACGATCTGACTATCGCAGTTGTAGTTTGCAGCGTAAATTTTTAAGCCTTCATCCTGCGCTTCTTTGCAAATCCCCTCAACGACTTCATCGCTAAGTCCAAGCACCACCATCATGCCAGCATCTTTGCCAACGCAGGCTTCTTGCATAAATTTACCACGTAAATTTACAAGTCTAATCGCCTCAACAAAGCTAAATGCGCCACTAACGGCAAGAGCTGTAAATTCTCCTAGCGAGTGCCCTAGGCTAAATTCTGGTTTGGCTTTTATGAAATTTGAAAATGCCAGGTAGCTCATAAGCGAGTTTAAAACGATGGCAGGTTGGGTAAATTCTGTCTTGTCTAGCTTATCATTTTGTGTAAATAAAAGCTCTTCAAAATCGATGCCTGTGTCGTTGCAAGCGTCATTTAATAGAAGTTTTGCCGAAGAGAAATTTTCATAAAAGTCTTTCCCCATGCCAACACTTTGCGAGCCTTGACCCGCAAAAATAAAAGCAAATTTTTTCATTTTGACTTCTTAGTGGTGATGATGTCCGTGACCGCCACAACCGCAACCACCTTCGCCATGTCCGTGACCACCGCAGCACTCATGCTCGTGATCATGATCATGTCCGCCACAACCGCAAGTGTGAGCACCTGCCACCATGCCAGTTGCTTTTTCATCTTCAGTAGCGTCTCTAACTTCTAAAATTTCAACATTAAATAGCAAGTCTTTGCCAGCGTATGGGTGGTTAAAATCAACTGTCACTTCGTCATCTTTGATCTCTTTAACGATGACGCGAACACTTGAGCCATCTTCATTTTGACCAAAAAGCTCCATGCCTTCATGTAGGTCTATACCGGCAAATTGCTCTTTTGGAAGTGATTGGATGGCGTCTTTATTGTATTCGCCACAACCCTCAGCTGCTTTGATATTTATAGTAGCTTTGTCGCCTGATTTTAGTTTGCCAACTTCTTCTTCAAGCTTTTCTATAATGTGGCCATGTCCTGTAATAAAAGAAATTTGACCACCTTCTTGCATATTTGACTCTAAAATTTCGCCAGTATTAGCGTCTTTTAGCTCATAAAACATAGTTATAACTTGATCTTTACTCACAATAATCTCCTTGGAATTTAGTTTTGATTAATGCGAGATTATATCTAAAAAAGAGTAAATTTTAGTTTCTGTTGGGAGCAGCTTTGGCTTCTTTACTATCTGGATAGCCTACTTTTAAAGCCTTATAAAACCTATTTGCACTTTGAGTATCACCTATCTTATCAAAGCTTATAGCTGTGTGATACAAAAGTTTTGGAGTGTAGTCAGCCTTATCTTCACTTTGTATACTTTTTTTATAGTATTGTATGGCTGTGCTGTATGATTTTTGACTATAAGCAACTTCGCCTAGATAATAATTTGAAGCACCAGTTTTATAGCCTTTTTTATTTAAGTATTCAAAATATTCAGCTGCTTCTGTGCTATTACCAGAATTTAATAGTTTAATGCCGTCAGCTAAAATGTCCTTGTCGCTTTTGCCACTAAAATTTGAAGTTGGCTTATTTTGTTGTTTTGGATTTGCATTTTGCTTTGGTTGAGCAGCGTTTTTATCCATTATCGCGCCTAACTTATTTAAGGCAGCAGTAATGTTTTTATAGTTTTTATCTTGTATATCTCTAGTCTCATCAACGTAAGCTTTTAGCGATGTTAAACTTACACCAGAATCGCTTATACCACCATTTACTTTGGTTTCGATATCGTTCATTCTTTGCTCAAGCTTGTTCATCCTAGCACTCATACTCTCGATCAAGCTTTGCAAACCTTGAAGTTGTTCTGAAACATTATCCATGTTTTCTTCGATATTTTGAACGCTTCTTTTGTTACTTAGAGTTGCTTTTTCATCATCTGTTAGACCGTATGGATTTGCGCTATCCATATTGCCTGCATCAAATGCTGAAACTTCTTGAGCTGAACCTATAGAGAAAGCGGCTCCAAGAAGAGCCGCAATGATTATTTTTTTATTCATTATTACTTACAGATTAAGGAAGCACTTTGAAATCTGCACGTCTGTTTTGAGCATCGCAAGCTTTTGTTTTGTCTGTACAAACTGGGTTGCTTTCGCCAAAGCTTACTACAGCGATTCTATCAGCGCTAACGCCATTTCTTACAAGAGCATCTTTAGCACTTTTAGCACGTTTTAGACCAAGAGCATAGTTATACTCATCTGTACCCCACTCGTCGCAGTTACCTTCTACTTTTATAGAAAGAGCTTGAGCGTCAGCTTGGTTGAATACTGATGCATTTGAGCTAACAACACCTTGTTGATCAGCTTTGATATTGAATTTATCAAAGTCAAAGTATACACTTTTAACTTGGCTCTCGATGTTAGCGATAAGAGCTGCTAATCTATCAGCATCACTCATGCTACCTGAGTTATCTGCAGATTGATTTGAATTTGCATTCATATCAACTTCAGGGTTTTTAGAGCTACAACCGCTCAACAATAAAGTTGCAACTGCAACACTTGCTAGAACTACTTTTTTCATTCCTTATCCTTTTTGAAAAATTTGGTCGAATTATAACATATTTTTTTTAAATATTATCAGAATATTACCAATCAATAGATTGAATTTTACCTACTTTTAGTGGAAATTGGAAACTTCTGTTCTCATTTAATCTAACAACTCCAAGCGAGCTTTGACCACCAAGTTCTTTGATAAATACGACACTTTGACCATCACTTGAAAATCTTGGATAGTTATTTTTACCATTTGCTGTAAGCTGACGGATAAAATCTGTTTGAGTTGAGATCAGATAGATGTTAAAACCACCACTAGCTTCTCTACTTGAATAAACTACATAGTTTTCAAAAGTGCTTACTGAGTTGTTGTTTTTACCATGAAATACCATTTGCTCAACACTTCCACCTGAGGTTGCAGGTGTTGCGAAGATGTTTGGATATCCAAGTCTATCTGAAACAAAAACTATTCTGCTGTCATTATCTACAAAATTTCCATTTACGTCAATGCCTGGATAGTTTGTTATCTGAGTTAAATTCTTACTACCTGTGTTGTAGATAAAAATATCTGGCTGATCTTTTGGCGCCATAGTTAATAAAATTTTGCTTCCATCTTTGCTAACGTCTGAAGCTATAAGCATACCAACGCTGTCGATTATCTTCGTTTTTGTGCCTGAATTTAGGTCATATCTAAACAAAGTTGGTTTATTATTCACATAAGATGTATAGTAAAATTTACTTTGATCAGCGCCTGCCCATTTAGGGAAGATGTTTAGACCACCGCTTACGATTGTCTTTTGATATGTAAGTGTGTAATCAGCCACTATAATAGAGCTTTGGCGAGCTGAAGTATATTTTGCAAGAATGATAAATTTCTCCATCCAACCAACTGGTGGTAAATTTAGCTCATTTGTTAGCTCAACTATGCTTTTGTGTGCCAAAAACGGATACTTCGCACCATCAGGCATGTTATATACTCTCTCATACCTTGTAGTTGCAGTCTTTGCGTCGATGAGTTTTACTCTTAAAGTAAGAGGTGAGCCCATAGAACCCTCAAGAGCATATCTAAAGATAAGCTCAACACCTTTGTCGCTCATTGTATTTGTAGCTGCCGTTCCTTCGTAGGTTGAAGGCACGTGATCTTCGATAACCTCAAAGTCAGAACTAACTTTCAAGTCGCCTAGCATAATCTTAAAGAATTTATCTCTAAAGCCTGCATCACTAACAGCTGTAGTTGCATCTTGCAAAGCTATCTTTGGCAGAGCAACACCTTGGTTTACAACAGATATGGTCGCATCAGCAGCATAAAGCCCTAGAGCAACGCACAAAAAAAGAAAAATTTTCTTCATCTCTACTCCGTAAATTTATAAATTTTAGTTTATTTTATCTTCTAAATTTAAATTAAAAGTAGTACTTTTGTCTGGATTAAATGGAAATTTCTCTGCAGTAAGCTTTTCCAGGCACTCTCTAACCTTTGCATTAAACTCTTCATTGTATGATAACTCTAAAATTTCATAGCTAAAATTTCCACTTTGATCTATCATGACTTTTACTTTGGCAAGGTTTGCAGAGTCGGCTTTATAGCTTTGCCATCTTCTTTGAATTTGTTTTGTTATCGCACCCATCAACGGATCATAAGTGCCAGTCATTTGTGACTTTGGAGCTGTTGGGTTTTGATCTATCTTTAAACTCTTAATTATGTCGCTAGCCTCTTTTGCAGCTTTTGAGCTAGAAGCCTCGCTTTTTTTGCGGCTTTGCACTTTATTTTCAGCCTTTTTTATACCATCATCTTTTTTAAGCTTAGTAGAATCTATGTCACTAAAGAGGTCTTTTATATTTGGCTCTTTTGGTTTTGGCTTTTCAACTGGCTTTGGTGTAGGTTTAGGCTCAGGTTTAGGCTCTGGCTTGACATCCTCTTTAGGCTCTTCGCTAGGTTTTGGAATTTCAGGCTTTGGTTCTGGTTTTTTAGGCTCAGGTTTTGGCTCTTCTTTTGGAGGAGTTGGCAAGCTTGGGGTTGGCAATGGCTCATCTGGCACAACAGGTTTATTTGTAGTCTCTTGTTTATCTTCTTCTGACTCTTTTTTTGGTTCTGGTTTGGTCTCTTTTACAACCTCTTTTGCTTGTTTTGGTGCTTTTATGGTTTGATCAACTTCTCTATCAACCATAACTACATCCATAATAGCATCTTTGTCATCAGTATATTTTTTAGGAGGTTCGCTAAAAAAAGTAAGCTTTATAAACAAAGCAAGCACAATGATAATGTAAATACAAAACGCTACAAAAAACGAACTAAGCGTTGGAAATTTAACTTTATTAGGCATCTTAACCGTTTGTCTCTAAAGCTACTTTATTAAAACCAGCACCTTTTAAAGTCTTTAATACAAACATAACATCATCGTATTTTAAATTTTTATCAGCCTTTATGTATATAGGCGAGGTTTTGTCATATTTTGCACTCATCAGCGCAATATTATCTGGGAGTTCAGCAAGGCTCATTGTACTTTGATCTATCCTAACTTGTCCTTGTGCGTTTATAGAGACTATAAGATCTTTTTGTTTGGATGTAGATGTCTTTGCCTTTGAGCCATCTGGCAATGTTATATCTTCTTGATATGTTATAGTTGGCATTGTAACCATTAAAATAGCCAACAAAACAAGCATGATATCAACAAGAGGCGTTATGTTTAGCTCTGGTGTTTCGTCGTCAAATTTAAGAGCCATTTATAACGTCTCATCATCTTTTTTAAGTGCTATCATAACGTCAGCTTGACGCTCGATAACGCTCATTAGTTCGTAAGCTTTTCTTTTTATAAGCAAGTTAAATGTATATGCTGGGATGGCAACAAAAATTCCACAACCTGTCGCAACAAGTGCTTCAGAGATAGCTGGGGCTATAACTCCAAGAGATGAACCTGCGCCATTTCCTAGCTGTGAAAATGTCTCCAAGATAGATACAACTGTTCCAAAAAGACCGATAAAAGGAGAAGTAGAAGCTATTACGCTAAGCCATGTAAGCCCACTTGTAGCATTCTTTTCTGCAATGCTTATGCAGACATTTAGCTTTTCTTTTGAAATTCTACCGCTTGCGCATTTCTTTAAAGACGAGTCATTTGGTATATTCTTAGCGCCCATAAGTAGTGCTTCAAGCGCATTTTGCTCGCGTTTTTGCCAAGCTCCTATGCCAGCCATTCTTGAAAAAAGAATTGTAAAACTAACTATAAAATATATTGACAACCAAGTTAAAACTATAATTGTAATAAAACTACTTCTTTGAATGTAATTTAAAAATATATCTATTCCGCCCACTTATCTTGCTCTCACTACATTTTCCATTTTTGATATAGTTGCTGCAAAGGCATTTGTATCACTACTCATACTCTCTATCAAATTTCTAGCAGCTTCTAATGAATTTGCAAGCTCGCTTTCACTATTGCCAGAGACATAGACCGCGCCGTCAGCTAGTATAACTACTTTGCCCTCGTCAATCTTTGCATAGCCCCAGTTGATAGCAACTACATCGTGCTTTTTATGCTTATCTTCTATATCTATAATACCTGCTTTTAAAAGAGATATTAATGAGGCGTGGTTTGGTAAAACACCAAACTCACCCTCGCTACCTGGAAGCACTACACTACTCACGTCATCATTAAATATCTGACCTTGAGGAGTTACGATTTCTAAATGTAATTTATCCATTACGCTTCCTTTTTAAATTTAAGCCTTAAGTTTCTCAGCTTTAGCTAAAGCCTCATCTATATTTCCGACCATATAAAATGCTGCTTCTGGTAGATGATCATATTTACCTTCTAAAATTCCCTTAAAGCCAGCGATATTTTCATCAAGACTTACATATTTACCAGGGCTACCTGTAAATACTTCAGCAACGAAGAATGGTTGAGATAAAAATCTCTCTATCTTTCTTGCTCTATCAACTGTTAGCTTATCTTCTTCGCTAAGCTCGTCCATACCAAGGATAGCGATGATATCTTGAAGGTCTTTATATTTTTGAAGCACAGCTTGAACGCCGCGAGCCACTTTGTAGTGATCTGCTCCTAAAATTTGAGGATCGAGCATTCTTGATGTTGAATCAAGTGGATCAACAGCTGGATAGATACCTTTTTCTGCAATCGATCTGTTAAGAACTGTCGTGGCATCAAGGTGAGCAAAAACAGTCGCAGGAGCCGGGTCTGTAAGGTCGTCAGCTGGAACATAAACAGCTTGAACAGACGTGATTGAGCCTTTTTTAGTTGATGTGATCCTCTCTTGGAATTTACCCATTTCACTTGCAAGAGTTGGCTGATAACCAACAGCTGATGGGATACGTCCTAGTAGAGCTGACATCTCTGCACCAGACTGAGAGAAACGGAAGATGTTATCGATAAACATCAAAACGTCAAGTCCCATCTCATCACGGAAGTACTCAGCCATTGTAAGACCAGTTAGCGCGATACGGTTTCTTGCTCCTGGTGGCTCGTTCATTTGGCCGTAGCACAAGGCAACTTTATCCAAAACGTTACTTTCTTTCATTTCGTGATAAAGGTCATTTCCTTCACGAGTTCTCTCACCAACACCTGCAAATACAGAATAACCGCTGTGTTTAAACGCAACGTTGTGGATAAGCTCCATAATAATAACCGTTTTACCAACACCAGCACCACCAAATAGACCTACTTTACCACCCTTCGCATAAGGAGCTAGAAGGTCAACTACCTTGATACCAGTTTCAAAAATTTCACTCTTTGTACTTTGCTCTTCAAATGGAGGAGGATCGCGGTGGATAGACCAGTGCTTATCGAAATTTATACCTTCACCCTCGTCGATCAAATCGCCAACTACGTTAAAAATTCTTCCCAAAACTTTTTCGCCAACTGGCACACTTATAGGTGCACCAAGCGCCTTAGCCTCTAAGCCACGAGTCAGACCCTCACTCATATCCATAGCGATAGTTCTAACTCTATTATCACCTAGGTGAGCAGCAACTTCTAATATTAGTTTATGTTTCTTGCCCTCAACCTCAAAGAAAACTTCGATAGCTTCATTGATCTTCGGCAAGTAGTCATTAAAGTCAACATCGACCACAGGGCCCATAACTTGACTAATAACACCCTTCATTCATACTCCTTTTATTTCATTGATTCAACACCACTGATGATCTCGATAAGCTCAGTGGTAATAGACTCTTGTCTTGCTTTGTTGTAAGCAAGATTTAACTGTTTTACGCGCTCTTTAGCATTGTTTGTTGCATTATCCATAGCTTGCATTCTAGCGCTGTGCTCAGCCGCCAAAGAATCAACCAAAGCATAATACATACTATACTCAAAATATTTATTGAGCAATTCATCCATAATCTTAGTATAGTTGTCTTCTGGTTCAAATTCCATCAAAGAATTTGTCTCAACCGCAACTATCTTAGACGGCTCAATAGGCACAATATCGTTTACTCTAATCTCTTGAGAAATCATATTTTTATAGCCATTGTGTATTAGCACAACCTTATCTGTTATGCCGTTTGTAAAATCATCAATGGCATCTTTTATGATCTTTTGAGCTTTTTCATATGTAGGTGATGAGCTAGCTCCGACATAAGTCTCAAGTAATTCAACGCCTTGGAAATTGAAAAATTCAATGCCTTTTTTACCAACAGCTCTTAGTCTAACTTTGATCTTTTTGGCTTTTAGCTCATCGATCATGCGCCTAACTGTCTTTATAGTCTGGACATTAAAGCCACCGCAAAGCCCTTTATCAGCGGTAACAAATATAATATCAACCTTTTCTACACTCTTTGTTGTGTTAAAAAATTTACTCTCAGTCATAACTGAAGCGTATTGATTGATCTTATAAGCTATCTCCGATAAAACCTCATTGATCTTAAGTGCGTAAACTCTAGAGTAGCGTGCAGCCTCTTCAGCTTTGCGAAGCTTTGCTGTTGAGACAAGCTTCATCGCACGCGTCGTCTTTTGAGTGTTCTGGACGCTCTTGATCTTTCGTTTTATATCTTTTAAATTTGACATATCTTAGCCCTAGTTAGCGGCAAAAGTCGCTTTAAAATCTTTCAACGCTTTATGTAAAATTTCTTCTACTTCTTTATCAAGAACTTTTTTAGTTCTGATCTGCTCAAAAATTTCAGGGTATTTTGCCTCGATATATGGATATAGCTCTGCTTCAAATTTTGTTACATTTGCAGTTGCAACATCATCTAAATATCCCTTAGCACCAGCAAATATGATAACTACTTGATTCTCAACTGGAAGCGGAGAATATGGAGGTTGTTTTAGTACTTCAACCATCTTTTGGCCACGCTCTAGTTGTTTTCTTGAGCTCTCATCAAGGTCACTTGCAAACTGAGCAAATGCTTGTAGTTCGCGGTACTGAGCAAGGTCTAGTCTTAACGTACCAGAAACTTGTTTGATAGCTTTGATCTGAGCTGCACCACCGACACGAGATACAGAAAGACCAACGTTGATCGCTGGGCGGATACCTGAGTTAAATAGGTCACTCTCAAGGAAAATTTGACCATCTGTAATAGAAATAACGTTTGTTGGAATATAAGCTGAAACGTCGCCCGCTTGTGTCTCAATAATAGGCAGAGCTGTCAAAGATCCAGCACCTAGTGCGTCATTTAGCTTACTTGCTCTTTCTAGAAGTCTTGAGTGAAGGTAGAAAACGTCACCTGGGTAAGCTTCACGACCTGGTGGTCTTCTTAAGATCAAAGACATCTCACGGTAAGCAACCGCGTGTTTTGACAAGTCATCATAGATGATTAGCGCGTGGCGAGAGTTATCTCTAAAGTATTCACCCATTGTTACGCCAGCGTATGGTGCAAGGTATTGAAGCGCAGCTGCGTCACTAGCACCAGCATTTACAACTATCGTATAATCCATAGCGCCATATTCTTCAAGTTTTTTAACGACTTGAGCAACGGTTGATTGTTTTTGACCGATAGCTACGTAGATACAAATGACATCTTGACCTTTTTGGTTGATGATAGTATCGATAGCAACTGTTGTTTTACCAGTTTGGCGGTCGCCGATGATCAGCTCTCTTTGGCCTCTACCGATTGGCACAAGTGCGTCGATAGCTTTGATACCTGTTTGAAGTGGCTCATGAACGCTTTTTCTAGCCATGATACCTTTTGCTTTTTCTTCGACGAAGCGAGATTCAGTAGCTTCGATTGGTCCTTTTGCGTCGATTGGCTCACCAAGTGAATTTACAACACGGCCGATCAATGCGTCGCCAACTGGCACACGTAGAAGTTTTTTTAGTCTTTTTACAGAGCTTCCTTCTGTGATACCGCTAGTTTTTCCAAGGATAACTATACCAACACTGCTCTCTTCAAGGTTAAGAGCCATGCCCTTTTCGCCGCTTTCAAACTCAACCATCTCACCAGCCATAACGTTTTTCAAACCATAAACGTTAGCAACGCCATCAGCGACTGAGATGACTTTACCGGTCTCTTCTACATCAACACTTAAATCAAAATTTTCAATACGCTCTTTGATTATCGTGCTAATTTCGTCAGCTTTAATTTTTGCACTCACGCTTTCACTCCTTTTTAAATTGCTTTTAATATATATTCACTCATTTGACTTTTTAGTCTGTCGATAGAGAAATTTACCTCGACACCTAAATCATCTAACTCAACTTTTACGCCGTTGTAATCGCTCTTTGAACCATCAAGCTTGATCTTAGAGTCAAATTTCTTAGAGAAATTCTCTTCCAAAGCTTTTAGCTGCTCAGCGCTTAGATCAAAATTTCCAACAACCTCGCCGCGATATGTATTTTCAAGTAAAGATTGCTCTATCTTCATCTCATCTAGTATCGCAGGCATAAGCTCTAGCCTTTTGTTTGCACCAAGAAGCTTTATAAAATTTGCAAATTTAACATCTTGATTTTTAACCAAAGATAGTACAAATTCAACCTTTTGTGAAGCCTTTAATGTCGGCAAACTTATAATGCTTTTAAATTTATCGCTAGCAAAAGCAGCAGCTAGCTCTGATAAATTTTCAACAAATGCATTAAGTTCATTGGACTTTACGTCGCTTAAGATCGCCTTTACGTATTTTTTAGCTACTACTTCATTCATTAGCTAACCTTTTTAAGTATGATATTTACAAGCTCTTTTTGATCGACTTTTAGGCTATCACTTGAGAAAATGTCGCTTAAAATTTCATTTACAACGCCTTTTGTCATCTTGCGCTCTTCAAATTCTTTTTGCTCTTTATAACCTTTTTCGATATTTGCGATATCGTTTTGAGCCTCTTTTTTAACTTTAGCAGCTAAATTTACAGCCTCTTTTTTTGCAGTTTCTATTAGGGCATTTGCATTTTGCTTAGCCTCTTCTACACGCTTTAGAACGTCATCTTTTTTAGCTTTAGAGTCGCGAAGCTTCTCTTGGATGCTCTCAAGCTTATTTGCGATCCTATCTATCCTGCTTTGATAAAGAGCTTTTAGTGGCTTAGCAGCAAAATAGACCAAAATAGCAAAGAAAAGTAAGAAATTTAGCGTTCTCTCGACTATGTCGTAGTTTGTTCCACCATGCTCGCTAGCGTATGCTAGAAATGGAAGTGCTAGAAAAAATAAAATTTTTATCTTCATAAATTTCCTTTAAATTTTAGAGAGCTTAGCATTTAAAGCTGCTCTAAGCTCAGGTAGTTTAGCTGATAGATCTGCCTTTAGGCTATCTTTTTGAGAGCTTAAAGCGTTTAAAAACTCATTATAATCAGCCTCTAAACTACTTTTTACCGCATTTATCTCTTTTAAAGACTCTTCTTTTGCCAAATTTAAGGCTTCTTGTCTTATTTTGTTAGCCTCAGATCTTGCATTTTGTATGATCTCTTCGATCTCTTTTTCATGAACGCTTAAGTCGCTTGCATTTTTGCTAGTGCTCTCTTCGTCATTTTTTATAGAAGCATTTCTGTCATCTATAAATTTAAGCATTGGCTTATATAGCAAAGGATTTAAAATGGCGATCAAGACAAAGAAAACGATAGCCGTTAAAAGCATCAATGGCACATCTATTTCTAACATCCGCTCTCCTTATTTTGTTATTAAGTTTTGTTTAATATTCAAATCAAAGTCTGATTTTACAATAAAATACTAAAAATAAAAATAAATTTGTAATTCTATTTTAGCTTAGCGATAAATTCTTCTACCTGCGAAATATCGCTAAATTCTAATATTAAATTTTTAGATTTTACTTTCGTCTTTATCTTTAAATTTTTAAAAATTTCTTGTAAATTTGATAATTTTTTGCTCATTTCTTCTGAAATTTGAGGTTTTGGCTCTTTTACTTCTTCTTTATTTTTTATCTTTTTTACTAAAATTTCTGTATCTCTAACACTTAGTTTTTGTCCGATGATCGTATCAACAACCATTCTTTCTTCTTCACTGCTAAGTCCTACGATGACTTTAGCGTGGCCTTGCGTGAGCTTATCTTCTTGCAAAAGTCTTTGCGTGTAGTCGCTAAGCAGTAATAGTCTCATCGTATTTGTTATCTGAGTTCTGCTCTTGTGGATGATATTTGCTAGACCATCTTGTGTGATCTTATACTCGTTTATAAGCTCTTTATATGACTTTGCAAGTTCTATTGGATTTAAATTTTCACGTTGTATGTTTTCGATAAGCGCAAGCTCTCTTAAATTTTGAGACTTGATATCAGCGATGATCGCCTTTATCTTGCTTGCTCCGAGCATCTTTGTAGCACGGTATCTTCGCTCACCAGCTATTAACATATAGCCGTCATCTTTTTTGATGACGATTATTGGTTGTATTAGTCCGTGCCTTTTGATGCTGGCACTTAGCTCTTTTAAGGCCTCTTCGTCAAAATGCGTCCTTGGCTGGTAAGGGTTTGGTAAAATTTCATCTATATTTATCTCTTCGACTATCTCAGAGTCGTTTAAATTTGCGATCTCTTTACTGTAGGCCTGCTCTACATCTTCAAGTATCGCACTAAGTCCGCGCCCTAATCCACCTTTTTTCGCCATTTTTTTCCTTATTTTTTAGTTTAAAATACAATATGCCAAATTTTGATATGCGATCGAGCCTGGTGATTTTATATCATAAAGTATCACTGGCTTGCCAAAACTTGGGCTTTCAGCAAGTTTTACATTTCTTGGGACGACTACAAATTCCTCTTTGCCGTCCTTGCTTTTAAAGAGCTTATTTTCAAAATGCTGCTTTAAATTTGCAATAGTCTCTTTTGAGAGATTATTTTGCGAGCTAAACATAGTCGGTAAAAAGCCCTTTATATTTAGCTTTGGATTTATCGTTTTTTTGATGATCTTAACTGTGTTTAGGATCTGCGCCAAGCCCTCAAGTGCGTAAAATTCGCACTGGATCGGGATGATCACACTATCGCTTGCACTAAGAGCATTTATCGTGATGCTACCAAGTGCCGGAGGACTATCGATGATGATAAAATCATAGTCATCTACAACTTCTGAAATTTTGTTTTTAAGGATTAGTTTATAGTCCTTGCTTTGGTCGTTAAATTCTTGCTCGATGCCGACAAGTCCTATGTTTGACGGAGCTAGAAAAAGCGTTGGGATCTCAGTTTTTAGCACTATTTGTGAGAGCTTTTTTCTATCTGTTAAGACGTGATAGATGTTAAACTCATAATCGCTTCTACTAAAACCAAGTCCGGTCGTCGCATTTGCCTGTGGATCGATGTCTATTAATAATACTTTTTTCTCAGCAACCGCCAGTGATGCGGCTAAATTTACGGCCGTTGTGGTCTTGCCAACGCCGCCTTTTTGGTTAGCTATTGTTATTATCTCGCTCATCTTAACGAATATACCTTTTCCCCATTTAATAATATCGCTCCATCCTCGCAAATTTCAGCATCTTGAAGCGAAACAGCTCTATTTGCAATATGCGTAATAAAACTTTTTGACTTGCAAAAGTCTATCCTAAATTTGCTAAAAATTGGCTTCCATAAAATCTTTTTATCAAGCATGCTAACAAAGCCCCAAACTAGCTCATCTACGCTAGCTTTTATGTCTAAAATACCCGCATTTTCGGGTGCGCTAGCTAAATTTATCCCCATGCCACAAATGTAAATTTCATCCACTTTATTTGTCAAAGTGCCGCCTATTTTAAGGCCATCTACGTAAAAATCATTTGGCCATTTTAGCCAGCACTTTGAGCCAAGCTCGCTCAAGACTTCACGCATCAACATAGAAAAATATATCGAGATCGATGGCGGAGGTATGTCGCTTGGCAGCTCATCTTCGCTTACACAAAATGACATAAATAAATTTCCGCCAAGCCCCTCCCAGCTGTTGCCGCGGCTGCCGACCCCTTTTGTTTGGTTGTAAGCCACGACCATGTGTGGGGGCTTTATCTCGCCGTTTTTTAGGGCTTCTATCAAAAATTCCTGCGTCGAAGGCAGGCTTTGAAAAAACTCAACCTTCAAATCACACCTTAAATTTATAGAAGTGATTTACCGGATTTTGTCCGCCACCGATGATGACCGCGTTTTTAATAGCGTTAAAGATATAATCATGCGCGTTTTTCACGCTTTCTTTTAGGCTATGACCATTTGCTAAATTTGAAGCTATTGCGCTTGATAGCGAGCAGCCTGAGCCATGAGTAGCAGTCGTTTTTATGCGCTCATCGCTAAAAATTTCATATTCCTTGCCATCATAAAATATATCAAGCGACTTGCCGTCAAGCTCGCCACACTTTAGATAGACGCTCTTTGTGCCAAATTTCAAAAGATCCCTGCAAGCCTCTTTTAGCTCGCCCTCGCCCTTTAGCTCACGCTTTAAAATTTCACGCGCTTCAAAGATATTTGGCGTGATCACGCTAGCAAGCGGGAAAAGCTCCTCCACGATCGCGTCTTTTGCAGCGCCTTCTAGCCAGATATCGCCATTTTTACAGCTCATTACAGGATCAAGCACGACTGGTGGTAAATTTTTGATCTCTCTTAGCGTTTTTGCAACACTTTTGATGATCTCAACGCTTGGGACAACGCCTATTTTTATCACATCAACTCTTATATCATCAAAAATCGCTCTTATCTGATCCTCGATGAGCTTGGTCTCAACTAGTTGCATGCCAAATATACCCTTTGTATTTTGGGCAGTGACCGCTGTGATCGCTCCCATCGCATATACGCCGTGTGCTATAAATACCTTTATATCAGCTAGAACTCCAGCTCCGCCACTTGGATCAACACCTGCTATACTTAGCGCATTTTTCATAACCGCTCCTTTAAATTTATTTTAATTCATCACCAATGCTAAGACGCTTACCATTTATATATGCTTTTGCGTTTGTTGGCTTTTTGCTTGGCTCTTGAAGCTCGTAAATTTTGACCGCCCCGCCCTTGCAAGCAACCACGACATGATCTTTTTCTATGCTTAAAATTTCTCCGCTTTTGCCACTTTTTTCGCTTAGCTCAAGCGATAAAATTTTTAGCCCACTCTCTAAATAAAGTCCCGGCCAAGGTGTGAGCGCACGAAATTTATTATAAATTTGCCCTACCTCTTCATCAAAGCTAAAAAGTCCGTCGCTCTTGCTTATCTTTTTGCAGTATGAGGACTCTGCGTCATCTTGCTTTTGTGGCTTTAAATTTTCAAAATTTCTTAGCACTTTTACGATTAGCTCGCCGCCTAGCTCGCCTAGCTCACTAAAAAGCTCACTTGACATCTTGCTCTCGCAAGGCGTGTAGATGAAGTCCAGCATATCGCCAGTATCAAGGCCAGCGTCCATTAGCATTGCAGTCACGCCTGTTTGCTTCTCGCCTGCTAGTATGGCGCTTTGTATAGGACTAGCTCCTCTATATTTTGGCAAGATCGAGGCGTGTAAATTTATGCAAGTCGCCACGTCAAGCACGCTCTTTGGCAAAATTTTGCCATAAGCTGCCACTACGATAAATTTAGGCTCAAATGCCTTTAGCTCGGCAACCACCGCCTCATCTTTTAGTGTATTTGGTGTAAAGACTGGCACGCCTACTAGTTCGTTTTGTGCGTAAATTTTGACCTCGCTTGGGGTTAAAATTTGCTTTCTGCCAACTGGCTTATCAGGCTGGGTAAAGACCGCTTTTATATTAAAGCCAGCTTCTTTTAAATGCCTAAGCATCCTAACGGCATAATCAGGCGTCCCCATAAAAACTACATTCATCACTTTCCTTTAAATTTCAACGACTTTTATTTTGATCTGCGTTTTACCTGCTTGGCGGCCAAGAGGCGCATGGATCTTTCTGCCAGCTAATCTTTTGCAATACTAAATTTCTTAGCTCATTAACGCTAACTTTGCCACTACGATCAAGATCCAGCCTTTTAAATTCATCACTAGTGCATAGATCTGGTGCTATTTTTAGTTCAGATGGCGCCTTACATGCTCTCCACTCATCTAAATTTAGCGTGCCGTCACGATCTATGTCATTAAAATCTAAAAACATATATACTGGATCCGCTGGATCACAGCTATATGCACCAAGGCAAAATAGCAAAATGCAAAAAACTTTCTTCATTTTATCTTCTTAATTTTTTAAGTTTAAAGCTCTTTTTTTAGTAGCTCAAGCAGTGCAAATTTAAGCTCGTCGATGTTCTCGTTTGTCGCTGATGAGATCGGCAAAATAAAGTATGGCTTTTTCGCGTCAAAGCTGTATAGGTCTTGCTTATAGACAAATTTACCAACTTGTTTTAGCTCTAAATTTATGTTTTTCATAAATTCTTTTATATTTTCATCTAAATTTTCAGCCGCATCGACTCTGGTGATCGCGATAGCGTAGTCCCTGCTAGCAAGCACACTTGAAAATTTAGCGACCTCCTCTTTTAGCACGCTAAACTGCTCGCTCATGCTTCTGTAATTTGCACTATCTATCATGAAAAGTAAAATTTTATTTCTCTCGATGTGCTTTAAAAACTGCACGCCAAGGCCGCGTCCGTCGCTCGCTCCCTCGATGATACCAGGGATGTCAGCCATGACAAAGCCACTAAACTGATCAACCTCGACAAGTCCGAGCTTTGGCGTAAGCGTGGTAAATTCATAGTTTGCTATCTGTGGCTTGGCGTTTGAGACGGCTGATATAAGCGTTGATTTACCGACATTTGGAAAGCCAACAAGGCCCACGTCAGCTATCAGCTTTAGCTCGAGCCTAACCTCTATGCTCTCTTCTGGCATGCCCTTTTGAGCGTACTCTGGGGCTTGATTGATAGAGTTTTTAAAGTGAAAATTTCCAAGTCCGCCCTTGCCACCTTTTAAAAATAGAGTCCTTTGTCCCTCATTTACCATGTCGCAAAGCAGCTCGTTTGTCTGCGCGTCATAGACCGCCGTTCCTGGTGGCACGATGAGCTCTAAGCTCTCGCCCTTTTTGCCAGTCATGCGTCTGCCCATGCCAGCCTCGCCGTCGCTCGCTCTCATCGCCTTTTTGCCCTTGTAGTTTGCCAGTGTGTGGGTGTTGTTATCGCAGACAAAATAGACATCACCGCCGTCACCGCCGTCACCGCCGTCTGGGCCGCCTAAAATGACGTGCTTTTCGCGGCGAAAGCTTACTGCACCAGCACCACCATGGCCTGAGCTTAGGGTTAATTTCACGCTATCTATAAACATTTTTTACCTTAAATTTATCTATTATTTTGTTTGAATTTTAGGCTGGATTATATCTTTTAAATGATTAAAATTTGTTTTGTATTCAAAATGTTATTTTTTTCTTGCCACATCATAAATTTAGAAAATCAGCCAAATTTTTGCCTAAATTTCATAAAATGGCGCAAAAGGATAGAGAATGAAAACACTTACGATTATTGATACTTTTGGCTTCTTTTTTAGGCTTTACTACGCTATGAGCGGGCTTAAAAACCGCGAGGGCAAGCCAAGTGGCATGATAAGTGGCTTTGCAAATTTCATAGCGAGCCTAAAAGATGAGTATCAAAGCGACTACCTCATCTTCGCGCTTGATAGCAAGGGCAAGACCCTGCGCCATGAAATTTTGGGCGAATACAAGGCCAACAGGAGCGAGCCGCCAGCTCAGCTAAAAGAGCAGCTGCCAGTTTGTATAGATATGATAGAAAAAATGGGACTTTACAGCCTTAGCCGCGAGGGCTACGAGGCTGATGACATCATCGCAAGTGCGGTTAAAATTTGTAAAGATAAAGATATATTTGTGCGAATAGTCACGCACGATAAAGACCTTTACCAGCTCATAGAGGACGGCAAAGTGAGCATCTACAGTCCACAAAGCAAGATCGACCACGATAGTGCTAGCTGCTTTGAAAAGTATGGCGTCTATCCAGCGCAGGTTAGGGACTTTTTAGCGATTGCTGGAGATAGCTCGGATAATATCCCAGGCGTCAAAGGTATCGGCGCAGTGGGAGCTAAGAAGCTTTTGGCCGAGTATGGCAGCTTGGAGGGAATTTATGAAAATTTAGCCCTTGTTAGAAACGAGCGCACCAAAAATATGCTAGCAGCCGCAAGAGACGAGGCGTTTTTGAGCAAAAAACTAGCCACGCTCTTTGATGACGCCATCACTTCGCTTGATCTTGAGCACTCTAAATTTCCAGAGCAAAATCCTTTGATAAACATCTCAGAAATTTTAAAAGAGTACGATCTAAACAGGCTTCTTAAAAGCTTGCAAAAAGAGGAAAATGCTGAATTTAAGCTCGGCTTTAGAGCAAATTTACTACTTGATGAAGCGAGTGTTGAAAAACTGCTTGCCGACATCACGCCAGAGACCATCGTCGCCTTTGACACCGAGACCACGGGCGTTGATAGCAAGAGCGCAAAGATCGTTGGTTTTAGCTTTTGCTTTAACGACGAGGATGCCTACTACGTGCCAGTAGCTCACAACTATCTTGGCGCGCCAAAGCAAATCAGCCTAAATTTTGCCACTTGGGCGGTAGGGCAAATTTATAAAGGCTGCGTGATCGGACAAAATTTAAAATACGACTTTGAGATAGTAAAAAACAATCTTGGGCTAAACCCGCCCGCAAATTTCAAAGACACGATGATCCTTGCGTGGCTTAGCGATCCAAACTCGAGCGTTGGCATGGACGCGCTGGCAAAGAGACTTTATGACTACGACACGATCAAATTTGAAGATGTGGTTAAAAAGGGGCAGACTTTTGGCGATGTGCCGCTAGAAAATGCCGCAAAATACGCCGCTGAGGATGCTTGGATAACGCTTAAATTTTATAAAACCTTTCAAAATACGCTTGATCCAAATTTACTCGCCCTTGCCGATATGCACGAGTTTCCTTTTATCCTCACGCTCTTTGATATGGAGCAAAACGGCATCAAGATAAATGAAGCCAAAATGCAAAAGCTCATCCTTGAAAACGACACCAAACTAAAGGCGCTAACAAGTGAAATTTACGAGCTAAGCGGCGAAAATTTCAACATAAACTCAGTAAAACAGCTTGGCGTCATACTTTTTGAGCATCTAAAGCTTCCAACCAAAAAGAAGACAAAAACAGGATATAGCACCGATGAGAGCGTGCTAGCTGAGCTCATAGACGCTCATCCAGTGGTGGGGAAAATTTTAGCTTACAGAGAGCTATATAAACTGCAAAGCACCTACTGCGAGCCACTTTTAGCGCTTGCGAAAAAAGACGAGGGCTCTAGAATTTACACGAGCTTTTTGCAAACTGGCACGAGTACCGGCAGGCTTTCAAGCAAAAATCCAAATTTGCAAAATATCCCAGCTCGTGGCAGCCTAGCAAAGGATGTCAGAGAGTGTTTTGAGGCGCGTGAGGGCTATAGCTTTGTGGGGCTTGACTACAGCCAGATCGAGCTTAGGCTGCTAGCTCACTTTAGCCGTGATCCAGCGCTTCTTGAGGCGTTTAAAAATGACGAGGATATCCACGCAAGGACGGCTATTAGCATATTTGGCAGCAGCGACGGGCAAAATAGAGCCGTGGCAAAGAGTATAAATTTTGGCCTCATTTACGGCATGGGCTCAAGCAAACTGGCAAATCAAGTAAATATCACAAGAGCCGAGGCAAAAGAATACATAGAGCGCTATTTTAAGGCATTTGCGACGATTAAAGACTTTTTGGAGAGCATAAAAATTTCAGCCAAAAACGACGGCTTTGTGCAGACATTACTTGGCAGAAAGCGCTACTTTGACTTTAAAAGTGCCACACCTATGCAAATAGCTATGTTTGAGCGCGAGGCGGTAAATACGGTCTTTCAAGGCTCCGCGGCAGATCTAGTTAAGATGGCGATGGTAAAAGTTAGAGCAAATTTAGATGAAAACGCAAAAATGCTGCTTCAGATCCATGACGAGCTGATCTTTGAAGTAAAAGACGAGTTTGCGCAGGAATTTGGCAAGGCGACACAAAAGACGATGGAAGAAATTTACACGTTAAATGTGCCACTTAAAACATCGCTAAATATCGCGAAAAACTGGGGCGAGTTAAAGTAGAGCAAATTTTGGCTAGCTCATTTAAATTTGACCGAGCTAGTCAATTTTGATTTTAAAATAAAAAACATATATGAATAGGTATCTAAATTTACCAAGCTTTGCTTTTTTGCATAGATAAATTTTCAAACAGATAAGCTAAAATGCAGCCAGCTAAGTAGCAAATAATATCTGTCAAGTCAAATGTCCCACCAAAAATTATCCGCAATATTGAGCTTTTCACATCTAAAATTTCAAGAATTTTGAGATATTGCGCGGCTTCTATAAAAAGCGAAATGACAAAGACGCAAATGGCTAAATTTATAGGAGCCACCCTAAATATAGCTCGCCCAAACGCATAAAGCATCGCAGTAGCTAGCACATCGCCAATATAATGTCTTACAAAACCACCTTTAATAAAAATCGCAATATAAATTTCCATCGCCAAAATAATAATGCCGATCAACGACCAGACTACTCTTCTCTTTTGGCTAAATCTGCTTTTGTTTATAGATAAAGGTATCGCTTCTTTAGTATTTTCTCTCAAATTTATCCCTTTAAATTTATCTCGTAGATTTTAACACAGATGATAGCGCCTCGCAACTTTTTACAACTATATAAAAGAAAACTTAAATTTTTATATTAATAATTTTTAAAAACAAAGCATGAAAAATTTAGATTTTATAGTTTATACAAAGTAAAATTTATAAATTTAGAAAGAGTGGCGATGATACAAAATTTAGACCAAGATAACCCATCAGCAAGCTTTCATCTAATGCAAAACTCTCGCTTTTGTCAAATTAATCTTAAAATATAAGTTTAATCTCAATTCATAAGAGATATAATCAACATTAAATTTACATTTAACTTAGGAGGTTTCATGGATTTTCTCATGAATTTAAGTGAAGGCGTGCAGTTTGCCATCCAGCTTCTCATCGTCCTTATCTGTTTGTTCTACGGAGCTAAAAAAGGCGGTATAGCGCTTGGTATGCTAGGCGGTATCGGTCTTATAGTTTTAGTTTTTGGATTTAACATCGAGCCTGGCAAGCCTGCTATCGATGTTATGCTAACCATTTTAGCCGTTGTTGTGGCTAGTGCTACACTTCAAGCTAGTGGCGGTCTTGACGTTATGCTTCAAATAGCAGAAACCATACTTAGAAAAAATCCAAAATATGTAAGTATCTTAGCTCCATTTGTAACATGTACGCTTACTATTTTATGCGGAACTGGACACGTTGTTTATACCGTGCTTCCTATCGTTTATGATATCGCTATCAAAAACGGCATCCGTCCAGAGCGTCCTATGGCTGCAAGCTCGATAGCTTCACAAATGGGTATCATCGCTAGCCCAGTTTCTGTTGCTGTTGTAACCCTAACTAGCTTTCTTATCAACGCTAAAACTCACTTAGCTGGCTTTGATGGATACTTGGACCTTTTAAAGATCACTATCCCTTCAACATTTTGTGGCGTTTTGGCGATAGGAATTTTTAGCTGGTTTAGAGGTAAAGACCTTGATAAAGACGAAGTCTTTCAAGCAAAACTTCAAGACCCTGAGTTTAAAAAATACGTTTATGGCGATAGCGCAACACTTCTAGGC
Organism: Campylobacter concisus; assembly: GCF_002913225.1. Taxonomy (GTDB): domain Bacteria; phylum Campylobacterota; class Campylobacteria; order Campylobacterales; family Campylobacteraceae; genus Campylobacter_A; species Campylobacter_A concisus_J. The sequence goes on along the minus strand of NZ_PPAW01000040.1, from coordinate 67,134 downwards.
AAAAAACTTCCTATGCACCAATGGGCTGCAATGTGGATATTTTTAGGCTCTATCCTTGTAGTCGCACTTCTTGGATACTTTAAAGATCTTCGCCCAAGCTGGACTACTTATAAAGACGCAACAGTCGTTCAAATAGTAGCAAACCTTCCAACTGAGCAAAAAGTCTTAAAAACCTTAAAGATAAAAGACGCCAGCATCCAAACTGAAGCTGCTGAGCTAAAAGTTTCAAACGACAAGCTAAACTCAAATCAAAAAGCTCAATCAGTCAAAATCATCGGCAAAGATGCAAATCAAACTCTTACTCGCACAGCTGATGGTGCAGTAACATATATAAATGAAAAAGGTGCAAAAGAGGAATTCCAAGGCGCTTATATCAACATAAGCAACAAACTAGCCTCTTCAAAGAGCCTAAGCATGGTTCATGTTATCCAAATTTTCATGCTTTTAACAGGTGCAATTATCTTGATATTTACTCCAACAGATGCTAGCAAGATCGGTAAAAACGAGATATTTAGATCAGGTATGATCGCTCTTGTTGCGGTATTTGGTATCTCTTGGATGGCTGAGACTATGTTCGCAGTACACACTCCGATGATGAAAGAAGCCCTTGGTGGCATCGTAAAAGAGCACCCTTGGACCTATGCGGTTATGTTACTTATCATCTCTAAATTTGTTAACTCTCAAGCTGCAGCCTTGGTTGCATTCGTGCCATTAGCACTAAACATCGACGTTAATCCAGCTGTAGTCCTAGCCTTTGCGCCGGCTTGCTATGGATACTACATCCTACCAACATACCCAAGCGACCTTGCGGCTATTCAGTTTGACAGAAGTGGCACGACACACATTGGTAAATTTGTTATCAACCACAGCTTCATCTTCCCAGGCCTTATCGGAGTTATAGTTTCTTGTATATTTGGCTATATCTTCGCTACTGCGTTTGGCTATCTATAATAGATAAATTTCTTGCCGCCCTTTGGTGGCAAGAAATTTCTTCATCAAAGCTTATCTTGAAATTTCTGCTTATTGCTCATATAAACAAAGCTTAGCACTTCAGCTACTGCCCTAAAAAGATGCGCTGGTATCGTATCATCGACCTCACAAACTCTATAAAGTTCCCTTGCAAGAGGTGGATTTTCATAAATTTGCACTCCGTTTTCAACAGCCACTTTCTTTATCTGAAGCGCTAAGAAATCAACCCCTTTAGCAAGTATTATCGGAGCTTCATCGCGGCTTTTATCGTATCTGATTGCCACGGCGTAGTGAGTTGGGTTTGTGATGACGACATCAGCTTGTGGGATATTTTGCATCATTCGCCGCTTAGCTGCACGCATTTGCGCTTGGCGGATCCTACCTTTTACCTGCGGGTCGCCCTCCATCTGTTTATACTCGTCCTTGATCTCTTGCTTGCTCATGCGAAGATCCTTAAAATACTGAAAACGCACGATAAGCAGGTCAGCAAGACCGATCACAAAAAGTATAAAAAGCATGACGCTAACTAAGATGATGAGTTTCTCTTTTAGCCACACAAGCTGGTCAAACATAGAAAAAAATAGCGTGTGCGGAAGCTCTTTGATAAACTGCAAGAAAAAGTAAAATCCAACACCAAAGACAATGCTTACTTTAACGACGATCTTGACGCTCTCGATCGCCTTTTTCATAGAAAATAAATTTTTTAGCCCTTTTAGTGGATTTATCTTGCCAAAATTTGGCGTTATAGGCTTTGTGGTAAATATAAAACCAAACTGCATTACATTTGCGATTATGCCGGCAACCGCGACGCAGATACAAACTGGCAGGATCATCAGAAGTGCCCTACCAAAGGTATTTACAACGATCATTTTTACCGTTGGCAAGGTCAGTGGCTGACCAATAAATTTAGAGTAATAGATGTAAAGCGAGATGACCTGATCTTTCATGAAATTTAGCATCGCAAGCAGCACACCAATAGCAATAACTAGGGTTACAAAGCCAGATAGATCCTGACTTTTGGGGACGTTGCCGTCCTTTTTGGCGTCTTCTATCTTTTTGGGGGTCGCTTCTTCGGTTTTTTCCTGATCTTCGCCTGCCATTTTTGTCCTAGGGTTGCTTAAATTTGGGCGATTATAGCCAAAACAAGGTTAAAATATCCGCTAAATTTAACTTTTTGTGAGCCAAAAAACTAAGCCATTTTAGGCGTTTTTGGCTAAAATTAGCAAAAATATGGAGAGGCAAAATGTCATTTTTAGAAAGCTTATTTAACATTTTCAAAACCAAAAAACCACCAAAAAGCGATGAAGAGCTACTTTTAGACGAATATGCAAGCATTTACGCCGAGATAAAAGAGAAAAATTTAAACGATTACGACTTTTTATGTGAGCTCATACGATTACTCTCTTTTTCAAGAGCTAGGCGTTACGATTTTTGCCTTGAAAAGTGCCTAGCTGAGGGCGACGCTGAGGCACTAAATGATCTCATTTTTCAATACGCTAAATTAAATTTACTCCCAGGATGCAGCGGCGGATATGATCAGTGCGAGAAGCTGATCCCTGCGTTTTTTGCTATCGCTTGTGGTGACGCAGAGAGCATGGCAAGGATCTTTCCAAAAGGCCTGCCACCTAGCAAAAACGGCTATAAATTTCTATGCGTCATGCACGATCTTCTCACAGCGATACTTTGGCAAGATGAAAATTTACTTGCCCCTGCCCTAGAAAAAGCACGCACTTTTGCAGAGTCCAAAAAGCCAGCAAATGAAAGAGAAGCAGTTAAATTTATGCTTGCCCTACACGAAAAAGATACGGCCGCTATGAGCGAGCATTTGCAGAAATTTTGCTCCACTTTTGGTAGGACGGAGGCACCTAAATTTGAAAAGCGGCTCTACATCTTTGCTCACGGACTTCACGCACTAGCACACTACTTTTTGCCATTTGAGCTCTTTAAAAAGATAAAACTACCAAAAAATGAAAATTTCAGTAAATTTTACGCACAAAGGCTCTTTCAAAATGAAATTCCTAAGCCAAAACTTTATTTTGTCTTGCCGCCTGAATTTGAACTGATAAATGTGATCTTAAGTGCACCAGTAGCCAAGACGCTGATATATCAGCCACATTTGCCAAATGACAAAACATTTTTCCTAGATCATACCTCTATGATAAAAAATTTAGCGGGTGAGATCATAAAACCAGGGGCATTAAAGTAGAATTTATAAACTTTTAGCTAATATTCACACCTTACAACCAACAAAGCTCCATAAATCTTTTGCAAAAAAGTGCTTTTTGGTCTTACCAAATTTTAGAAAGGTAGAGTATGTCAAAATACGCTATATTTAAGCATGGCGGCAAGCAATATCGTGTTAGCGAGGGCGAGTTCCTTAAGCTAGATCACTTTAGCGCTGAAGCTAAATCAACCGTTGAGATTACAGAAGTTTTAGCTGTAAACGACGGCGAAGTAAAGGTAGGTGCGCCATTTGTTAAGGGTGCAAAAGTTGTTCTTGAGGTCGTTAATGAAGGCAAAGACAAAAAAGTAGTTATCTACAAAAAACGCAGACGTAAAGACTCAAAACTAAAACGCGGCTTTAGAAGACAATTTACACGTGTAAAAGTCGTAAGTATCGCAGCTTAAGGAGATAAGATATGGCACACAAAAAAGGTCAAGGTTCAACCCAGAATAACCGTGATAGTATCGGACGCCGATTAGGTGTTAAGAAATTTGGTGGCGAGTTCGTTCGTGCTGGAAATATAATCATCCGCCAAAGAGGAACAGCAACTCACGCTGGAAATAACGTAGGTCTTGGCAAAGATCACACTATTTTTGCATTAGTTGATGGCTTTGTAAAATTTGAAAGACTTGATAAAAACAGAAAAAAAGTATCTGTTTATCCAGCTGCATAACCCCAGGGGCTTTTGCCCCTTTTCTTTTTAAATCCCCTAAAATTTAACAAATTTAATTTATCTTATTTATTATATATAGCTTGGCATTTTAGACAAACACCAAACTACTAAATTTATTTTATTTCACTTTTAATAAAGCAAGCTCTTGCGCTAGAAATTCCCCCGTGTAGCTGCCAGTTTTTTTGTAGTTTTTAGCCACCTCTTTTACATTGCCGCACGCTATTACTTTACCGCCTTTTGCACCGCCTTCTGGTCCCATATCTACGATATAGTCGCAGTTTTTGATGACGTCCATATTATGCTCGATCACAAAAACAGAATTTCCAAGATCAACTAGGTGATTTAGCACCTTTACCAGCCTATCAACATCTGCAAAATGAAGTCCTGTCGTTGGCTCATCAAGGATGTAAAGCGTATTTCCAGTGTCACTTCTACTAAGCTCTTTTGCTAGCTTTACGCGCTGCGCCTCGCCGCCGCTAAGTGTGACTGCATTTTGTCCAAGCGTGATGTAGCCAAGCCCCACGTCTTGCAGCGTGGTGAGCTTTGAAGCGATCTTTGGCACAGCCTTAAAAAACTCAACCGCCTCATCTATGCTCATATTTAGCACCTCGGCGATATTTTTGCCCTTATATAAAATTTCCAAAGTCTGAGCGTTATATCTAGCGCCGTTACAAACGTCACAAACCACGTTGATATCAGGTAAAAAGTGCATCTCGATCGTGATTTCGCCCTCGCCTTGGCACTTCTCGCAGCGCCCGCCTTTGACGTTGAAGCTAAAGCGCCCTATTTTATAGCCCCTAAGCTTTGCCTCTTTAGTCTGCGCAAATAAATTTCTTATCTCATCCATCACACCAGTGTATGTCGCTGGATTTGAGCGTGGAGTGCGACCGATCGGGCTTTGATCAAGATAAATAACCTTGTCTAAATTCTCAAGTCCGCTTAAATTTACCCCAGCTATCTTTTTCACTTTTTTAGCTCTATTTAGCTGCTCCTGCGCCTCTGGAAGCAAGGTCTGAAGCACTAGCGAACTCTTGCCAGATCCTGAGACACCGGTGATGCCAACTAAATTTCTAAGTGGAAATTTAGCGGTTAAATTTGAGATATTATTGATATTTACATTTGAAATTTCGAGCCACTTTTCGGCTTTTCTATTTTTTTGGTAGTCGATCTTTTTCTTACCATTTATGTATTGTGCAGTCTGAGTGTTTGAGTCTAAAAGCTCTTTTGCCGTGCCTGCAAAGACTACGCTACCGCCAAATTTACCAGCTCCAGGGCCGATATCCACGATATAGTCAGCCTCCTCTATCGTCTTTTTATCATGCTCGACGACGATTACGGAGTTACCTTTGGCTTGCAAATTTCTAAGCGTTTTTATAAGTTTTAGAGTATCTCGCTCATGAAGGCCGATACTTGGCTCATCAAGCACGTACATGACGCCACTTAGCCCACTTCCTATCTGACTCGCGATCCTGATGCGCTGCGCCTCGCCACCACTGATCGTCCTAGCATCTCGCCCAAGCGATAAGTAGCCAAGCCCCACGTCGTACAAAAAGAAAAGCCTCTCGTTGATCTCTTTTAAGATAGGCTTTGCGATCGCCTTGTCGTAGTCGCTAAGATAGGCGAAATTTTTCTCATTTGAAAAAAATGCGGTGCAGTTTTCTATGCTCATATCCAAAATTTCACCAAGCCCAAGACCAGCGACCTTAACTGCTAAGCTTTGAGGCTTTAGCCTGTGGCCATTACAAGCGTCACAAATTTTCTCACTCATATACTCGTCAAAGTCTTTGTAATCCTTCAAAAGTCCGTGTGAAATTTTAACTACTCCATCAAATTTTCTAAGCAGTTTGTTTCGCTTCCAAAAGAACGAAACCTCCTTCACGCTGCCATATAAAACGAGCCTTTTTTCATCTTCGCTAAGCTCATAATATGGTTTTTTAATGTCGATCTCATTTTGCTCACAAAAAGCAAGTAAAAATTTATAGTAATAGCTCATGTTGTAGCCGTAAAGTAGTTTTATTGCGCCATTTTCTATCGACTTTTCCTCGTCGATGATCTTGCTCATATCTAGGCTATATCTTATACCAAGTCCGTCGCAGTGCTCGCAAGCGCCCTTTGGTGAGTTAAAGCTAAAGCTTAGCGGCTCAAGCGGCGTAAATGAAATTTTACAATCAAAACAAGCCATGTGCTCGCTGTAATGTATAAAACTCTCTTTTAAGCCCAGTTCGTCGGCGTTTGCGATCTCTATCTCGACCTCGCCAAAGCTCTCATTTAGCGCTTTTTCCACGTCGCTTGCAAGGCGTTCGTGATTTTGCTCATCGATGGCGATCCTATCGACGATAACCTTTATCGTGTGTTTTTTCGTTTTTGCAAGCTCTATCTCCTCGTCAAGCCTCACCACCACGCCATCTATCTGCGCTCTAACAAAGCCTTTTTGGCGTAAATTTTCGATCAAATCCGCCCATGTGCCCTTTTTCTCACGAACTAGCGGCGCATAGATGATCACTTTTGCGCCAAGTGGGAGCTTTGAAATTTCATTTATGATGTCGCTTGCACTCATTTTTGAGATAGGTTTGCCGCATTTATGGCAGTGCTGCACGCCAACCCTTGCGTATAAAAGCCTTAGATAATCATAAATTTCAGTGATCGTGCCAACCGTTGAGCGAGGGTTTTTAGAGGTTGTCTTTTGGTCTATCGCAATTGCAGGCGTTAAACCCTCGATCTTATCTACATCAGGCTTGCCCACGCGGTCTAAAAACTGCCTAGCATAGCTGCTAAGACTCTCCATATATCTACGCTGCCCCTCAGCATAGAGCGTGTCAAAGGCTAGCGTACTCTTGCCACTGCCGCTAAGACCAGTAAAAACCACTAATTTATTTTTAGGAATTTCAAGGTTTAAATTTTTAAGATTGTGCTCTCGCGCGCCAGTTATTTTTATAGTATCATTCATTAAATTTATACGACCTTTTTAAAATTTTAATCTGTAAATTTAGTCTAAAAGTGATAAAAACTTTATAAAGTAGTTTAGAGAAATTAAGCGTGTTATAAAAATTTAAGAGTATATTTATATCATTTTCAGTTTTTTTTGATATTCTACGCCAAAATTTTATTTAAGGAGAAAAAATGTCTGTAAAAATAACCGATATATGCATAAGCTGTGGTTCATGCATCGATGAGTGCCCAGTTTCAGCTATTGTTGATGATAGCGACAACCCAACTGGAGCAGATACATACTATGTTTATTCAAACAAATGCGTTGAGTGCGTAGGTTACAACGACGAGCCAGCCTGTGCATCTGCCTGTCCAACTGACGGTTGCATCGTTTGGGATGCCGTAGTAGCAGGACAACCTTCACGTGATCAAATCGGTGCTGACGCTCGCACTGGCAGCACTCCAGTTATCCAATAAATTTACAAAATTTAGGCTCAAATTTGAGCCTATTTTATTTTTAAGCTTTATTTGATATAATTGCCAACTTCATTTAAATAACCTAAATTTTAAGGAAAATTTATGCAAAGAACACTTTCTATTATTAAGCCTGACGCTGTTAAGAAAAATGTTGTTGGAAAGATTATAGATAGATTTGAAAGCAATGGCTTAAGAATCGCAGCTGCAAAGAAAATCAAACTTAGCAAATGCGATGCAAAAGCATTTTATGCAGTTCATAAAGATAGACCTTTCTTCAACGACCTAGTTGATTTTATGGTAAGCGGACCAGTCGTAGTTATGGTTTTAGAAGGCGAAAATGCAGTTGCTAAAAACCGCGAGCTAATGGGCGCAACTAACCCAAAAGAAGCAGCTCCTGGCACTATCAGAGCTGATTTTGCTGATAGCATTGACGCAAATGCAGTTCACGGAAGCGACAGCCTAGAAAACGCTGTAAATGAGATAAATTTCTTCTTTGCTTCAAGAGAAATTTGCTAATTTTGGACTAAAATTTGATTATTCCGTTTTCTAAAATAGCAAACAAAGAGATAAACTTTGAGCTAGTAAGAAACAATGATCTATTTTTTAGTGGAATTTTAAAAAGAAAAGACCCTTTTTTGGTAAAATGTCAAGGCACCATAAAGGGCGAGATAAAATATATTTGCGATCGATGCGGTGATGAATTTATGTTGCCAGTCGATCAAGACGTAGAGCTAAATTTAAGCGATGGTGTCTATAAAGACAGAGAAAACGAGCTTAGCGATACGGTTGAATTTTTTGATGGCAATATTGATTTAAAAGAAGTTTTTGAAAGTGAGCTAGAAGCTTTTAAGAGCGATTATTTTTATTGTGAAAAATGTAAAAATTTATAAAGGAGAGTAAAATGGCAGTACCAAAGCGTAGAGTGAGTCATTCTCGTGCAGCAAAACGTAGAACACATTACAAAGTTACACTTCCAGTGCCTGTAAAAGACAAAGATGGTTCTTGGAAAATGCCTCACCGCATAAACAAAACAACAGGTGAATACTAAAATATGATTCGCATTGCTATTGATGCTATGGGTGGTGATTTTGGTGCAGATCCTATAATATCTGGCGTTATTGAAGCACTAAAAGAGACAGAATTTAAAGCTGTATTAGTTGGCGATAGCAATGCCATAAAACCACTCATCCCACAACCCTATTTAAAAAATATAGAATTTATAGAAGCTACTGAAGTCATCTCTATGGCTGACGGAGCAACAGACGCGCTAAAAAGAAAAGATAGCACGATCTACAAAGCTGTTGAGCTTTTAAAAGACAAAAATGTTGATGCTGTCGTTTCTGCTGGTCACAGCGGTGCTACTATGAGCTTAGCCACATTAAGAGTTGGTAGATTAAAAAATGTATCTCGTCCAGCAATTGCTACGCTTATGCCTAATTCAAAAGAGACAGCTACTTTGGTTTTGGATGTTGGTGCAAATGTTGATTGCAGAAGCGAACACTTGTTTCAATTTGCCATAATGGGTGAAGCCTATGCAAAAGAAATTTTAGGCAGAAAAGAGCCAAAAGTAGGTCTTTTGTCAAATGGCGAAGAAGAGAGTAAAGGCAATGAAGTCAGCAAAGAGGCTTTTAAACTAATTTCTAGACTTGATAGCTTTGTTGGCAATGCAGAGGGCAATCAAATTTTTGATGGTAGCATTGATGTCATGGTTTGCGACGGTTTTATGGGAAATATCCTATTAAAAACGAGCGAAGGCGTCGCTGATGCCATAGGCAAGATCATAAAAAAGCAAGTCAAAAAATCACCTCTTGCTATGGCTGGATCGGTGCTTATGAGAAAAGTTTTCAAAACTCTAAAAAAACAGGTCAGCTACGATGAGTACGGCGGTGCTCCGCTTCTTGGTGTAAATGGCTGCGTCATCATAAGTCACGGCAAAAGCAACTCAAAAGCTATAAAAAATGCAATCTTTCAAGCAATTAAATTTGCTAACTCGAATATAAATAAAGTTATAGAAGAAGAACTTTCACACTTTGCAAGGTAAAATATGCCAAAAGCTTCATTGATCTCCATTGCGTCATATGTCCCAGAAAAAATTTTAACAAATTTTGATTTTGAAAAAATGGTCGATACGAGCGATGAGTGGATAGTGAAGCGAACCGGTATAGAGCAAAGACATATCGCAACGACTGAGATAACAAGCGATCTTGGTACAAAAGCTGCCGAGCTAGCTATAAAGCGCTCAGGACTTGAAAAATCACAAATCGACGCGGTAATCTGCGCTACGATATCTCCAGATCATCTTTGCATGCCTTCAACCGCTTGTAAGATAGCTGCAAATTTGGATTTAAATTTTGGCATCACAGCTTTTGACATAAGTGCGGCTTGCACTGGCTTTATCTATCTTTTAGAGCTTGCAAATTCCCTTGTTACAAGTGGTGCTAAGAAAAATGTTTTGATCATAGGAGCTGAAAAACTAAGCTCGATGATCGACTACACAGATAGAAGCACTTGCATACTTTTTGGTGACGGAGCTGGTGCTGCTGTGATAAGTGCGAGCGAAGAAAACGAGATCATTGACATCCACACTGCAAGCGACGGCAGACAGGCTGAGCTTTTGATAACTCCAGGATGTGGTAGTGCATTTCCAGCTAGCGAAGAGACGCTAAAAAATAGGCTAAATTTCATCCACATGAGTGGAAATGAGGTCTTTAAGATAGCAGTTCAAACGCTTAGCAAAAGCGTGATAGAAATTTTACATGCAAACAAAATGCAAAGCGAAGATATCGACTTTTTCATACCTCATCAAGCAAATATCAGGATAATAGATGCTGTAAAAAATAGGCTAAATTTCACCGACGAGCAGTGCGTTTTGACAGTTGCAAAATACGGCAACACAAGCTCTGCTTCGATTCCGATGGCGATGAATGATGCTTACGAGGATGGACGCATTAAAAATGGTTCAGTTTTACTTCTTGACGCATTTGGTGGCGGCTTTACTTGGGGTTCAGCGATACTAAAATTTGGCGGAAAAAATTTTAGCGATCTGTAATCAGCCGCTTTTTCACCCAAAACTCTAAATTTAATAAAATTTCTACAACACCCTCTATAAATTTTTAAAAATTTCCATTCATTTTTAAATGCATATTAAAATTACAATGTTTTAAATTTTCAGATCTATTTAATTAGAATTTAAATTTTTATGGATATAATTTCGCAATCAATAAAATTTATTATTAAGGAGAAAATATGTTAGTAACAAAAAAAGCACCTGACTTTACAGCTGCAGCAGTTTTAGGAAACAATCAAATCGTAAATGATTTCAACCTTTACAAAAACATCGGCGAAAAAGGCGCTGTTGTATTTTTCTACCCAATGGACTTTACATTCGTTTGCCCAAGCGAGATCATCGCGTTTGATAAAAGATATGACGAGTTCAAGTCACGCGGTATCGAAGTTATCGCAGTTTCTTGTGACAACCAGTTCTCACACTTTGCATGGAAAGAGACCCCAGTAAACAAAGGCGGTATCGGTAAAGTTCGCTTCCCAATCGTAGCTGACATGACAAAATCAATCGCTCGTGGCTTTGACGTACTTCTAGAAGACGCTGGCGTAGCACTTCGCGGATCATTCCTACTTGACAAAGACGGCACAGTTCGCCACGCAGTTATAAACGACCTACCACTTGGCAGAAACATCGACGAAATGATCAGAATGGTAGATACTATGTTATTTACAAATGAGCACGGCGAAGTTTGCCCAGCTGGCTGGCACAAAGGTGATTCTGGTATGAAACCAAGCACTGAAGGTGTTGCTGACTACCTTTCACACAACGAAAGCAAACTATAATTATTCAAATTTCTAGGCAACTTTGCCTAGAAATTCTCTCTCTACACAAATTTAAATATTTTTTTAATATAACTTTATATATGATAGCAATGTTTTAATAAATAACCTTTTTTGGAGACCCCATGGAGTTTAAGGGCAGGCAAGAACTTGTCGAAAATTGCGAGGATTGCATACTTGGTTTAAGAGCTAAATTTATAGATGAGGGCATCAAATTTTGCAGACAATTAACCCTTGTAGTACCGCACGAGCAGATGAAAATTTGCCTTGAGAGCATCTTTGACGCGCTACTCATTCAAAAACCAAATGCCACACAAATTCGCGACGACTTAAACAGCCTAATACCAAAACTAAACGCAAAAGACGACCTTATAAATTTCCTACTTTTAAATTTGACACTAAATTTTAGTCACGCCTGCGACGATGCAGTCTATGTGGGCTACTTTGTAAATGCCGTCTCAAGGTTGAAAGAAATTTTATATAACGCCGAAAATCATCAAGAGACCACAGTAAAAGAGATGATCGATACTGGCTCATTTTTCTACGAAGATCCGATCAACACATTTACACGCATGAAAAATGCCAAGGTCCGTCCTGAATTTTTAAATTTATACGACGGACTAAATATAAAATACGAAGCCGAAATTTTAGAGGTTAAAGAAGATAGCGTCGTTTTCCGCGTAGATATGATGCAAATTTTAGCTATGAAGCAAGATGGCAAGGGCTTTATCCTGCCAAATAGCTTCTTCTCAAAGCAACTTCGCGCCGACATCATCGACTACAATATCGCCGATAAAAGCGTCACTCTTTCAAATTTCTCGCGCACAGCGACCATGCACGCAAACAAGAGAAAATTTCAGCGCGTCTTACCAAACCGCTTTACCAAAATTTCTCTAAAAGGTGAGCAAGGTAAGCTTGAAGGTAGTCTTTACGACATCTCAGAGGGCGGCATAAGTATATTAAGCTCACAAGCTACAAATTTCAAAGACGGCGAAGAGTTGGAGGCAAATTTTGACATCTTACTCTCACCAAATGAAGTAAAAAACGTCTCCTTAAAGCTAAAACTTGTCACAGAGCTAGCATACAAGGGCTACATCAGATACTGCATGCAGCTAGTTGATGATGACAAAACGATAAAAGACTTCACGCAAAAACGCGTCAAAGAGACACTTGACGAGCTTCGCTCACGCATAAATTTATACGAATAAGGCAATCAGTGAAAACCATACAAGAGAATTTAAAACTTTTTTACATCGGACTAAAAGATAAAGAGCCATTTTTTTATAAAAACAAGGACTTAACCACTCACGCAGCCATTATCGGCATGACAGGTAGTGGCAAAACAGGCCTTGGTATCACGCTTTTAGAAGAGGCCTGCATAGACAACATCCCCTCTATCATCATCGATCCAAAGGGCGATATCACAAATTTAGCCCTCACCTTTCCGCAGATGAGAGCGGAGGATTTTTTACCTTATGTCGATGAAGCAGAGGCTGCAAATAAAGGTCAAAGCGTAGAGGAATTTGCCGCCACTCAGGCCGAGCTTTGGAGAAACGGCATAGAGTCTAGCTTTCAAGACCTCGAGCGAGTAAAAATTTTAAAAGATAGCGCTAGCTTTAATATCTACACGCCAAAAAGCTCAGCTGGTATAGGTGTGGCGCTAGTTAGCGACTTTGCCTGCCCAAATATTAGTGACGAAGAAATTTTTAGCAACTATATAAACTCACTCGCAGCGTCGGTGCTATCGCTTATTGGCATGAGTTCTGAGGATATGAGCTCAAAAGAGCAGCTGCTAATATCCACTATTTTTGAGAGCAAATTTAAAGAGCAAAAAGACGTCAGCATCGAAGAGCTTATCAATTTCATAGCAAATCCGCCGTTTAAAAAGATAGGCGTTTTTGATGTGGATACCTTCTATCCAAGCAGTGAGCGTCTAAAGCTTGCCATGAAGATCAACGCACTCATCGCAAGCCCAAGCTTTAAAGGCTGGACGCAGGGCGTTAGACTAGAAATTTCAAAGATGCTTTTTGACGAAAACGGCAAAGCAAAGTGCAATATCTTTACAATCTCGCACCTAAATGACGCTGAGAGAATGTTTTTTGTCACCCTTTTACTAAACGAGGTCATCGCGTGGATGCGCGGCACAGAGGGCACTAGCTCACTTAGAGCGATCCTATATATGGATGAAATTTTTGGCTTTTTTCCGCCAAACGCAAATCCGCCGTCAAAAACGCCTATGCTCACGCTCTTAAAACAAGCTCGTGCGTTTGGTTTAGGCTGCATTTTAAGCACACAAAACCCGGTCGATCTTGACTACAAAGGCCTTAGCAACATCGGCACTTGGTTCATCGGCCGCCTCCAGACAGCGCAGGACAAAGCCCGCGTGATCGACGGCCTAAGCGGCATCGCAGGTTCAAGCTTAGATAAAGCCTCACTTGAAAATCTCATATCAAATTTAGCCAAAAGAAATTTCTTACTTAAAAATATAAATGAAGACGGCTTAAACGTCATCTCCACTCGCTGGGCGCTTAGCTATCTAAAAGGTCCACTCAGCCGTGAGCAAATTTCAAATTTGATGAAAGATAAAAAAGAAAATTTAAGCAGCCAAAGCGTAGACAAAAGCGAGATGAAATTTAGCGCAAAACCTATCATCTCAAGTGCGATCACACAGCTTTATACCAGCTCAAAAAGCCTCACGCCAAATTTACTAGCAAGTGCAAAGGTGAGAATTTATGACGCCAAAAAAGGCATTGATAGCATTTGCGAGGTGAGCTACCTTTATGAGCTTGATGAAGATGACAAAGAGCCAAACTGGAGCGAAGCTAGCGAAGGCATGCGCGTTGATGCAAGCGAAAATGAGCCAAGCGGTGCAAGCTTTGCAGCTGTGCCAAATTTCATAACGAGCGCTAAAAATTTTGACGCTTTAGAAAAAGAATTTAAAGAGTTTTTATATAGAAATTTCAAATTTAACACCTTTGAGGCGATGGGAATTTACTCAAAAGAAAACGAGTCAAAAGAGGAGTTTTTCATAAGGCTTCAGGATAAGTGCAACGAAATTTTAGAGGAGCAAACCGCAAAGCTCACGGCTAAATTTGAAAAAGAGCAAAAGAGCTTGCAAGATAAGCTAAATAAAGCCCTTGCAAAGCTTGATAAAGAGCAAAAAGATATGACAGCAAGCGGCCTTGACGCAGCTATAAATATAGGCGCAAGCATATTTGGAGCGATATTTGGCAACAAGCTCTTATCTCGCCAAAACGCCGGCAAGATCGCATCAAGTGCCAGAAGCGCAAACAAGGTCTTAAAAGAGCGAAGCGACGTCAAGCTTAGCGAGCAAAGCGTAAATGATATAAATTTAGCCATAAGCGAGCTTGAAGAGAAATTTGCACAAGAGTGCGACGCGCTAAAAGAGGCAAATGATATTAAAAATATCACGATAAACGAAACGCAAATTTCACCAAAGAAAAGCGACATCTACGACGAAAAAGTCGTGCTTTTGTGGAGATGATTTATAAAAAAATTAGAATTTTTTTAATATCATTTCTCTTTAAATTTAAAAGGTAAAATATGCAAAATTTAATACTTTATGCCGTTAGTTACTTGCTTGGTAGCATCCCATCAGGGCTCATACTAGCAAAAATTTTTGGACATGTTGATATAAAAAAAGAGGGCAGCAAAAGCATAGGCGCGACAAATGTTTTAAGAGTTTTAAAGCAAACAAATCCAAAACTAGCCAAAAAACTGGCCATTTTAACCGTAGTTTGTGACGTGTTAAAGGGCGTTTTACCACTCATCGTAGCCTCTTTGCTTGGAGCTAGCCAAAGCGTGCTTTGGACGATGGCGGTTTTAAGTGTGGCAGGACATTGTTTTTCTATATTTTTAGGCTTTCAAGGTGGCAAAGGCGTGGCAACTGGGGCTGGCGTGCTCGCATTTTTCTTGCCAGTTGAGATAATAATCGCTCTTGTCGTTTGGTTTTTGGTCGGTAAATTTTTAAAGATAAGCTCTCTAGCATCACTTTGCGCGCTGATAGCTCTCATCGCATCAAGCTTCATCATCCACCCAGAACTTGATGAAATTTACACTCACGCGCCGATCCTTATCATCGCATTTTTGGTAGTTTATAAGCACATACCAAATATCGTTCGCCTGCTTTCAGGCAAGGAGCAAAAAGTAGTATGAAAAGTGAAATAACAACGATTATTAAGGATTACAAATTTCAAACCGTCATCGGGATGTTTGACTTTGAGCGAGTTGCAAAGCAAGAAGTAAAAGTGAGCTTAGAATTTCGCTCAACTAGCTTGATTGATTATGTTTTGGTGGCTGATTTTATAAAAGAATTTTACAATGAAATGAAATTTCAAAGTGTAGAAGAGTCACTAGAAGCAACCTGCAAAGCGCTAAAAGAGAGGTTTAGCTCGCTTACTAGCTTGGATATGGAGATTTTAAAAACCGAGATTTTACCAAATGCAATTGTCGGTGCAAAAATCAGCACTGTTTTTTAAAAATTTATTAAAGTATCTTGAAATATTTCTTAATTTATGATACAATCGACCATAAATTTTAGTTTAAGGAAAAGAAATGCGTATTTTAATAGTAGAAGACGAAGTAACGCTAAATAAGACGATTGCTGAGGGGTTGCAAGAGTTTGGTTATCAGACAGATAGCTCTGAAAATTTCAAAGACGCTGAGTACTACATCGGCATCAGAAACTACGACCTAGTTTTGACTGACTGGATGCTTCAAGATGGTGACGGTGTCGATCTTATAAACATCATAAAACATAAATCTCCACGCACCTCAGTCGTAGTTCTTTCTGCAAAAGACGACAAAGAGAGCGAGATAAAAGCACTTAGAGCTGGCGCTGATGACTACATCAAAAAGCCATTTGATTTTGACATTTTAGTAGCTAGACTTGAGGCTAGACTACGCTTTGGCGGTACAAATATCATCAAGATAGACGAGCTTATCATCAATCCTGACGAAGAGAAGATCACATATCTTGGCCGCGATATCGAGCTAAAAGGTAAGCCATTTGAGGTATTAACTCACCTTGCAAGACACTCAGATCAGATCGTATCTAAAGAGCAACTACTTGACGCTATCTGGGAAGAGCCAGAGCTTGTAACTCCAAACGTTATCGAGGTTGCTATCAACCAAATCCGCCAAAAAATGGACAAACCGCTAAATATTTCGACAATAGAAACTGTTAGAAGACGCGGATATAGATTTTGCTTTCCCAAAAAAGCTTAAGAAATAGATTTATACTGCAATTAGCATCTGGTGCGATGATGCTAATTGCCGTTGTTTCGGTGATGCTCTATCACTACATAAGAGTCACCGTTTTTCAAAGTGTAGTTAGCGAGCTAAACCAGCAAGCCATATCTTACAAAAACAATCCTCAAAATTTCAATCCTAACAATCTAAAAACTTTTACTATAGAAACCCCAAACAAAACTCTAGCCACCATAAAAGCAGGCGAGCTTAAAGGCGAAAAACCCTACCTAGTGATGCAAAAGATCAAAGATAAGAGCACAACCACGCTAACAACAAGGCTAGATGATAGTAACTACTTAGTCCTAGAGAAAGAGACGACGCTTCAAAGCCAGATAGTAGAAGAAATTTTTATAGATATTATAATCGTAAATGTCACAGCGATACTTTTGGTGCTATTTTACGCACTGTTTTTATCAAGAATGCTTTTAATACCTATAAAAATTTTAAGTCACAAACTTACAAATTTAGATGAGAAATTTCTAAAAGAGATCGATATCAAAAGCCTGCCAGATGAGTTTTTGCCACTTGGTAACAGCATAAATAGGCTAATTACTCGCATACAAACTTTCGTTTTATACCAAAAAGAGCTCTTTGTAGGCGTTGCTCACGAGCTAAAGACGCCACTTGCCGTTATGAAAACAAAAAACGAAGTGACACTTTTAAAACCAAGAGATAGCGAAAAATACATAGAAGCGCTAAAATCAAACAACGAAGCGATCAACGGCATGAACGCTATGATAGGCTCAGTCCTTGAGATAGGCCGTCAAGAGGGTGCGCAGTTTGAAGAGCCAGTAAATACCGACGTGATCGCATTTTTAAAAAAACTAGGTAAAAACTACGAAGTGCTCGCAAAAGGCGAAGAAAAAAATCTCACACTTGATCTAAAACCTGAAATTTTTAATCTAAACATCCAAACCAGCCTGCTAACTCACATCGTGCAAAATTTCGTCCAAAATGCTATAAAATTTTCTCCAAAAAATAGCACGATTACGATTAGCTCGAAGCTTGAAAAGAGCAAATTTATCATCGAAATAACCGACGAGGGCGTGGGCATAGACGAGAGCAAGGACCTGTTTGCTCCATTTAAAAGATACGGCAACAAAGGTGGTGCTGGACTTGGACTATTTCTCGCAAAAGGTGCAGCACAGGCACTTGGCGCTGAGATATCTATCAAAAATAGAGAGGGTGCAAACGGAGCAGTTGCAAGCCTCGTTTTAAATTTAAAAGGATAAAAAATGGCAAAGAGAACCGCAGTGATCGATCTTGGCTCAAATTCTATGCGTATGGCAATATTTGAGCGCACATCACGCTTAGCATTTTTTATACTAGCTGAATACAAAACCAAAGTGCGACTAGGCGAAGGTGGATACGGCTCAAACAACGAAATTTCAGAAGCTTCAATGCAAAAAGCCATCAAAGCTTTTAGCGAATTTGATAACATCATAAAAAGCTATAAATGCTCTAAAGTCCTATGTGTCGGCACTTCAGCGCTTAGAGATGCTCCAAACTCAGGCGTTTTAATCTCGCTTTTAAGAAAAAAACTTGGCATAAATTTAAAAGTCATTGACGGCAAGGAAGAGGCCACTTTTGGAGCGATAGCGGCTAAAAATTTGCTTCATAATCTAGCCGAGTGCGTCACTATCGACATCGGCGGAGGCTCAACTGAGCTTGCTAGGATAAGTAACGGCAAGATAGTAGATGTCCTCTCGCTTGATATAGGCACAGTGAGGCTAAAAGAGCTATTTTTTGATAAGAAAAATTTAAACAAACTACCCAAATTTCTATCACAGATCACAGCGCAGATAGATGAGCGATTTAAGTGTCCAAATTTAATAGCGATCGGCGGCTCTTTAAGAGCGATCTCATCGGCCATAATGAGCAAAAATTTATATCCGCTCTCATCACTGCATGGCTTTTGCTACAAGCTTAGCGACGAGCAAGCCTACATCGAGAGCATCGCAAACGTTAGCGTGCTAGAACTAAATAAATTCCCTATAAAAAAAGATAGATATGACACCATCAGAGAGGGCGCACATATATTTTTAGCCCTTGCCAAGGCGCTAAATGCCAAAAACGTCATCACAAGTGGCGTTGGCGTAAGAGAGGGCGTCTTTTTAAAAGACTTTTTGCGTCCAAGTCTTAAATTTCCAGAAAATTTTAACCCAAGCGTTAAAAGCCTACAAGATCGCTTCATCCTCTCTTGCAACAAAGCCGTGGCAAGATACGCAAAGGATATTTTTGTGGCGCTTAAAAAGCTTCATGGGCTAAATGAGAGCTATCTTGAGACGCTGCTAATTGCCGCAAAGCTTCACAACGTCGGTCAAGAGATAGGCTTTTACGGCGATCACAAAAACTCAGCTTATATCATACTAAACGCCCTAAACTACGGCTTCTCACATGAGCAAAAGGCACTAATAGCCGCGGTCATCGGTACAAATGGCAAGAAAAATATTTACGAGTTTGAAAAGTATAAAAATTTATTACCAAAGGCTGAGTGTGTAAGGTGGCTAAGCTTCATCCTTGCGCTAGCCAAGGCACTTGATATAACATGTGAGAAGCTAAATTTAAGCTTTGAATTTAGCGGCCACACACTAAAAATAGAGGGTGCAAAAGAATTTGCAATGGCAAAAGAAGAGATAAAAAAGATCGCAAAACCTGAAATTTTCGCCATTTCGTTTGTGTAGAGTAAAAGTAGCTGACAATTTTAAAAAACGCTAGTATATTTGGGTAAATTTTAAAATTTCATGAACGAGTAATTTCGGCTCTGATTTTAGTGGCAAGCTTTGCGAGGCCTAAAATCAGTAGTCAATTCTTGCGAGTGAGTGGAATTTTAAAATTTGTAGGCTCGCAACTACGTGGCAGACACGAGAAATCCGTCACCTTATCCCCCTTTTTAATCCTCCAATCCCCTCGCTCGTTAGAGGTAGCATACTTCAGTGCTTCGCACTGCATGAGTCTTATTTACAAATTTTAAAATTTGCGAAAACACTCTTCTAAATTTTTAAATTTAGTAGTGAAGTGGAGTTAAAATTCCCCGCTCATTTTATCTTTGTAGTTATTTAAGCTATTTTGACGCTCTTGCAAAAATGAGCCAAGTTTTTTCTTATTTTCTTCAAAAAATACTGCAAAGTCCTGCTCATTTTGGATCTTGTCCTCGCCAAAGCTATCAAGCATGACGTTTGAGCTGCCAACTATCACTAGATAGCGCCTATTTTCGTAGCTTAGAAGCATTAGCTTGTTTGTGCGGTCAAGATATTTTTCGTAGATGATATTGACGCCGCTATTTTGATTTTTAAGTAGCCAGTTCATCGACTTTGTGTCGTTCTGCGGCTGATTTTGCGGCGTTTTAAACCCGCTAAAATCACTACTTTTTGAAGTGATATATCTTTTAAAAACATATAAAAATATAAGAAGCGCTATGAGCACACTTAGGACGATGAAGTATCTTGAATCAATATTAACCATAGGTTCATTTTCTGTCTTTGGCGTGCTAGTAGTTTCTATCTTTGCGCTTGCTTGAGGCATATTTTGCACTTGCGTTTTTGTGTTTTTTAGTGTTACGCGGATACGAAGTCCGAAGCTGTCAGTTGTCTTTGAAGCATTTACGATGATGGCATCGTTTGAGCGTAAATTTAAAACTAAGGAATTTTGCTTTGGCTCAATATCTAGCTCTTGAATGATCTTTGAGTTTATATCCTTGCTCGCACTTTGATCATAGCTTAGAGAATTTAATATCAAAGAGGTTGTGTCTTTTTCACGCTTTTGAAAGATGTTGCCCTCGTAAGGCGCATCAAAGCTAAGCATGATATCGACCCTGTCGGTGCGCTCATAGATGTTGTATGTTAGCAAGTTTGAGGCAAAGATCTGCGTAGCAAAAAGCACGAAAAATAGTATAAATTTCATAAAAGTTCTTTTTTGAAGTACTGAATAACTGACTTTGAGTCCAAAATTTCATTTATCCTGATGGCTAAATTTTTCTCATAAACCATTACTTCGCCTTTTCCAAAAATTCTATTATTTATATATAGCTCCACGCTCTCACCAGCTGGTTTTTCGAGGTCTATGACCGAGCCAGCTTCAAATTTCAAAAGCTCATTTATGCTAACTGTGGTAGTTCCTAGCTCAGCTATAAAATCAACGCTTATGTCCATAAGCTCATCATAGCTCTTAAAAAGCCCTAGCTGTTCTAGTGTCTCTATCGCACCTTCATCGTTCATTGTATCTTGTAGCCTATTTGAAATGTTCTATTTTTTATCTTATATATAAATTTTTCTTTTAGCTTTATGCCAAAATTCTCAACCTCGCCCAAAAACTCAGGCGTTCCGAGTTTATAAGCATTTGGCTCTTTTTCATTTAGCAGATTTTTAGCCTTGCCGATGATCTGATTGGCTATCTCTTTGCAAAGATCGTCCAGATCGCCACCATCAACATCTTCGTGACCAAAAAAGGCATTCATGAAAATTTTTAAAGTATCTTTTTTAAAAAATAGATAAAACTGATACTCGCTTTTACCCTTATAAACTGGTATGCTAGCCCCGTAAAATCCTTTACCAAGGCTCTTGCCAAACTCTAAATCCAACCCCAAAGTATCCTTGCAAAGATAGCTCGTGGCTTCATCTATAACTTTTCTCATATCTCTTCCTTAAGACTTGAAATGCGCGTTAATTATACTTTGGCTTTACTAAATTAGCTATAAATTTATTAAGCATTTTAAAAGAGTTTATCGACCTCTTTAACTAGCTCTTTTGCGCTAAATTTAGCGCAAAGCTTGACTATTTGCGTGCCTATGATCGCAGCGTCAGCATATTTTTTCACTTCGCTAACATCATCTTTATTTTTGATGCCAAAGCCCACAGCCACTGGCAGATCGCTCTTTTTCTTAAGCTCTAGGACTAAATTTTTTATCCTATCTTCATCGGCTCTTTTTGAACCGCTAACGCCGATAGCACCTAGCACGTAGATAAATCCTGAGCCAAATTTTAATATCTCATCCGCCCTGCCCCCAGAGGTGACACTTATAAGTGGCACAAGGCATAAATTTAGCTCCTTGCACTTTAGAGCAAACTCCTCGCACTCCTCACAAGGCAGATCAGGCACGATAAAGCCGCTAACTCCGGCTTCACGTGATCTTTTTAGAAATTTATCAACACCATAAGCAAAGATGATGTTGTAATAAACCAGAAAAACAAGTGGCTTTGTCACTTTTGCCTTGCAGCCTTCAAGCATATCAAAGACAACGTCTGTATTTACGCCACTTTGAGCTGTCTCAAAGCTAGCTTGCGCGATGAGTTTGCCATCAGCCAGCGGGTCAGAGTATGGGATACTGATCTCAAGCAGATCAAGTGTGCTCTCGTTCAAATTTTCTAAAAATTCCTTAGTTTTTTCTAGACTTGGATATCCAGCCACGATGTAGCCGATGTTTGCCTTTTTACCGTTAAATGCGCTTTTGATCTTATCCATAAATTTTTCCTTTTTCGTAGCCGATAACTGTGTTTATGTCCTTATCGCCCCTGCCTGAGATATTTACGACGATGACGCTTTTTTTATCAAGTTTTGGGCAAAGTTTCTCCAAATATGCCACCGCGTGCGCGCTCTCGATGGCTGGGATGATGCCCTCCATCTTACTTAGAAAATACAAGGCATTTATGCACTCATCGTCCGTTACGGCTTCGTATCTTACCCTTTTGATGTCGTTTAGGTGGGCGTGCTCTGGGCCGATGCCTGGGTAGTCAAGACCTGCTGAGATACTATGCACTGGCGAGATCATGCCGTATTCATCTTGTAAAACGGTCGTTTTCATGCCGTGGATGATGCCTGTTTTTCCTTTAGTAAGCGTAGCAGCGTGATAAGGCGTATCTACGCCAAGGCCGCCAGCTTCGATACCTACTAAATTTACGCTCTCATCGTCCAAAAACGCACTAAAAATGCCAATAGCATTACTGCCGCCGCCAACACATGCGATGACGTAGTCGGCCTTTTTGCCGTAGTCTGCAAGCTGGGCTTTGGCCTCTGTGCCGATGATGCTTTGAAAGTCACGCACGATCTTTGGATATGGGTGTGGGCCAACGGCTGAGCCGATGACGTAAAATGCGCTCTCTATCTCATTTACCCACGCCTGAATAGCCGCCGTAGTCGCCTCTTTTAGCGTTTTTAGCCCATCTTCTACGCTAACTACTTTTGCGCCAAGAAGCTGCATGCGAAAGGCATTTAGCTGCTGTCTAGCCACGTCAGTTGCACCCATATAGACGTCACACTCCAAGCCCAAAAGTGCCGCTGCAGTTGCCGTTGCCACGCCGTGCTGACCAGCTCCAGTCTCAGCTAAAATTTTCTTCTTACCCATTTTTTTAGCAAGTAGCGCTTGAGCAAGAGCGTTATTTATCTTATGTGCGCCTGTGTGGTTTAGATCCTCTCTTTTTAGGTAAATTTCATGTCCGTAGTGCTCGCTTAAGCGCTTTGCAAAAAAGAGCGGGCTAGGCCTGCCAACGTAGTTTTTCAAAAGATCATTAAGCTCGTCTTTAAACTCTTTTGTCTTTGCGATGCTATCATAAGCATTTTCTAGCTCATCAAGGGCAAACATCACCGTCTCAGGCACGAACTGCCCGCCAAATTTTCCAAAATATGCTTTAGTGTTCATCTTCTACCTCACCTATGATCTTTAAAATTCTCTCTATCTTTTGCGCATCTTTTATGCCGT
This sequence comes from Campylobacter concisus, assembly GCF_002913225.1. Classification (GTDB taxonomy): domain Bacteria; phylum Campylobacterota; class Campylobacteria; order Campylobacterales; family Campylobacteraceae; genus Campylobacter_A; species Campylobacter_A concisus_J. Next base: position 44,055 of record NZ_PPAW01000040.1, on the reverse strand, counting down.
TTTCGTCCTCGACTTTGGAGTTGATATCGACTAGATATGGCTTAAATTTCAGCGCCTCTTTTATGTTGTGCTCGCCTATGCCTCCAGCCATGCCAAATTTAAACTTGACCTCTTTTAAAATTTCCCACTCAAAGCTAGTGCCGTTTCCGCCGGCATTTTCGCCCTTGCAATCAAAAAGCGCCATGTCAAAATGCTTAAAATCAATCTCTGGCAAGCTATCTTTCACGTTAAAAACCTGCCAGATCTCAAGCCCCATGTCTTTTAAATTTGCATGCAAATTTTCACTGATTACTCCGTGCACCTGAGCCACGTCAAGCCCTGCAAACTGGCAAATTTCCATTATCTCGCAGTCGCTTTGCTCAGCAAAAACACCAACTACTTTTTTGCCCTTGCTATGAGCAAATTTCGCTATCTGCCTAGCTAAATTTAGCTCGACCTTTCTTTTACTTTTGGCAAATATCAGCCCGATAAAATCAACATCCAAAGCGCAAACCGCACTTGCCTCATCTAGGGTTTTGATACCACAAATTTTAACTAGCGCCATTACGCCTGCGCCTTTATAAACTCTTCATAAAATTTATATGCCCTGCCGCTTTTTATCACTTCAAGCACCATTTTTTTGGCCTCGTCTGGGCTCTTTGCGCCATCAGCCGCGTAGAGTGCAAACATCGCATTAAAGACCACGATGTCAAATTTCGCCCCCTGCTCCTCGCCTTTTAGCGTGCGGATCAAGGTTTTGGCGTTTTCTTCAGGTGTGCCGCCCTCTATATCGCTGTGAAGCGCTCTTTTAAAGCCAAACTGCTCTGGCGTGATGCTGTATTCAAAAATTTCGCCATTTTTTAGCTCCACAACGCTTGTTTCGCTACAAAGCGTGATTTCATCAAGTCCGTCATCGCCGCGGACGACCAAAGCGTGCTTTCTACCAAGGATTTTAAGCGTCTGGGCGTAGAGCTTTAGAACAGGCTTATGATAGACGCCAACTAGCTGGTTTGTAAGGTTTAAATTTGGATTTAAAAGCGGTCCAAGCACGTTAAATACGGTTCTTATACCAAGTCTTTGGCGCACTTCTCTCACCTCACCAACTAGCGGGTGGAAAAATGGCGCATGGAAAAAGGCTAAATTTTTACTAGCTAAATTTTCACGCTGTTTTGCCAGTGATTTTTCACTTTTTACGCCTAAAATTTCAAGCACATCAGAGCTGCCTGACTTGCTTGAAACTGCCTTGTTGCCGTGTTTTGCGACCTTTATGTCAAGGCTTGCAAGGATAAATGCCACAGTAGTTGAGATATTTATCGTCTTAAAGCCATCGCCGCCAGTGCCGCAAAGATCGATCATAGGCGTATCATCGCGGTAAGTTTGCGAGTATTTTAGGATATTTTTTGCAAGTGCAGCGAGGCTTTTTGGATAGAGGCTCTTTTCGCTAATAAGCACCAAAAGGGCTGAGAGCTGCACGATCTCGTACTCTTTGCTAGCTATTATCTCGCAAATTTGCTCAAAGTCGCTATCATCAAGCGGGATGTTTTCTTGAAGCTTGATAAGATATGGCTTAAGTGAGCGGACTTTAGGCTCTTTAGCCTCTTCTTTTGCCTTGTAATTTACAAAATTTTCAACTATCTTTTTGCCGTATTGCGTGAAGTAGCTCTCAGGGTGAAACTGGATGCCAAAGATCGGCTTATCTTTAACGCTAAGTGCCATAACTACGCCATCATCGCTCACCGCATCAGCGCTTAAGCTAGCTGGGAGCTCATCGACATAAAGCGAGTGGTAGCGCATAACCTCAAAGTGCTCAGGCAGCCCAGCAAAAAGTGGCTCTTTGTTTTTCACGTCGATGAACGAGGTCTTGCCGTGAAGCGGGTCATCTAGTCTTTTTATCTTTGCACCAAAACTAAGCCCTATGGCTTGGTGTCCAAGGCAAATGCCAAGCACTGGCACGCCAAGGTTGGCCTGCAAAATTTCTAAGCAAACTCCGCTATCTTTTGGGTGTTTTGGCCCTGGGCTTAGGATGATCTTACTTGGGTTTAGTTTTTTGATCTCTTCAAGCGTTATCTTGTCGTTTCTAACGCATCTAACCTCTTCGCTGGTGAGCTCTTTTACGTACTGCTCGACGTTGAAGACAAAACTATCGTAGTTATCTATAAGTAAAATCAATCTCTATCCTTTTAAATTTAGCGGCGGCTGCGCGGACTAAATATTATAAATTTAGGTGAGATTATAACTAAAAGAAATTTTAATTAGGCTTTTGTGCGGCTCTCGTAGGCTTTTAGGAGTGAGAGCATATCGACATTTTCTAAATTTACGCCAGTTGGCACGCCCTGAGCGATCTTGCTAAATGAAATTTCACTCATGCCAAGCTTATCCTCGACGTAAAGCATGAGCGCGTCTGAATTTAACCCCGGCGTAAAGGCAAAGACGACCTCTTTTGAGCCATTTTGCTTGATAGCGCTTCGCAGCCTCTCTATGGCGTCCTCGTCGATCTCGTCAAGCACGAAGTAAAGACCGTTGTAGATGCCATTTTGCTCAAAAACCAAGATATCTTTTGGGCTCTCAACTAGCAAGATGACCTCGCTGTCCCTGCTCTCGTCGCTGCAAATGTCGCAAATTTCATTTTCGCTTAGCCCACCACAACGCTCACAGCGCTTGATAAACCTTACCGCATCTTCGATATTTTGCGCGAGCCTTAGCCCTGCAAAGCTATCTTGCATGCAGACAAAGTAGGCAAATCTCGCGGCTGATTTTTTACCGACACCTGGCAGCTTGGCAAATGACTCAGTTAGCTCATTAAATTTCTCTAAGCCCCTTTTCATGCGCGTTTTGCCTTTGCTCGAAGTAAAATTTTAAAGACGTGATAGCCGTCTTCGTAGTCGTAAGCAAGCTCAAATTTTTGCATCTGGCAAATTTGCTCGATGATGTAAAGTCCAAGCCCCATCCCGCTTCCCGCACTCACCTTGTCGCCCCTAACAAAGGCTTGTTTGTAGTAATCAATCGGGTGATTTAGCTTTTTGCCTAAATTTTTAACCGCTATAAATTCGCTATCGCAGATCAAAATAGCTTTCTTGTCCTCTGCGTATTTTAGGGCATTATCTATCAAATTTTTAATCGCCAAACTAAAAAGCTGAAAATCCACTCTTAATATGACGTCGTCCCTGATATCACAGCTCACTCGCTCATCAAATTTATCAAGCATGAGCATATCTTGCACCTGCTCTAAAATGAGCGAGAAATGGCACTCTTGATAGTTTAGCGCGTAGCTTTTTGAAAGGAGCTGCTCGACCTTGCTAAATTCATTTATAAGCATCTCGAGGCGCTCAAAAACGTTTATGAGCCTCATCTTTTGAGTGTCGTTTGCCACCATCTCAGAGACGATCCTACCCTTGCCAATAGGCGTCTTTAGCTCATGCATGATCGCTCGTAAAAATAGCTGCCTTGAGCGGATGAGCTCTCTGATCTTGCAAACGGCGTTGTCAAATTCAACAGCGACCTGCCCGATCTCGTCTTGCTCGTTTTCATTTAGCCTAGCAGTCATCGCCATCTCCATGTTTCCGCTGGCAAATTTTCTGATATCTTTGCTAAGTCTTCTAAGCGGTAAAAGGCTTCTAAGCACGGAGACATAAAGCGATATGAGCAGAGCCGAGATGATCAAAAATGCCACCCAAAGCGGGTCATTTACGTGTCTTGCGTCGTTACTCTCAAGTAGCAGCTGAAAAGATGGATTTTTGATAAGCAGGTACAAATCGCCTTTGTAATTAACCGACTGCATCATGCCAAGAGGCGTGTGCTGTGTAAAAATGGCGTTTCCGCTTGTAGTAACTGAGGTGGCTAAATTTTTATTGCCGACGTATTCTAGGTTGAAATTTTTAAAGTAGTGCTCCAAATCTCTTGGAGGATTGCCACGCTCGTAAAGCGCCACAAGATAGTTCATGGCGCTTATTTGCTTATCTTTTAGCTTCTCAAGCGCACTTTCTTGCTGAATGTTTGCAAATGTCACAAAAAGCAAGCACATCAGCGAGAAAGCGATGGCAAAGATGATAGTTATCTTGGTGGTTATGGAGTATTTCATCCGATAAGCTTATATCCTATGCCTCTAACTGAAAATATATGTTTTGGCGCTTTTGAGCTATCGCCAATCTTTGTTCTAAGGCGTCCGATGATGACATCTAGGCTCTTTGAGTCCTTGTCTTTTAGGCTCTTGCAGTTATAAACTAGCTGCTCTCTTGATACTGAAAAGCTGTGCTGTTTGATGAGATAGGTTAAAATTTCATACTCAGCAGGTGTTAGAGCAAGGGCTTCATTATTAAAGTAAATTTCATGGCGCTTGTCGTCTATCCTAAATGCGCTATCAACGACCTCTTCTTGAACTTCGTTTGTCTTTTTATATCTTCTAATAAGACTTGTGATACGAGCATACATCTCTTTTGGATCGTATGGTTTTGGCAAATAATCATCCGCTCCAAGCTGAAGTCCAACGACCTTGTCACTGATGTCACTGCGAGCTGAGCTTATGATGATAGGGATGTCGTATTTTTGACGAATTTCTTTGCAAACCTCAAGGCCGTCTATGCCTGGTAAAGTAAGGTCAAGTATGAGCAGGTCATAGTTTTTTATCCCTGCGCTAAGGCCTAGATATGGGTCTTCAAAATTAGTCACTTTTATATTAAAGCTATCAAGATATTCAGATAAAATTTGTGCAAATTCTGGATCGTCTTCTATCATTAAAACGTTAATCATAAATCATCCTTTTCATTGAAAAATAGTAGAGATTATACGGCAAAAATGTAAATTTTTTTTTAAATTTAAACTTTTTTGGATAAAATCTCACATTTAAAATAAGCTTAATAAACAAGGAAAAATGTGGAGTTTGATTATTACGAGATCCTTGAAATTTCAAGAAATGCAAGTGGCGACGAGATAAAAAAAGCCTTTAGAAAGCTCGCTTTAAAATACCACCCAGACAGAAATGCTGGCGACAAAGAGGCTGAGCAGAAATTTAAACAGATAAACGAAGCCTATCAGGTCTTAAGCGATGAGCAAAAGCGCTCAATCTACGACAGATACGGCAAAGAAGGGCTTGAGGGTAGATTTGGCAGTGGCGGTGGCTTTAGCGCTGATTTTGACCTTTCAGACATTTTTGACTCGTTTTTTGGTGGCGGTTTTGGCGGTGGCTCTAGACAGAGAAAAAGACGAAGCGAAAAATACTCAGCCGATCTTGAAATTCCTATAAATTTAGAGTTTAACGAAGCTGTTTTTGGCTGCGAAAAAGAGATCAAATTTGATCAAAAAGTGCCTTGCCCAACATGCAACGCAACAGGCAGCAAAGATGGCAAAAACAAAACTTGCCAGCACTGCGGCGGAAGTGGCAGGATCACACGTGGAAATGGCTTTATGAATATCGTTCAAGAGTGCCCATACTGCCACGGATCTGGCGAAGTGATAAGCGAGCCATGTCCTGATTGCAACGCAAAAGCCTATAAAATCCAGCAACAAAGTGTCAAGATCACGATCCCAGAGGGCGTTGATAGTGGCATGAGGATGAGGGTCGCTGGCAAAGGCAACATCGGTGCAAACGGCGTTCAAGGCGATCTTTACGTGAGCATAAACGTAAAAGAGGACAAGCACTTCATCCGCCACAATGACGATGTTTATATAGAAATTCCAGTATTTTTTACCCAAGCCGTTCTTGGCGAGAGCATAAAAATCCCAACACTTCGCGGTGAAGCCGAGTTAAAACTGCCAGTTGGCGCGAAAGATAAGCAGCAATTTATCTTTGAAAACGAGGGCATCAAGGGTGTAAATTCACGCAAAAAAGGTAGACTTGTAGCTCAAATTTCTATCCAAACACCTGATAAACTAAGCGACGAGCAAAAAGAGCTTTTAAACAAGCTTCAAGCTAGCTTTGGCATAGTTTCAGGCAAGTCAAGCACCGATGAGAGCGTCTTTGATAAGATAAAAAGCTGGTTTAAAGGCGACGAGCCAAAAGGCAAAAAGAAAAAATAAATTTAAATTTGTGACGTTAAATTTGGCGTCACAAATCTAAACATAAATAACAAATAATTTTGTATATAAAGCATTAATAATTCTATAACTTAATTTAATAAGTTATAATCACACTTTTCAATTATTTAATAGTCTTAATCATAATGTAATAGGAGGAATTATGAAGAAAAATACGGTCAGCAAAAAAATAGCTATAAGTATGATTTTAGTCTTATTTGTCAGCTTTGCCATAATACAGTCCATCATAAGCAAAGAGTTCAAAGATACTACTTTAAATTTAAGTGAAGAAAATCTAAATATGTTAAGCTTGTCAATAGCTCAAACTATCCAAGCTACAATGAACTCTGGCGATTCTGCGATGATAAATAAATCCATACAAGAAGCAGCTAAGATAAATGGTGTAAATACAATAGACATCTACCGCGCTAATAGCGTTAGTGAGATATTTGGCTTAGAACAATTAAATATAAAAGATCAAATTATAGCTGATCAATTCAATAACCCAAAAGATTTAAATTTAAATATCGAAAATGATAATGGACATTTTTTACGACTAATTAGGCCATTTAAAGCCAAAAACGAATGCATTACTTGCCATGCAAATGCTAAAGAAGGTGATGTATTGGGAGTAATGGATTTAACGTATTCTTACCAATGGATAGATGAAGATCTTAGCGAAAAAAGAAATATATTTATAGCCACATTTGTCCTTGCTTTGCTAATCACTACCGTAGTTGTGCTCTTAATGCTTCGAAGCATAGTAGGTAAGCCTATTTCTGAACTGTCCAAAAAAACAAAAGATCTATCACAGGGCGAGGGTGATCTAACCGCAAGGATACAAGTAAAAAGTAATGACGAAATCGGACAAGTATGCCACGATGTAAATAAATTTATCGAAAAGACCCAAGATACTATAAAAACAGTCAAGGACATAGCACATAATGTAGAAATGCAGACTAAAGACCTAGGACAAAGTGCTAAAAATCTATTTGAATCTTCAAAAGAAGATAAAAAACAGGCTAAAACCTCAAATGAATTGACAAAAAGTGTTGGCAAAACTCTAGAAATATCAAAGAATATCTCAATACAAGCATCGTCATCAAATAAAGAATCTTATATTGAGCTTGAAGAGATGATAACAAATCTAAAAGACGTGGTTTCAAAAGTAAATACCGCAAGTTCAAAAGAACAAGAGATGGTTTATGGTATAAAATCAGTAGTAACTCAAACAGAAGAGATACGTAAAGTTTTGGAGATGATACAAGATGTATCAGACCAAACAAATCTCCTTGCTTTAAATGCAGGCATAGAAGCTGCACGAGCAGGAGAGAATGGGCGTGGCTTTGCCGTGGTAGCAGAAGAGATACGCACTCTAGCAGAGAAGTCAGAAAATTCTCTTGACGAGATAGGCTCTATCACTAAAAAAATAGTAGAAAGCATAAACAAGCTTAGTAAAGATCTAAATGCTAATGCGGCTAGTATCGTAACGTTAAGCACTGATGCAAATAGCCTAATGAACAAAGCCGAGAGCACTAAAGAGCGGACATTAAAATCTATAGAAATGTCAAACGATGTTGAGCATAAAGCTATCGAGATAGGTGAAAGCCTAGAAAAACTATTAGACGAAATGGATAGCCTTGTGACACTTTCTGATAGAAATGAAGAAATTTCAAATAGTCTTATGCAAGTCGTTGAAAATTTAAAAAATGCTTCAATGACACTTGAGAAGGATCTAAGTAAATTTAAGGTTTAAAATTCAAAATTTGAACTAAGCGATAAGCGAAGCCAAATTTTAGTAGTCAATTCTTGCGAGTGAGTGAAAGTTTTAAAATTTGCAAAAAACAAAAAAGTAGTAGTTTTATTTTAAAGCACATAGTTTAAATTTCAAATTTAGATCCAGCATATCACACTTCAAAATTTGGTGGCAAAAACGTAGAAATATAAATTAAGGCAAGTGCATAAAAGCGTATAAATTTAAAAGAAATTTTAGTGCCAAAATATCAGGCACTAAAAATCTATAAATTTACTCGCTTGCAAGGTCTAAGTAATAATCAAGCTGGTCGCGTCTGATGATACGTATGAGGTTTGTGCTGCCCTCTACTCCTGTTGGGTGACCAGCTGTGACGAGATAGGTCTTGTCATGCTCGACGTATCCAGCGTCGTAAGCCTTTTTGATGACATTTGTAAGTAGGACATTTAGCTTTGTCTTTTCAAGCACTAGCGCTGGCGTCACGCCCCAAGCAAGGGTAAGCATGTGAGCTGTCTGCTCGTCGTGCGCGATGGCGATGATGTCGATGTTTGTGCGGTTTCTAGCTAGTTTTATTGCTGATTTGCCAGAGCCTGTGATAGAGAGTATCGCATTTGCCTTGATACGCACGGCTAGCGATGCTGCGCTATTTGCGACCATGTCAGTCTCGTCAAAAAAGTCAAATTCGTCAAATTTATTGTATGGATAGATGCTTTGCGTCTGGATGATTGTTTTGCTCATCGCCTCTACGACTGCGACTGGGTTTTTGCCGATCGCACTCTCCTCACTTAGCATAACTGCGTCAGTGCCGTCTAGCACGGCGTTTGCCACGTCGCTGATCTCCGCTCTTGTGGCAGTTTCATGCTCTGCCATGCTTAGCATCATCTGCGTTGCTGTGATGACTGGCTTGCTGGCTGCATTTGCCTTTTTGATGATGAGCTTTTGTATGGTTGGCACCTTGTAAAATGGCACTTCTATGCCAAGATCGCCACGAGCTACCATGATACCGTCGCTCTTTGCGATGATGTCGTCTATGTTTTCAACCGCGTCAAATTTCTCGATCTTAGACAAGATAGCCGCACGTGATCCAAATTCTTTTAAGATATTTCTCGCTTTTATCACGTCATTTGCGTCTTGTACGAAGCTAATAGCGACGAAATTTACGCCCTGCTTTGCGCCAAATTCCATATCCTCTTTATCTTTTGGCGTGATGATATCGATACCAAGGGTGGTATTTGGGAAATTTACCCCTTTGTTTGAGTTTAAAATTCCGTCATTTTCGATGATGGTTTTTACGACATCTTTGCCTTCTCCTGTAACTCTTGCTCTGATTGAGCCATCGTAGAGATAGACGTACTCGCCAGTCTTTAGCATAGGTAAAATTTGAGGCTGATTTAGGCTCACTCTATAAACGCCCTTTTCGATCTTTTCGCCCACGATATCCTCTGCGTAGATGCTTAGCTCGTCGCCAGCTTGCAAGTAAAATGGCTCGCTAAGTTTGCCAACTCTGATCTTTGGACCGCAGATATCTTGCAAGATGCCTATGCGTTTGTTTAGTCTTTTTTCGATGTTTCTGATCTTGTCGATGTTTGATTTGTGGTATTCGTGTGTTCCGTGGCTAAAATTTAAACGAAAAACATTAACACCTGCTTTAACCATCGCCTCCATCGTCTCTTCGTTGTCACTTGCTGGCCCTAAAGTCGCTACAATTTTCGTCTTTTTTATCATTTTTATGCCCTGTAATTTGATTTTTGCGATTATAACACAATTTAATAATGTAAATTTTTTGTATAATATGCAAAATTTTTAAAGGAGAGAGTATGAATAAATTTTTATTAGCATCTCTTGGCCTAGCAGCTCTTGCTTGCGCTGCCATGGGAGATGACAAAGTCTATAAGCTCAAGCTTGCAAGCTCATGGGAGAGCACTATGCCAGTGCTTGGTGACGTGCCAAAAGAGCTAAAAGATAAGGTCGAAAAGATGAGTAACGGCCGCATCGAGATCAGGATCGACTACCCGTCAAAGCACAAGTCACCTTTTGCGATGCTTGACTTTGCAAAGAGCGGTCAATACGATATCGGCTACACAGCTAGTTACTACTACAAGGGCAAAGATCCTAAGACAATGTTCTTTACAGCGACACCATTTATGATGAATACCGATGAGCAAACAGCTTGGTATGAATTTGGCGGAGGCAAAGAGCTAGAGGCGAAAGTTTTTGACCCATATAACATCAAAATTTTTAGAGCTGGCAACACTGGCATGCAAATGGGCGGCTGGTTTAAAAAAGAGATCAAGTCAGTTGATGATATCAAAGGCTTAAAGATCAGAATTCCAGGCTTTGGCGGTGAAATTTACGCTAAACTTGGCGCAAATATCAACACTATCCCAACTGGTGAGCTTTACATGGCTCTTGAGATGGGCACGATCGATGCGGTAGAGTGGGTTAGCCCAGCTTACGACATGGCACTTGGCTTTCACAAAGTGGCAAAATACTACTACACAGGCTGGCAAGAGCCAGATGGCGAAACTCAGTTTTTCTTCAACAAAAATGCGTATGAAAAACTTCCAGATGATCTAAAAGCGATCTTTGAAGCGGCTGCTGCTGAGGTGGCAAGAGATGTGAATACTAAGGTATTTTACGCAAACGTAGAGTACTGGGACAAGATGAAGGCTGAGTACCCAGACATCCAAGTAAAATCTTTCCCACCAGAGGTCATCGCAGCTCTTAAAAAGGCTACAAACGAGCTACTTGATGAAGAGAGCGCAAAAGATCCACTATTTAAAGAGATCGTCGAGTCTCAAAGAGCTTTCCTCAAAAAAGCAAGAGAGTGGACTAAAATTTCTGACTACGCTTACATCAAAACAAACGAAGAGAAATAACCACAGCAGGGAGCTCTCCCTGCTTTTTAATCTAAATTTGCCAAAGCAACTCTGGCAAATTTAAATTTACCCTTAGCAAGGCATCTTTAAGACTTCAACCACTTCGCCTTTTGCGATAAATTCCGTCTCTTTAGGGATGATAAGCAGTGCCGCTTCGTTTGTTAGGTTGTTTACGATCGCTGAGCTACCTAGCTTTTTGCCGTTTAAATTTACAAAAATTTTGCCATCTCTGTTTTCTAAATTTACCGCTGTAAATTCCAAAAATGGCGAGCGTTTTTTGTAGTCTTCGTCCATTATCGCCGTGATCTTTGGCTCTTCTTGGCTAAACCAAGTGTTTATAAGCACTCTTACATATAGCACGCACATAACCATAGCCGAGTACGGAAATCCCGGCAGCGCAAAGATATATTTGTCACCTGACTTTGCCACTCTGATGTGGCGGCCTGGTTTTATCGCAGCGCCCTCGATGATGAGGCTAAAATTTTCATTTAAAGCGCCCTTTACGAAGTCATAATCTCCCATGCTGATACCGCCAGTCGTCACCAAGATATCGGCTGATTTTAGCGCATTTATGATCGCTTTTTCGACAAGCTCGGCCTTATCTCTTACGATCTCGCAAAGGATCGGCTCTGCGCCCATTTTACGTATCTGCATAGCGATGCCCACGTGGTTTGAGCTGTGAATTTGCGCTGGGTTTTCTAGTGGCTCGCCAAGGTCTTTTATCTCGCTGCCAGTTGCTAGTATCGCCACTCTTGGGCGGATAAAGACGCTTACGTGAAAGACGCCAAGCTCGGCAAGAAGAGCGATCTCAGAGTATGTTAGGCGTGTGCCTTTTTTTATTAAAATTTCGCCTTTTTTGTAGCTTTCCCCTACTTCACGCACAGCAAAGCCCTTTGGCACACTCTTTTTGATGATTATTTTTGAGCCGCTAACCTCGACGTTTTCGACTGGCACAAGAGTGTCAGTGCCTTCGCTCATTAGCGAGCCAGTGAAGGTTTTGACGCATTTACTGCCCTCTATAACTAGCCCTTTGTCGCTACCTGCTGGCAGATCAGTGATGAGTTCAAGCTCGCTTAAGCCCTCTTTAAAGGCAAAAGCGTAGCCGTCCATCGCCGAAACTGGCTTTGCTGGGTAGTTTTCAGCGGCTGTGACATCATAGGCGATATTTCTATCAAGCGCATCTGTGATCGCTACTTTTTCGACCTTCTCCCACGCATTTATCGTGTCTTTTAGAATTTTCAGACTATCTGCATAGCTCATAAAATCTTTCATCATTTATCCTTTTTATGAAATTTTTGCATATTTTATCCACTTTGCTCTTAAAAAAATTAATCTTTGTTTTATTTAATGATTATTAAAATATCGTTTAAGAAACCGGTCTGGTTTTACCCTTACACAGGAATTTACATGAACAAAACATTGCTTTACATCATCGCAGGTGCGAGCCTTGGCATACTTGCTCCGGTGCTCGTTCATTTTGGCAACCCAGCAAACATGGGCGTTTGCGCGGCTTGCTTTTTACGAGATAGCATGGGCGCGCTTGGCTTTCACCAGGCAAAAGTCGTGCAGTATCTAAGGCCTGAAATTTTAGGGCTTATCATCGGAGGCTTTCTAGCTAGCATGCTTTGGAGTAGAAATTTCACTCCAGTATCTGGTAGTGCGGCATTTTCTAGGTTTTTTCTAGGCGTGTTTGCGATGATAGGCTGCCTCATATTTTTAGGCTGCCCTTGGAGGGCGTTTTTGCGCCTTGGAGGCGGAGACATGACCGCTATTGCTGGCGTTGTTGGCCTATTTGCTGGAGTCTTTGTGGGACGAACTTTTAAGAAAAACGGCTACGTTTTGCCAGAGAGTGAAATCACTACAAAGGCGATAGGATTTTTGCCACTGATCATTGCGGTTTTGCTTTTGATGGCACTTATCTTTGGGCTAAAACTTGGTGAAAATGGCGCATTATTTAGCTCAGAAAAAGGTCCAGGCTCACAGCATGCAAATTTATTTATCTCGCTTATTTGTGCCATCATCATCGGCGCATTTATGCAAAGAAGTAAATTTTGCTCAGTTGGCGCAATAAGCAAAATTTTCGAGCGTGACTTTTCGATGTTTTATGGCGTCATCTCTATCATCATCTGCGCAAGCATCACGAATTTAGTGCTAAATCAATACAAATTTGGCTTTGAAGCTCAACCTATCGCTCACAATGATATGCTTTGGAATTTCTTGGGTATGACGCTCGCTGGCCTTTGTTTTAGTCTAAGCTACGGCTGCCCTGGCAAACATCTAGTGCAGATGGGAGCTGGAAATTTAAGCTCAGCAGTATTTGTTTTAGGCATGGGAGCTGGAGCTGCTATAAGTCATAACTTCGTGCTTGCAAGCTCAGGAGCTGGCATCACACCTTTTGCTCCGTATGCCGTAGTGATCGGCTTTATCTACGCTATTTACGTTGGATTTTTCACTAAAAAAGCTTAAATAAATTTGGCTGCCTTTGCAGTCAAATTTGCTTTTTTATATATAAAATTTATGTGAGATAAATTTTAGCTAAAAATAAGTTCTTAGGTTGTATAATCCAAAACTTATTTTAAGTTGTCAAAGTAGCTCAGCTGGTTAGAGCGCTGGTCTCATAAGCCGGAGGTCGGGAGTTCAAGTCTCCCCTTTGACACCATAAATACCTAAACTACAATGTTTCTACAATATTATATTGCAGTCACCTTTCATAAAATATAGCTTAATATTTGTAGCAAAATAAAATTTTATGTAGCAAATTTTTAAGCTCGCAGTAATTTTAACACGTTTTTTGTAAAATTTTACCAAGACACCAAAAACCATTTGAGCTTATGCGGAAATTATAAAAAAACCAACTCATTATATCTATTATTTAAGTAAATATTAAAAATAAATTTTAATATTAAAAAAATATTTATTTTATTTTAAGTTACCAAGAAACCATTTTTCCTTCTTGACACACTCATAAAATAATATCATCTATCAATATACAAGCATCAAGTAATTTTTTCATAGTATGTATGATAATACTTACTTAGCAAACTCAAATTGAGTTTGCTGTAAGGTCTTGGCAGACGGCCGATATTTTTCTTTGTCTAGGCAAAAGAAAAATATAAAAACTTAGACGCTCCAGTCTCGTTACGTTTTTGCCGTCCTTTTCAAAGGTTACCGCGATGTATTCGCCATCTTCATGCAACCCACCGGCTCCGTGCCAGTGTTTGACGCCCGGTGGACAAAGCACTACGTCGCCAGGACGAGCGATTTGCACGATTCCGTCCGCGGTACCGGTGTAAATTTTACCCTGCGTTACTATTAAATTTTGCCCCGCAGGATGCGTATGCCACGCCGTGCGAACTCCGCGCGGAAAATGCACCAGCGCAGCGCCTGCATTTGCATAAGGCGTCGCAGCAAAAAGTAGCGCGGTATTCAGACTGCAAAAATTTTATCGCTCACCTTATCATAAACTGCGAGCCCGTCTTTTCTAACTAAAATTTGAGCGTGCTGCATAATTTTATACTTTGATCGCACTGCTACAGGCTTAAATTTAACGCACGCACCATCGTCGCTAGCTATAATTTTAAATTTATCTGCCCAGCCTTTTTTGTTTTAACCAATTTTCCATATGATCAGCCACCTCTATATTGTTTAGATCCGAAAATATAAAGTGCGTATTGCCTTTGATGCCTATTTTAGGTAGCTCCACCACAGTCGCGTCGCCGCCGTGTTTGTTTACGACCTCTGCCCATTGTTTAGCGAGCGACAAGCGGATTCGCCATTGATCTTCGCCTTGATTATCGGACGGCTTATCGCTGATAAAATCGCCAAAATAGATCAAAATCGGCATTTTGGTAAGCTTGTCGAAATCCGCTTTACTTGCCATAGCAGGTTTGATATCGCCAAATTTGCTAGTGATATTTGCAGGAATTTCACCTTCCGGAAATGGAAAGTTGCCGGGCTCAAAAGAGATAATGCCTTTGATATGCGGATTTTTCATTCCGGCTAGCCAACCAACAATACCGCCTTGCGAGTGAGTGACGAGCACGCCATCGCCGATGCGATCAAAGAGTTTACTCATGCTATCGCTGATTACCGCGCCGTCAAACGCTCCCGTGTTTGGTGTCATCTGACGAAAGAGCTGATCTAGCGAGTTTTTATCTTGCGGGAATGCCACGCCTTTATTGAAATTTGGGTAGGTGCCTATGCGAAATTGAGCAAACCAGAACTGATCGTCAGGCGTTGCAGAAATTTTACCTTCTACCGTACTTTGTCCGGATTGCCCGCGGCGCGGTTGATCTACTAAATAAACAGAAAATTGCCTGCGTAAAAAGATATTTTGAAAACCTTCTCTGCCGTCCGGGGTAGTTTGCCATGTTCGCATTGATTGCCCTGCGCCATGTAAAAACACAAGCGGATACTTGCGGGGGCTACTTGGAATTTGATAAAAAACGGTTGCATGATCGCCGTGTAAGGTTTGCCCGCCCGCTTGGATAGATGCTTCATAGACATCCATAAAGCTATTGCTTTCTTTGCCTTTTACAGTGTCCGGAAAGGGGTTGTAAATGCCTTTGCTGGTTTTTATCGAACCACCCACGGCAAAGCTGCCTTGCTCTTCGATGGAAAGCGGCGCTGCGTAAGTTTGCACGGCTAGCCCATAAGCGATTAAAAATATGGAAAGTTTTGTAAATTTTTTCATGGTTTATCCTTTTTATGATCTCTTAAAATTTCATTTCCGGAGCCAATAAACGCTGCAACTTCGCATCGTGATGTTGTTTGATCTTGATTTCGTTATCAAATATCATCACATTGCCGTTTTCGCGAGTATAAGCGTCCCATTGCGGCAAATCGCCGCCGTTTGGATTGCCTGTTTTGGCAAAATTTACCCAAGCCGTGCTCATTTTTTTCGCCAACTCGCGCGCCTCTTTGCCGCCACCCGTGGCTTGTTCCATTTTATCGATATTGTTAAAGACAAAGGCGATTTCTGCGGTATGATAGCTCATCGGTACGCCGTTAAACACGGGAGTATCCCAGCTAAATATGTAGTTATACACCGGCGCAGCGTGCTGATCAGCTTTTAAACTCGCAGTTTTTAATGCCGGAGCACGCAGAAAACTATCCACATAGAGCGCATCGGCCAAACGGCGTTTTGGATAGGCTTCACGGAATGCCTCTATGACCTTGGCGGTCTTATTGCCATATTTTGCTTTTAGCTTTTCCTCCACTTGTGAGTCGCTCCATGTAAAGCGGTTATCTTTTTGTGTATTGGCTAAATCTAGTTGCAGCGGGAAGCTCTCTCCCATTCTGTTAAATTTGAACCGATCAAGAGCGGAATATCTTTTGATAATTCTGGATATTTTTCGCCTACAGGCTCTTGCGGGATATAATCGCCGTCCATTGTCGGTGCCCACGATAAACCATAGCCTTGTCCGCGAAGAGGCGTAAGTTTTTGTTCCTGGGCCGTTTGCTTTAGAGCTTTATTTGCCGCCTCGTTAATTTGCGCTGGTGTAAACACTTTGAGCTTCTCAAGCGCGGTTGGTTTTACGCTCAAATTTGCAAGCGTTAGCTCTGCTACGCGCCTGCCTGCTTTAGGAGAGGTGAGCGTCATTCCCATTTTTTCTACTGCGCCACTTTCGACGATCGCTTTGCTAAATAAACCTTTGGCTGCCGGCGTTCCCATTAACGTAAGCACTTTTGCTCCGCCTCCGCTTTCGCCAAAAATAGTAACGTTTGCCGGATCTCCGCCGAATTTATCAATGTTTTCTTTAACCCACTCCAGTGAAGCCACCAAATCTTGTACGCCTAAATTTGCCGAGTATTTGTACTGCTCGCCGTAAGCGGATAGATCCAAATGCCCCATCGCATTCAAGCGGTGATTAACAGAAACCACTACCACATCGCCCGAGCGGGCCAAATTTTCTCCGTCATAGCTATGTAGATCGTTAGACGCTCCAGACTGAAATCCTCCTCCGTGAATCCATACCATTACCGCACGTTTTTTGCCATCATTCTTCGGCGCCCATATATTTAAATTTAAGCACTGCTCGCTCTGCGTCATTTCCGGGCCGGTAAAGAAAAACGAACGTCCGCCCATCGGAACTTGCGGACATACATCGCCGTAAGTTAAAGCCATTTTTACGCCCTGCCATTTTGCCACTTTCTGCGGCGGCATAAAACGCTCAGCCATGGCATACGCGATGCCTTTGTAGGTCAAAATATCGTTATGGATATAGCCTTGAATTTTACCAGCTTGAGTATGAACTACAGCGATGTCGCTACCGGCTTGGATCGGATCTTGACTCGCTAACGCTGGCGCTATAAAGCCCAAAGCTATAGTTAGCAATGCCGTTCGTGCAAATTTGGTTGATAAATTTGGTTTCATGACATCCTCCCGTAAGATTAAGGTATGGTCTTATTGTAACAAACAACGCTAAAGCGCAAGGTTTTCCAAATTAGGAAACTAAAATTTAAAAATAAATCAAAATAGCGCTCAGATCGCCTAAAATTTCGCAAGCCACTCTTTTATCTCTTTTTCGCTTGCTCTCTCGCCAAAAGACTTTCCTGCTAGCCACTCGCCGCTTCCCGCCATTTTGGCTAAATTTTTATCGCTATTTTCTAGTCCCGAGCTAAAAACGGTGCAAAATGGGATCACCTTTTTGCCGCTAAAATCGTTATTTTTTATAAACTCGTCGATCGGCCACGCAGCATCGTGCCACCAGATCGGATAGCCCACGAAAATAGCCTCGTAGCTCTCCCAGCCTTCGATTTTAGCGTTAGCTAAAGGCACTTTCCTAAGCGACGTATCATCATGCTCTCGACTAACGCGACTTTTTGGATCGTTGTAGTTTAGATCAGCGTTCGTGTAGGGCTGCACGGGCTTTAGTTCAACTATCTTAGCACCTAAATTTTGTGCTATTAAATTTGCCGCTCTAGCCGTATTGCCGCCTGCTGAAAAATAGACTACGAGCGTCTTTTGGGGCTCAAATTTTATATTTCCTGCTGCACTTTCGCTCGCCGCGAAGGAGCACATAACAAGCGCTGTAGCCATTATTTTGCTTAATTTTTTCATTTTATTTTCCTTTCTTTCATCTCATCTGTTCTTGCCAAAATTTGACCGCCTCATCTAGCCAGCCCTGTGCTGCCGTGCCGGTGCCTAAGCCAAATCCATGACCTAAATTTGCGTAGCTACGAAACTGCGTTTTAACGCCCGTAGCGGCTAAATTTCGTATCCGTCTCTCCATCACGCCTGGGCTTGCGATCCAGTCGTTTTCGCCAACGACGGCAAAGGTCGGCGGATCGTTTCGCGTAAAATCCGAATAGCCCGTATATTGCATTATCACGGCTGCAGGTCGCGGATGCGAGCCCTGCTCAAAAGCCTGCGTGCCGTAGCTTCCCAGCATCGCCGCAAGCCTAGCTCCGGCCGAGCCGCCCCACAGCGAATAAAACTCCACTCCCACCTCAAGCTCCTTTGCGTGCTCAAAAATAAAGCTAATCGCACGAGCAAGGTCTTGCGCCCCGCTCCTAGCGCCCGGGCGGTAGATCAACGCAAAGGCGTTGTAGCCCTTTTTAGAAAGCTCAAGCGCGTGCGGGAAACTATCATGCATCGCGCCCACATAGGCAAAGCCGCCTCCGGCGACCACCACTGCAAACGGCTTGCCCCGCTCGCCTTTAAAATAAAAAAGCCCAGTATCATTTTTGCGTGGATCGGCGGCTTTTTCGGTATTTGAGTAAATATCGTAAAATACCTGCTTGCCGGCTTTGGCGCGATCTTTTAGATAGTTTAAAATTTCAACCGTTTTATCGGCATCGATATGCTCGTACCACGTCAAATTTAGCTCGCCGAGCCTACCGCCGCTAAAGTAACCAGCATCTGTAGGAAAAAGCAGCCTGCCGTAATCACCAAACGCCGCATCATGGACGACGTCTGAAATTTTGCTCTCTTTTGTAAAATTATCGTTCATTTGCCCTCCCGCTAACGCTGCCGCAAATAGCGCCGAAATCAAAAACTTTTTCAAATTTGACCTCTATAACCAAAAACCGCTAAAGACTTTTTAGGGCATCTCTTGCGTTTTGCGATTTTACTTCGCCTACGCATTCACCTAAAATTTTAAAAATCCTCTCGAACTGCTCGCCCGTGACGCCTAAATTTTTTAATATTCCAAGATGCGATTTTAGCT
Source organism: Campylobacter concisus (assembly GCF_002913225.1). Taxonomy (GTDB): domain Bacteria; phylum Campylobacterota; class Campylobacteria; order Campylobacterales; family Campylobacteraceae; genus Campylobacter_A; species Campylobacter_A concisus_J. Next base: position 25,264 of record NZ_PPAW01000040.1, on the reverse strand, counting down.
GCATATTTACGTTATTTAGCGCTACTAGCGTGGAGGCCGTGACGATCTCGCGCTCGACGAAGTCGATGATGTCTCTGCTAAAAAGATAGCCGAAAAGATAGGCTTTAAGCCCGTAATCGGCTGCGGGAGCCTCGAAAAATACGGCATTTACGGAGGCTACGTCTCTACCCGTTAGATACATCAAAGTCTGTTTGCCTCGCTCGTAAAAGTCGGTATCCGCCGGCGTAGGCGTCGCGTCCTTGCCGGCCTCGTCTTTGATGCCCGCCGCCTCGCGCTCTTTTATGAGATTATTAAAAACGATCAGCCCGTTTAAACCCATCGGAAAGCCGATGTAGGCGCTTTGATGCGACAGCGCCTCTTTGATCTGGCTCACGCTAAGTCCCGCCTTTAGGGCATTTTGCAGCGCGACTTTTAGTTTGTCCGCATCGCCAGCCGCCGCATAAGCAGCCAAGCTAACGAGCGCTAGCTGTTTGTTGCTAAGCACCCCGCTAAGCTTTGCCGCGTGCGGAAGCTCGTTAAAATTTATCATCGCTTGCTCCTTTGCCGAGCTTAAATTTAAAGCGAATAAAATAGCTAAAACAATTCTAAAAATTTTTACCGCATACCATTTGTTTTATTCGTTTTTACAAATTTTCTCCGTAAAACTGGGCTAGCTTTTTCATCACGACGTCCACATATTCTGGCTTATAGTAAGTGTCAATATGTAGCGCTCCGTCTATCTTAAAGTACTCCTTCTTCTGCGTACCGCTAGCGCCCGCGAAAGCTCGCTCGCTCATATAGGCGCTGTCGGCTTTGGAGCCTACCATCATCAAAAGCGGCTGATTGATTAGATCCATATTGCTCGCAGCGTCGAAGTTCATGAGATCTAGCAGACTACTTTTGGTGTAGGCGAAGGTGGAGTTTGGATGCGCGTGCGTGCGGTGGTAGTATTTTAGCCCCTCGCGGTAAAGATCGTTGGTGATTTTGGCTATCTCCTCGTCGGTTAAATTTGGATCCGGCACGTATTCAACCTCGCCCGTTAGCACCTCTTTGGCGCGTGCGTCGCTAGCGTCTTTTAGTCGTTGCTGGATAGTCGAAATTTGCGCATCCAAAAAGCCGTTTCGCCTAGCTAGTCCGCTATCAAAAGCACTTAGCGTCGCCACGGCTTTGAAAATTTTATCAGTCTGCGCGGCTTTTAGCGTATATCCGCCGCCTCCGCAGATGCCTAGCACTCCGATACGGTCGCGATCTACGCCTTTAAATTTAAGCAAAAAATCGGCTGCCACGCGGATATCCTCGATCCTGTTTGCAGGCGTATCGACGTTGCGCGGCATGCCCCCGCTAGCGCCCTGATAAGCCGCGTCAAAGGCGATCGCGACGTAGCCAAGCTCCGCTAGGCGCTGCGCATAAAGACCCGCTACCTGCTCCTTCACACCGCCGTTTGGATGCGCCACGACGATGGCCGCGTAACTCTTGTTAGGATCAAAATTTGCGGGCGTATAGACGTTGGCCGCGATATCTAAGCCGCGAGATTTATAACTTACCGGCGTCAAATTTACCTTGCCCTCCTCGTTTTTGCTTATCGCGTCGCCGTAAACCAGGCCGAACGGATTTTTAGCCGCATTTGCGGCAGCCTCTTTGCTCGGGTTGGCGAATGGGACTTTGAGTTTTTCTACCCTCTCGCCAGCATTGTTTTCTTTTGCGTTTAAACTGCTCATAGCTACTGCTCCTTCTACTGAAATTTTCATAAAATCGCGTTTTTTCATCGCTTGCTCCTTATTTATAGTTATTTAGTCTTTTGACCCATTGCGGGTCGCGGTGATCGAAAAATAGCGTCTTGCCTGTATCCAGCGCAGCGATAGCAGCCATATCATCAGGCGCAAGCGTAAAATCAAAAATGTCGAAATTTTGCTTCATTCGCTCGATTTTAACGCTTTTTGGAATGACGACGATGCCGCGCTGAATTAACCAGCGCAAAATAACTTGAGCCGAACTTTTGCCGTATTTTTCACCGATACCGCTTAGTACGGCGTTTTTAAATATATCGTTTTTACCCTCGGCGAAGCTAGCCCACGACTCAAACGCTATGCCGTAGCCATCAAGCACGCGCTTTAACGCTTCACGCTGAAAAAATGGATGACACTCAAGCTGATTTACCGCAGGGATGACGCCGCTGTTTTCGCACAGATCGACGATCCGATCGGCGTAGAAGTTGCTAACGCCGATAGAGCGGATGCGACCCTCTTTTTTAAGCCTACTCATCGCTCGCCACGCGCCGTAGATGTCGCTATATGGCTGATGGATGAGATACAGATCGAGATAATCAAGCCCTAGCTTTTTCATCGACGCATCAAAGGCTTTTAGCGCTCTATCCTCGCTTACGTCGCTCACCCAAAGCTTTGTGGTGATAAAAAGCTCCTCGCGTTTCACGCCACCGGCTATCGCCGTTTTAACCGCCGCGCCAACACCATCTTCGTTGCGATAAGACTGCGCAGTGTCAATGAGGCGGTAGCCCACGCTAATTGCATCCTCAACACATCTTTGAGCCTCCGCAGACTCCACCTGATAGACTCCGTAGCCTAAAATCGGCATTTTGTTGCCGTCGTTTAAGGTTAAATACTGCATTTTTGCTCCCTGCAATTTTTATTTTTAAACTGAAATGATTATAGCGGTTTTTAAAAAAAGGAGGTAGAACGATCCTACAAAATCATTGCCTATTTCTGCAAATGTTATAAAAAATGCAAAATTTAGATCAAAATTTGTAGTTATGGTGGGTCAAAAATGTAAATTTAGATAAAAGAGGCTTAGAAGATAAAATCAACGAAAGAGACAGAAGGTCTGCTCGCACTAAATTTAAGCGCCCGTTATGGCTAAGACGTGCGCCTTAGGAGGCATGCCAAACATCTTGGAGTACTCTCTATTAAACTGCGACGGGCTCGCGTAACCGACGGCAAATGCAGCCTCTGCGGCGTCTAAATTTTGATTTATCAAGAGATTTTTTGCCTTTTCGAGACGGATCTTTTTTTGAAACTGAAGCGGACTAAGCGCCGTAATACGCTTGAAGTTATGATAGAGCGACGATGCGCTGATGCCGAGCTTTTTGGCTAAATTTTCGATATTTATCGCCTCGGTGTAGTTTGATTTTATCTCTTTGGCAGCGCGCGTAACGCGGTTTTCTATGGTTTCTAGCATTGCGTATTGGCTTAGGAAATCGCCGTTTTCGCCCTTTAAGAGTATGTATAAAATTTCCTTTATCGCGAGCTTTGCTAAAAATTTAGCATCGTTTGGACGCTCTAGCAAACGGATAAATTTAAATACGGCTTCAAGCAGCTCATCATCTACCGCTCCAAGAGCCAGCCCTGCAAACTCGCCCTTTTTGCTCTCGGCGCCGCCTATACTCTCGATCACGCCCAAGATATCTTCTAGCTCAAAGTTGATCTTTATGGCTAGATACGGGCAGCCTTTGATCTTTGCAACGGCGGGGATATGCGTAGCGGCTAGCAGATAGCGTTGCTCATCGTACTCGTAAAAATCATTACCGACTTTGGCCAGTTTTGAGCCTTTAAAAACCATACAAAGCGCCGGCTCGTAAACGCCGCTTAAAAACTCGGTCGGCACGCTTGCTCGGTAGATAAATAGCTCCTTTATATCGCTTTGTATCTTGCCGTCTGAGCTAAATTTAGCGTCCAAATACTTGCAAATTTCATCTATCTTGCTCATTGTGCCTCCTTGATTTTTTTAAATTTTAGCAAAAATTTCAAAATTAGACTATTTTTACGCCCAAGCACCCAAAACTCCTTTAACTACATCTCCATCTCACCTCTACTATACATCTTGCCTTTTATCTCATTTTTTATCTCTGGTGCCTCATTGTCTAGCAAGCTGCTAAAATTTGGTATTAAGCTACTTATTTTGGACATGAAATTAAGCTTTCGTTTTAAAGCTCTCTAAGATAGTCATCTTGTCTTCTAGGGCATCTATTTTGCTATCTTTTTGGGTAATTTTGTTTTCAAGCTCAGATATCTTTTGATCTTTGTCTTTTATTGAGACTTGTAGTTCAGCAATTTCTTTTTGTTTTGTATTATTGTCTTCCCTTAAGATCTCTTCATTGCTTAGCGACATTTCCAATTCACTTTTTCTTTGTAATAAGATTTGATTTGTCATTTCTACACTCTCTATTTTTTTATTAGCCTCATGAAGCTTACCTTGTAATATATCACTTTGATTAGATTTTTGTTTTAGAGCATCTATTTGGTCTTTATCGGCTTTGAGGCTTTTTAATTCATCCTGCAGCTTTTTGTTTTCATTTTCTTTTTGATTTAGCTTGGATGAAAGATTATTTATTTGCAAGGTTTTGTCTCTTATAGCCTCATATTGATTATTTAGAGTTGCATTAGTCTCTTTTAGTTTTTCATTTTCCTGCATCAGATCTTCATTTAACTGCCCTAACACTCTATTTCTTACCAATACTTCACCCTTGTCTAGCAGTTGTTCTTTTAGCACTTCGATGTTTTGTTTTAACTCGGCATTAGTAACTATTTTTATCTTTTCTCTTGCTTGTTCTAGGACTAAATTTGTAAGAGCATCTAATAAAGCCTTTTTGCTGTCAACTTTTAACTTAAAATAATCAATTTTGTCACCAAAGAATTTGTTTACTATTTCTGCATGATCTATTATTTCTTTATCTATAAGCTTTCTAATGCTATTTCTTAACTCCTTTTCACTCTTATACTCTCTTTCTGTTTGGTGCATTTGCTTTAAATTTTTATGTCTAAGCTTACTGCCCTTTAGCCCACGATTTGCAATACCATCAAATGCTTCTGCACCCATTTCTTGTAGCCCTCTACCAAAGGCGCTAGTCTTTCCTTTACCATCAAATCTAATATTTTTATGCTCCTCAAATAGGTAGTTTGTAAAAATAAGCTGGTAATGCCTAGTCTTCTCGTCATTATGCTCAGCTATAAGCAGGCACTTTACATTGTATTTCGCACAGTATAAATTTGCAAATCTTTGTACTCTATCTAGCGAAACTTTTGCATTTATAAAATTTACTTCAGTAGAATTTAGCCCCTCTTTTGGCTCTTTATCACGCTCAGTGCCAAAGCTTATGACCACCTCAGAAAAACCGACCATATTATCTCGCCAATGATTTTTAACAACATTGCCATTTTTATATGTTTTTGTTTGGGATTCATAATCATCTTTCATCATCTTATAATATTGCATTATAAGTGACCTTATATACTTCTTGTCGTTAAAGTTTTTATCGGAGCTATTAATCTCCCGCATATTTCCATTATTATTATATTCGCTTAGGACTATATATCTATTGTGCGTACTCTTGCCCCTAAGATATCCTATCTTGCTAGCATGTTTGGCCTCTCTTGTATTATGTTCATATCTTATAATGGCCTTTTTGGATGTTAAGAATTCACTTCTAACACAAAGGTTTAGACTAGGCTCATCAACTTTAGGAGTACTCACGCTTCCCCTCCTTGATAAAAATTTACCTCCTCGACTAGATCCTTTAGAATTTTAGGAGTTACTGGCTCTCCATAAGTATTCATGGTGATCTTGTATTGTTGTTCATGTCCCACAAGAGCAGCTATATGCTCAACTCTTTGGCCACTTTGGATGAGCTTGTTTATGAAAGTGTGTCTAAATGAGTGAAATGTTCTTGTTTTATCACCATCTTTTATAACTTTAGTATTGATCTTTTTCTAAAATACTCAGAGAAGTCTTTATTGTCACAGTTAAATAACCTAACTGCTTTGCCACATTTCCTAGCTAGCTTCTTTTTACTCTCTATAAACTCAAACAGCCCAATGCTATTTAGCTTAGAGTGGATAGGCACAATCCTTAGTGTTAGTTTTACTAATATCTATTAAATACGAGTTTTGTGTTATATAAAGAAAGAAAATCGGAGTAAGAAATTCCTCTCCGATTTATGATTGAAGTTTAAGCTGTTTTGATCTCTTGTAATCTATACCATGCGACAATTTGTAAAACAAATGCCACAATCAACAAGATGTAACCAATGATTATAAATAAAGTAATAGTTCCAACAACCGAACCTATAAAATAGTAGAGGAAAAATTTATCGCCAGATATGTTTGAAAGCTCGTTATAGACTTGAAATTCTTTGAAAAATGCATAAACCATACCTACAATGCCCGCCAATCCTAAAATGATACCAAAAATAGAACCTGTTCCACCAGCATTCGCATAGCCAGAACCCATACCAGCAAAGCCTAATGCTCCAATTGCTGCACCGACCGAGATCAGGATAGTCGATGCTACCGCGACAACTAGATATAAGATATAGTTTTTCTTTAGTGTAGGACTACCGACTTTATCTGATAGCTTAAATATGGCAAACAACATACATAAAAATCCAGCGATAAAAAAGATAAATCCGATGAATGGGATAATACCCAAAATAGGCAATGCAGAACCTGCTAATCCTAGTATTCTAATAGCAGATAAATCATTGCTTTTAATATCAAAATTTATGTTATCTAAATTTAGATTCATGGATTTTGCTTTTGTGAGATAGATTTGTTTTGCAGTTTGTCCATCTGCGATAAAATCAACCTCATCGCCTTGTTTTAAAACTATGGCAGCTCCGTCTTTTGCCACCGAAGCTACATCTTCTTGTAGATAAGTAAAACGCTGATCATCAGCATTTAATATTATGCCAGGAGCTAATACAGTCCCTTTCATGTTTATTCCTTTGAGATTAAGATAAAAAACGCTTATTATAAATTTGTTAAACAAAGTGTTGGCTTAAGTTTATAAGACATAAAAGATAATTTTATAGAAACTAAATAATGTGGAGGGATTATGTCAGTGACTACTTTATAGCATTAGCTTCTCTTTTTAGTATAACTGGCGACAAAAGAACTTATATAATAGGTAAATTTCTAATTAAATTTTTGAAAAGCAATTAATTTAATTGCGAGAATCTCAGGCTAAAAAGTGGATTATGTTTTTAAGGATTGACTCTTTCTCCTTCTTTCCTCTCCCCAACCATCTCTATAACACTATCATCATAGATCTAAATAAAACAGCAATATAGATACTACTAGAGCTAACTGATCGCAATTGTGATAAAGTAGCTATAAAGTATCTTAAATAGGCAAAGAAAGAGATCATGTTATTTATGATAAAAAATTAATAGGAAATAGTTTTTAAATTTTTTGGATTTGCGACGTAGTTGTAAATTTGAATAGTAAATATTTTAAAATTTTTTGTCAAGCTTTTGCCACTCCTTTAAAGCACTTGGCAAGAACTCTAACTCATAGCTCATCTAAGCTTACTTTTACTGGTTTTTCGCCACTTGTATAAATCTAAATTTGTGTCAAATAATAATTTTTTAAATAATAAGAAATAGCGAAGAGAAAAACTCTTCGCATAATTGATTATAGGTGATCTTCTGGTGCAGTTGTTGGCATAAAGAATGTAGTCGGCGTAAGATCAAGTGTCTCACCTGATGGGTTGGTAGCTTTTGCCTCAACTGTGTGGTAGTCAAGCATAGAGTCTTTATAATCAACTTTTGCCTCTACGCTCCATTTGCCATTCTCATCAGCTCTTGTTGTTAAAATATCTTGTATCTCAACTGGAGTTCTCGTTTCTGTATTAAAATCATAACCATGATGCTTAACAAGTAATGTTATCTCAGCATTTGCTTCTGCTGTACCCTCAAATGTTGGCTTTCTATCCCCCTCAACAGGTCTATAAACAGGACTATAATCGCCTTGCACTTCTGTTAGATCACTAAATTCATCATCATATATGCGCTCTATTGAGAATGCACCATTTTTTGGTGTATAGTTTTTAGGTAATTTTGTAAAACTTTCATTACCAGCAGGATCAAATACCTGTGTTGTGAAAGAGTATTCGCCAGGTGTAAAGTGCTCTGGGAAGCCATCACCCATTGTAGATTTATCTACTGTAAAGTTACCATTATCGTCAGCTTTTACCTTGCCTTCAAAAACTGTATGCGTTCCACTATCTTCTATTTTGCCTATTTTTACATTTATTTCAGAATTTGGTTCAGTCTTACCACTCATTGATGGTTCAGGATCACTATCGCTCATAGAAATTACATTTTTTCTTATAATGTTATGTGGTAAATCTGTCCACTCTACTGTTGGATTAGTTGCATCAATAGTAACCTCAGCCCCTTTGCTGCTAAGGCTTCTCTCGCCATCAACAACAGCCACAGTTGTGATAGTATGCTTTCCATCAGGAAGGTCATTTTGCACCACATACTCCCAAGTGCCATTATCATAGGCTCTTGTTTCATCTATCTTATTACCATTGTCATAGATTTCAACTATTGATCCAGCCTCTGCTGTTCCTTTGATAAATGGTCTATTATCATTTGATAGATCATCTATTACATCAGCATTCCTTTTACCACCATACTTGCCATCTATTATTGTTGTGATTGCTGGAGTTGGAACATTGCTAGTTGGATATATCGCGTCAATAGCAGCTGCAAGGTTGTCAAGTGTAACTGCACCACCTACACCTGTTTGAACTGGGGCATTTGCGCTTGCTTGAGATGAGAGGTTGTTAAAATTCGCATTTATATTTGAGTAGTGACCACCCTGTGCAAAGCTAGCAGCACCAAGACTTACGCCGTCACCTCCAGCGTTTCCACCAGCTTGATTTCCACCAGCTGCAGTCTCTTCTAAACCAGCTAGACCTTCACCACTTAAGATCGCTTTTTGAAGTGAAGTTATGTCTGCTGTTGTTTGAGAATTTTCGCCAACACTTTGGTCTAAATTTATTGAGTCTTTACCTATTAGGCTTATCTCTTTTCCATCTGCTTTTGCTATTACTACTTTTGCGTCAGTTGATTCAGTGACTATCTTTTCTCCTTGATATACTATGTCACCTACTTTTAATTCTCTGCTTTCGCCTGTTAGACTTACAGCTTTTACGCTTCCTTGCGTTACATTTTTTACTACACCTATTTCCTTTGACATGCATCTCCCTTTTTAAATTTTTTCCTAAATTTAACGGTTTTATTAAAATCAAACCATTGTACTTTGGTACAGTTGTGACATATTTATGACTTGGAATTTTGTAAATTTAGATTTTGTGGGGATTTGAAATAATTAGAAATTTTAGATATTGCAAAGAAATTTAGAGCAAATTTCTTTGCAAATTTAAATTTACTTCACAAAAAACTCTTGTGCTAGCTTTTTATCTTCAGGTTTGATGATAAATTTCTCATTAGCGATGCTAACTTCAAATTCATCATCTTTGCTAGCTTTTGTATAAGCTAGCGCGAGCCTTGCAGCAAGCTCTTTGTCGGCTTTGCTTGCGTTTTTACCTATGAAGCTAACAGCTCCTACGATGTCATCGCTCTCTTTAAATTTCACCTGCTCAAATTTATCATTTGGATGAGATAAAAGTGCATTGTTATCGCTCTCGTCACGGCCTATTATCATTTTAGCTCCATCAACCAAGCGCAAATGCCTACCAAGTTTTAGCCACGTAACGTCGATATCTCGCATCTCTTTATCAAATTTCAAGTAGTCTTTTATCTTTACAGCAAAGCTCTCAATAGTAAGCAAACAGCCACCTCCAGGCGTTGCAAAGTCCTCAAAGCCAAATTTCTTCGCCAAAGCAAGTTGCGGCTTTCTATCGCGCCCGCTTATATCAAGAAGCTTCTCTCTATCGACCCAGCCCTCGCGCTCTGGCTTAGTTGGTGGCAAGAGCTTAGCACACATCGGACGAAGCACTAGATCATCCTCGTCATCAGCTAGGCGCTTAACCTGAAAGAGTGCGTCTCTGCGCTGGCTCATCGGCCTTTGTCCTACGACTTCGCCAGTGATTATAAAATTTGCATTTTCGCTTTTTAGCATATTAAGAGCGGTTTTAAACATATATCCGTGGCAGTCGATGCAAGGGTTAAACTGCTTGCCGTAGCCGTATTTTGGGTTAAAGAGCACATTGCGAAGATACTCGTTTCTCATATCAACCACCTTTAGGCTAGCCCCAGCCAAGGCTGCACGGCGCCTTAAAACTTCGTGCTTCTCCTCATCCATGCCAAATCCAGTATCCATATAAAGTGCGACCACTTCGATACCCTGATCGCTTATTATTTTCATAGAGAGCATGCTATCAAGCCCTCCGCTAAACAAAGCTAAAGCCTTCATTTTTGTCCTGAAAGTAAAATTTAAAGCCTAAATTTACTAAATCTAGGCTTTTATGAAGTTTATTTAGCAGCGTTAATTACGATTTTTTTGATCACTTCGCTTGCGGCTTTTAGGCTGCTAACTGGCAAGTACTCGAAGACGGAGTGAAAGTTATTTCCCCCTGTGAATAAATTTAGCGTTGGTACACCCTTTGCAGAGATCGCAGCACCGTCGTATCCGCCACGCATAGGCTTTATGTTTGGCGTGATATTTAGCTCGCTAAAGGCATCTTTTGCTAGTTTTATAGGCAGTGAGTTTTCGTCTTTTAAGAACTTAAAGACATTTTCATAGCGTGTTTTTAGCGTGATCTCACAGCACTCACCATAAATTTTGTTAAAAGAATTTGCCATATCGCTTAAAAAATCAAGCCTTTTTTGAAATTTCGCCTCGTCAAATTCTCTTATGTCGATCTTGAGAGTCGTTTTTGCGCTGTTTCCGCTAAGCTCTTTCACCCAGAAATAGCCCTCTTTGCCTTCGGTGCACTCTGGCACTTCGCCACCTGGCAAAAGCGAGATAAATTTATGCGCAAGAAGTAGCGAATTTACTAGCTTGCCCTTTGCGTTCATCGGATGAGCCGAAACGCCTTTAAAGACCATCGTGCAGTCAGCCGCGTTCCAGTTTTCGTATATTAGCTCGCCTATCTCGCAGCAGTCTAAGCAGTAGCCAAAACTAGCCCCAAGCAGATTTACATCAAGCGCCTTTGCACCAAGCAAGCCCTGCTCCTCATCAGGCACGAAGCAGATCACGATCTTGCCATGCTTTACATCGGGATTTTGCATGAAAAAGCTAGCCATATTTACGATACTAGCGATCGCTGCTTTATCGTCAGCGCCAAGCAAGCTAGTACCGTCAGTTACGACTATGTCGTCACCAACGTATTTTTTAAGCTCTGGATTGTCGCTAAATTTAAGATATATGCCCTGCTCTTCGTTTAGGCAGATGTCGCCGCCTGTGTATTTTACTATCTTAGCTTTTGTGTTGTTTTTTTGCTCGCTACTTGTATCTAAGTGCGCAAAAAAGGCGATACTTGGGGCGTTTTCACAGTTTGCAGGGATCTTTGCTATCAAGATAGCATTCTCTTGCAAGATGATATCTTTTATGCCAAGCGAGCTAAGCTCATCTTTTATAAAAAGAGCCAGCTCATACTCGGTTGGATTAGAAGGCATAATGCCTTTTAATCCATTCTCTTTATTTGTCGTGGTGTTAAATTTCGTATAGTTTATAAATCTCTCTACGATATCCATCTTTCATCCTTAGATGACGAAAAATGCGATCGCCACAACAGAGAGAAACATTCCCAAAAACGTTCTTTTTGCAAGCTCGACTGGGCTAACCATAGCGATACCAGCACAAACGATAGCTGCACCAGCGATCGGAGAAGCTGAACGTCCAAGTGAGCCAGCGATGGCTGCAGCCATACCAAGTTTATCTTGCTCAAAGCCAAGAGCAGCAGCATTTGTTGTGACAGCTTCGTTAAATGCAAATGTAGCAGCGTCGCCTGAACCTGTAACTATACCCATGATAAATGGCACAAATGTTCCGCCAAATTTAACGTAGCTTTGATCTGTTTTTAGCCACGCTATGACCACATCAACAGCTCCGCACGCCTTTAGACCTGCGACAAAGACGCCAGCTGCGATGATGATACCGATAACATCAGCGTAAGCGTGACCCATGCCGTTAAAGAACTCTTTTGTGATCTTTTGTGGGTTTGTAAGCGTAGCAAAGATAGCTATGATAGCACCAAGTATCATCGCCTCGGCAACGCCCATCTTTGTCCATGCCAAAAAGCTATAGTCTTTTGCAAGGCTTGTTCCGCCGATAACCAAGATGACAAGTGGGACAAGTGGCATAATAGCGTAGATCAAATTTACTTTAAACGCTGACTTCTCTTCGCTAGCTGCGCCATTTTCAAGAGTGAAATTTGTACCTTTTTGATAGTCTTTAAAAAGTATTGCAACGATAGTTAGCATGACAACTACGATAACAAGAGCTGTAAATGCGCTAGGAATTTGCACTTTTATGATGTCTTGAACTGTGTAGCCCTCAACTGTCTTTTTAACAAGGTCAGCCACATATATGTTGTGCGCAGAGCCTGGGCTTAGGACTGAGCCAAATGTACCTGCAAAAACAGCCGCACCAGCCATCGCAGGGCGAACGCCTGAAGCCATTAGAAGCGGTATAAGTGTCGCACCAACAGCAGCAGAGCAGCCAGCAGCTGAAGGAATGGCTATGTTTATAAAGTAAGTTAGCACGGTTGTTACAGGGATCAAGATAAATCCCACGTTTTTAAGTGGCTTTGTAAGAAGCGCAACAAGGTGCTTATCGCACATTGTGTATTTCATAACAAAAGCAAAACCCATACTCGCACAAATAGCTTTTATAAGCCCTGCTTTAGTCATATAGTCAGTAAAAGCACTTAGTGCCCCCATCGGTTTTAGTGCGATTATACAAAGCACCAAACCAACACCTATTAGCACCGTTCTTGTCTCTTTTTTTAAGACTAGAAGTGCTACAACTGCAACGATGCCAAGAATGGCAGCAATTAGCTTGAATGATTCCATACCTCTCTCCTTGTTTAGATTTTAAATTTAGTTCCAACTTCTATTTTTTCTATCTCTTTTTGATACTCAAATTTTAAAATTTCGCTGTGTCCTATGACCTCAGCCTCGCTATCCTCTATAAGCAAAGCCGTGCCCTCAGGCAAAGCGTAGATAGTCTCTTTTGGATTTGCTATTAAAAACTCCTCTAGCCTCTCCTCCCTGCTCTCGCCGTTATGACCTGCTAGTTTGCCACTTATAAAGTGCGGGTTGATCTGATATGGGAAGATGTTTAAGCTATCAAATGACTTTGGCATGATGATAGGCATATCATTTGTCGTCATCATCGTCTTGCCAGCGATGTTTGCGCCTGCTGACCAGCCAAAGTATTTTGCGCCGTTTGCCACAGCCTCTTTTATAGGATCAATCAAATTTAGCTTATAAAGCGTGTAGAGAAGCATAAAGGTATTACCGCCACCAACTGCGATACTGCTAGCGTTTTTGATAGCTGAAATTTTATCCTCGTAGTGGTGGATCGACTTTATATTTTTATTTTTTAGGCGGTCGATCACCTTTTGCTCGTATTCGTCATTACTTCGTCTAACTCCAGCGTAAGGGATAAATAAAATCTCCTCCTTGCCACTCTCGCCCAAGAAGTCCTTAACCCAGTTTTTGCAGTGTCTCAAGTAGCCAGTATCTTGGTAACTTGAAGCACTGATTAGTAAAGCATTTTTCATTTTTTAGCTCCGTTTAGTTTGTAAGCAGCCCTTAGATAGATATCAACCCCAGCGACCAAGCACTCCTCGTCAAAGTCAAATTTGCTGTTGTGATGGCCTGCTTTTAAATTTGTACCGATCATCATATATCCGCTCTTTGCACCCCTATCTTGCAAAGCTCTCATAAAGTGAGCGAAGTCCTCGCAAGCGCCAAAGTCAAGCTCTTTAACGATCTTATCATCATCTATAAATGGGCTCTCTTTTGCTGCTTCATAGAAAATTTCAGTCACCTCTTTGTCGCTATTTGCCCCGCTTGTGCCCCCTGTCATCACAACCTTGCTCTCGACGCCGTAAATTTTACTCACGCCTTTTACGATATCCATACATTTTTTATACATAAACTCATTTAAATTTGTATCCTCGCCCCTTGTTTCGCAGGCTAGATAGCCGTTTGGTGCTATGACGTTTCTGCCCTCACCTGCTCTTAAAACACCCACATTTATCCTAGTCACACCCTTTGCGTGTCTTGTGATACCATGCATATTTAGAGCCATTTGAGATGCTGCTAAAAGGGCATTTGCGCCGTCTTGTGGTGCTCCTGCTGCGTGAGCTGAGCGACCAGTGATATGCACGTCAAATTTAGAAGTTGCAAGCAGTTTGTTCGTGCCACAAACTATGCCCCCATTTGTTTCTGCTTGAAAGCCGATGTGTCCGCCAAGTAGGTACTCAACCCCGTCAAGCACCCCAGCAGCCTCCATAGCCACAGCGCCTCTTGTGCCCTCTTCTGCGGTTTGAAATATAAATTTAAATTTGCCATTAAAATCATCTAAATTTTTAGCGATCAGCTTTGCAAGCGCTAGACCCATCGCCATGTGTCCATCGTGCCCACAAGCGTGCGTGATACCAGCGATATCTGAGCCAAAACCCTCTTTGCAAGGTCTATGAGCAGCCTCTGCACTCTCTGTCACATCAACGCTATCGATGTCAAATCTAAAAGCGCTAAATTTACCAGGTCTTTTTGTGTCGATGAAGGCTGTTAGCCCAGTTAGGCCATCTTTCATGCATTCAAGGTATTTTGCCTCGTCAGGATTTAAAAGACTTTTTGCTCGCTCGATCGCCTTTTGACACTGCTCTTTGCTGCCAACGCCTAGCCTTGCATCGCTTTTTACGACCTCTTCGCCAAGCTTCACCTCATAGCCTAGCTCGCTAAGCCTTTTTGCCAAAACCGCAGTCGTAAAAAAGGTAAACCAGCCAGTTTCTGGGTGCGAGTGAAAGTATCTGCGATCTTTGATCATATCCTCTTTTAAAGATAGTGCTAAATTTGCTATTTTGTCCATGACTACTCCTCGTTTGAAAGTCTTATTAGCGCATTTGTTAAAATTTTTGTTGCGGCTACTGCGTCTTTGAAATTTATCGCCTCTTTGGTGTTGTGGCTGATGCCATCCACGCAAGGGATAAAGAGCATGCCAACGCTACTTGCGAGCTTTGTTAAATTCATCGCATCATGCCCAGCCCCACTTGGCAAAATAAGCGTTTGTATGCCAAGCTTTTTGGCTTCATCTTCAAGTAAATTTATGGCGTGTTCGCTTAGTTTTACTGGCTCGTCGCTACTTAGCTCTCTTATCTCGTAGCTAAATTTAAGCTCACGGCTTAGCTCATCCACAAAATTTCTAAGCTCTAAATTTAGCTCCTCTAAGTTAGCCTTATCGATATCTCTTAGATCAACGCCAAGCCTTGCCTCACCTGGCACGACATTTAAAACGCCTGGTTTTGCATGCACGTAGCCAACGGTCGCGACAGCTGTTTTTTTGTTTTTGGCAAATTTATTTGCTGCAATTATGATGTGTGAGGCGGCAAGCAGGGCGTCACTGCGCATATTCATAGGAGTTGCGCCGCTGTGATCGGCCTTGCCCTGTATTGTGATCTCAAATCTAATAGGTGCTGCGATCCCGCTTACCACGCCAACGCTTATGCCGCTTCGCTCAAGCACTGGGCCTTGCTCGATGTGAAGCTCAAGATAGGCGTGTAGGGAGTTTTCTTTTAGGATGGCTTCGTCTAAATTTTGTGGTTTAAACCCAGCCGCACTCATCGCCTCAAAAAGCGAGATGCCATCTTCATCTTTTAGCTCATGAAGTCTTTGCTGGCTTAGTTTGCCGCTTATTATCTTGCTGCCGATAGTGGCTGTCTTAAAGCGGCTTGACTCCTCACAGCTAAAATTTATGAGCCAAAGTGGGCGCTTTAGCTTGATGCCAGCCTCTTTTATTGCAGTTAGCGCCTCAAGACCAGCCATAACACCAAGTGTGCCATCATAAAAGCCACCATTTGGCACGCTATCTATGTGAGAGCCCACGCAAACTGGCTTCGCGTCTGCCTCGCAGCCTTCATCATAGATGGCATAGATGTTGCCGACATTGTCAATTTTAAGTTTAAAGCCATTTTTTTCTATCAAATTTATAAGAAATTTTCTTGCTTCAAGGTCCTCTTTGCTAAAGGCTAGCCTTGTTAGCCCACCACCTTTTAGCGCTCCAAACTCGCTTATAGCGTTAAAATTTCTCTCAAATCTTTTAGCGTCTATCATCATAAATCCTTAAAATATAAAGCCAATCTTAAAAAGATTTATTACTTTAAGCATTTTACATTTTGTTTTATGATTTGAAGCTGAAAAAGTGTGAGTTTTTAAATTTTAGGCTCTATGTGCCAAATGTATTGCTAGATAAGAAAAAAACAAAAGTGCCAAAATGGCACTTTTGGATAGATGGCTATTTATTTGATTTTGTTCTGTTACAATTTTTACACAACATTTGACAATTATCAGGCTGTGTTTTTCCGCCCTCGCTCCAAGGTATTATGTGGTCGGCTTCCATTTGTTCTATCTCAAAATACTTTTTACATATCGCACAAATTCCATTTTGCTTTTCATAGACTTCACGCTTTTGATTATTGTCAAATGCCCTTATATTTAGATGCTTCTCATTGCCGCTCAATAAATAAGGATAAATTCCTCCCTTGCTTCCTACATCACTATCTTTCATTAGCTCACTTATGATTGTTTCTAACTCATCTTTGTCTAAATTGCTATTTTTAAACTCATTATAGTAGGCTCCCCAAGGCAATCCTTTCATTTCCTTACGGTATCTAGGGAATTTCATTTCTACCCAGTCTATTACGCCACTAAAATATCCCCATAAATCATCAGCGTTTTTACTATCTTTTGCATTTTTTGCCATATATTCGCATATATCTTTATCATCGCCTACTTTATCGTAGCTTTTAGCAGTTATCCACTTTATAGCAGTTTCTAAGTATTCTTGTCTTATAGGTGCACCAGTTAAGTATTTTGAACCCTTTTGATACGCTAAGCAGTTATTTTTTGAAAATTTCACTTTTGCATCGCTCAGCCACGCACTTGTATATACAGCGTTTCTTAACTCTTGGTCTTTTAGCTGTTCACCTGCTATATTTATGACCTTAAACCAGTCTAATTTTTCGCTATCGCTACCCTCACATATATAGACCATTAGTTTGTAGTTTAGGATTTTTTCTTGTATGTCTTTTGTAAGATTATCAAATAGTTTTGGCTGACCATTTATTTCTATACTAAAACTTCCTTTTACATATTCGCAAATTGAGATAGTCCTTTGTTGCCCATCTAGCACTTCAAATTCTGCTTCATTGCTAGACATTGTTTGTCTAGCCCAGTAAATGGTATTAAGCGGAAAGCCTTTTATAACAGTGTCAATGACCGCATTTCGCTTTTTATCATCGTAGACATACTCTCTTTGATATTTTGGGCGGATATTTAGTCTGCCACCATATCCGCTAACTTGACTACTCTCATCATCACGAAAATAATCCTTTACTAAATCAACTACCTTTATAGGCTGCAAATCTATTTTCATTTTTTTCCTTTTTGTGGGTTTTTGTTTTTGATAAGAATTCTTGCGTAAATTTTTTTGCCATTTACATACGGATAGCCGAAATTATATTCATCAACTTTTGTTGTTGCCATTTCTGCTATAATTTCAAACTGCTCAGGATTATATTTATCCAAAAAAGTTATCGGCACACCCATAACACCGTCATAATCAAGCGGAATTTCTATCGTTTTATCCACATTGATAGCATTGTAGTTGTCGTATTTTGGGTAATGATTAGGGTCTTTGTGATAACTTGCTATTGTTTCAAATTTTTCATGGCGTTTTTTATAATCTAAATTTGTAAACCAACGAACACCTTTAACTCTTATAAATTTATTTCCCTTTTCATCAATACCACAACCTGCTGCACTTAATGGATAATCATTAGGAACATTAAATTTTCTATCACCACTATGAATACTTGCGCCAATCCAAAG
Source organism: Campylobacter concisus (assembly GCF_002913225.1). Classification (GTDB taxonomy): domain Bacteria; phylum Campylobacterota; class Campylobacteria; order Campylobacterales; family Campylobacteraceae; genus Campylobacter_A; species Campylobacter_A concisus_J. Next base: position 7,461 of record NZ_PPAW01000040.1, on the reverse strand, counting down.
GCGATTTTGTTTTATTAAACTAAAAATCTCTTTATAAGTTATTGCATTAACATTGCCGATAATTAAAAAATCTTTTTTATATTCAATAAGTTGTGCAACATACTCACGAAAGAGCGAAAAAGGGGGATTAGTTACTACGATGTCAGATTGTTTTAGTAGTTCTATGCACTCTGCAGTGCGAAAGTCGCCAGGCTTATGCGAGAGAGAGAGAGAGAGAAAGAAGTGTCGCTAGTTTGTGTCTTATCGCCTTTTAGCACCGATAAGACATTTTCATCACTATCTTTTAAGGCTTTTTCAATAATAAACCTAGCATCGTCTAAATCAATACTTCCGTTGTTATCAAAATCTTTCATCTCATTGATTATTATTTTATGTGCTTTGTCTTTGCCTGTTTTTGTTTGAGATATAGGGCTATCATAATAGCAAGTGCAAATTAGCTTTTTAAGCCCTAGTCGGTTGAAATTTAAGACAAAATATCTAAAAAAATTGCTCTCATAGGGGTCATCGCAGTTACAAAAGACAACTTTATCTTTAAAGTGTGTTTCGTAGTGTCTTAGTTCATTTTCTATATCTCCAAGTTGAGTATAGAACTCATCTTTTTTCGCATTTTTTGCCTGATGTAAGTTTTTATTTTTTGCCATTTATATCCTTTCTAAAATGTTTTTGGTTTATTACACCACAAGTAGTGGCACACTTGATCTATCTCCTAGTTTATCAACCTTACTAATACAATCAGTATTTAATATATGATTAAATAGTATCTGCTCTTTATCCATTCTACTTTCTTTTGCAAAATTTACAAAGTTGTGATAAACAAGATAATTATTAATATATTTTTTAGATACATCTTTGAAATTATACACTAGGATTGATTTAAGACAGCTATGATAGTTATCAACTACTTGAATATTAAAACTTCTATTAGAATATTTATTGTGTGGTATTCTAATATGATTTAAGCTCATCTCATTTGAGAGCTTAGGTAGCTTCTAAGGCTATCAGTTACAAATACGCTTTCACGCTCAACTTTGCCACCTATTACGCTATTAAGTGCCTTTACATTTGGCTTACCAAGATTTGCTACTTTGGCTACTGATTTGCCGTTTAGATTAACAACGCAAGGCATACAAACTAATTCTTTTTATAATCCACGCTTCGTATTTGCCGTGCCACGATGTTTTGCCGAGCGTTGAAAATTAAAATCCTTACGACAACATTTACACGAGATAGGCACAAATGTTTCGTCAGCTTCTACTATGCCCTCAGTTTTACGCTATTTTACATTTCTTTCAGAGTATCAAGGATTTTGTGTTGCTAGTTAAAAGCTCTGCTTAAATTTTATAAAGCTGTGTCTTGAGATCTTTGATGATAAATAGCAGTTTTTCTAAAATTTCTATCTTATTTGGGTTGTCAGAGCCTTTTAAAATTTGCTGTTCATTCTCATAAAAGGCGATTTGCATATTTAAAATAGCCTTTTGCAAAGTGGTTGGATCAGTTATCTCATGGATCTTTTCGTCCATTAAAATTTCTCTAACCATCTGCTCATCGCTCACGTCGTATCTATAAAGGATGGCGTTTAGGTACTCAGGATGCTTTATGAAGTATCTAGCCCCAAGCTTTGAGAGTATCTCATCTCTGTAGTTTGGGTTATTTAGCATGGTTTTAAAAAGTGCAAACTCAAGCGGGTCTTTGTTCATCACAGCTGGCACCTCATCTACCATGACAGAGTTGCTAAATTCATCTTTATCTTTTTTTCTAAACTCTTTTTTAAATTTATATTCATTTTTTGGCTTCTGCTTTAGCCCAAATCTATCTGCCACGCTTTGTGGAGTGAGGTTAAATCTTGCCGCTACCTCTGTTACATACGAGCTTGCTATCTCCTCTCCAAGCTCGTCCATATAGGCTTTTATCTCGCTTAGGCAGTTATCTCTTTGCATTGAGCGCGCGATGTCATACTTTTGCATGATCTTTTCTATATAAAATTTCACCGCATCCTCACCTGAGCCAAAGAGCTCATTAAGCTCCTTTATCTTACCTGCAAAGACCATATCAGCAGGATCTGCACCGTTACTTATGATGACTACTTTTGTATCTATCTTATTTATGCTTAGCAGGTGAGCGGACTTTATAGCTGCATTTATGCCAGCTCCGTCGCCGTCAAAGCAAAGCACTACGCTTATCTCGCCCCTTTTTAAAAGCGGCAAGTGGCTTGTAGTAAGCGCTGTGCCAAGCACAGCAACAGCATTTGTAAAGCCAGCATAGTGAAGCATGATGACGTCAAGGTAGCCCTCAGTGATTATTATCTGATTTTTCTCAAATATGCTTTGCCTAGCTAGGTGGTAGCCATAGAGCAGCTTTGACTTATCAAATACCCCGCTTTGGGGAGAATTTACATACTTTGCAGGGTGGTCTGAGATCGTTCTGCCACCAAAGCCAACTAGTCTTGTGGTGTGCGAGTAGATGGGAAATGTTATGCGCTCTATGAAACTAGCATAAATTCCCTTTTCATTTTGCTTTACGATACCAACTTCAAGCGCCTCTTTTGGCTCTATGTTTTCATTTTGCAAAAGCCTAATGGTACTTTTACTATCCCCAGCCCAGCCAAGCTCAAATTTCTCGATCATCGCGTCATTTATACCGCGCGACTTGATATATCTAAGCGCTGCTTCGTTTTTGTAAAATTCGCTTCTATAAAAGGCATTTACCTTTTCTAAAATGTGCTTATTTTCTTTTTGCGTTGGCACCTTGTCGTTTGTGTATTCAAGGCTGAAATTTGAAATTTGAGCGATCTTTTCTATCGCCTCTGGGTAGGTTAGCTTTTCATAATCCATCACAAATTTAACCGCATCTCCGCCAGCCTTGCAGGCAAAACAGTGATACATCTGCTTGTTTTGATTTATGCTCATGCTCGGGTTTTTGTCGTCGTGAAACGGACATACGCACTTGTAGCTTGAACCCATCTTTTTAACAGGGATATACTGCTCGATGATATTAACAATGTCTATTTGGTTTTTTAATTTTTCAATGGATTTTGGATCTATCATAAGCAAAATTATACAACTGCTTTGTTATAATTAAAGTAAAATTTTATTACAAAGTGTTAGCGTGGATATTTTTTTCATTGGACACAGAGATCCGATATTTAGCCTTATTATTCTATTTAGTATCATCTTGATGATCGCAGCTTTAAGCTATGCTTGGGGCATATTTTCTAGCAAAGATGAGAAAAAGCGTATCGAGAAATTTATAAAGAAATTTGACAGCAAAGATGGCATAAGCGACGAGCACAAGCAGATGTTAAAAAGCCCAGAAGTAGATATACCAAGCCTTAGCATGCTAGGTCAGACCTTCGCTAAAAATGGCGACTTTGAAAAATCGATCGGCGTCTATCTAATCGCACTTGAAAAGGTAAAAGATAAAAACGAAAAAGAATTTATCCTAAACGAGCTTGGAGAGGTCTATTTTAAGGCTGGATTTTTAAAAAAAGCTAGCGAAATCTTTGAAAAAGCGCTCGAGCTAAGCCCTAGAAACGTCCTCTCACTGCGCTTTTTAACGATGATAGATGAGAAGCTTAAAAACTATAAAGAAGCCCTTTATGCACTAAATTCTCTTGAAGAGCTTGGGACAAATGTAAAAGATCAAAAGGCCTATATAAAGGCGATTAGTACGCTTGATGATAGAAATTTAAGCTTTAGCGAAAAGGTGGAAATTCTCTCGCATCTTAGCCAAAATTTTGAGCTTTTAAAGCGCATGATCTTAGCACTTTTCATAAGACACAATGAAAATTTAGAAAATTTAAAAGATTTTGCCAAATTTGAAGATGTGCTAGACCTGCTTTACAACCTAAAAACGCCTATAAATTTAAGCGATCCAAAATACAAATCCCTCTTTTACGCAAAGGGCGATATAGATGAGCCATGTGAAATTTACGGCTTTGAGCTAAATGCCATAAAAAGGCTAAAAGACGCTAAATTTGACGCGGCTGGGCTAAGCTTTAACTACGTTTGCAAAAACTGCAAAAACTCATTTCCTATGCACTTTTACCGCTGTCCGGTCTGTCACGAGCTTGGAAGTGTGAAAATTTTATCCCACATCACAGAAAAACCAAGTGAAGATAGTAACACTTTTTAGCGACGGCTCGTGCCTTGGAAACCCTGGAGCTGGTGGCTGGGCATACATTTTGAGATATAACGAAGCGCAGAAAAAAGAGAGTGGCGGCGAGGCCTTTACTACAAATAACCAAATGGAGCTAAAAGCTGCGATAATGGGGCTAAAAGCGCTAAAAGAGCCATGCGAGGTAAGGCTCTTTACCGATAGCTCATACGTGGCAAATAGCATAAATGAGTGGCTTGCAAACTGGCAAAAGAGAAATTTTAAAAATGTAAAAAATGTCGAACTTTGGCAGGAGTATTTAGAAATTTCAAAGCCGCATAAAGTCGTGGCTAGCTGGGTCAAAGGGCACGCTGGACACCCTGAAAATGAGGAGTGTGACCAGATGGCAAGAGACGAGGCATTAAGAATAAAAGATGAGAATAAAATATGAAAAATTTAGAAGAATTTGAACGTGGTCTTGGCTATAAATTTAAAAAATCTGAGCTTTTAGAAGAGGCGCTAACACACAAGAGCACTAAGCAGGCGTTAAACAACGAAAGGCTCGAGTTTTTGGGCGATGCGGTGATGGATCTGCTCGTGGCTGAGTATCTTTTTAAGAAATTTAGCAAGATCGCAGAGGGCGACATGAGCAAACTTCGCGCCGCACTTGTCAATGAAAAAAGCTTTGCAAATATGTCTAGACGACTAAAAATGGGCGAGTTTTTAAGGCTTAGCCAAGCTGAAGAAAACAACGGCGGCAGAGAGAAAGATAGCATTTTAAGCGACGCATTTGAGGCGGTGATGGGGGCTATCTACCTAGAGGCTGGACTTGATAAAGTGCGAGAAATTTCGATCACTCTGCTTGAGCTTTGCTATCCGCAGATCGACTTTGCGCACCTTGAAAAGGACTACAAAACGGCCCTTCAAGAGGTCACCCAAGCAAACCTTGGTGTCATACCAACATACGAGCTCATCGGCTCTTTTGGCCCTGATCACAAGAAAGAATTTGAGATAGCTCTGCTACTAAATGGCAAGGAAATTTCACGTGCCGTTGGAAGTTCCAAAAAGCAAGCCCAGCAGCTCGCAGCAAAAATTGCACTAGAAAAAATCAAAAAATAGGATAAATTTTGAATACATTTGGCAAAAAACTAACCTTAACTAGCTTTGGCGAGAGCCATGGGGTGGCGATAGGCGGCGTGATAGACGGCCTGCCAGCTGGGCTAAAGATCGATGCAGACTTCATCCAAAGTGAGCTTGACAAGCGTCGCCCTGGACAAAGTAGCTTTACAACGGCAAGAGATGAGGCTGATAAGATAGAAATTTTTAGCGGCGTCTTTGATGGCATGAGCACTGGCGCACCGATAGGTTTTGCCATTTTTAACAACAACCAAAAGTCAAATGACTATGAAAATTTACGTGAGATTTTCCGCCCTGGGCATGCTGATTTTACATATTTTAAAAAATATGGCATCAGAGATCATAGAGGTGGCGGGCGTGCAAGTGCCAGAGAGACTGCAGTGAGGGTCGCTGGCGGAGCATTTGCGCAGCTACTTTTAAATGAGCTTAAGATAGAAGTTTTAAGCGGTGTGCTTGGCATCGGCAGGGTCATTAGCGAAAAGGTTGATTTCGAATTTGCCAAAGAGTCGCAAATTTACGCCCTTGGCAACGAAGAGGCGATGAAAGAGGCGGTTAGCAAGGCTAGAAGCGAGCACGATAGCGTCGGAGCTGTAGTTTTAAGTGTCGCTAGAGGCGTGCCAGCTGGTCTTGGCGAGCCACTTTATGATAGGCTAGATAGCGCTCTAGCGGCGGCCTTAATGGGCATAAACGGCGTAAAGGCCGTAGAGATCGGCGCTGGCGTAAATGTAAGCTCTATGCTTGGCTCAGCCAACAACGACGAGATGGACGAGCTTGGCTTTTTAAGCAACAACGCTGGGGGCATACTTGGAGGCATAAGCAGTGGGGCTGAGATCGTGCTAAAGAGCCATTTTAAGCCAACACCTTCGATATTTAAAGAGCAAAAGACGCTAAATTTAGCTGGCAAGGCGGTGGATTTTGAACTAAGAGGCAGGCATGATCCTTGCATAGGCATACGTGGCAGTGTTGTCGCAACCGCGATGATAAGGCTAGTTATCGCTGATATGCTACTGCTAAATGCAAGCACAAAGCTTGAAAATTTAAAGAAAATTTACGGATAAATTTGATTTGCCCCAAAACGAGGGCTAAATTTCTATAAATTCTACAAAGATTGCAAAATTTTTGGTTTAGAAAAAACGGTGATCTGTTTCATCTCACCTTTATATTTTTATAAATTTGCTAATACCCTGCGTCCGCACTTGCTTGAGCGATGCCAGATGTGCCTTTGTCGCGAGTTAGAATTCTCCTCTAGCACTTCAGGGTCGCACCATGCGCCCTCGCAGATAGCGATGACGTGCTCTGGGATGATGTCGGTGACTAGCGCACAAACTAAATTTCACCAATGTCGTTAAATACTCTCACCACGTCGCCAGTTGCTATGCCTTTTGCTTTGGCGTCATTTACGTTTATTAGCATTGGCTCGCGCGCGCATACTTCAGCGTAGTTTCTGATTATTGAGCTATTTAGCTGTGAGTGGAGGCAGTATCTTTAGTGCTGGGTCTTTGCACTCAAATTTAGCCTTTTTCTAAAAGATTTTTATTAAAATTTTAAGCCATTTCAAACAAAATTTTACAAACTAACTTTTACCAAATTTCATCTATAATCCCCTTATGAAAAACCAAAATTTGCAAGAGAAAATTTACGCCGTTATCGACCTAAAGTCCTTTTACGCCTCGGTCGAGTGCGTAGAGCGCGGGCTTGATCCATTTAAGGCTGATCTTGTCGTGGCTGACGCTAGTCGTGGCAGTGGTGGCATCTGCTTAGCTGTTAGCCCTGCGCTTCGTGCAAAAGGGGTGAAAAACCGCTGCAGGCTATTTGAGATACCAAGGGATATCAAATTTATCGCTGCACCTCCTAGGATGCAGTTTTACATCGACTACGCCGCAAGGATCTATGAAATTTATCTAAAATATGTCGCCAAAGAGGATATCTACGTCTACTCGATCGACGAGTGCTTTATCGACCTCACTTCTTACTTGAAATTTTACGCTCTTGGTGCAAAAGAGATGGCAAAGATGATGATGGATGAGATATTAAAAATGACTGGCGTGACGGCGACTTGCGGTATGGGGACAAATTTATACCTCGCAAAGATCGCGCTTGATATACTAGCAAAGCACAGCGACGACAGGATCGCCTTTTTAGACGAGCACATTTACAAAAAGCAGCTCTGGACGCACCAGCCACTAAGTGACTTTTGGCGTATCGGTAAGCAAACTAGGCTAAAGCTCGAAA